>RFGH01000166.1 GCA_003696675.1 Planctomycetota bacterium
CCCCCCTATGCTTGCCCTCCCCCGGCCCGGCGTGGGCGGACCCCGCGCCCGAGCGCCCGATGCAGGACCAGTCCCCCGGTTCCCCGCCCGAGGCGGGGCCGACCCCAGAGGTGCGACCCGGATGGCCCACGACCACCATCACGACCATGACCACAGCCACCCCGATCACGCCCACGGGCATGTTCACAGCGACACGCTCGAGTGCTGCTCCCACCACGATATGGATGTGGAGAGATATCTCTTTCTGTTCCTGATCGGCGGCGTGCTGGCGATCGTCTCTTGGATCGCCAATCTCACGGGCATGACCAACGATCTGGTGGCGACCCTGCCCGCCATCGCGGCGGCCCTGCTGCTGGGATCCTGGCTGATCGTCGCGGCTGTCAAAGAGGTTTGGAGCGGTCGGGTGTCCTCCAGCTCGCTGGCGGCGCTGGCGATTCTGGCTGCCATGGCGGTGGGCAAGTACGGCACCGCCGCCTTCCTCGCGTTCATCCTGCTGGTGGCCGATCAGGTCGTCCGTCGGACGGCTTCGGGTGCCCAGCGGGCGATCGAGCAGCTGGTCAAGCTAACCCCGACAGAGGGCCGCGTGGTCGACGACGCGGGCGTGGAACGGATGGTGCCCGTCTCGCAGATTGCGGTCGGCCAGCGGGTGCGCGTGTTCCCCGGAGAGAATCTTCCTGTGGACGGGCGCGTTCTGTCCGGTCAGTCCAGCATCAACCAGGCTTCCCTGACCGGCGAGGCGATGCCCGTCGAGGTGCAGGTCGGGAGCGATGTTTACGCCGGCACAAGCAACCTGACCGGCGCGATCGAGATCCAAGTCACCGCGGCCGGCGCGGACACCACCATCGGCAAGGTCTCCGGTCTCATCCGGGAAGCGGAGAGCACCCGCACCCCCCGCCAGCAGCTCATCGAGCAGGTCGCGAAGTTCTATGTGCCGGTCGCCATTGCGGTCGCCGGCATCGTGTTCTTCTTCAATACCCGCTCGGGCGATCCCGGCGTTCGTGAGACCGCGGCCCTCAAGGCCGTGACCGTGCTGGTCGTCACCTGCCCAACCGCGTTGCTGCTGTCGAGCCCGTCGGCGATGGTCGCCGCGTTCGCCGCCGCCGCCCGCCTGGGTGTGATGATCAAGCGGACCGAGTACCTCGAGTCCGCCGCGACTGTTGATGCGGTGGTGATGGACAAGACCGGCACGCTGACCACCGGCCGGTTCGAGGTCTCTCGCCTCGTCCCGGCCGAGGGCGTGGAGGGTGCCGAACTGCTCACGGCCGCCGCCGCCGCCGAAGCACGCTCCAACCACCCGCTCGCGCAATCGATTCTCCGCACCGCCCGGCAGGCCCGCATCACGGTGGACACCGCCGGTGATTACGAGGAGATCCACGGTGCCGGCGTCAAGGCCCGCACGAGCCTTGGTTCGCTGCTCGCGGGGCGCGGCAACTGGATCCGTCAGCAGCTGCCCGCGGCTTCGGACCAGGTCGCCTCGGTCGAGGCCCGCATCGAGGGCATGTCAGGCGTGCATGTGGTCAAGGACGGGCGATACCTGGGCGCGGTGGGACTGGAGGACAAGGTCCGCCCGAACGGAAGGGCCGTGGTCGAGCGTCTGCGCGAACTCGGCGTGCGATTGATCGCCATCTTCACCGGCGACCGCCTGAGCGTCGGCAAGCGTGTCGGGCTGGCGACCGGCGTGGACATGGTCGAGGCCGAGTGCCTGCCCGAGGAGAAGCACGAGCTGATCAAACAGCTGAACGCCGACGGCTACCGCGTGATGATGGTGGGCGACGGCATCAACGACGGCCCGGCCCTGGCCGAGGCCGATGTTGGCGTGGCCATGGGCCTGTCCGGTTCGGACATCGCGGCCAACTCCGCCGGTGTCGCGCTGATGACCGACGAACTCAACCGCCTGCCGTTCTTGATCGAGTTGGCCCGGCGCACCCGCCTGATCATCGGGCAGAACATCGCCGTGTCGATCATCATGGCCATCGTCGGGCTGGCATTGGCGGCTTCTGGCGCGTTCATCACGGTCGGTGGCGCGAGCCTCGGCGTGGCCGGTGCGGCGCTGCTGCACTTCCTGCCCGACATCTTCGTGGTCGGCAACTCGTTCCGTCTGTTCCGCTTCGGCGAGGACTTCCTGGAAGCCGAGACGGTGGCTCGTGAGCAGGCCGAGCAAGCCGCCAGGCGGATCCGTCGCGAGGCTTCGGTCCGAATGGCCGCCGAACCTGCCTGATCCGAGTGCTCCAACCTGCATCGCTTATGCCCGGGACCGACCGGGCTTTTTCATCGGATTCGGCCATCCTTGTGATTCCTTGATGCAAGCCATGGGCCGAAATCCGGTACAACATCCGCGGAGATTCCGACCGATGAACCTCGCCGCAATCGCCGCCCTCATCGCCTGCTGTTCCGTCGCCTTTGGGCAGGACGCCCGTCCGCAAACACCCCGTGCACCGTTCCCGTACTCGAGCGAGGAGGTGACCATCCCCGCCGGGGACGGCGCGGACCACACCTTGGCCGGCACGCTGACGGTGCCCGAGGCCTCGGTGTGGGGCAACGGACCGCATCCGGCGATGGTGCTCGTGACCGGCTCGGGTCCGCAGGACCGTGACGAGACGATCATGGGGCACAAACCTTTCGCGGTGTTGGCGGACTACCTGACCCGTCGCGGCATCGCGGTGCTTCGGTATGACGATCGCGGCGTCGGGCGGTCGACCGGGTCGTTTGCGGACGCGACGGTGCGTGGATTGGCTTCCGACGCTCGGGCCGCGTGGTCATTCCTGCGCGATCATCCGGCGACCGATCCGGCCCGCGTCGGCATCGGCGGGCATTCGGAGGGCGGGCTGATCGCGCCGATGGTCGCGGCCGATGAGCCTGGTGTGGCGTTTGTCGTGATGCTCGCCGGGCCGGGCGTACCGGGCAGTGAGGTGCTGCTGTTCCAGTCCGAGTTCTTGATGCGTGCGGGCGGGCTGGCGGAGGATTTCATCGCGGAGAACCAGTCCATCCGACGGGCCATCTTCGCGCTGGTGCACGAGGGTGCCGACGATGCCACGGTGCTGGGCGAGGTCGAGCGGCTGATGGACATGGAGCTGGCGTACATGAAAGACCCCGAGGCCAGACGCCGGATGGCGCAGCAGGCGCTGCCGCAGTTCGCCGGCGCGTGGGCGAGGGAGTTTCTGACGATTGATCCGGCCGATGCCCTGTCTCGTGTGGCGGTGCCGGTGCTGGCGCTGAACGGAACGCTGGATACACAGGTCAATGCGGATCAGAACCTGATCCCGATCGAGCGGGCGCTGGCCGCGGGGCCGTGCCCGTCGGCGACGGTGGTGCGGCTCAAGAACCTCAACCACCTCTTTCAGCCCGCCGAGACGGGCATGTTCGGTGAGTACGGGGCGATCGAGACAACCTTCGATGAAGCGGCGATGGGACTGATTGCCGGCTGGGTTTCGTCAGTCACGGGCGTCAAGCCGCCCGTGGGGGAGTGAGGGGTCAAAGCAGCGTGCCGCGGAGCAGCGTGAGCGTGACGGCGAAGTAGATGCTCAGCCCGCTGAGGTCCATGAGCGTGGCGATCAGCGGCGTGCTGGATGTGGCGGGGTCCAGCCCGACGCGCATCAGCAGGATCGGCAGCAGCGATCCGACGATCGTGGCCCAGGTGACGATGATGACGACGGCGGTGCCGACCGCGAAGCCGACGCGTGCGGGGCTCGCGGTGTCGACGAAGCCGAGCTGCGACGCGATCGAGACCGTGGCGAGACAGAGGATGCCGAGCAGCGAGCCGAGCCCGATGCCGGTGAGCAGCTCCTTGCGGGCGACGCGCCACCAGTCCGCGGTCTCGATCTCGCCGACCGAGAGGGCGCGAACGAGCATGGTCGCCGCCTGGCTCCCGGTGTTCCCGCCGCAGGAGATCACGAGGGGGATGAACGACGCGAGGACCACGGCTTTGGCAAGCTCGCCCTCGAAGTGGCTGATGACGCCGATGGTCCCGACCTGCATGACGAAGAGCAGCGCCAGCCATCCGCCGCGCTTGCGCAGCATCTCGGGTAGCCCGGTGGACAGGTAGGGAAGGTCGAGTGCCGCCATGCCGCCGAGCATCTGCACATCCTCGGTGAACTCTTCCTCGGCGATGTCGGCCACATCGTCGTGTGTCACGATGCCGACGAGCAGTCCGAGCGAATCGACCACCGGCAGGGCGGTGCGGTCATAGCGGGACATCATTCGGACCGCTTCTTCGCGGTCCTCGTCGGCCCGGAGGCTGAGGAACTCGTGGTCCATCAGGTCCGCGATGGTCGATTCCGGTTCGGCCAGCAGCAGCTTGCGGATGTGGATGTCGTCGAGCAGCTTGCCCTCGTGATTGACGACATAGACCCAATGGACCGTCTCGGCGTCGTGCCCGTAACGCCGGATGTGTTCGAGCGCCCGCGCGACCGTCCACTCCGGGCGGACGCGCACATAGTCCGGCGTCATGATCCGCCCGACCGACTCGGCGTCGTAGCCCAGGATCGCTTGGGTGACGCGCCGGTTCTTGGGGCTCAGGCGCGCGATCAGCTGCCCGGCCACCTCGACCGGCAGCTCATCGAGCACCGCCGCCCGGTCGTCGGGGTCCATCGACTCGATCAGGCGGGCCGCTCGCTCGTCCCCGAGTTCCTCGAGCAGCGACTCCTGCGTCTCGGACACCATCTCGGCGAAGGTGTCGGCGGCCAGCGACCGGGGCAGCACGCGGAACGCGACGACCGCCTCTTCCGGTTCGAGTTCTTCGATCAGGTCGGCGATGTCCGCGGGTTCCAACGCCGACAGAGCATCCCGGATCGCGCGGAACTGCCGGCCGGCGATCAACTGCCGCAGTTCGGGTTCCAAAAGATGGATCGTCGGCGTGGGCATCGGCTTCATGGTATGCGGGCGGGGCGGGCGACCCCGCCCGTTCGATACCGATGCTCAGATCTTCATCACACCGCGCAGCCTGCCTCGATGACCTCGCGGCTGGCATGGGCGGCGGCTTCGAGCGTGCTCCGCTCGCTCGGCTCGAGCCGTTCCAACAGGCCGAGTTGCTCGTAGGTATCGAGCAGCGATTGGGCCTGGCGGCCTGCATAGACGGTGGTGGCGTCCACGATCTTCCTGCCCATGATCCGCTCGAGGTCCGATTGAGTATAGGTGGGGCGGCTTGGGGCGGTGGTTTCCGTGCCGTACTGATCGAGATTAGACGCGAAGATGCCGGCCGCGCTGAAGGGCAGGAAGTCCTCATACCTCAAGCCCTCGTAGCGGACATAGCCCGCTCGGATCAGGCCGAAGATGTCGGTCGTTTCCAGCGTTCCGGCGGCGGCTCTGCCGGCGGGCGTCGGCTCGTACAGCCCATAGACCAGCCCCGCCTCGAGCAGTTCGATCAGTGTCTTGGGGAAGGCCTTGAAGGCCTCGGCGTAAGCGGCCTGATAGCCGGGGAAGTCGTTCTTGATCTGATCCGGGTGGGCGGCCTTGTGGGCTTCCGCTTCGAGAAGGCACGCGTCGTAGAGGGCGCGCCCCTTGGGGGTTGTCGCGTAGAAGCGTTGCTCGATCTCTCCGAACCGGGCGGTGTGCACGGTTTCGAGAACAGAACCGTCACGGTTTGTGAAGGTCACGGGCTCGGTGAGCGCCTTGTATGCGTCTTGGCGGAGCAGCACGGGCGTGTCCACATCGGGACCCTCCGTGTAGTCTTTGAAGCCCGAGTGTTTGAGACGGTCCATGCGGACATGATCGCGCAGGATCTCGCCGATGAGGTCGTCGGTGATGGCCGCCAGCTCCGCGTCGGAGATCGTGCCGGTGCCGAAAGTGTCGATCTCGTCGCGGGTGAGGTGCTTGAAGTGCAGCCGGAGATAATCCCGGCCGGCGTGAGCGACTATCCACCCCAGTGCCCGGGACGCGTGCTCACGGAAGGTGGCTTCATCGAACTCGCCCATCCCGAAGCGCATGGCCGCGGTGAACAGGTCCATGCAGAAGGTGTTGGGGGTGAGATGATTGAGGTGGTGAGAGTTGAAGCAGGCGATATCGGCGGCAATCTTGAAGCCCGAATCACACAGGTCCTTGTAGAGTTGGTAATCCCGGGCGGTGCCCATCCATTTGAAGATCCGGCTGGTGCTCTCGCGGATGAGCGCCTCGGCGTCGTCCCAGGATAGCCCGCCCTGCTGCTCGGACTTTTCGATCAGGGCCTTGGCCGCGGGAGAAAAGACCTGCCGCTCCTTGAGGGTCTCGGCAATGCGGGCCGAGGTGGCGGCGTCGAAGTAGTCGATCAGCAGGAGCGAGGTGAACACCCGGTGCTCGGGGTTGATGACCGATCGGAACGCCGTCGCGATGATCGGCTGGCTCTTGGCGCCGATGCCGGACATGTCGTAGAAGTTGTGCGGCTCCATCGCGAAGCACGCGAACAGCCGGGCGATCCAGCGGTATTCCTCGGGCGTGCCGATGCGGATGGCGCCGTGGCGCTCGGCGCTGTCGCGGTCGAGCTGCGCATCGGTAATGGCAAAGCCCGGGTGCAGACGCTCGAGTATGCGGCACACGGCGTTGTTGCAGGCACGGTTGACCAGCAGCGAGCGGTCATACATCGGCACCTCGCGACCGAAGAGGTCGGAGAGTTCGGCGAAGAGCTTGTGCTGCATCTCGATCTTGTCGGCGAATGGCGCGCTCATGGGATCACCTGTCAGTTCGGCCCGATCCGTCGTCCCCGCCGGGACCATCCCGCGTCGGGGGCGAGCAGGCGCAGGCCTTGCCGGAGCATAGGTCCAGAAATACGGATCGATATCTCCGATATTCGGATCCGGGACACCTCTATTTTCGGAATGTCCGACACGAAGGATCCGTGACGCGGTTCTCGGACCTTGTGTTCGAATTGCCTCTTCCTGACCGTCATCACCGGCACCGTTCTGTGGTTTCCCGCCCGTTGCGGGTGGGCGGGGGTCAGTTGCCGAGCCTCCGGGGTCGATCGAACTGGTGTGTTTTCCTGATCTTCTCACCGAGAGGACGACAGATGAAAATGTTTGCAGCCATCCGTTCCGCGTTCAGCCTAGTTGAGGTGCTCATCGTTGTCGTGGTGATCGGCATCCTCGCTGCAGTGGTGGTTCCAAATACCATCTTGGCTGGCGATACGGCCAGAGTGACGGCGACGGCTCAGGATCTGCGAGCGATCGAGAGTGCTGTCGTAGCGTACAAGAACAAGACCGGTCTTTGGCCACGCGATGTCAACAGGGCGATGCTGCCCCCCGAGATCGCCGAATATTTCACCATGTCGGATCCGTTCGGAAAGACCGTGCCTTTGGGCGGTGTGTACGACTATGACGGCGCGACCTCATCGCGTGGGCCCCGGATATCGATCCGTGGTTCGGCCGGAAACCCGATCCCCAACGATGCGACCACGCTCAAACTCGATGAGGAGATGGATGACGGCGTGCTGACATCCGGGCGTCTGCGGAAGTCGGGCGGCACGATCGAGTACTACCTTGTTCCCGGCGATTGAGCCAAGGAATCAAGAATGGCGGATCAGCCGGAGCGGGCCAAGCCGAAGTCCGGGATGGAGGCGTTGGAGCTCGCTGCGCTGCGGAATGCTCCGCTGTCCGTCGGTCGTCCCGAGTCCATCGGCAAGGAACCGATGGCCAGGGCGCGTTTTCTTGTTCCCAAAGACGGGGTGCTGGTGCTGGAGAACCTCCAGGTTCCCGGGCGCAGCGTCGACCTCGCGGTCGACACAGTCTTGGAAGCGTACTTCCAGGCGAATGGCGATCTCTACACCTTCCGGACCCGCGTGCTGGAGATGGACACACCCGTTCAGCTCAATGACACGCTGGTGGTCAAGGGCATGAAGGTCGCCGCGCCGAAATCCGTCGAGAAGGGCAACCGCAGGCGGATCTACCGCCAGTCGTTCGCCGTGGCCGAGTCCCCGGTCGATGCCGAAGTGTGGGCGGTGCCCGAGCACTTGCTCACAACCGAGCAGATGGCGGCCCTGATCCGTGAAGGATCTGAACGACCCGAGACTCGTCCCGAGGACGAGAGCGGAGAGCGGTGGGGCTTTGAGCCCGAGTCCGGCGAGGTGCCAAAGCCGGTGGCCAATGTGGCTCCGACCCCGCGCAACATCGTCCGCACCGCCATCCCCGGTCTCACGCTCGCCCAACTCCGCTCCCTGATGGACGGCATGCCCAACTGGCGGGGCGAGATCGCGGACGCGTCCGAGTTCGGCATCGGGCTCAGCGTGCTGCGGGTGGTGTACTCGCGGTTGAAGATCTTTCAGCCGCTGGTGGTGCGATTCACACTGCCGGATAGCTCCCGCCCTCTGGAGTTCCTGATGGAGGTGCGCCGTGTGCAGGCGCTCAAGAACGGCGCACGGCTGGGCGGGCTATTCATCATCGACGCGAGTCAGGGTCGCGAGGTGCAGGCCGCACGGGAGCTCGCTCGGTTCTCGCTGCAGCTGCAGCGGGCGAAAGCCGCTCGGGTCCGCGGCGCGGTCTGAGCATCATCCCGCGTGCGGAGGTGCCGCGTGCAGCACATTCGTGCTGCTGCAGGCTTTCCTCCGGAGGTGATCCGGGCCTGTGTCACGCCGCGCATCCGGTTGCTGGCCGAGAAACCCCCGGCTTTCTCGATCGAGAACGCGGCGGAAATCGAACACCCCGCACGCGAGCACAACACGGTTGTCTCGACCAACCATCAAACCTCGCGGTGCGCATCGATCCGCACGATCGCCCGCTTGGCTACGGAGACCGGGCCGATCGACCGGGCAGCGTCCCGCCACGGTCGTCGAAGACCGGTGATGATCTGCTGAACAAGGGAGTATTCTGCCTGGCTGACGATCCCAGCCAAGGAGAGCAACCCGATCGTGATGCGGATTCTGGACACGGCACGGGCGTCCTTGCGGACGGTGCGATGTGGTTAGTCGTTTGATCAGATCGCCAGCGAGGCGAGAGAGTTCAGCCCCACCGGCTCCCGCGTGTGGAACGGCTCGCCCGCGTCTGTCCCGATCCGCGACCCGAAGTACACCGCCGAAGCCGCAACCCAGTCCACCACCTTGCGGTTCTTCTCCGGCAGCACGAACTGTGTGTGGTACGCCCGGATCGCGTCGATCTTGGTATCCACGCAGCCGGTGATGTCGAACACGAAGCTTGGGTCGGCCACCCAGCGCAGGTGCGTGGCGTAGTAGTAGAACAGCCACTTGGGATGGCAGGGGCGGGTCTGCTTTCCACCGTCCTCGACGCCGGGGCCTTCGAGCGTCGCGCCGGTCCACAGGTCGACCGGCGCGGGCATGGTGATCTTGCTCAGCTTGCTGTCGAACCGCGCGTCCTCGACGATCCGCGTCACCGCCCGGTGGTCGGGGTGGGCGTCGACGGGGTAGGTCGTGAAGACCATGTCCGCCTGCCACGCGCGGAACACGGCCGCCGTGCGGTGCCGGGCCTCCAGCGTGTGCTGGACTTCGCGGTTGGTCAGCCCGAGCAGCATCCGCGTGATCGGCACAGAGCCGGGGTGCTCGGCCGGGTCGGGCGAGAGGATCTTTGTGGCCGCGGCCGTCTCGGCCTTGCGGATCTCGGGGCTGCCCAGCGGCGTCGGCTCGCCGTTGGTCATGTCCAGCAGCAGCAGGTGGTGCCCTTGGCTGGCGAGCCGGGCGATCGTGCCGCCCATGCCGAGTTCCTGATCGTCCGGATGCGGGCCGACGACGACGATGCGGGCCATGCGGCACCTCGGCAAGTGGGGGGGGGTCAGTTGTACTTGTTCTGCACCACGACGAACGACACCAGTTCCCGGGCGTCGCTTGGGCCGGTCTCAATCTCGACCAGCACCACGGCCGCCGGGTCCCGTTGGGCGAAGAAGCCGCCCGCACGGAACACATCGCCGAACTCGTCGGCGAAGCCCTTGAGGTCCAGTTCCCAGGTCTCGCCCGGCTCGAAGGACTCGACCGGCATGGCGTACTGCTGATTCAGCCACATCATGCCCGGGCCGAAGGTCTCCGCGGTGGTGTTGGTCATCCGCAGCACGGTCACATCGCGGAAGACCTGCACATCGGCCGAACGCCCCCGGGGCATCGCCTCGGGATAGGCCGGTGCGGGGTCTGTGGTCAGCTGTTCCTTGAAGAGCTGGCAGCCTGTCAGGGGCACAAGCCCGGCGGCCGCCATCGCGATGCCCAGGGTGCAGAGAACGCCCGCGCGGGGCCCGGTTTGGGTTCGGGGGTTGATCAGCACGCCCCTATCGTCTGCGAGATGTCGTGCCAGAGCAACAACGCGACCCCGCCTTCCTTCGCCATCGCCGAGGGGGCCCAGTCCATCGACCCGCGCCGCGTGGCCGAGGATCTGGTCAACCGCCACGGCCCCGGCGGCATGGACCCGCGGGTCCGGGCGGTCATCCCCGATTGGGATGCCCCGTTCTTCCAGGCCGGGCTGGCGGGGTATTCCGACGCCGCCATGCGGATCATCGCCCGGCGCCACGGCTGCCCGATCTGCGTCACCGAGGCCCTGCTCGACCGCACCCTCCTCGCCGGCGGGCGGGGCTTCGCCAAGGCCGACCTGGGCGACATCGAGGACAACATCCCCGGCGGCGAGGAGGACTACCCCCTCATCGGGCAGATCATGGGCTCCGAGCCGGCCGAGATGGCCGCCGCCGCACTGAAGATGGTCGAGCAGGGACGACGCGGCGACAAGGAATACCGCAAGGTCGCCTACAAAGGCCAGACGCCGGATTGGTTCCGCGAGAAGCTGCGGCTGCCGGGGGGAGAGCAGCTCTCGGAGAAGGCATTGGAGATTGAGGATCAGGGATCGGATTCCCTAATGCCCAATCCCCAATCCCTCATCCCTCCCCCCCGCACCTTCGCCGCGATCGACATCAACCTCGCCTGCCCCGTCAAAAAGATCTCCAGCAAGGCCCGCGGCGGGCACTGGCTGACCGACCCCAAGGGCGCCATCCGACTGCTCGAAGCCGTCCGCGAGGCGCTGCCCCCCGAGATCCCCGTCACCGTCAAGATGCGCCGCAGCTTCGACGACACGCCGGAGATGATCGAGAACTTCCTCAAGATCTTCGACGCCGCGTACGACATGGGCTGCGCCTGGGTCACCGTCCACGGGCGCACCGTCGAGCAGAAGTATGTCGGCCCCTCCCGCTGGGACCCCCTTCGCGAGCTGGTCCGACGCCGCGCCGACGCCCCCGTCTTCGGCTCGGGCGATGTCTGGGATGTCAACCAGATCTTCCGCATGATCGCCTACACCGGCGTGGCCGGGGCCTCCGTCGCCCGCGGCTGCATCGGCAACCCCTGGATCTTCCGCCAGGCCCGCGACCTGCTCGAAGGGCGCGACCCCCGCCCCCCGACCATCGCCGAGCAGCGCGAGGTTCTGGAGCAGCACTTCGACCTGGCCCTGGCGTCCAACGCCGCGATGCGCCAGCCGGAGAAGCACACCGGACGCACCATGCGCAAGTTCGGCATCCGCTTCGCCGAGCACCACCCACGCGGCGAAGAGGTGCGCCAGGCATTTATCAAGGTTGAGTCGTTGGAGGATTGGCGCGGGGTACTCGACGCGTGGTACACGGGGGATGTGGTGTGAGCTTCTCCTATGAAAATCCGCTCCCGCCAGACACGCTCGCGATCTGGTGTCAGATCTTCGACCGCCAGAAAGCCTTTGCCGAGCACGCGTTCGACCAGCTCGACGACGCCGGCTTCTTCCGCGTCCTCGCCCCCGGGCTCAACTCCGTCGCCGTCATCGCCAACCATGTCGCCGGCAACCTCCGCAGCCGCTTCACCGACTTCCTCACCACCGACGGCGAGAAGCCCGACCGCGACCGAGACAGCGAGTTCGTCGCCCCCGATCCCTCGCCCGAAGCACGCGCCGAGATCATGCGCCGGTGGGACGCGGGCTGGTCAACACTGTTCGCGACGCTCGACAGCCTGGCCCCCGCCGACCTGTCTCGCACCGTCCTGATCCGGGCCGTGCCCCACCCCGTCCACGCGGCCGTCCTGCGCCAGCTCGACCACTACAGCTTCCATGTCGGTCAGATCAATGTCATCGCCCGCCAGATCGTCGGCACGGACCGCTGGAAGTGGTTCACACTCCCGCCCGGCGGCACCAAGGCGTTCAATGAACGCCTCATGGGCGGCCAGCCCTGAGCGACACCGCCAGTCAGTCCGCGACCTCGCCCGATGTCGTGTCATCGGGCGTCTCGCCTTCACCGATCATCGGCGTCCTTCCCATCATCGCCACAGCCACCGCCGCGAAGATCAGCCCGAACGCGACCGCCTCGTTCCACCGCGGGCGTTCCTTGAGCACCACCATCGCAAACACCAGGAACACGCCCAGTGTGATCGCCTCCTGCAGCACTTTCAACTGCGGCGCCGTGAAGGGCCCGCCCTGAGAGATGTGCCCGATCCGGTTCGCCGGCACCTGCAGCAGATACTCCGGGAACGCGATCAGCCACGAGATCCCGATCGCCACCGGGATCGTCCATCCCGTCTTCTTCAGATGCCCGTACCACGCCCAGGTCATAAAGCAGTTCGAGCCGACCAGCAGCAGCACGGTGATCAGGGCCTTTGGCATGGCCATACATTAGTCGCGCGGCTCACGATCGCGGCGACTCGATCACCAGTGTCACCGGCCCGTCGTTGACCAGCTCCACCCGCATATCGCCGCCGAACACGCCCGTCTCAACCGGCGTGCCAATCTCGCGCAGCCCGTCCCGCACCCGCTCGAACAGGCGCTCCGCCTCCGGCGGCTTCATCGCGTTCATGAAGTCCGGCCGCCGCCCCTTCGCGGCCGAACCGGCCACGGTGAAGTTCGGCACCAGCAGCACCGAACCGCCCACTTCCGCCAGTCCCAGGTTCATCCTGCCCGCCCCATCCTCGAACACCCGCAGCCCGGCGATCTTTGAAGCCATCCACGCCGCATCCGCGTCGGTGTCCCGTTCCTCGACCCCGAGCAGCACCGCCAGCCCGCGACCGACCGACCCGCCCACGCGAACCCCACCGGCTTCGTGCACCCGCACCTCCGCCCGCTCGACCCGCTGAACCACCGCCCGCATCAGCCCTCCCGCGACGGGTGGGCGAACAGGAAGTTGTGCCCGTGGTCGTGCTTGCCCCGGTCGGGCGCCTGGTGCACCTCGTAGCGGAACTCCGCGATCGGCACCAGCCCGTCCTTCCACACGCACCAGCCCCGATAGCCCAGTGATTCGAACACGGACCACAGCTCGCCCACCGGGTCGTCCTCCCGCCCGAACGCACGGTCGCACTCGACCAGCACGCCCGGCAGATCGCGTGCCAGCAGATCATGCCCCGCGCCGAAGATCGCCCGCTCGTGCCCCTCGGCGTCGCACTTGATGAAGTCGATCTTCGCAAGCCCGAACTCGTCGGCCAGCGACATCAGCGTCAGCGTCCGAACGGCGCGACGGCGCTTCACCGACGGATGGTGGGTCTCACGAAGCGTCGCCCCGTGCGACGGCCCGTCACCGGGGATCGCCAGCTCGGCCGTCCCGTCGTGGTCACTCACCGCCCCGCGGAACACGCGGTACCGTCCGCCGTCCCCGAAAGACTTGACCAGCCGGTCGGCCAGCTCGGCCTGCGGCTCGACGCCCACCACCACGCCCCCCGCCCCGACCGCCCGACGCAGCCACCAGCTGTACGCGCCCTTGTGCGCCCCGATGTCCACCGCCGTGCCGCCCCGCGGCACCCGACGCAGCATCTCCCGCATCTCACACGGATCGTGCGAGAAGCGATAGCGCCACGCGCGATGCATCAGCCTCAGATCGAGCATGGAGCCATCCTAAGCCGACGCACCAGCCCTTGCACGACGTCGCCGAGCCGGTATCCTGTCCGCCCGGAGGTCCGCATGCCCGCCTGGCTCGCGATCGTCATCCTCGTTCTGATGGTCGCCGTAATCGGCGGATTCTTCGTGCTTATGTTCTCTCAGATGGCCGCCAAGCGAGAACGCACCGGGCGTGCCCCCGCCGCCCGACGCGCCGCGCCGGGCGGTGCGAAGGGCCGATCGACCAAGACCCGCAAACGCAAGAGCCGCTGAACGGCCTCAGTCGGCGTCGATCACATACGCCGTGCCCTTGTTGCCGATCAGCCACAGCCGCGTCAGTTGCGTCATGCGATGCCGCCGGTGTGAGTCGTCCGCGTGCGCAGGGTCACGCACCATCGCCCAGCCCGATGTCCCATGACAACACCGCTTCATCGAACAACGGGGATTCCAGCGTCCCGGACGCAGCGACCGGGTTCGACGCGTCCAGTGTCACGCCCGGATTCTCCGTGAACCTCGTGTACCGATGCCCGACGCCGGAGCACCCCCCCAGCCACATTCCCGCGGCCAGCGCGACATACGCCAGCCAAGCCCGAGCGCTCACGCCCGGCGCTCCGCCGCACCGCCCTCGTCATCGCCCGTCTTGGTCTCAGACGGCGGGGTCGGGGCCGGGCCCGTCTTGGTCTTCTCGCCCGTACGCGTCTCATCGGAAGGCTCGCTGGTGCTCGCGTAACGCACCCGCCCGTGGTAGATGCTCGCCACGGTCTTGCTGATCGAGTCGCAGATCGTCGACAGCTCCCGCAGCGTCAGATCGCAATCATCGAACTGACCGTCCATCAGACGCCGGTTTGCCAGCTCGCGCACCAGCGCGTCGATGCGTGCCGGCGTCGGCTCGGCCAGGGTCCGTGTCGCGCTCTCCACCGCGTCGGCCAGCATCGTGATCGCCACTTCCTTGGTGCGCGGTTTCGGCCCAGGATACCGGTAGTCCACCTCGTTCGGCAGCGGGGGATCCGGCTGCTCGATCGACCCGGTCTTTGTCTCCGCACCCGACTGCACGACCTTCGACCGGTCCGGTTTTTCGCCGCCCGCTTCACCCTTCTTCTCGCCCGCCTTCTCCACCGCCCGCCGATAGAAGTATTCCACCAGCGTCGTGCCGTGATGCGCCTCGATGAAATGACGGATATTTCGCGGCAGGTTGTTCGCACGGGCCATCTCCAGCCCGTCCTTGACATGCCCGACGATCACTAGCAGCGACATCGCCGGGTTCAGCTTGTCGTGCTTGTTCGGACCGCCCGACTGATTCTCCACGAAGTACCCGGGCTTGTTCATCTTGCCGATGTCGTGGTACAGGCAGCCCACATAGGTCAGCAGCGAGTCCGCCCCGATCGACTCGGCCGCCGACTCGGCGATGGACGCGACATTCAGCGAGTGGTTATAGGTGCCCGGCGCACGCTGCTGAAGCTCCCGTAGGAGCGGCTGCTTCGGGTCTCGCAACTCGATCAGCGTCATGCCGGTCGTGATGTCGAACGCTTTCTCCACGAATGGCAGAATGAACAGCGCGATCCCGCCGACCAGTAGCCCCGACAGGAACGATTGCGCCCCCGCCGAGCCGATCGCCCCCGCCCGCAGCGCCACGCTTGGACCCGACGCGGGCAGGTTGATCACCTGGTCCAGCATCGCCGCGCCGGCCATCGCCGTCGCCACCGTCAGCGACATCCGGATCAGCGTCCGACGCTCGCGGATCTCCTTGAGCTGGCTCACGCCAGCCGCGATGCCGATCAGCATCACCGCGAACATGCCCACATGCAGCCGCAGTGCGAATGTCACAAACACCGCCAGAAGTGCGCTGACCGCCAGCGAGGTCCGCTGGTCGTACGCGACACACAGCAGCACCGCCACAAGCACCACGGGCGTCACGGAGGTCAGCCACACCAACTTGGGGTCATATACCCCCAGCAGGCACGCCGAGATCACCGCGGAGCCAAGCAGCAAGGCCAGCCAGCCGATCCGCGCCGGTCGCCGCGCGATCTTCGGGCAGAAGCTGGCCACATACCCCGCCAGCAGCACCGTGATCACACCGGTCATGCCGAACACCGCCGCGCGACGCGCCATGATCCGCGCAGCACCGCCCTGCTTCGCGAACTGCTCCCGCTCGACGAGGAACAGCTCCTTCTGATCGTTCGTCAGCAGGTCACCACGAGCAAAGATCTTCTGTCCGACCGCAATGTCGCGTCGCACCGGAGCGATGCCCTTGGCCGCGTTGTCCTGCGCCAATCGCGTCGCGGACTCATCGAACGCGAATGTCGGCTTCGGATCCGAGGTCAGCCGGACACGCACCACATCATCAAGCGGCGCCTCAAAGCCGGCGATCCGGACCAGGCGAGCTACTTCCGAGCCCAGCATCTCCTTGTTATCGATGTTGATGGCCTCGGCACGGCTCACCAGCAGCGTCTCCCCCCGTTCGGCCGCCGGGCCGTTGCGCAGCTCGATCAGCGGGCTCAGGCCCTCCTGCGTCACCCGCTGCCAGCTCTGACCGGTCAGCATCGGCCGCCGGCGCAGCATCTCGTCGAGTGTCTCCACCCGCCTGTTCCAATCGTTCAGCAACGCCTCGTCAGACGCCACGCCCTGAATCGCACGCAACTCTTGCTCATCAAGCCCGAACCGGGTCCGGATCTCCGGGCTCACCTGCGAGAGCTGCGTCACGCCCGCCAGGGTGG
This sequence comes from Planctomycetota bacterium, assembly GCA_003696675.1. Lineage (GTDB taxonomy): Bacteria > Planctomycetota > Phycisphaerae > Phycisphaerales > UBA1924 > UBA6054. Next base: position 16,412 of record RFGH01000166.1, read on the forward strand.
TCGGTAGGTTCAGAAGCGAAGCACGCAACTCCCCCAGCACGGGCAGATCGGCCGTATAAATCCGAGGCGTGTTCTGGCGCGCCGCCTCCCGACGCATCTCCGTCTGCTGCAGGTCTTCGGTCTTGAACTCCACCCGCGCCAGACGGGTCTCACGCATGATCTGGCCCACCGCGATCAGCGGCTGCTCACGCGTCCACGCCGTCACCGCGCCGACCACCAGCACGAACGCGATGCTCGCCAGCACGCCCCAGCCGAGCGACTCGTGGTCCGCCAACGCCGCCACGCGATCGCGCAGCCGCATCCGCTTGACCGTCACGGTCACGCGGGACGATCCAGTCCGTCTCGTCGTCGATTTGCCGGTGTCCTTGGCCATGATGGTGGGCAGCAGACCTTATCGGCCCCCGCTGGCGTCCTCTGAACGAAGGTTCGGTCAGATCTCCCCGGGGCTCACCGCCCCGTTCCGGTCCTCGTCGCCCATCTCGCTCAGGGCCCGCTCGACCGACTCCCGGTACGCCCGGTGCTCTTCCTCGGCCCCGTATGCCTCGACGATCCGCTGCACGAGCCGGTGTCGCACCACATCCTCGCCCGAAAGGGCCACCGTCGCGACGCCCGCCACCCGGCGCAGGCGACGCACCGCGTCGATCAGCCCCGACTGCGCGGGGTCCGGCAGGTCGATCTGCGTCGTATCGCCCGTCACGATCATCTTGCTCCCGTGCCCCATCCGGGTCAGGAACATCTTCATCTGCCCTTTGGTGGTGTTCTGGGCCTCATCCAGGATGATCACCGCCCCGTTGAGCGTCCGCCCCCGCATGAACGCCAGCGGCACCACTTCCACGATGTCCGACTCCAAGAACCGCTTGAGGTCCCGGAAATCCATCATGTCGTGCAATGCGTCCAGCAGCGGACGAAGATACGGGTTGACCTTCTCCTCCAGCCCCCCGGGCAGGAACCCCAGTTTCTCACCCGCCTCCACCGCCGGGCGGCACAGGATCACCCTAGATGCCGCACCCTCCCGCAGTAGGTGCACCGCCGCAGCCACCGCTAGGTAGGTTTTGCCCGTCCCCGCCGGCCCGAACGCGAATGTCAGATCATGGTCCCGGATCGCGTCCAGATACAGACGCTGATTGTCCGTCTTCGGCTCGACCGGCTGGCCCGCGGCGTACACCCGCAGCCGCCCGTCCCACGCCTGCCGACCCCCCATCCGGTCGCGCCGGGTCCGCACCGATTCGGCCGCGATCAGATCCAGCATTTCTTCCCGAGACACCGGACGCCCAGCCTTCGCCCGCTTGGAAACCTCTTCCAGCACCCGCCGAGCCACGCCGATCGCCGGCTCGTCGCCCCGGACAAGGATCTCCCCGTCGCGGCTCGACACCGCCACGCCCAGCGCCTCGCGGATCAGCTTGAGGTTCCGCTCGCCCGATCCGGTCACGCCGACCGAGTCTGTCCCGCGAGGCATATCAATGATCAGTTCCAAACGGTCGATCTCCCGCCCGCGCCCGCCCCGGTCCGACCGGCCGGCCCGCGTGCCCATGCCCCGCTCGGGGCAAGGTGAAGTCTATGGCCCCGACCCGCCCCAGGCCCGCCAAATCTGCAACCCGTGTGATGGCAGCGGTTTGTCTGGGCGCGGCTCTCACAGCCTGCTCCGCCACGGGCCCCGACCCGGTCCTCGCGGGCAACCCACAAACCGGCTCGGCGGCCGACCCCTCCGGAGGGACCTTCTTCCCGTGGAAGCCCATCGACCGCGCCGTCGCCGCCGGTGCCATCGAGCACCTCGTCGTCGCCTCGCCTACCGAAGAAGTGGGGGCCCAGTTCCGGACCTATCGACTCCTCGGCCCCCGCGACCAGCCCGGAGTGCTCCGGGTCGAACGCACCGACGCCGGTCTGACCATCACCGTCTCGATCGGGCGATTCGGAGAGCCCAAGCTCGAAGCCGCCGTGCTCGCCTCCGTCGAGCGAGCCCTTCAAGAGGCGGCCTCGTCCCCCTAGCCCCTAGCCCACGCAGCCCGGCAGTTCCACGATCATCGTGGTGCCCTGCTGGTACACGCTCTCGACGCCCACACGCCCCCCAAGGCGTCGGGCCGCGTGCTTGACAATCGCCAGCCCCAGCCCGGTCCCGCGCTGCACCCCGCCGCCCGTTCTCGCCCGGTCCACCTGATAAAACCGCTCAAAGATCCGCTGCTGGTGCGCCAGCGGGATGCCCACCCCCTTGTCCGTGACCGTCAGACGCAGCCCGCCCGGGCGGGTCGCCCCCGGCGGCGCAGGGCTGCCCGGATCGCCCGGGATCGGCGCGGGCAACGCGCGGACCACGATGGCTGTGTCCTCGCGTGCAAACTTGGTCGCGTTCTCGATCAGGTTCCGCAGGATCAGGTCCAGCAATGTGGGATCGCTCAGGATCACCGAGCACGCCGGATCGATCTCTTCCACGATCGTCAGCCGCTTGCGCGTGCACACCGGCTCGAACTGCTCCCGCTGCGCCCGGCATAGGTCCGCCAGCCGCACCTCGGTCAGCACCGCGGGCGACTCCGCCGATTCGAGCTTGCTCAGATCCAGCAGGTCGTTGACCAGCGCTTCCAGCCGCACCGCGTTGTTCGCCACGATCCCGATCAGCCGCTGGAGCATCGCCGGGTCGTTCCGGGCCGGGCCTTGCAGGGTCTCCGCCGCCCCGCGGATCGACGCGATGGGCGTCCGCAGCTCGTGCGAGGCGTTGGCCGCGAAGTCCGCCTTCAGCTCACCGGCCTTGACAAGTTCGGTCACATCCCGCAGGGTGACGACGCATCCGCCACCGGAGAGCTCTGTCCGTCCCAGCGGGTCGGCAGACACCACCAGCGTCCGCAGCTCCCCCTCCACCGGCAGCTTCAGCCGCGCCCGCCCGGGCTCGCCCGCGCGGGCCAGACGCTCCATCTCGTGCAGGTCCGCCTGCGTGAACAGCTCGTCGAAGCGAACCCCTGTCAGCGTCCGCCCACCGCCCAATGTCCGCGCCGCCGAACGAGAAGCCACCGTAATCACCCCGTCCGCGTCGGTCGCGATGATCGGCGTGCCCGCGGCGTCGAGCACCAGCCGCAGCCGCTCGTGCGTCGTCCGGATCGATTGCAGGTCGCGCACCTCCCGACGCAGCCGCCACTCGGCTTCCTGCAGGTCCCGCCGCTCACGCCGGAACGCGACCAGCGTCCACACCAGCGCCCCCAGCGCGATCACGCCCATCAGCGGCAGAAACATCGCGATGACCACGGCGCTGGCGCACACCGAGGCCGGCAGCACCCAGTTCGGTCCCGCCGCATCGTCCGCCTGCCTGGTCACGCCCGCGTCGTCCACGCCCGATTCTCGCCCCTCCGGGGCGTCCGGTCACGCTCCGGGCCAACCTCCGGGTGCATCACGGCGCCGAATCGGCCGTCTCGGGCTCGGTCGTCGCACGGTACCCCACCCCGCGCACCGTCCGGATCAGCCCGTGGTGGTCGCCGAGCTTCTTGCGGATCGAGGTCACATGCACATCGATCGTCCGCTCGGTCACCGTCACGCCCGGCCCGATGGCTCGCGAGATCAGCGCCGGGCGGCTGAGCACCTTGCCCTGTGCGCTCACCAACGCCGACAGGATGCGGAACTCCGTGATCGTGAGCTTCATCGGTTCGCCCCCGACCGTGGCCGCGTGCTCGTCCAGATCGATCTCGATCGGGCCCAGCGAAAGGTGGTTCTTCTTGGCCCCGGTCGCTCCCACCCGCCGGGCCACGGCCTTGATCCGGGCCAGCAGCACCTGCATGGAGAACGGCTTGGACACATAATCGTCCGCGCCGGCATCCAGGCCCTCCAGCTCGTGCTTCTCCTCCGCCCGCGCGGTCAGCATCACGATCGGGATCGACGCCGTCTCGGTCTGGCTGCGCATACGCCGCGCGACTTCCAGCCCCGAAAGCCCCGGCATCATCACATCCAACACCACCACATCCGGCTGGCGCGTGCGAATCAGATTCAGGGCCGTCACCCCGTCCGACGCCGTCGCCACCGTGTGGCCGTCCTGGCGGATGTTGTACGCGACCAGCTCGAGCACATCGGGCTCGTCATCGACCACCACGACGGTCAGCGGCGCGGGCATGGGGTGCTCCTCGGGAAGGCGGGAGAACAAGCCTAGTGCCCGCAGGCGGTGGATAGGCCCCGTTCCGCCTTGGGTTTGCGCAATCTGAATGAAGATGGCGGCATTCACGGAGACCGCCCCACCGCCCGCCCACGCCCGGAAATGTGTGTGCCAGGACACCCGCCACCCGAAACTTTTGAATACGCTCGTATCCCCCCGGTCCATTCCGGGCGGGATCGATCCGCGCCCAGCCGACCCGGAGCCGCCGCCCATGCGTCACGCCGTGCCCACCGCCCTGCTCGCCCTGACCGCCTCCACGGGTCTCGCGTCGGACGCCCACGCCCTCGCGGCGGCCCTCCGGGCCGATGCGGCCATGGACGCCGCCGCCGGCGCGACACGCATCGAACCCGTCCCGCTCACCGCCTCGCTGCTCCTCCAGACCCGCTACATGTTCAACAGCAGGGACGACTCCCGCCCGCCGAACTTCCAGAACTACACCCAGGGCTTCGACATGCCCCGGGCCGAACTCCGGCTCCAGAGCAACATCTTTAACAAGCAACTCACCGGCTACCTCGCCTTCGACTTCGGCGATGCCGAAGGCGATCGCGGGCGTGGCCGGACCCCCACCATCCCCGCCGGCAACGGCAGCCCCCAACTCCGCGAGGCCTACGCCCAGTACAACTTCGAGGGCAGCGCCGAGGGGTTCTACTTCAAGGTCGGCCAGTTCAAGTCCATCTTCAACACCGAGGACGCGATCGCCCCTGAGTACCAACTCGCCGTCGCCCGCTCGGTCACCAACGAGTTTTTCAACATCGGCCTGACCCAGGGCATCGCGATCGGACGCGTCCGAGACCGCGTCGCGTGGGAAGTCGCCCTGACCGACGGTGCCCACTTCTGGGGCAACCCCGAGCCGGCCAACACCGCCTTCAACTCCGGCCTGGAAGCCGATGTGGCGCTGACCTACCGCTTCGATTGGAAGTTCGCCGGCGACTGGTCGCGCTTCGCCGATTTCTCCTCATGGCGCGGCTCCGACGAGGCGATCCGCGTCGGATTCGGGCTGCACATACAGACCCAAGGCCAGACCAATCCCAGCGAGATCCAGCCCGACTTCTTCAACGGCACCGCCCCAAATGTCAACATGCTCGCGTGGACCGTCGATGCGCAGTACGAAAGCGACGGCTGGGCCGCCTTCGCCGCGTACCACGGCCACCGCATCGACTACGGCTACCGCCCGCTCGGACTGATCACCATCCAGCACGGCTTTGTGCTCCAGGGCAGCTACTTCTTCGACGACCGCACCGAGGGCTTCGCCCGCGTCGACTGGCTCACCATCGACAACGAGATCGCCAACGGTTTCGGCACCACCCAGGGCGACTTCCTCTTCCTCACCGCCGGCGTCAACTACTTCCCCATCCCCGAGTCCCACGCGATCAAGCTGTCCTTCGATGCCACCTGGGCACCCAACGACTCGGACACCCTCGATATCGGTGCCTTCGGCGGCAACTCCGCCTTCTTCCCGGATCCCACCGTGACCGGGCTTCTAGGCGGGGCCAGCGGAGAACTCCTCTTCCGCGGCCAGTTTCAGGTTTTGTTCTAAGCGTTTGAGCCGGCGTTGGTTATGATCAGCCTTCGCCGGATTCCAACCCAATCCGGATGACTCATGCCGGCCCGCCCACACCCCGGGCGGGCCGGTTTCTTGTCTGGCCGGATTCCTTCTTGATAGCGGGCACAAACTTTTTGATCGGGGTGCTGGCCTCATCCGGCTAGTCTGTCCTAGCATCATGGTTGAGGTATCTCTCCAAACCCCGCGGACGGCTTCCGCGGGCAGCGGGGAAGCGCTCTGAAGAGCAAGGCAAGTCATGAACCGCTCGCTGTTCACCACCGCACTGTTCGTTTCTGCCGGCACCGCCTTCGCCCAGTCTGGGCTCGACCTCGACCGCGCCTATGCCTCGCAGCTCCGCGCCGACGCGGAGACCCGCGCCAGTTATCTCGGCGCGAACACGAACCCCGGGCTGAATGTCTCGGTTCTGCTGCAGGCCCGCTACATCGCCAACTTCCGCGATGAGCGTCCCGCCGCCCCGCTGGGCGATAACGACACCACCCTCGGCTTCGACATCCCCCGTGCCCAGGTCCGTATGAGCGGGGCCGTCACCGACAGCATCTCCGGCAACCTCAGCTTCGACTTCGGCGCCGCCGAGACCAACGGTCGCAATGCCTCGGGCTCCGCCACCCTGCTCAACGCCTTCGCCGCCTGGTCGGTCAACGAGTCGTGGGCCCTGCTCATCGGCCAGTGGCACAACCCCGTTGTCGCCGAGGAAGCCATCGAGGCCGAGCACACCCTCGCGGTCGACCGCTCCGTCGTCAACGAGTTCTTCAACCCCGGCTACGCCCAGGGCGTCGCCGCCGCATACACCAGCGATCAGTTCAAGTTCGTCGGGGCCTTCTCCGACGGCGCCACCTATATCGGCAACGGCAACGCCGCCAACTCGGCGTTCAACTCCCCCGCCGAGAACGACATCGGGCTCACCGCCCGCTTCGACTGGCTGTTCTCCGGCACCTGGGACCAGTTCGCCGACTTCACCAGCTGGCGCGGTTCCAACACCGGCTTCAAGGTCGGCGTGGGCGGCCACTACCAGCGCCAAGGCGACACCAACCCGTCCTCGGGCACCTGGGGCGTCCTCGGCGGCGTCGCCTACGACGAGATCGACATCTGGCTCTGGACCATCGATGCCCAGTACGAGGGCGATGGCTGGAACCTCTTCGCGGGCTATGTCGGCCACTCGATCGATGTGACCCCCCCCTCCGGCTCCGTGCCCAAACTGGTCAACCACGGCTTCGTGCTGCAGGGCGGCATGTTCGTCAACGACCAGACCGAGCTCTTCGCCCGCTACGAGGGCCTGTTCCTCGACTCCGACCTCGCCACCCTGGCCAGCACCAACGAGGACAACTTCCACTACCTGACCGCCGGTCTGAACTACTACTTTGTGCCCGAGTCCCACGCGGCCAAGTTCACCGCCGATGTGGTCTACTCCTTCAGTGACACCGACACGCTGGACGCTCTGGCCCCCACTCCTGGGGGGTTCAGCGGCCCGGCGACCACCGGCATCCTCGGGGTGTCGGACGGTGAGTTTGCGGTCCGCGGACAGCTGACTCTGGTCTTCTGACCGGCAAGAATCGCCGACTCCCTCGCCAAGGCTGAAAAGTCCTGGCGGGATTTTCGGACGCGGGAAGGATTCCCCGGCCGATAGTGAGTACCAACACACAGGCTCCGGTGGCAAGTGTCCCCGGGCGGGATGGGGTGTCCCGCGGTGAACCCGGCCTGCAGTGTGGGACAAGTTCCTAGGAAACGGCCCGGCGTGTGCCGGTGCCAAGAGTCATCCGGAGATTACAGATGAACAAGCTTGCTCAGATCTCGCTGATTGCCGGCGCCGCCGGTCTCGCGACCGCCGGTTCGCTGGACATGGACCGCTCCTACGCCGCCGAGCTCCGCTCGGACTCGGCCGCCCGTGACCTGCTGAACAGCAACGCCGGTGCGGGCGTGCAGGTCGATGTCGCCATGCGGTTCTACTACGGCCTGAACTTCCGCGACGACGCGGGCCTGCCGAACCCCGACGACGACACCACCATCGGCTTCGGCTGGGACGACGCCGAGGTCCGCCTGTCCGGTGACATCACCGACAACATGCGCGGCACCATCAGCTGGGACTTCGGCCCCAGCGACTATCCCGGCGCCGCCGCGGTCGCCCTCGAGGACGCCTTCGCGGACTGGACTGTCAACGACAGCCTGACCCTCCGCGTCGGCCAGTTCCTCCCCCAGTTCTCCGCCGAGCGCAACACCTCCGAGTACCACATGCTCGGCGCCATGCGTTCCGTGACCTTCGACACCGTGGGCAACCCCGCGTGGACCCAGGGCATCGAGGCGCACTTCGGTGGTGACACCTGGAGCGCCGCCGTCGGCTTCAACGACGGCCCCGCCGCCGGCCCCGGTGGCTTCAACTCCTCGGGCGACGCCGACTACGCCTTCAACGCCCGGTTCGACATCTTCAGCGACTCGGACAAGGCCCGCTTCGCTGACCAGACCTCGTGGCGCGGCTCCGCCGCCGGCTGGCGCATCGGTGCCGGCCTGATCTACGCCACCTACGGCGACACCAACCCCTCGGGCACCTCGCTCGAGTCCGACTCGCTGTGGTACACCATCGACGGCGCCTACGAGGGCGACGGCTGGTCGGTCCGCGCCGCGTTCTACGGCGCCAACACCGATCCGAATGTCGGCAACTCGACCGATGACTACGGCTTCGAGATCGGCGCCTCGATGTTCTTCAACGACCAGTGGGAAGGCTTCCTCCGCTGGGACACCCTCCTGCTGGATGATGTCAACCTCGCCGCCACCAGCGAGGACACCTACAACTTCCTCTCCGGCGGTTTCAACTACTACTTCGTCCCCGAGTCGCACGCCGCCAAGTTCACCTTCTCGGTTGCCTACGCGTTCGACGCGACCACCGGCACCGAGGGCGCGTTCGACGATGCCGGCTTCGCTGCCCCCACCGGCTTTGGCCCCTTCGGCACCTCCGGCTTCCTGGGCTCTCAGGACGACGGCGAGCTGATGATCACCGCCCTCATGTCGCTCATGTTCTGATCGATTCCGATCGGATCTGATCTGACGATCGCCGGCCGGCCCTTCGGGGTCGGCCGGTTCTTTTTTGACTCCCGCCGATTGTTTACAACTTTGTAAAGATCGCGCGAAGCAATATGCCGCAATTTGTAAAGACTCTGTCAAACTGACGACATGGGCACCGCGCACGCTCGCCGCCCGGTTATCCGCGGCTAACCTGACCGCTCTCCGCGCCCGAGTGGGCCGGACCGAGAAGATCACCGCTACTTTGCAGAGATGGAGCATTGACCATGATCAAGCGTGTCCTCCTTGCTTCCGCCGCCGCCCTCGTCGGCGTTCAGGGTTCCGCTCTCGCCGCCGATGACGCCCTGGCGATCGCGCTGAGCAACGCCGAGATGGAGTCGCTGGCGTCGAGCATGAACAACGCCGGATCGCTGAGCCTCGGCGTCCAGATGCAGTTCCGCTACCAGTTCAACAGCCGCGACGATGCATCGATCACCCTGGCCAACCCCGACGATGACCTGTCGGTCGGCTTCGTCATGCGTCGCGCCAAGGTCGAGGCCAAGGGCGACATCACCGACAGCATGAAGGGCAAGGCCGTCTTCGCGTTCAACCGCACCAACGGCACCGCCGTCCTCGAGGACCTCTATGCCGACTGGGCCGTCAACGACACCCTGACCCTCCGCATCGGTCAGTTCAAGCTGCCCGTCCTCCGCGAAGAATCGATCTCGTCCAAGTACCAGCTCGCCCCCGAGCGTTCGGCCATGAACGAGACCTTCAACCAGGACCGCTCCCAGGGCGTGCAGGCCATGTTCGGCGGCGACAACTGGCGCGGTATGGTCGCCTTCTCCGACGGCGCCAACAGCGACAACACCGTCTTCACCAGCTCGGCCGAAGCCGACTACGCCCTGACGGGCCGCTTCGATTTCAAGTTCGGTGAGGCTTCATTCAAGCAGTTCGACCAGTTCACCTCGTTCCGCGGCGCCGCCGGCGGGAGCGTCCTCGGCGCCGCCTTCCACTGGCAGACCATGGGCGACACCAACCCCTCGGCGCCCACCTCGACCGACATGATGCTCGCCACCGTCGATTACCAGCTCGTCGCCGACGGCTGGAACCTCTTCGTCGCGGGTGTCTGGTCCAACACCGATACCGGCGCGACCGACTTCGATGACTTCGGCCTGATCGCCCAAGGCGGCATCTTCGTCTCCGACCAGACCGAGCTGTTCGCCCGCTGGGACTCGGTCCTGCCCGACGACGACCGCGGCGCCACCGGTGAGGACTTCAACACCGTCACCTTCGGCGTCAACTACTACTTCGTCCCCGAGTCCCACGCCGCCAAGTTCACCCTCGGCCTGAGCTGGTACCTCGACGACACCACCAGCTCCATCGTCTCGACCTCCGACGGGCACAACCTGCTCCCCGATTCCGAGGACGGCCAGTTCGGCATCACCGCCCAGGCCCAGCTCCTCTTCTAAGGTTCGTTCGCCACACCGGGGCTCACCCCACCCCGGCGAGCGCCCGGATGACTCTGACCGCCCCGATCATGATGATCGGGGCGGTTCTTTGTGTCAGAACTCGGTGGGCGCAGATCATGCGCTCCGGCCAGCATGAACCGGGGATAAGAGCCTGATTACCCCCGATATTGGGTAGTGGATAAATGCAAACTTCGGTATGCACCCCACCCAAGCATCAAGTTTGTGAGTGCTAGGTGCCGATGCACCGCCCCGTCGGGCGTCAGCGGACGCCCGGATACCACGCCGGGTCTCGGAAGACGCGGCCACACTGAACGGAGTCACACACATGCGCACTTTCCTTCTTGCCGCCGCCGGCGCTCTCGTGGGCGCCCAGTCCGCCGCCCTCGCCGCGGAGACCGCTCTCCGCGATGCCATTCTGCTGGACGACAGCGCCGAGGCGATGAGCCTGTCGCTCTCCAAGGCCGCCGGCGCCGAGGTCAGCGCCCAGCTGCAGTTCCGTTACGACATCAACCTCCGCGATGACACCTCTCTGACCCTGGCCAATCCCGATGACGACACGACCATCGGCTTCTCGGTCCGCCGCGCCCGCGTCAATGTCGCCGGTCAGGTCACCGACAACATCAAGGCCAAGATCCAGATGGACTTCAACCGCGCCACCGGCACCGCCACCCTGCAGGAGGGTTATGCCGACTGGACCATCAACGACGGGCTCAAGCTCCGCATCGGCAGCCAGAAGCTGCACTTCGCACGCGAGAACACCGTCGGCAGCGCCAAGCAGCTCAGCGCCGAGGCCTCGGTCTTTGATTCGGTCTTCGGTTCTGGCTATGCCCAGTTCGTCGAGGCTTGGTTCGGCGGCGACGCCTGGCGCGGCTGGCTGGCGTTCTCCGACGGCTTCAACAGCCGCAACACCGCCTTCACCTCGGCCTCCGAGGCGGATTACGCCATCACCGGGCGTGCGGAGTTCAAGTTCGGTGACGCCGACTTTAAGGCGTTCGACGACTTCACCTCCTGGCGCGGCTCGGCCGCGGGCGGCCTGATCGGCGGCGCGTTCCATTGGCAGAGCATGGGCGATACCAACCCGTCCGTGCCCGCCGGCTCGACCGACATGCTCTCGCTGACCGGTGACTTCACCTACGAGGCCGACGGCTGGAACGCCCACGCCGCTGTCGCGTGGAGGAACACCGACGGCCCCGCCGGCGACTACGACGACTGGGGCTTCCTGGTCCAGGGCGGCATCTTCGTGACCGACACCACCGAGCTCTTCGCCCGGTTCGACATGGTCTCGCCCGACGACACCCGCGCCCCCGTGACCCCCGGCAGCACCGTGGACGATTTCAGCACCATCACCTTCGGTGTGAACCACTACCTGGTGCCCGAGTCCCACGCGGCCAAGTTCACCCTCGCCGTCATGTACTACCTCGATGAGGTCAGCAACACCGGCGGCGTGGTGGGCGCTTCGGACGGTCTGAACCTGCTGGCCGACACCGAGGACGGCCAGGTCGGTATCACCGCCCAGCTGCAGCTGCTCTTCTGACCCTCTGGGCGGGCAGCACCCCGGCCCGCCCGACACAAGCCGTTTGACTCTGGCCGCCCCGGGATTCATGCCCGGAGCGGCTTTTTCGTATGGATCACATCCGCTCGACGGTCGGGATGCCGATGGTAGCCAGCCCGTCCTCCAGCACGCGGGCGGTCAGCCCGCACAGGCGCAGGCGCGACATCTTGTGCGCCTCGGTGTCGGCCTTGAGCACCGGGCACTGGTCGAAGAAGCTGCTGAACGCGCCCGCCAGCCCGTAGAGGTATGCGCACATGCGGTTGGGCTCGTGGTTCTCGCCCGCCGCTTTGAGCAGCCCGGGGTAGCGGAGCAGCGCGAGCGCCAGCGCCCGCTCCGCCGGTTCTTCCAGCAGCAGCGGGGCATCGCCGACCTTGGCCAGGTCCATGCCCGCGTCGGCGGCCTTGCGGAAGATGCTCTTGGTGCGGACCAGGGCATAGAGCAGGTACGGCCCGGTGTCGCCCTCGAACGCGAGCATGCGGTCGAAGCTGAAGACATAGTCCTTGATGCGGTCGGTCGAGAGGTCGGCGTACTTGAGCGCGGCGATGGCGACCGCTTCGGCGATGGGGGCGCGTTCGGTCTCGTCGAGGTCGGGGTTCTTCTCGGCGACGGTCTTCGCGGCGCGCTCGATGGCCTCGTCGATCAGGTCGGATAGTTTTACATTCTCGCCCGAGCGGGTCTTGAGGGGCTTGTTGTCCTCGCCGAGCACATTGCCGAATGCGGCGTGGAACAGCTCGGCCGTCTTGCCCTGGGGCGTACGGTCGTAGCCGGCCTTGTGCGCCGCCGCGAAGACCTGCTTGAAGTGCAGGCTCTGGCGGGCGTCGACGCAGTACACCACGCGCTCGGCGCCCAGTGTTCCCGCCCGGCGACGGATGGCGGCCAAGTCGGTCGTGGCGTAGAGATAGCCGCCGTCCCGTTTGCGGACGATGCACGGCTCTTTGAGCCCATCGACCCGAACGACCAGCGCCCCGTCGTCTTCCTCGGCGATGCCGCGCCGGACGAGGTCGTCGATGACATCGGACAGTTCGTCACGGTACGAGCTTTCACCGGCGGAGGCGTCCTCGGTGACATTGGCGTGCAGCCGGGCGCAGGTCGCCAGGCATGCGCCCATCGTGATGTCGTACACCCGCTGCCACGCTGCCACCGACTCAGTGTCGCCAGACTGGAGTTTCACCAGCCGTCGCTTGGCCCGCTCCATCGACTCGTTCGCATCGGCGATGCGCATCTCCAGCTCGGCCTCGGCCTTGGGGTGCCCGCCGACCTTGGCGATCAGGGCCAGCGCCGCCTTTTCGGCCTTGCACTCGGCCTGCGCGGCGCGGTACAGCGTGTTGAGTTCGTCCAGCGATAGGTCGGACAGGTCACGCCCGCGCTGCTGCACCTCGATCAGTTTCTGCACCACCATGGCGATGGGCAGGCCCCAGTCGCCCACATGGTTCTGGCGGATGACCTTGTGCCCCAGCCGCTCGTAAAGGCGCGCGACGGCATCGCCGATCACGGTCGACCGCAGATGCCCGACATGCATCTGCTTGGCCAGGTTCACGCCGCAGAGATCGACGACGACGGTCATCGGGTGCTCGGGCGCCTCGACGCCGAGGGCGTCGGTGTCCATGCGGGTCAGGCTCTCGGATAGCGCGTCGCCCAGCAGCCGGATGTTGATGAAGCCTGGTCCGGCGACGGCGCCGGGTCCGATCGGTTCGGCCACGCCGCTCACATCCAAGTGCTCAACGATGGCGCTGGCCACCTCCCGCGGGTTTTTGCCCAGACGCTTGGCCAGCGGCATCGCGGCGTTGCACTGGAAGTCACCCAGCTTCGGTTGACGGTTGGCGGCGATGTGCGTCTCGATCGCCTCGGCGGGCAGATCCGGGAAGGCGCTCGCGATCGCTGCCCGGAAGCGGGCATCGAGCGTCTCGGCGGGATCGATCGACATCGTCTGGGCGGTGGGCATCGGCTCAGTTTAGGGCGACTGTTCCCAACGCTCGAACGCCTCAGCCATCTCTTCGGCCACGCCCGCCAGCGACGACGCGGGCAGCAGCCCCAGCGGATCGTCGAGCAGCGTGACGCGGCGTGACCGGATCGCGGGGATGTCCAGAGCGGCGATGCCGCCGAGGGCCGCGAGGGCGTCGCCGGTCGTCAGCCGCACCGGCTCAGCGTCGCGGGCGCGGGGGCGGAACACGATGATCGCGTCCGGCGCCAAGCGCAGGATGTCCTCGTGGTCCAGTTCCTGCCACGGGCCGCCGTCGGTCAGCGCAGGTGTCGCGCCCAGCCGCTCGAGCAACTGGTGGTGGAACGAGCCGGGGCCCATCGCTCCGGGCGGGTCGGTCGACGCGAGCAGCAGCACCCGCCCGGCGGCGCGGGCCGGCTCGCCCCGGTCGCGCCACGCGTCGGCCAGACGGGCGCTGGGCAGCTCCTTCGCCAGCCGATTGGTCGGGTCAAAGCTTTCGGGATTGAACAAGTCGGGCTCGGTGTCGCCCAGCCCGCGGATCCGCAAGTGGATCTCGTCCATGCACTCGGCGATGTCGTCGAGCGTCAGCAGCGGGAAGGCCCAGACTGTCCACCCTTCCCGCTCGGCCATCTCGGTGAGCGACGCCGGGACACGGGCCTGCATGTCCTGCAGCAGGATGTGCGTGGGACCCGAGCGCAATATGGCTTCCAGATCGGGGTCGTCGTGGGTGCCGACCACGGGGACGGAGTCCGGCAGCGTCATGTCCCACGCGTGCTTGCCGACGATGCGTTCGCGCAGCCCGAGGTCTTCGCAGATGACGCCCAGCGCGGGCGCGAGGACAACGATGCGGAGGCTCTGCTCGTCGATCGGCGCGTCCGCATCGTCGGTGGGCTGGATCCTCCCCGCGTCGCAGCCGAGCAGCAGCAGCGGGAAGCCGGCGAAGACAGCGAGAAACGAGCGGCGGCGCATCAGGTCATTGTTACCGAAGCCAGCCGCCCGCGGATTCCCGCGTGCAGGGCGTCCAGCGTCGCGTCCGGCAGCACGGGCCACGGCCAGGTGCGATCGGTCGCGAGGGCCCGGACGCCCGCCAGGCGCTCGGCCCGGTCTGCGTCGGCGTCGATCTTCGCGAGCCGGTCGGCGTGACGCGCCCGGACATCGTCGAGCAGATCGTGCAGCTCACGGAAGGCGGGGGCGGGGTCCTCGCCGCGGGCCTTCATCGCGCCGATGCGTGCGAGCAGGTCCTCTTTGGCCTTGGCGGCGGGCATGTCGCCCAGCATCGCCGGGTCATGGCGGGCGTGGTGGGCCTTCCACCGGGCGTGGGCCGCGTCGGGCAGGTCGGCGGCGTCGATGCCGAGATCGGCGTACGCGTCGGCCGTGGCGACGGCGGTGGGGGCGAGCGTCCAGTTCGGGGCACCGGACCAGCCGGCGAACCAGTCCTCGGTCACCCGATCGTACAGCCCGCCGCCGGTGCCGTGGACGAACAGATCGCACAGCGCGGCGCGCACGATCGCGGTCATCGTCAACGCCCGCGGGCGGAGCTGGTCGGGCGGGACGGTGTCGAGATCCTCGGCGAACACCGCCAGGCGGGGCAGGTCCGGGCGCACACGCCATAGCGGGAGTTCGATGCGCCCGGCATGCGCTTCGAGCGGGCGGACGCGGGCCTCGGGGTGCGCCGCTGCGGCTGCGTTGTAGGCCCTCACGCAGCCCGCGGGGTCGGCACGCATCGCGTCGAGGATGGCGTGCCACGCGTCGGTGCGCACCAGGTCCGAGCACGCGAACACGACGGGGCGCTCGATGCCGAAGCGCTCGCACGCAAGGTCGATCACCGCGTTTCCGACCTGGAGGGCCAGCGTCGGCTTGTCGGTGTGGTCGGTCAGCCGCTCGGCGAGCCCGGGCAGCCCGGGGTCGCCGGGGGCGGGTGTTCTTGGTTTGAGTGCGGCCGTCGGGATGCCCGGGCCGGGCGGGTCACCCTCCAGCACGCGGACCGATCGGGCCGAGGCGGTCGGGCCGGAGCCTTGCGGCACGCGGACGGTGGTCGGATCGACTTCGTCCATGTCCGCGATGATCCAGGCGCGTCCCGCCTGGCTGGATTGGGCGAGTTCGGCGGATGCCAGCAGTTTGGCGAGAATGCCCGCGTGCCACAGGACGGGCTGGTGCCCGGACATGATCACCGGGCGGTCGGTCGGCAGACCCATCGCGGCGCGATCGTCGGGCGAGCCGGCGTGCCGTGACAGCGCGTCGTGCCACGCGCGGGGGTCGGGGCTGATGCGGATGGCGGGTTCGGCGAGCACCGGCGGACTCTAGCGGGCGCAGCGGGAGCCGCCGCAACAGGACGCCGCGGCCGGGGTGTTGCGGGCGATGGCGTCGTTGAGGACGCAGCGGTAGTGACGCAGCCGATCCTCCGCGTTGTCCAGCCCGCCGCCGAAGGTGCGGTTGAGGTCCTTATAGATGAGCCGGACCGGGATCTCGCCCACGCGGAGCCCTTTAGCGCTGGCCTCGGCCCAGAGCTGCATGGGAAAGGCGTAGCCGTCTTCGGTCAGGTGCAGGCGGCGCATCGCGTTGACGCGGTGGGCCTTGAAGCCGCAGAAGGCGTCGGTCAGGCGGAGGTTGAGCCGCTCGTTGATTTCCTTGGTCAGCGTGGCGTTGATGGCGCGACGCTCTTCCGGCGGGCGGTCGGCTGCGTAGCGGGGGTCCAGGTAGCGGGAGCCGGAGACGATGTCGAGGTCATCGTTGGCGGCGGCTTGGAGGAAGTCGGGGATGGACGCGGGCTCGTGCTGCTCGTCGCAGTCCATGGTGATGACCCAGTCGTACCGGTCGCGGTGGGCGCGGGCGAAGGCCTCACGCATGGCGCGTCCGTAGCCGGCGTTGGCTTCGTGGCGGATCAGATCGAACCCTAGTTCGGGGCGGAGCCGATCGAGGATGGCGGAGGTGTCGTCGGTCGAGCCGTCGTCGATCACCAGCAGATCGGGGTGGTAGGTGCGGACGGTCCGGAGCACCTGCTCGACGGTGGCGGCTTCGTTGTAGACGGGGATGGCGATCAGCGTGCGCACAGATGGATGCCTTCCTGTTCAAGGGTCCGCCGGGGGCCAATACCCGGTTCCCGGCGGGCGCCAAGCCGGCGCGACGCGGGTGATTCGGTGAACCGGCGGGGTGTCCGGGTTATTCCGGGTCCGGCTTGGGTGCGTTGGGGGCCTGATCCGGGTTCGAGCGGTTTCGGAGCTCCGATTCCGACCTGGCCAGCGAGGTGTAGGCGGCGAACCCGAATGGCAGGCGGTTGCCGTCGTTGTCGGTGTCTTCCATGTCGCGGGCGGCCTGCTCGAGTTGGTCGGCGAGTTGGTCCGATAAGGCATGGACCCCCACGATCTGGGTGATCGGAAGGGTGTAGCTCTCGCCGGAGGGGGTCCGGATGCGGAAGATCGTGCATTGGACATCGTTCGACCGGATGCGGTCCTCGGGGGTGCCGGGGGATGAGACCGCGAAGACGGGGACCACATCGCCGATGGGGATGCGCTGCCCCAGCGAGGTGATCACGCCCATCCGCCCGTCGAACAGGTCGGCGGTGGGGCTCGGGCTGGACGCGGCACCGGCGGCGGAGGGTGAGAGGCGACCGGTGTCGTTCGCGGCGGCGGCGGCGAGGGCGAGGAGGATCTCGCGGACGACATTCTGCCAGAAGACATCGCGGCGGACCTGAACGAGGTCGGCGGTGTGGGTCGGTGGACGAAGGCGGGGCCGGCGGGGGTTTGGCCGTAGGGGGCCGCCG
>RFGH01000167.1 GCA_003696675.1 Planctomycetota bacterium
CCCCGACACCCGCCCCGGGTGCCGGAACGCGAACCACCCCCGGAACGGCTCAAAGCCCGACGCGATCTGCGCCACCGACGCCCCGATCAGCCCGGCCGCCAACGCCCCCGCCAGCATCCCCCGGCGCTCGATGACCGGGAACAGCAGCGGCAGCATCAGGAACCACCGCATCCGGGCCAGTTCCCTCCACCCCTGCCCCGGATCGGGTGACCACGCCGTGGAAAGGGCAAGCCAGCCGAAAAGCCCCAGCGCCGCCAGGAACGCCGGCTGCCCGAACCCGTGGATCCACACAGGCCCCGTGTTGACCACCCGGATCAGGAAGAACACGGCCAGCGGAATGACCGCGATCTCGCCGACGCTGGTCGGCCCGCAGATCCCGATCAGGGCCAGGCACCCCAGAATCAGGTGCAGCCGGTCGCCGATGGCGTCGCGCCGGTGCATCCTTTGAAACGCGGCATCGCAGGCGGGCCGGTCGATGTACCGCCCTTCGATGAAGCCCACCAGCCTGCCAAGAACGGCGCCCACAGGTGACGGATGATGCCCGCTCGGCTCCCCCCCGGCAACCGCCCGGCGGGCCACGCGGTAGGATCCGATGGCCTTCCGAGCGGTTTTTCGCGGATGCGGGGCGCCCCCGGTGTTCGCAATCCGAATATGGAAGGAACGGGGGCGGTTTGTCCCCGTGGGAGGACGCTCCATGGACCCGATCCGCACCGTCATCGCCCGGGCAGCCCGACGCCTGCTGGTCGCCAGTTGGCTCCGCCACACCGTGGTGTGGCTGACCGTGGCGTTGGTTCTGGCGGCCGCGGCCCGCGGCGCGCAGAAGCTCTCCCCCGTGCTGACCGTGGAATGGAACTGGGTGCTGCCCGCGTTGGTCGGCGCGTCCGCGCTGATCGCGCTGGTGATCGCATACGCCCGCCGCCCCAAGGAGATCGATGTCGCCCGGACCATCGACGAGCGGGCAGGGCTGCGCGAGTCGCTGTCGACGGCCTTGTGCGTCGAGCAGGAAGACCGGGCGTGGTCGCGGGCGATCGTGGAAGACGCGCGGCATCGGGCGTCGCGCGTGGTGGTCCGCGACGCGGTGCCGATCGAGGCGCCGGGCAACTCGTGGTGGCCGATCGCCGCGTGCGCCGGGCTGCTGGCGGTGTGGTGGCTGCCCGCGACTGATGTCGGCGGGCTGTTCGCCAAGAAGCAGGCCGAGGAGGCCGAGCGGGCGCAGGTGCAGCAGGTGGCCGAACAGGTCAGCCAGACCCAGAAGGAGATCGACGAGATCCTCGCCAAGGCCGGCGTGGAGATCGAAGAACCCGCCGACACGGGCGAGGACCTGTTCAAGCCGGAGCAGATCGAGCGTGTCAGCGCCGAGGAGATGCAGCGGGCCGCGATCAAGAAGCTGACAGCCCTCTCCGACAAGCTCGAAGAGCAGCGAAACGGCGAGAGAGGCATGACCTTCGACGCCATCCGGGACGCGATGAAGCGGATGGAGACCCCGGAGCCCGGCCCGGCCACGGAGATGAGCCGCGCCATGGCCCGGGGCGACTTTGCCGAAGCCAAACGGCAGCTCGAGAAACTCGCCGAGCAGATCCAGTCCGGCGAGATGAGCGACGAGCAGAAGAAGCAACTCCAACAGCAGCTCGAGAAGATGAGCGAGGCCATGGCACAGATGGCCGAGAACCGCCAACAGCTCGTTGAGCAGCTCCGACAGGCCGGGCTGAGCGAAGCGCAGGCCCAGCGGCTCGCGTCCGACCCCAACGCGCTCGAGCAGGCGCTCAAGGAACAGGGGCTCAGCCAGGAGCAGATCGACCAGCTCAAGCAGCAGGCGCAGGCGCAACAGAACGCTTCCGACGCCGCGTCGGCGATGTCGCAGGCGATGGGCCAGATGGCGCAGGGCATGCAGAACGGCTCGGAGAGCCAGATGCAGGACGGGCTAGGATCGATGTCCGGCCAGCTGTCCAAGATGGAGCAGATGCAGAGCGAGATGCAGGCGCTCGAGCAGGCCATGGGCCAATGCCAGGGCCAGATGGCGGACATCTGCAAGAACCCCGGCAGCGGCATGGGCCAGACGGCCGGCGAAGGCTCCCAGTGGGGCCGGAACGGCCAGTTTTCGCAGGGCGAGCGCATGGCGCAGGGCAATGCTTCGGGCGGGCCGGGCCAGGGCCTGGGCGTCGGCCCGGAAGAAGCGCCCGCCGACTTCATGCTCAAGAGCGAGAAGGCCACCGTCAACACCACCGACCAAGGCCCCGTGATCGCCTCATCGCTGGTGTACGGCGCGCAGGTGAAGGGTGAGTCGACCGCCGCGTTCTCCGCCGTGGCCAGCAGCGCCGAGGCCCAGGCCGCCGAGGCCATCGAGACCAAGCGTGTGCCCCGCGAACACGAGGAAGCCGTGAAGGCCTACTTCGGGCGTCTCAAGAAGGCCGCCGAGAAAGAGTCCGGCGAATCGCCCAAACCCGCCGAGCAGGGCAACGACTCCTGACCTGACCGACAGGACCACCGGATGATCCGACCGACGACGCTGGCACTCGCCGCCCTCGCCGCCGCCGCCCTTTGCGGCTGCGCCGACCACACCGACAGCCCAACGGATGCGCCGTCCGTTGTCCTCTATACCAGCGCCGACGATGTGTTCGTAGCGCAGGTCGTCGGGGCCTTCGAAGCCGAGACCGGCATCGCCGTACGCCTGGTCGGCGACACCGAGGCGACCAAGACCACCGGATTGGTCACGCGCATCCTCGCGGAGAAGGACAACCCCCGCTGCGATGTCTGGTGGTCGTCCGAGCCCATGGGAACGCTGCTGCTCGACGAGTCGGGCGTGCTCGCGCCCGGCGGCATGGATGGGCTTGTGTCCGAGGACTGGCCCGCGGAACTGGTCGGCCCGGGCGCGAACTGGATCGGCTTCGCCGAGCGGGCCCGCGTGATCGCGTACAGCACGGACCGGGTCGAGACCCCGCCGACGACACTGGCCGAACTGACCGAACCCGAATGGAAGGGACGCGTCGGCATCGCGCACCCCGCGTTCGGGACCACCCGCGGACACATGGCGTTGCTGCTCGACCGCTGGGGCGAGGCCAACTTCACCGCTTGGCTGGAAGCCATGAAGGCCAACGGCATCCGTCTGTACGACGGCAACGCCCGGGCCGTGCGGGCCATCCATGAGGGCGAGATCGATGTTTGCCTGACCGACACCGACGATGTGTGGGTGGCGATCGCCAACGGGTGGGAGATCGGCATGGTCTTCGAATCCGAAGCCGAGCACGACCGCTGGCCCAGCCGTGGCGCGACGACCATCCCCAACACGGTGGCGATCGTGCGGGGCGGGCCGAACCCGCAAGCGGCCCGCACCCTGGCGGCGTTCCTGGTCTCGCCGACCGTCGAGCGCTTGCTGGCCGAGAGCGACAGCCGCAACATCCCGGTGGATGCCGGGCTGCGGGCGGAGTTCTCGGAACTTCTGCCCCCCGGCGACCCGCCCCGCCCGGACTACGCGGGGGCGCACGACGCGGTTTCCGGAGCCATGGACGCGTGCGAGCGGGTGCTGATAAGCCCGTGAAACGCCGGTCCTGACCGGGATTCGCGGCACATCCCCACCCGGGAACGCCCCCTTTCGTCCCGAAGCGTTTGCTCGGTTCGGCGGGCGTTTCGGGATCGCCGATGGCGGGACCGGTGACCGCTTCCCATCCCATCCCGAGCAAGCGTCGGCTGCACTGGTCCTACCGCCCGAGCACCCGGCGGGCGTTGTTCGCGCTGGTGCTGCTGGCGCAGGCCGCGGTGCTGCTCGGCGGGGTGCTGCTGGTCGACTTCTGGCTGCGCCGGGAGATGAACCTGGCGCCCCGGTGGGCGGACCGGCTGATGATCTTCCAGTTGTCCGTGGCGTTCGGGGTGTTCCTGATGACGAACGCGACGCTGTTTCTCGCCTCGCGCCGGTACCAAGACGCGATCGAGCGGGCCAACCGGGATCTGAAGTCCGAGGTTGAGCGGCAGGTCGCAGAGGGCCTCGCCAAGCGGGACGCGCTGATCTTCGGCCTGGCGAAACTGGCCGATTACCGCGACACGGACACGGGGGCGCACCTCGAGCGGATCGGTCGGTACGCCCGGCTGCTGGCGGACCAACTGCGCACGGTACATACGGAGATCGACGACGCGTGGACCGAGCGTCTGGTGCTCGCCAGCTCGCTGCACGACATCGGCAAGGTCGGCATCCCGGACTCGATCCTGCTCAAGCCCGGCTCGCTGACGCCGGAGGAGCGGGAGATCATGCAGACCCACACGCTGATCGGCGCGGACACGCTGATGGCGATCCGGCAGAAGATGGGCGCGGACCCGTTCCTGGACATGGGCGTCGAGATCGCGATGCAGCACCACGAGAAATGGGACGGCACCGGCTACCCCTTCGGGCTGATGGGCGAGACGATCTCGCTGGCGGCGCGGATCGTGGCGATGGCCGACTTCTACGACGCGGTGACCTCCGAGCGTGTGTACAAGCCCGCGATGCCGCACGAAGAGGCGCACAACCTGATCCTCTCGCTGCGGGGCAGCCACTTCGATCCGCAGGTGGTCGACGCGTATCTCGCGTGCGCGGCCCGCTTCGACGCGATCCGGCGTAGCAGCCGAAGCGAGCCGAAGCGCGGCGAGATCGACGGGATCGAGCAGGTCGCACGCCGGTACATGGCCGAGCAGGGCTTCCCGCGCCTGGTCGCGTGAGCCCGGCGCCCGCCCCGCGCCCGACCGTACCATCCGCCCGATGACCGCGACCACGCAGGCCGGCGGGACCCTCCGACGCGAGCTCGGTGTCTTCGGCGCGACCGTGCTGGGGCTCGGCTCGATCATCGGCACGGGCGTGTTCGTGAGCATCGGCATCGGGTCCGAGATCGCCGGGCCGGCGGTGCTGCTGGCGATCGCGATGGGCGGGTGTCTGGCGGTGTGCAACGCGCTGAGCAGCGCCCAGCTGGCCGCGAACCATCCGGCCAGCGGCGGGACCTACGAGTACGGGCACCGCTATCTCACGCCGACACTGGGTTTCGCGGCGGGCTGGATGTTTCTGGCGGCCAAGTCCGCGTCGGCGGCCGCCGCGGCGCTGGGGTTCGCGGGGTACACGCTCGCCCTGGCGGGCGCGGCGGAGTCGCGGGCCGGTGCGTGGATCGGCGCGGGCGCGGTGGTGGCGATGACGGCGCTGGTGCTGGGGGGCGTGCGCCGGTCGAATCTTGTGAATGTCGTGATCGTCTCGGCCACGCTCGGCTCGCTGCTGTTCTTCGTGCTCAGCGGGTTGCCGCGCATCGATGACGCGTCCCGCTTCCGCCCGTTCTTCGGCGGATCGGGCGGCATCGTGCCGGGGCTGCCCGAGGCGTGCGCCCTGATGTTCGTCGCGTACACCGGCTACGGGCGCATCGCGACGATGGGCGAGGAGGTGCGAGAGCCGCGACGCACGATCCCCCGCGCGATCATCACGACGCTCGTGATCTCGATGACGCTGTATCTGTGCGTGGGGCTGGTCGGCGTCGGCACGGACGGGTCGTTCGGCTCGGGAGCAGCGCCGCTGAGCGGCATGGCGGCGGGTTTCGGCGTGCCCGGGGTCGCGCAGGTCGTCGCGGTCGGCGCGATCGCCGCGATGCTTGGCGTGCTGTTGAATCTGCTGCTCGGGCTTTCGCGGGTGGTACTGGCGATGGGCCGGCGGGGCGACCTACCGGCGGTGTTCGCCCGCGTGAACCGGGCCGGGACGACGCCGGCGCCGGCGGTGCTGCTCGTCGGGGGGATCATCCTCGGGCTGACCGCGATCGGCAGCGTGCGTCTGGCGTGGTCCTTCAGCGCGTTCACGGTGCTGGTCTACTACGCGATCACCAATGTGGCGGCCCTGCGGCTGTCGCGGGCCGAGCGGCTTTACCACCCGGCGGTGGCGTGGGCCGGGCTGGCGGGCTGCCTGTCGCTGGCGTTCTGGGTCGAGCCACGGGCGTGGGTGGCTGGGCTGGCGGTGCTGGGCCTAATCATCGGCAAAGCCCGAACCGGGGAGCGGCCCGGTCCATAGAGTTCGGGCATGCCCGCCGCCGCCATCGACCTCGCCGACCGCATCGCGTCCGAGTTGGATGATCTGATTCGCATCCGTCGGGACCTGCACGCCCACCCGGAGATCCGGTTCGAGGAGCGGCGCACGAGCAAGGTGGTGCAGGACGAGCTGTCCCGGCTGGGGATCCCCTTCGTCGCGGGCCTGGGCGGTCAGACGCCCGGCGAGGGCACGGGCGTGCTTGCTCACCTGCCGGCGACCGTCTCCGACCCCGGGCCGTGCATCGGGCTGCGGGCGGACATGGACGCCCTGCCGATCACCGAGCGCACCGGGCGCCCCTACGCCTCGACAAACCCCGGCGTGATGCACGCCTGCGGGCACGACGGGCACACGACCACGCTGATCGGTGCGGCCCGGGTGCTGGCGTCGATGGAGCATCGCCCGAACCCGGTGACCTTCGTCTTCCAGCCGGCCGAGGAGGGCGGGGCGGGCGGCGAGAAGATGTGCCGCGACGGGGCCCTGACGGGCGGGCCGGACGGTTCGCTGGGCACGCCGGTGGCGCGGATGTACGGGCTGCACGGCTGGCCCGGGCTGCCGATGGGCGTGGTCGGGACCAAGCCCGGCCCGCTGCTGGCGGCGACCGACGAGATCAAGGTCACGATCAAGGGCCGGCAGGGGCACGCGGCGTACCCGCACATGGCGGCGGACCCGATCGTGGCGATGGCCCACATCATCACCGCGGCCCAGACCATCGCCAGCCGCAGCGTGGCGCCGGTGGACTCGGTGGTGGTGACCTTCGGGTCGGTGCACGCGGGGACGACGAACAATGTGATCCCGGAGACCGCCACGATGCACGGGACCATCCGGACCCTGCGAGCGGAGACCCGGACGCTGGCCAAGGCCCGGCTGTCGGAGATCGTCGAGGGCGTGGCGCGGTCGCTGGGCTGCGAGGGGCGGATGGTGATCGAGGAGGGCTACCCGGTCACGCAGAACGACCCGGCGGAGGCCGAGCGGGTGCTGGAGACGGCCCGGCAGGCAAGTTTTGCGCGGGATTCGGTGCTGGTGCCGGAGCCGTCGATGGGCGGCGAGGACTTCTCGTATTACGCCGAGCGGGTGCCGTCTTGCTTCTTTCTTGTGGGTCTCAAGCCCGATGGGGCCGATGTGGTGCCGCAGCTGCACCAGCCCGAGTTCGATTTCCCGGACGAGGCGTTGGGGGTGGCGGTGGAGATGATGTGCCGGCTGGCGCTGCGCTAGCATGGCGTCGATCTGTGTGAGGACGGTGGATCGGGCTGGACCCGAGCCGTCCGGGAACCGATGGGAGTGGGCATGAACCGTCGCACGACTTTGCTGTGTCTGGCCGGGCTGGCCGCTGTGAGCACGATGACCGGCTGCCGCGTGGAGCGGACCGAAGGGCAGCGCCATCAGGCGCGGGCGATCGACACGGTGCTGCGTGCCGAGGCGGCCCGGCTCAATGAGTCGCCCCTCAGCGAGCAGACCCTTGAGGACTACGCCCGCCTGAACCATCTGTATCAGGAGCTGCTGCACGCGGCCATCCGCTCGGGCGAGGCCGAGCCGCTGACCGTGCAGGAGGCCGAGGACAAGCTCCGCGTGATCGCGTCCGAAGCCCGCCTGCTGCCGGCGTACCAGTCTTGGTCGCCCGAGGCGCAGAAGAACTTCGAGGAGCAGTTCTGGCGCTTCCGTCTCCAGAAGTGGCAGATGTGGCGGGGGCCTGGGTTTATCTACGAGTGAGCCATGCGACAGTGTGATCGAACACGACCGGCCGAGAGGCCGGTTTTTTGTTCCGCGTCGGGCCGCGCGGGCGCATCGAATACGATTGCCCGTGCCCGACGATCCGGACCCCATCCAACTCGACGAGGAGGGTTTCCAGCCCGCCGACGCGCCGCCGGCGTGGGGGACGGAGTCGCGCGCCGAGCGGCTGGGGCGGCTGCTGAAGTCGGCCCGGGGGCTGCCGCCCGTGCCCGGGGTGTACCTGATGAAGGACCACAAGGGGGTAGTGCTGTATGTCGGCAAGGCCGCGAATCTGCCGGACCGGGTGGCGTCCTACTTCGTGCCCAGCGCCGATCTGGGGCCGAAGAAGGGCCGGATGCTCGACGAGGTGCACTCGTTCGACTATCTCCCGACCGAGACCGAGTGGGAGGCGCTGCTCACCGAGAACCGGCTGATCAAGGACATCCGCCCGGCGTACAACGAGCGGCTGGTGGACGACAAGTCGTTCCCCTATCTCGTGGTCACGCGGAACGAGGATTACCCACGGGTGTTCGTGACCCGGAACCCGACCGGCATCGACGAGAAGACCGGCGAGCAGTATCCCGAGATGCGCAACGCGCGGGTCTTCGGGCCGTTCGCGAACGCGGGAGCGTTGCGCGAGGCGGTGCAGACGCTGCAGCGGGTGTTCAAGTATCGCACCTGCAAGCTGGACATCGTGGCGGGCGACCCGAAGAACCGCTATTTCCGCCCGTGCCTGCTGCACGCGATCGGGCAGTGCACCGCGCCGTGCAACGAGTCGATCTCGGTCACGGCCTACGGCCAGGACATCGAGCGCTTCGTCAAGTTCCTGGGCACCAAGCGGTCGACCATGCTGCGCGAGATGCGGCAGGAGATGGAGGAGGCGTCCAAGGCGCTGGCGTTCGAAAAAGCGGCCGCGTTGCGGGACCAGATCATCGCGATCGAGAAGCTGTCCGACCGGGGCCAGCGGTCCGACCAGTGGCAGCCGGAGACCGAGATCGGCTACATCGACCCCGAGAAGGGCACACGCGCGCTGCAGAAGGCGCTCGGCATGGACCGCTTGATCCGCTGCATCGAGGGCTTCGACATCGCCCACCTGCAGGGCGGCGAGACGGTGGGCAGCAAGGTGTGCTTCATCGACGGCAAGCCCTTCAAGGACGCGTACCGGAGGTACCGCATCAGGAGCTTCACCAACCTGCCCGGCGGGCGGGCGAACGACGACTACAACTCGCTGCGCGAGGTCGTCTCACGGCGCTATCGCGAGGCCGGCGCGGGGCATGAGCTGTACCCGGATGTGATCCTGATCGACGGCGGATTGGGCCAGTTGCACGCGGCGCTCGAGGCCTTCGAGACGCTGGATGTCCAGCCGCCGATGGTGATCTCGATCGCGAAGAAGGAAGAGCTGGTCTATGTGCAGCGGGAGAAGGAGCCGATCCGGCTGAGCCGCAGCAACGCGGGGCTGCGCTTGTTGCAGCAGGTGCGCGACGAAGCGCACCGGTTTGCGCAGCATTATCACCACATTCTCAGGCGGAAGAAGACGCTGGGGGAGTGATTGCCAGATAGCCCCGACCGGAAGGGAGGGGATGGTGATCGCGTTCATTTCGCGTTACTGCTCGTTCAACACATATGACACTGCACGCCTGAGCGAAGCATCGGTGTGGACATGGCGCGTGCTCCCGTGACGAGTCCACACCTTCTGATCGGCCCCGTACAAACCTCCACTCCGCAACGCCCGCGTCGCCCACGACTTCATTTCGTTCATGACCCGTTCGGGTGACGGACCTCCAGAAATCACCAGATGGACATGGTTTGTGCGGACATTCAGCGCGATCAAGGTCCAACCCTTGTGGGCCGCGTGCTCGCGAATTGCCTGGTCAACGATATTGCGTGCTTCATCAGAGAGCTTGATGACACTTTGAGTGGCCTTGGACCTGGCGGATGCTTCGAGCTTGGGTTTGGCTCGACTCCGGCCCGGTCCTTCGATCCGATCGTCGACGAATGATCCTCGTTCATCGCCGGGAAGCCATGTGCCGTAGGTCGTCCAGGTGATGAGATGGGCGGGAAGTGTGTTCATCGATCGGTCGAGCAATGGACGGTTTCGCCATCCCCTCCCTTCCGGTCGGGGCTATCTGGGATCACCGCTTCCTCAGAAAGTACACCACCCACACATACTCGTCCGCCTCGACCACGACGGGGACGAAAACCGTGCGGTCCCACGGGACGAAGTCGCGGCGGTAGTGGCCGTGGGAGTCGCGGTAACCGCGGGAGCTCCAGCCGCTCTCGTACACCGGCTCCTGCTGGACGACCTCCTTGGTGCCGATGTAGTGGGCCGACCACACGGCGTAGTCCGCGCCGAGCGAGCGGGCGAACTTGGCCAGCGAGCCGTCGTCTGGGCGGAGCCGGTCGGTCGAGCGGAACACGCTGCGCCCGAGCACGATGATGTCCTGCGGGTCCTCGGAGATCTGCAGCCCGCTGAGCAGCTCGGCCTGCTCTTCGAGTTTCTGCTCGCTGGTCCACTCGTCCCAGTGCGTGTCCGACGCGGCCCGCTTGTCGCGGATGGACTGCAGCGTGGCGTCGATGCGGGGCCAGGGCACCTCGCGGAGGGTGACCTCCGGCGTGGGCTCGTACACCCCGGCGGGCACGCCGCGGTAGTGGTCCTGCCAGGTGGTGGTGCAGGCGGAGATCGCCAGCAAAGCGAGCAGCGACAGGGACTTGGCGAAACGGGCGAGGGTGGGCATGGTCAACCCTAGACCGCCGGGGGCGGGGGTGGGCTGACGGGAATCCGGGGACGATCAGGGGTCCCTTTGACGGGCCTGCTGCTTGGCCAGCATGGCCTCGAACTCGGCGTGACTCAGCTTCTGCATGTGGTTGTCATCAAAGAGCACCAGCACACCATCGGCCATGTGCTTCGGGTCCTCGTAGGCAAGAATCAGATCGGCGCGATATTCGATTTCGGGCACTCCTGTGAGAATGTAAGAAATGCCGTCACCGTCCTCGAGCGGTGAGACGAGCAGTGCCGGTTCGATGAGCCCTTGATCGATCAGTATCTCGAATGCCTGATCCGAGGGAGGGTATTGACCGTTGTGAGAGCGGGCGTAGACCACCATCGCCTGTCCGATGGACCGGAGCTGTACTTGGCTGCGCTGTGCTTTCACATCTGAAGACGAGCGTTGGGCACTGGTCTGGCAGCCGACACTGATCGTCGCAACAGCCAGTACGGCGACCGCAAGCCCACATACAGGCACGATATGTTTCGAGTCTTGCATCACAACAGTCCTTGCTCTGGCACTACCGCTGCAGCAGGTATCCCCGATCTCGGAGGTGGCGCTCGAGGTCGTCGATCGGGAGGCGTTCGACGGTTCCGCCGTCGAAGATGACCGTCACCGCGCCGTTGTAGATCGAGTGGTCGGGGTCCTCGTAGTACATGACGAGCGCGTCGTCGAAGGCGAAGTCCCCGGGGACGAAGACATACTCGACGGCGTCACCATCGGTGAGCGGCGAGGTGAAGATCGGATCGTCCGGCGTGCCGACGAGGAAATCCGACAGGATGGGCTTCCAGCCGTTCTCGGGCAGGGTCTGGCCGGTGTCCTGGTAGTAGATCTGCGTGCCGGTGGCGATCTGGCGGAGCTGCGTTTCGGAGACGAGTGAGCGGGCGGTCTGGCGGGCCTTGCCGATGGCCGGCAGCAGGATGCCGATCATCAGGCAACTGCCGATCAGCCCGACCGCGCCCAGCGCGGTGCCGGCGATGGCGAAGCCGAGCCCGCGGCGGGCGCGGTCGCCCGTCGTGGCGGTGATGCCGATGACCCCCAGAATCAGGGCGACCAGCCCGAGGGGACCGAAGCAGAACGAGAGGATGCCGATGATCATCGACCACAGGGCGACCTGCGAAAGTTCAGTGGCCGGCCCGGCACGGTCGAACGGGGGCGGCGTCATGCCGGCCTGGTATTGATCGTTCATGGGGCGGCTCCTGTGGGTTGGGGGGAGTGTACCCCAAGAAGAAGACCGGCCGCCGGAGTCAATCAGGGCGGGGTTGTCTGGTTTGTTTGGTTGGTCAGCGCAACGTCCAGATCGGCATGGCTCATTCTGCGGACCTTCAAGTCCCCGAAGAGCACATACACCCACTCATCCGTGTGCTTGGGGTCTTCATACGCCACAATCTGCGTCGTGCTGAACGATCGAGCACGGACGCCGGTAAAGATGTATGAGATGCCATCGCCGTCTTCGATGGGCGAGACTTCCATGCCGGTTTCCAAGAGGCCTTCGCTCTGAAGGGTTTCGATTGTCTGCAAGGCAGGAGGAAACAGGTCGTTGTGGCGATCGGCGTAGACCTCCATCGCCTCACTGATGATGCGAAGATGGACTTGGCTCTTGAGTGTCGCCGCGACCCGCTCCTGCCTTGCGCTCATCAACTTCGGATACAAGACGATTGCCAACAACAGCCCGATTGTGCCGAGCACGATCGCAGGCATTCGCCATGAACGGCGTTTGTGCGCGTTCTCCGGCGGGTTCGGACGCAGATTGTCGTCGCCGTCATGGGACATGGCAATCCTTTCGGTTCGTTCTCAGCGCACACCATACCGACTATGGCACGGCCTGCTCAGCCCGCTGCCTTGCCAGCATCGCCTCGAACTCGGCGTGCGGGAGGAACTCTGTTCGATTGTCGTCAAAGACCACCAGCACACCGTGCTCACTGTGTTTGGGATCTTCATACGCTGCGATCAGATCGCTCCGAAATGTGATCTCCTGCAACCCGGTCAGAATGTAGGAGATACCGTCTCCATCTTCGAGTGGTGAGACCAACGTTTCTGTTTCAACGAGCCCGTGCGCGTACAAAATGTCGAAGGTGTCATCCACCGGCGGATACTGATCGTTGTTGCTCGCCGCGTACACGGCCATCGCCTGATGAATGGAACGGAGTTGGGACCCGCTGCGTGATGCGGGCGTGTCATGCCCGGGGTTGACTCGCACCTTTGGTGTTGACTTGAAGGTGTGAATGCCGAACGCTGTGAGGCCGACCAGCACCACCCAGGCGACCAGGCTGTACTTTGTCGAGCGCTCCATCCTGATCGATACGCAAACCGACGGCGACGGTTCTGACGCCTACTCCTCATCCAGCGCCGCGTTGTACCGCGCCATGACCTTCGCCCGCGTGATCAGGGCGATCGGCTTGGAACCGCCGAACGCGTCCACCAGGCACAGGCTCGACACATCGTTGTCGGCGAACTTCTCGATCACTTCGTCGAGCGTCTCGTCGGCCCGGACCACGGGCAGGTCGTCCCGCATCAGCTCGGCCACCAGCAGCAGCGGGATGGCCTCGCGGTCGATCAGGGCGGTCCGCATGTCGGCGCCGGTCACCATGCCGATGTACCTGCCCTCGGCGTCGACGACGGGGAAGTCCGGCACATTGTGGTAGGCGTGCAGCGTGATGAGCTTGCTGAGCGGGTCGGAGGCGTAGACCGGCTCGCGCGGCAGGGGTGTGGGCGTGACCGATGACACATGGACATGCCGCAGCACCGAGAGATCCCGCGCGGTGCCGATCCGCACGCCGGCACGCCGGAGCCGGGCGGTGTAGATCGAATCGGGCATGAGCTTGCGCGTCAGCGCGGTCGAAACGATCGCGGCCAGCATGATCGGCGCGAGCACCTTGGGCTCGCGGGTGATCTCGAACAGCAGCAGGATGGCCGTCATGGGGGCGAAGGTGGTGCCCGCGATCAGGGCGGCCATGCCGACGAGGGCGTAGGACGCGGGCGAGCCGGTCTCGGGGATGAGGCTGAGTTCGTCGAGGACGACGCCGTACGCCCCGCCGATGGCCGCGCCGACGAAGAGGCTGGGCGCGAACACGCCGCCCGATCCGCCCGAGCCGAGGGTGAAGGTGGTCGCGAGGATCTTGGCGGCCACGAGCGCCACCAGCAGCCCGGCCGCGAGCAGGGAGATGTCGTCGGCGGTGTAGGCGTCGGGGTCGAGCAGGCGGATGATGGTGTCGTAGCCATTGCCGAAGAAGGCGGGGACGGGGTCCTCGTGGGGGATGAGGGTGCCGTGCTGGAACGAGCGGAAGAGCAGCATGCCGCCGATGCCCAAGGCCCCGAGCATGGCCGCGCCGATGACGGGCTTGATGATGGGGTGGACCTGGATGCGTTCGAACATGTCTTCGCCGCGCTCGAGCACGACGGTGGTGGCCCAGGAGCCGACGGCGCAGAGCATGCCGAGGACGATGAAGCTGGGCAGCTCGCTGGCGGCGAAGACATAGGTCGGCAGCTCGAAGAGGAAGATGGCCTCGTTCTGCTGGAGCACCACCTGCGTGAGGGCGGTGGCGAACACGCTGGAGATGACGATGGGGGTGAAGGTCTTGAGCGAGAAATCGCGGAGCAGGATCTCGATAGCGAAGAACACGCCGGCGATGGGGGCGTTGAAGATGGCCGAGATGCCCGCGGCCGCGCCGCAGCCGACGAGGATGCCCACCGACTCGCGCGCCACGCCCAGGCCCCGGGCGATGACCGATCCGGTGACCGAGCCGATCTGGATGATGGGCCCCTCCGCGCCGGCCGACCCGCCGGAGCCGACGGTGGCGATGGACGCGAGGACCTTGACGAAGCCGACCTTGGCGCGGATCTCGCCGCCCTTGCGGACGATGGCGTAGAGCACCTGCGGCACGCCGTGACCCGCGGCGTCACGCGCGAAGAAGTAGACCAGCAGCCCGCAGACGAGCGCGCCGAGCATCGGGACCAGCGGCAGCACGACCAGGCCCTTGGCGCCCACCCCGCCGGCCTTGGCCTGCAGCCAGATCTGCCAGCCGTTGGTCAGATGCTCGGCGTGATGCAGGCCCAGGTCGAAAAGGATCGCGCCGATGGCGGTCGCCAGCCCGATCAGGGCGCCGATCATGTTCATGTAGCCGTCGGGGTGATCGCGGGTCCAGCGCCGCAGGCCGCGTGGCCCGAAGCGGAGACCGGTCTGTTGATCTTTCGGCGCGTCCACCGCAACGATGTTACCCGGCTCAGGCCTGGCCCGGGGGGCCGCCCGCTCGCGCCGGACGACCGTCGGCCCGGCGCCGAGCACACCGGCACGCAGGCGAACGGGGACTGCCCCAGCGCCTTCTCACGGATGCGTGCGGCGTTGATTGAGCGCGCGTTGCGGCATGCTCGCAATCTACCGGGACGCGGGCTCAGGCGTTGGCCAACTCGCGCGGGTCGCCCTCGAGGGCGAGCGCGTCGACAGTGGGCGCGCCGCTGACCGGCTTGCCCTTTTCATCCGTCAGGGGCGTGCCGTCGGTGAACCGCTCGATAACCATGACCGGATGGGCCTTCTCGTGGGCTTCGAGCTGCTTCTCGAGGGCCTCGCGGGTCTTGTCGTCGAGCTCGGTCCACTTGCCGCGTCCGCGGCACTTGGGGAAGCGCGAGCAGCCGAGCCACGGGCCGCGCACGCCCGAACGCAGGTTCAGCGGGGCCTCGCAGGTGGGGCAGCGCAGGTCGGTCTCGAGCGGCGGGATGGACGGGGCCGCCACATGCCCGCGCTTGTCGATGTTCAGAATCAGCCCGACCTCCTGGGACTCGCCCTCTTCAAGAGGGGTGGTCAGGAACGGCCCGAACCGTCCGGTTTTGCGGATCATCGGACGCCCGGTCTTGGGGCACTTCACATCGACGAACTCGGCCAGCTGCGGGCGTCCCTGCCGATCGCACGGGCAGGCGTAATCGCAGTCCGGATAGCGCGAGCAGGACAGGAACCGCCCGTTCTTGCCGAAGCGGTAGACCAGCGCCGAACCGCACTTCTCGCAGCGATACTGCTCGGGCGCGGGCTTGGTCTCCGCCTTGGCGTGCGTCATCGAGTCGTGCGCTCGCGCGAGGCTCTCGCTGAATCGCGCGTAGAACTTCTCGAGCATCTCGATCCAGTCGAGGTGCTCGTCCTCCACCTTGTCCAACTCGCTTTCCATCTGGCGGGTGTAGCCGACGTCCATCAGCCGCGGAAAACCCTCGATGAGCTTGTCGGTCACGACCTCGCCCAAGTCGGTCGCGTGGAGCGCACGCCCGACCAGCTCGACATACTTGCGGTCCTGGATGGTCTGGATGATGGCCGCGTAGGTCGAAGGACGCCCGATGCCCTCGGACTCAAGCACCTTGATCAGCGACGCCTCGGAATAGCGGGCCGGGGGCGCGCTGAACCGCTGCTTCGGATCGAAGTGGAACGGGTGGACGCGGTCTTTCTCGGACAGTTTGGGCAGGTTCAACTCGTCGCCAGAACTCGGCACGCCGGTGACGCGGTAGAACCCGTCGAAAGCCAGCGTGCGCCCGGTGGCGCGGAACAGAGCCCTGTTGCCCTTGCCGCCGCGGATGTGCACCTGCGTCTGATCCCACTCGGCAGGCACCATCTGGCAGGCAATGAACCGCTCCCACACCAGGGTGTAAAGCCGATGCTCGTCGGGCTTGAGCACGCGCTTGAGGGCGTCGGGATGGCGCGACACATCCGTCGGGCGGATGGCCTCGTGGGCCTCCTGCGCGTCCTTGTTCGAGGACTTATAGAAGTTGGGCTTTTCGGGCAGGTACTTTTCGCCGTAGGCCTTGGCAATATGCGACCGCGCCGCGGTGATCGCCTCGGGGGCGATGTGGGTCGAGTCGGTACGCATGTAGGTGATCAGTCCGACGGGACCCTCGCCCGGAATGTTCACGCCCTCGTACAGCGACTGGGCCGCACGCATCGTCCGCTGCGCGCCGAAGCCGAGCCGGCTCGACGCGGCCTGCTGCATCGTCGATGTGATGAACGGCGGCGGGGGACGAACCTTGGTCCGCTTGGTCTCGATCGACTCGACCGCGTACTCGGTCTTCGTATCGCAGACGCCTTCGATCGTGCGCACCCAGCGCGACGGGCCGCGCCCGCTCGGATCCTCGATGGTCACGGTCTTGATGTTCGTGAGCCCGCACGCCTCGGCCACCGACGCCACCGCGCCGCTCAGGTCGTGCGCGTCCTGCTCGGCAAAAGCCTTGGCGACGGCGTTGAGCCGCTCCTCGACCGCGTCGGCCGTCAGCGTCTTCGGCTCGGGCACGATCTTGGAACTGACCACCGAAAGGTCGAACTTCGCCCCGTCGAACTCGACCAGCTCCGCCCGGATGGCATCGTGCTTGCCCAGCCAACCGTTCTGGCTCTTGACCGTCGGCCCGTTGCCCTTCTCGTCCCTTTCCGACAAGAACGCCCGCCACGCGGTGCCCAGCTTCTCGGCCTGCCCCTCGTCGAGCGTGAAGTAGCCCATGATCGACCACGACTCGTCCGGCACGAACGCCCGGATCTCCCGTTCGCGTTCCACGATCAGCCGCACCGCCACCGACTGCACACGCCCCGCGCTCAGCCCCCGCGCCACCTTCTTCCATAGCAGCGGCGAGACCTGATAGCCCACGATGCGGTCCAGAATGCGACGCGCCTGCTGCGCGTTGACCCGGTCCTCGTCGATCGGGTGCGGGTTCGCGAACGCCCGCTCGATCTCCGTCTTCGTGATGGCCGGGAAGATCACACGCTTGGCTTCCTTGGACGGAATGCCGAGTTCCTGCGCGAGATGCCACGCGATCGCCTCGCCCTCGCGGTCCAAGTCGGTCGCGAACCAGATCTGCCCGCCGGAGGCCGTCGCGTCCTTGGCCGCCCGTTTCAGATCCTTGATCACGCCTTCCTTGCCCTTGAGGATCTCATAGCTGGGCTGGAATCGCTTCTCGATCTTGACACCCGGAACGGGGTCTTTCACGCCCTTGGGGTTCTTGCTGGGCAAGTCGCGGACATGGCCCACCGATGCCATCACATGGTACTTGTCGCCCAGATACTTATTGATGGTGCGCGCCTTGGCGGGCGACTCGACGATCACCAGGTCCTTCCCGGTGGCCTCGCCCGCTTTATAGGTTTGCTTCCCCCCACCACCACCGGAACGGGCGGACCGCCCCCCGGCTTTCTTGGTGGTGGTCTTGGTCGTCTTTTTGGTCGTCTTCTTGGCCATGCAGCAATCCGCCCCGCCGCCTGCCAGGCCCGGGGTCCGGGTGGACAGGGAAGACGGAATCTCGCCCAGAGTCAAGCCGCCCCCGCCCAACGCCCCGCGCAATACCCCCTACGGCAATGATGTAAATATCTGTTTTGCAATAAGTTGCGCAATCTCAGCCGGAATCTTGTCCTCTGCCCCGATCCATAGGCTCCCGGGACGGGCCCGCAGCCGCTTGAGCCAGGTCCGCTGGTTCTTGCCGAGCCGCCGGGTCTCGATTTTGATCCGCTCGGCGGCTTCCTCCAACGGCTGCTTCCCCTCGAAATGGGGGATCAACTGCTTGTACCCGATCGCTTCCCGCGCCTGGGGGCCCAGCCGCCCGGACGCCCACAACCCCCGCGCCTCGCCGACCAGCCCGGCGTCGAGCATGCCCTTCACCCGCCGGTTGATCCGCGCATTGATCGCCTCGACCCCCCACTCCAGCCCGACCAGCACGGCGTCCGGGCGTGCCACCGATGCCGCGTCCCACTGTCGCTGCAGCACGCTGATCGGCGTGCCGGTCTGGCGATAGACCTCGAGCGCCCGCACCGTGCGCCGGATGTCGCTGGGGTGGATCCGCCGAGCCGCGTCGGGGTCGACCCGCTCCAGCTCCGCGTGTCGCTGCGCCTGGGTCATGGCCGCGACCGCCTCGCGCACCGCCGCGCTCGGCTGCGGCGCATCGAACATGCCGTCGAGGAACGCCTTGACATACAGGTTCGTCCCCCCCACCACGATCGGCGTGCCGCCGCGGGCGCGGATGTCCGCGATCACCGGCTCGGCCCGCGCCAGCCAGTCGTGCACGGTGAACCGCTCGGTCGGCTCGACGAGGTCGATCAGGTGGTGGACGACGCCGCGCTGCTCCTCGGTGGTCGGCTTGGCCGTGCCGATGTCCATGCCGCGGTAGATCTGGAACGCGTCGGCGGTGACGACCTCCGCCGGCCCGCGCCCGAGCCGCTCGAGCAGCAGCGCGAGCTCGATCGCCACGCCGGTCTTGCCCCCCGCGGTGGGGCCCACGATGACGGGGTATCGCGTCACGGGCGAGGGTACGCCGGCGAAACTTGCGTATCCGCCGCTCCCGCCTAGAGTTGGGGCCATGCCCGTCCCACGCATCGCCATCGTCGGCCGCCCCAATGTCGGCAAAAGCTCGCTCCTGAACCTGATCGCTCAGGAGCGGATCGCCATTGTCGACCCCACGCCCGGCGTGACCCGCGACCGGCTCTCCGTGGTCGTCGAGCTGGACCCGCCGGACGGGCGGGGGCCTGTCAAGCCCGTCGAGATCACCGACACGGGCGGCTTCGGCGTGTATGTGGCCGAGGGCGCCCGCTTCAACGAGGTCGGAGCCGACCTGGGCAGCCTGTCTAAGGACATCGAGTACCAGATCGCCGAGGCGGTCTCCAACGCCGACCTGATCCTCTTCGCGGTCGATGTGCAGGCGGGCATCACGCCTCAGGACGAGGCCATCGCCCAGATGCTCCGCGAGCAGAAGCTCGGGCGGCGCGACCGAAAGGGCGCGCTCACCGAGGTCCGCGTCGTCGGCACCAAGTGCGACGGCCAAGGCTGGGAGCCGCACGGCTACGAACTGGCCGCCCTGGGCTTCGGCGAGCCGCTGCTCATCAGCTCGACCTCCAAGTACTTCCGGCGCGACTTTCTCGACCGGCTCTACGAGATGGTTCCCCTCAACGAGGACGGGCCCGAGCCCGAGGCCGACCTCAAGGTCGCCATCGTCGGCAAGCGCAACGCCGGCAAGAGCACCCTGATCAACGCCCTCGCCGGCGAGCCCCGCGTGATCGTCAGCGAGATCGCCGGCACCACCCGCGACGCGATCGATGTGAAGTTTGAGTTCGACGGCAAAAGCCTCATCGCCATCGACACCGCCGGGCTGCGCCGCAAAAAATCCTTCCAGGACCAGATCGAGTGGTACGCCCTCGACCGGGCCGAACGGGCGATCGCTCGCTGCGATGTTGTCCTGCTGATGATCGACGCCAGCGAGCCGATCTCGCAGGTGGACGAGCATCTCGCGCAGATGGTGATGAAGAGCTTCAAGCCCGTCGTCATCGTTGTCAACAAGTGGGACCTGGCCGAGGGACGCACCGACCCGAACGGGCGGGCCGTCACGCCGCAGCGGTACGAGGAGTACATCCGCAAGGAGCTCAAGGGGCTGAACTTCGCCCCCATCGCCATCATGAGCGCCAAGGACGGCATGAACATCCGCGAGACGATGGAACTGGCGTTCGAGCTGGAAGAACAGGCCTCGACCCGCGTCGGCACCGGGCAGCTCAACCGCATCATCCAAAGCATCCTCGAACAGCGCGGCCCGTCGAACAAGCTCGGCTCCGAGGCCCGCGTTTACTTCGCCAGCCAGGTCAAGACCCACCCGCCCACGCTGGTGCTGGTGGTCAACGACCCCGACCGCTTCACCCAGAACTACGAGCGGTTCCTCATGAACCGCTTCCGCGAGCTGCTGCCCTTTGACGAAGTTCCGATAAGATTGATCCTGCGGGCCAAGAGCCGCGTCGAGAAACGGGCCAAAGCCGCCGGCAAGGGCGTGCTCCACGCGCCGGACCAAGCGACAGGCGATTTCGATGTGGACCTGACCCCCGACCAGATCGACGCCGAGGCCTTCCTGGCCGACCTGCCCGACGACGCGGGCGCGTACTTCGACGACTGAGCACAATCACCCGAAACGAGGCTCTGTGTGGGGCGGTCTCCACCGGTTGCACCTCAGCCACGCCCCCGAACAACCGATGAAAGATGCGTGCCCACCCGTGCGCGCCCATCACGATGGCTTGTCTCGATCCTCGTCCCCGCGTGGGCGATCACGCTGGGCGCGGGCGCC
The DNA here is from genome assembly GCA_003696675.1 of Planctomycetota bacterium. Classification (GTDB taxonomy): domain Bacteria; phylum Planctomycetota; class Phycisphaerae; order Phycisphaerales; family UBA1924; genus UBA6054. The sequence goes on from RFGH01000167.1 coordinate 20,545, forward strand.
ACATATCTGAGTCGCTATGCCTCACAATCGGGTGACGCGGCGATCGCTCCTACACAGTGGCCGGGCGACACGGGCATCGAACGCACCGACGGCGCATGGACCGTGGTGCTGGCCGCCCACCCGCGCTGCCCGTGCACACGCGCAACCGCGGACGAACTCGAGTCCGCCCTGGCGGGCATCGGCACGCCGCACGAACTCGTCGTGCTCGCCTTCCAGCCGCCCGATAACGACCGGTTCGCGGACACCGGCGTCATCCGGCGGCTGGGCAAACGCCCCGACGCCCGGATCATCCCAGACCCCGACGCGCGGCTCAGCGCCCGCTTCGGCGGTCTGACCAGCGGCTGGGTCACCGTCTACGACCCCTCCGGCGCACTCCGCTTCGCCGGCGGCATCACGCCGACCCGCGCCCACACCGGCCCGAACACCGGATCGGCCGCCGTCCGCGCCCTGCTCTCCGGCGCTCCCGCGCCGGCCCCCGCGGCCCCGGTCTACGGCTGTCCGCTGACCAACGACCCCGAGGCCCTCCTCGGCTCCTGCTCCATCGAAGGAGAACACGCATGCACGCCATGATCCAACCGAACTCAACCAATACAACCGTGCGCAGCGCGGACGAACGCTTCGCCGAAGAACGCCTCGCCCTGCACGGACGCACCGATCGGATCCTCGCCGGAGCGCTGGGCGTGCAGTGGATCGTGCTGGTGTTGCTCGCATTCGTGGTATCGCCAAAGACCTGGATCGGCGCTTCGTCCAGCCCCAACGCCCACCTGATCGGCTCGATCCTCCTCGGCGGGCTCACCGCGTCGATGCCCGTGTTCCTCGCCCTGACCCGGCCCGGGCATCCGGCCACGCGGCTGTGCGTGGGCATCGCCTTCGCCGTGATGGGCGGCCTGTTCGTCCATGTTGGCGGGGGGCGCATCGAGTTCCACTTCCACTACTTCGCGTCGATGGCCATCCTCTCGCTGTACCGCGATTGGCGCGTGATCGCCGCAGCCACCGCGGTGGCCGCGGTCGACCACCTCGGTCGCAACCTGCTCTGGCCTCAGTCCATCTTCGGCGTTGAAAACGCCAGCCGGCTCCGCTGGCTGGAGCACGCCACCTGGCTTCTGACCGAGGTGGGCTTCCTGATGTACTTCGCCCACCGGGGCGAGCAGGACATGCGCCTCGCCGCCGCGCGCGAGACCGAACTGGACGAGGTCGCCGCCCGCGTGACCAACGCCGCTGCCGCGCTTGGTGCACGACTGGCCGAGATCGAATCCAGCAACGACCTGACCCGTCGGATCCAACTCCAGGACGACGGCTCGCTGGGCGCGGTCGCCGCCGCTGTGGACGGCTTCCTGCAGTCCATGCGGGAAACCGTGACCGTGATCAAGACCGCTTCCGAAGAGTCCCGCAACGCTTCGATGCAGATCGCCGAGGCCGCCGTCGAGACCTCCGGCATCACCCAGAGCATGTCCGACCGCGCCGACTCGGCCCTCCAGAGCGCCGACGAAGCCCGCCGGCGCGCCACCGACGGCGGACGGGTGATCGGCGAATCCATCCGCAACATGGACCGCATCCGCACCCAGATCGAGGACTCCGCCGGCGCCGTCTCGGAGTTCGTCGCGGCCAGCGACACCATCGCCGCATTCGTGCAGACCATCGGCGACATCGCCGACCAGACCAACCTCCTTGCCCTCAACGCCGCCATCGAAGCGGCCCGCGCCGGCGAGCACGGACGCGGCTTCGCCGTCGTCGCCGACGAGGTCCGCAAGCTGGCCGACCGTTCCCTCGCCGCCGCTGGCGAGATCCGTGACGCCATCGGACAGCTCCGCGACAACTCCCGTGACGCCGCCGAACGCATGCGCGCCACCGTCGCAGAGGCCGAGAGCAACGCCGACCTGGCCAACCAGGCCGCAGGCTCACTCGACGCCATCGTCGACGGCGTGGGACGCCTCGCCTCGGAGATCTCCGGCATCGCCGAAGCCATCCGCGAGGTCAACGCCGCCGCCGAGCATTCCGCCAGCTCGTGCGATCACCTCGCCCGACGCATCGACGAGCTCTCGGCCACCGCAGCCCGCTTCACCGTCTGACACCACATCACCATCCACAAACAACGCCCCGCGAAACCGCGGGGCGTTGTATTTCAATGACAAGTTTGCTGCGGATCAAACCCCGCCGTCGACCGGATCGGATTTCGGCATCGGGTCCTCGTGCACGACCACCTCGCCAAGCGCCCCGGGCAGCTCCACCACCGCGACCGCCCTCCCTCCGCCGCGATGCCCCGTCCACATCGACGAACCGATGACCGGCACCGCTCATCCCCCCGCGGATCGCTCGCAACGGTCGCCCTCGACCTGTCCGAACACGAACGAACCACGGTCGCCCTCGGTTTCACCGAGAGAGACGCGAGCTGGCTGTCATCGAGTTTGAACGCCCCAAGACCGGCCCGGAAAAGCCCGGACAACTTCCCGCGCGACGGCTCAGGCCGCCATGCCCCAGTCGTCCCACCACTCGTCGCCATCGTCCTGGGCGGGTGGATCGAACACGCCCCACTTGTGCTTGGGCAGGTGCCGGTGATGCACGCGGATCACCCGCTCGAGCTGGGCGGCGAACAGTCCGCCGATGATGTTCACCGCACGGATGTTCGCCTCACTGAACGAGCGCCCCTGGTCGCGGAACAGCGTCAGCACGCCGAGGCACTCCCCTTCCCGCCGGCACGCGTACACCAGCACCGTGCGGTCCTCCAGCCAGTGCGCATCGCAACCCAGCCAACTCTCGATCTCCGCCGAACCGGACATGCACTGCACGCCCTCTCGGTCCTCAAACGCGGGCGCCAGCGAATCCGCCAGATGGTCGAGCATGACCTCGGCATGGTCCTTGGGCACATCATGATTCACATACGCGCCCAACGAGAACTCACCCGACGACGACGGCAGGAAGACCGCCGCGTTCGTGGGACCAAGCCGCGCCAGCGTGTATTCGAGCACCGTCCGCAGCAGCCCCTCGATCTCCAACTCCTGACGGAGCAGGGTCTCCAGCTCGCCGGTCATCCGCACATCCGTGAGCTGCTCGGACATGTCACGATAGGCGTCCACAAGGTCGTTGCACATATCCCCGACCTGCGCTGACACCCGCATCTGCGCGTTCTTGAGGGTGTGGCAGAGCTTCCGCAGCCGCCCGATCCGCTGGTCACGCTGACGGTTCCGCTCGGCCCGCTTCGCCGCCAGACGCACCCGACGCAGCACCTCGCTCGTCCGCGTCCTCGGCGAGATCAGATCGCACGCACCCGCACGCATCGCGCGCACCGCGTCCTCGGCGCTCGGAGACTCCACGATCATCACGCCCGACACGCCCTGCATCTTGTCGCTCAGACGCTCGAGCACCTCGAGCCCGTCCTCCCCCGGCAACGCACGGTCCACGATCACAAGATCGCACGGCGACTCCTCGATCATCCGCTCGGCCACCGAGCCCACACGCGCGAACCGCAGCGACTCCACCACGCCGTCGAGCATCGACTCGATCTTGCGCTTCAGAGAGGGACGCGCGCTGACCACGAGCACCCGCACCGTGATCGGCGAGAAGTCCGCCTGTGTGCTGTCGTGGTCCATGGTTCTCTCCTCAAAGCCCGCCGAACTCACGCGGCCCTGCGTCCCTTGAACTCAGACTGCGGGATCACAATCTCCGTGAACGCCCCGCCGATGTCGCCCGGGTTGTTTCCGATCTCGATCCGCCCGTGCATCACTTCAACCAACGCCCTCGACCGGGCCAGCCCGAGCCCCGCCCGACGACCGGCCGGCAACTCGGAAAAAAACGGATCGAACGCGTGGGCCAGCGAACGGCCGCTGAATCCAGGCCCGCGATCCATCACACGAACCTTCAGTCGGTCCGTGAACGCCTCGGATTCAGCCGAAACCTGAACCTCCCCGCCCGGACGCGCCATCATCGCGTTCGCGATCGGCTCGCACAACGCCTGCGCCACAAGCTCGGGGTCCAGCACCATCCCCGGAGACAGACCGTCCGCGCTGATCCGAACGCGCGACTTCTGCGCCTCCGCCGGCACACGCGCCCGCGCCCGGTCCACAGCGTCACGCAGCACCAGCATCGCGTCGCACGCCACCGGCTTGACCTTCGGCGGGATCGACAGCAGGTGCATCGAGGTCACCATGTCCGACACCTGACGCGCCGCCTCCGCGATCGCCATCGCGTCGTCACGCTGCCGGGGGGTCGACGCCTTCTCCAGAATCATCTGCGCACGACCACGGATCACCGTCAGCGGATTGTTCAACTCGTGCGCCGCCCCCGCGGCCATCTGTCCCAGACGCACCATCGACTCCCGCGACGCCATCTCCTCCCGCGTCTCGACCAACGCACGGTTCACCGCCGTCAGCTCCTCCTCCAGCCGCCGCGCGTCCGCCAGACGCACCGCCGACTCGAGCGCACCCGCCCAGACACCCCTCAGCGGCGCGAACGCCGCGGCGTCATGCGTCGGCCGCGGCACCGGCGCCAGCACCACCGCCGACGCACCGTCCGCCTCGCCCTCGGCACCGATCCCAATAAACACAGGCGTACCCGCCTCTCGGAGATGCTCCACCAGCCGGGCAAGCCACCCCAGATCGCACGCCAGCAGCAGACCCACCGCGTGCGTCCCCGCCAGATCGGCGGGCCGCTGGATCATCGCCTCTTCGCCCGGTGCGGCCACCTCCCGCGAGCGCTCGCTCCGCCCCTCGCCGTCGATCAGCGACAGCCGCCACGCACGCCCCGCACGCTCCTGCCACACCACCGCCACCTTGCCGACACCCAGCAGCCCGCACGACGACGCGCCGATCCCGCACACCACCGCCTCGGGCGTGTCGTCCACACCCGCACGCTCCTGGAACGACGACAACGCATCGAGCACCAGCGTCGCACGCTCCGACCGCCGCGTCAGATCCCGCAACCGGGCCGCCAACTCCGCACTGCGACGCATCGCGCTCGACGCCGACCACGCCAGCGGATCACCCGACCCGCCCACGCCCAACGCCCGCGCCCGCGCCCGCACCGCGTCCAGCACCCGCCGTCCGCACGCCGCGACCTCGTCCTCCGCAAACCCCATCGCCGCCCCGGCACGCCCCACATCCCCCAGCGGCCCGAACTCGCCCGACCAACCCAAGTGGTCCGCCCGCGCCCACGCGCAACCCAGCGTCACCAGCCCCGCCATCGACCGATCCGCCGACGCCGGCAGCCCGTCGGGCGATTGCCCGCGGTGCAACACGCCGTCACGCACCGACGCCGACAGACCCCAACGCTCCATCAGACGCTTGCCCACCGTGTGCTGATCCACGCCGAACGCCCGACGCAGCACCATGCCCACCGGCTTCTGCGTCGACTCGCACTCGTCGATGACCCGTCCGAACCGCGCACGATCGAACGCCGCCAGGCACGCCAGCCCCGCGTTGGCGAACAGCCCCGCCAGCGAGGCCTCGCCGGCATCCACACCCACCCGCTCGCCCATCGACTCGCAGAACGAAGCCACCGCGCACCCGTATGTCCAGAAGCCCTCCCGATCGATCCCGCCGCGGACCACCAGCGCGTCCATCGCCCCGGCCCCAGTAACCGCGATCACCGCCGCACGCACCGCCGGCAAGCCGAGCATGATCACCGCCCGGTGCACCGTCGTCACGCGACCGCCCGACTCGCCGATCAGCGATCGGCACCACGCCAGCACGGGCTCGCAAAGCACCGCGTCGTTCGACAGCAGCTCCACCGCCCGGTCCAACGCCGGATCATCCAGCCCGCGTAAACGAAGCCATTCCTTCGCCGCCACGCCCAGACACGGCGCACCGATCGCGTCGATGATCGTGTCCGCGTCGGCATGGCGTCCGCCCGCGTCGCCCACCGATCACTCCCGCCCCACCGCGTCCAAGCCCAGCATCGACTCGATCCGTACGACCAGTTCGCGTAGATCGAACGGCTTCTTGAGGAACCCATCAGCCCCCGACCGCTTCAGCCGCTCGACCTCCTCCTCCTCAACCACGCCCGACACGATCAGCACCTTCGTGCCCGCCAGCGCCTCGTTCTCACGCACGCGCTGGCACACAATGTTGCCGTTGATGTCCGGCAGCATGTAGTCCAGCAGGATGATGTTCGGGCGGAAACGCTCGGTCTCCATCCCCGCGTCATACCCCGTCTGCGCCGATCGCACCTCGAACCTTCCGTCTTCCCCCAGCCACTCCTCGACCAGCGACACAATCTCCGGATCGTCATCGACCACCAACACCCGCACACTGCCCGTCTCCAGCGCGTCGGTCGGGATCCCGTTCTCACGCATGAACCGCAGCAGCTCCTCACGAGGGATCCGCCGGAACTTCGACCCCGGCACGCGGAACCCGTTCAGACGCCCGGCGTCGAAACACCGGATGATCGTCTGCTGCGACACCTTGCACAGCTTGGCGGCCTCGCCGGTCGTAAAGACCTTCTTGCCCGCCAGGTTCTCGGATCCGTTGGCATCAGACATGGAGCAACCTCCCGCCGGACCAACGGCTCACCGGCGAATGGGCTCATCGACCCCAACAACACCGGACTTCACGACGATCGCGCGGATCAGCCAATCTCCCCCCAAGACCCGGGGGCGGCAGACCCCATCTTGCCCAGCCCCACGCACCCAAATCTGTGTCCCCCTCCACCCCGATCCCGCCCTCAGCCACCGTGGCGGGCCCGCCACTGCGTCACCGCGTCCGGCTCGCGGGCATAGATCGGCCGCACCTCCCACGCCCCGACCGCTCCGAAC
>RFGH01000168.1 GCA_003696675.1 Planctomycetota bacterium
CCATTCGCCCCACGACCTCTTCCCCCCCCTCCGGCCCCACCATCCCCTTCACAAAGCTCGACGAGATCTCGCACAACTCCCGCGGCGGCATCAGGAACACCGTCGACACCGTCGGCGAAAGGTCCGCGTTCACATACCGCATCCCCCGCTCGTACTGATAGTCGTCCTCGTTCCGGATCCCGCGCACCACATACCGCGCCCCGATCCGAGCCGCATACCGCGCCAGAAACTCGTTCTCGATGCTCGCGATCTCCACATTCGGAAGCTGCGCTGCGATGGCCCGCAGCCACGCGAGCCGCTGCTCCAGCTCGAATGTGTAGTGCTTCTCCGGATTCCGCGCCACCGCCACCACCAGCCGCGAAAACAGCCGCGCCCCCTGCTCGATCATCCACACATGCCCGGTGGTGGGGGGGTCGAACGAGCCGGCATACACCGCGGTGTCTTCCTGCGTGGTCATGGCCCCATCTTACTCGATCGGCACCGCCCGCCCTTCGACCCCCTCAAACCCGATCCGCACAGGCACGATCGACCCGTCCGCCGCGAACTCCAGCCGGTCCATGCACACCACCCGGTGATTCCGGTCCGTCTCCCCCAGCGGCCGCCGGTGGTACACGATCACCCACTCGTCCTCGCCCACACGCAGCACGCTGTGGTGCCCCGCCCCGGTCGCGACCTCCGGGTCCTGCTGCAGGATCACCCCCGCCCGCTCGAACGGTCCCAGCGGCGAGTCCGACACCGCGTACGCCACCCGGTAGTCCGGACCCGTCCACCCGCCCTCGGACCACATGAAGTAATACCGCCCATCGCGGTACAGCATCGTCGGCCCCTCGACATAGTGCTCCGGCGTGATCTCCCGGAACACCGACCCGTCCTCGAACGGCACGAACCCCGTGAAGTCGTCGTTCAACTGCGCCACATTGCAGTGCCCCCAACCGCCGTAATACATGAACCACTTCCCACTTTCAGGATCACGGAACACCGCCTGATCGATCGGCTGCGCTCCGTTGTGGAACGCGTCGATCAGCGGCCGCCCCAGATAGTCCGCAAACGGCCCACCCGGCGCATCGCTCACCGCCACCCCGATCCCCCCGGGCTCATCATCGCTCTGGATGTCATTGGCCGCGAAGAACAGGTAGTACTTCCCGTCCTTGGCCGCGATGCACGGCGCCCACATCGCCCGCCACGCCCACGACACACGCTCAGAATCCAGGATCCGCTCGTGCTTCGTCCAAGTCACCAAGTCCGGCGACGAGAACGCATCAAAGTGCAACTGATCGTTGTACGGCGCAGAGAAGGTGGGGTACACCCAGTACCGATCCCCGAACACCGCCGAGTCCGGGTCCGCGTACCACCCCTCCACGATCGGATTGCCCGACATCATCGGTGACCCGGCGCAACCCGCCAGACCCCCAATCCACAGGATCAAGACCGCACGCATGCGCATCACTCCACCAACCCCCAAACCCCAACCTCCAACGCATCCACCACCCCCGCCATGAACCCGAAGTCCAAAGTCCCCACCACGTCCGTCGCCTTGTGATAGTGGGGGTTCCGGAAGTTCGAAGTGTCCGTCACCATCACCGCCGGATACCCCGAGATCCAGTAGTTCGCGTGGTCCGACCGGTAGATATCCGGGATCACCGGCGGCAGCGCCACCGGCACCACCGGCACAGTCCCCGCGCCCGCCATCGCCGACCCCAGCCGCTCGACCAACGCCGCGTCCGTCGTCCGCCCGACCACCGCGATGAAGTCCCCCCGGTCCGGCAGGTTCATGCTCCGCCCGATCGCCGACTCCCGATCGAACGGATACCGCTGCGACCCCGGCGTCGAGTCCGCGTACCCAAGCATCTCCAACGACAGCATCGCCATCACCCGCTCGCCCCGCTCCCGAGACCCCTCCGCGCTCACCCGGCTCCCCATCACATTCCCGCGGCTGTTCGATCCCTCCTCATTCGTAAACGCCACGAACCGGATTGTCCGTCCCGTCTCCACCCCCGCAAACCGCCGCGCCAGCTCCAGTATCCCCGCCACACCGCTCGCGTTGTCGTCCGCCCCCGGCGTCCCGACCTCCGTGTCATAGTGCGCCCCGATCACCACGATCTCGTCCGCCCACCGCACCCCACGCTGCTCCGCGATCACATTGAACGCCGTCCCCTCCCGCACCGGCGATTCCTCCCGCCATACCCGATACCCCATCGCCCCAAGCCGCTCCATCACCCA
>RFGH01000005.1 GCA_003696675.1 Planctomycetota bacterium
CCCCCAGCCCCACCGCCGCCCGCCGCCCCGCGGCCACCGCGATCGCCAGCGCGTCCGCCACATCGTTCGGCTTCGGCACCTCCTCCAGCCGGAACAACTGCCGCACCGACTCCTGCACCTGTGCCTTATCCGCCCGCCCCGACCCTGTCAGCGACTTCTTCACCTCCGCCGGCTTCAACTCCACGATCTCCACCCCCGCCTGACGGGCGGCCAGCAGGATCAGTCCCCGCGCATGAGCCATCTTGATCGCCGTCTCCGGGTGCTTGTAATGGGCGAACAGCCCCTCGATCGCGATCGCGTCCGGGACCAGCCGCCCGATCAGCTCGCGGATGTCCCGGTCCAGCTCCACCAGCCGGTCGGCCACGCTGGGCACCGGCCCCGACCCCTTCACCAGCCGCACGGCCCCCGCCTCCACAATCGCCGGCCGCACCTCATCCCCCGCCACGCACCCGTAGCCGGTGACTCGCAATCCGGGATCGAAGCCGAGGACACGCATCGCTTTAGTTTACCAGATAGCCGCGACCGGAAGGGAGCGGATGGCAAACGCCCCCGCCCCAATGGGTGCCATGCAGACGGCGCAGCCTTCTGCATGATGAACCACCGACCAATCAACATCGTCACAAATCATCGCCCGTAGTAATCACACTCGATCTCTCCCTCCCGCCGACCTGCCCACCACCGCGCCGATCCCCACTTCCACTCCTCCGGAAACTTCACAAGCCCGCGGCGAACCGGATTCAGATGGATGTATCGAAACTTCTCAGCGAACTCTTCGCTCGTAAATATGTTGCGGTCATACCCCCCGCCGCGCTGCCAGAACCGCTGACGCCCCGCGTCATCCAGAATCGAATCGAGCACCACCGACCGTTCCGAGCGCCAGACCGAAAGCACGCGTTTGGCGAGCCCGATCTTGAGCGTCTTGAGAACGCCATCAAGGCGGCCCGTCGCACGCTCGTGCAACAGCAAATGGACATGCTCGGGCATCAACACCCACGCATACAGACTGAGCGGATGGCGAACGCGCGTCAGCCGAAGCTGCTCGACGAACGCGTCCCGAATCCAGACCTCTTCGAACAACGGAAGCCGGCGATAGGTCGAGAAGGTCAGGAACCGAGCGTGATAAGGACTGTTGATCCGCCGCATCACAACAAACCCGAGGACATCGACCCGACACGCACGACCGACGGGTGCCCCGCAGACGGCGCAGCCCTCTGCGGGATGAAACCACAAGATACGCCGTCATGCAGAAGGCTGCGCCGTCTGCATGGCACCCATGGTCAGTCCCTCTCCCGCTCACTCAGATAGTGCTCCACCACATGCGCCACCGTCTTCGCCGTGATGTCGCACTCGATGTTCACCCCATCCCCCACCCCCAACTCCTTCAGCGTCGTCCGCGCCAAAGTCTCCGGGATCAACGCCACCTCGAACCACGGCGTCCCTTCCTTGACACCCCCCACCGCCGCCAGCGTCAGGCTCACCCCATCCACCGTGATCGATCCCTTGGGCACCAGGTACCGCCCCATCTCCCCCGGCACCCCGATCCGCACCCGCCAGCCGTCCGCCGTCTCCACTCGCTCGACCGTGCCCACCCCGTCCACATGCCCCTGCACGATGTGCCCGTCCAGCCGATCGCCCATCCGGGCCGCCTGTTCCAGGTTCACCCCCCGCCCGGGCGCCCAAGTCCCCAGCGTGGTCTTGGCCAGCGTCTCCGGGATCGCGTCGAAGGTCAGCATGCCGCCCGACTTCTCCAGCGGCTCGACCAGCGTCAGGCAGCACCCCGCGTTCGCGATCGAGTCCCCCGGCTCCGGCCGGTGGTCCCAGCCCAGCGGGTCCACCGTCAGCCGCACCCCCGCCGCCGTCGGCTCGACCGACACCACCCGACCCACATGCCGCACAATCCCGGTGAACATGCCCGATGATTGCCGCCCCGGGGCGGTCCTTCCCCACTCCGTCTCTTCGTCTCTCCGTCTCTTCGTCTCTTCCCCCACCCCCGC
>RFGH01000169.1 GCA_003696675.1 Planctomycetota bacterium
ATCAGTCACATCGGCAGCGCGCAGTGCGCCGCTGACTGATCGTGATCGCAGGCCGACACTGCGAGCATGTGCGTGTGCATCTGCGTGTGTGTGTGTGCGATCGTCGAAAGGGGCGTGAGCACACTTGCCGAGCGAGCGAGCGAGCGATGCTGCATGGAGGCTGAGCGGGCAGTGATCAGGGCATGGATAACGGCGCGGACGTTGCGTGTTATCGGACGTTGAGCCAGCGTCTGCGCGCGTGCGTGCGTGTGCGCGCCTACGCGCATGCGTGTGCGCGTTCGTGCGTGTGCGCGCCCACTTTAGCGCCCACATTGTCGTAAGTCCTTATGCGACAATGGGCGCCCGCGTTTGGGTAAGCCTCTGGCGCCGATCCGCTGCATCCTGGACGTTTCGCCCGCGTTCGTCGCGCCCATCTGGGGGGCGACGCAGAATCCCGCTTTCCGTGGGGACCCCGCGTCAATCTCCGGCGTATTCGGCCTGAGGGTGTTTTCGTGTGTGTCGTGCGGGGTTTCTGGCGTTGCGACGGCGGCGGTTCACCCGGTTCTGAGCCATCGTGGTTCGCGGTATTGTCCGTACGCGAGCCGCCGCGCGATTTCGCGGTACCGGAGGTATTCATCTGACCGTTGCCGGGCTCGTTCCGAGGCGCCTTCGGGGTCGACGCTGAGTCCGCGCGCCAGGGACCAGCACCCGGCGGCGAGGTTTTCGACGATGTCATCGCCGAGCGACCGGAGGCAGTCTCGCTGGTAGTTGATGCGTGTGATTTGTTTCTGAAGGTCTTTGTTGGCGGCGACGCTTGAGGCGAGGACGAGCCTGTGGTTCTGCATGACGGGGCTGAGGACGCCGATGATGCGTTGTTCTTTCTGGTGTCGCTGCGTCCAGTCGCGTACGCCTTCGACGCCGCAGGCCCATCGTTCCGAGGAGTTGTCGACGTGCCGTCGTTTGACGGCGGGCCGGAGCATGGTTGTGAAGAGCGACGCGAGTCCGATTTCTTCGACGTAGATGGTTCGGACTCTGAGCCTCTGTGCGGCGTCGGCGATGCGGTTCATCATGTCTTCGGAGGGTTCGCCGGGGAAGCAGAGCATCTCGTGGCAGAAGACGCGTCCGGCCAGGAGCGAGTAGACGCCGGCGGTGGTCTTGTCTTTGCCTTGCGCTGCCGGATCGACCCACATGATGGTGTGCTGCCATGGCGCCATGACGGAGTCGACGGCGGCGGGCCCGTGGAGCGCGTCTCCGGAGAAGCCGTAGCAGCGGATGGAGGTGATCTCGGTTGACCCGGCGGGCCCGTTGAGTCCCCAGGCGATGGACGCGGGTCCCTTCTCCTCGGTGAACCCGTCGTAGACGATGAGGTCGGAGAGCCTGAGCGGGTTGGCGTCGAGGTTGGAGATGTTAGCGCGCAGCATGAACTGAAGCGCGTAGTAGACGGGGCCGGTTTTTCGTCGGATGGTGATCTCGGCTTCGTCGAAGCGGTGCGGGAAGACGCTGGAGATGCGGGTGTCGGACCTGCGGATCGTGGGGTCGTCCTCGATCCGCTCGATGATTTCCGGGGCGAGGTTGAGGATGTCGTTCTGTTCGGCGAGCGTCGGGTACTCCATGGGGAAGGACGTGAACAGGTACCCGCGCGCGGCCATCTTGGTGTAGAGCGATTCCTGGTGGTGGTAGGTGCCGAGGACGACGACTTCCGTGGGATCGACGGCGACGGACTCCGTGTTGGGGAACAGGATGGAGGCGAACTCGTGGGTGCGCCGTTCGAGCGTCGAGCGGTTGTGTTCTGTCTTGGTGTTGGTGGTGGTCTCGATGTCGTCGCAGATGATGGTGTGCGCGCGGGTGCCCTCGATCATGTTCTCGGCGCCCTCGGCGCGGAGCGACATGTCCTTGGAGGGCTTGGCGCCGCCGACGAGGATGCGCCGCGCCGAGTCTTTGTTCCTGCTTGTGGGGATGAGCGGCCTCAGGAACGGGATGATGTGGAACCACCGGCCGATGGTGTCGACGAACTCCTCGGCGTGGCGATCTCTTTTGGAGACGACGAGGATTTTCCGGTCCTGATCGCGCAGCAGGAGCCAGGCGCAGTAGAGCATGGCGAGCGTGGTTTTTCCTGTGCCGCGCGCGCCCAGGACGCCGCGGAGGCGCGGCCCGTGCGCGATGGCGCGCATCATGGCGCGTTCGACCCAGGTGATCGGGGCGACGGCGCCGAGGCCGAGGAACCGCCAGCACTCCTCGGCGAAGAACTCGAAATCGTCAACGAGCCGCTTGAGGTACCGCGCGGACTCGTCGCCCGGCGTGGCGGTCAATCACGCTCTCGCTTTTCGCTTCGGGCGCTCCTCAGGAGCGCCTGCATCTCGCTCTCCGAGCCCGTGTCCGAGAGGACGCCCAGCGCGATCAGGATGCGCGCCGCGATCCCCAGGTCCGACGCCGTGGGATCGACCACGGTGGTGTCGCCTTTGGAGGTGTTGACGGTCCGACCCTCCTTGAGCACCTGCAGGACGCGGTCCAGCAGCAGGTCCATGATCTCGTTGGCCCGGCTGTCGTTGTGGAACCCGTTGTTCTGAGGGGGGGGGTTGCGCTTGCCCACTTGATCCTCCTGTTCCACGTGGAACGCTATTCAGGGTCCGGCGCCAAGTCGATCAGACGCTCCATGGCATGCTCGACGCCGATCATTCTCCGGAACGGCGCAAGATTCAGCAACGCCCGGACGTTCCGTTTGTCGAAGACCGGGCCGCCCCTGAGCGCGTTGCGGGCCGTCCTGAAGACCGACGTGCCCACGTCGCCCACAAGCCCCTCGGTCGGGCTGTTGAGCACCACGTCGGTGAAGGCGCCGCTGGGCAGGCCCGAGACACGGAAGTTGAACAGCGGGTCCTCGCCCGACTGCTGCAATGCGGCGTCGATCACGTCCGGCAGGAAGGACACGAAGCCTGACCGACGCACGGCCGCGCGCGCGACAGCCGACGGGGTGAGGTTCTTCTCCCTGAACTCCTCGGCGTCCGGACGACCCGCCGAACGAAGCGACGCCCTGAGCGCCTCGGCCAGGGCCGCGGTGGCCAGCGAGAAAATCCCCACCGAGGCCGCCTTGGCGTCGTGCAGCCTCAGGTTCCGCAAGAGAAGCGTCTGGTACGCGCCGATGGTGAACGTCCTGAACTGGAGGAACACGCGGGCCAGGGGGGCGCTCATCCACAGGCGGGAGGACTCGATGCTCGGAGACAGGATGGCGTTGGCGCTGGACCTGGCCAGGGCGCCGATCAGGCCGGCCTCGGCGCGGGCCGACATGCGGGAGAAGTGAACCCGCCTGATCTTGACGCCCAGGACGCCGGTGGCCGCTTCGGTGATGTCGTCTCTGGCCAACTCCCGCGCGATCTCCGCCCACTCGTCCGCCGTGAGCCCCAGGTCCGCCAGCCGCTTGGCGCTCATGGTCCGTCCGGATCGGGCGATGTTGACCAGCCTGAGCACCGTCGCCCGCGCCAGAGCCTCACGCTGGACGGCCAGGAGAGGCATGAACCCGGTCACCGTCAGAGACTGACGAGCCAGACGCCTGAGCCTCCTCTCGCCGCGCCTGATGCGGGTCAGCCCCTGGGCTTCGTCGAACGCCGTGAACCGGTCCGAGAGGCGCTCGACGCCCAGCGCGTTGAGGGCCCCGAACGCCGACTGGATGTCCCGCTGCAGGCCGTCAGGGGCGGCGCCCGTGACCACCATGCGGATCAGACGCGGCAGCGCCGGGATGGTCTGAACAGAGGCCGTCACGCCCGCATCGGCGATGCCTGCGCCGGTCTCGGCCAGCTGCGGGAAGAAGAACGCGCCGTCAAGCCTGAGCGTGTTGAAGGCCGTCAGCGACCGGGCCACCGCGGCGCCCGCGGAATCCGGAAAGAGCGGCTTGCCCTCCATCAGGGTGAAGAACTTGCGGATGCGGTCCACGTCCGCCTGGAACCGTCGGCGCTCGGCCGGGATCAGCCCGAGTTGGTCCTCGTCGAACTGGCGCGTCAGGACGCGGATCAGCTGATCGACCGAGCCGATCTCCTCGCCCAGGTCCGCGGCTATGGCGTCCAGCGTGGTCTTCGACGCCAGACGGCCGTGGAAGGCGTTGAGATACCCCAGGAAAGCATCGTGGGCGTCGTCGTTGATGAGGTCCAGGAACGACACCGAACGGTCCCGAAGCCGGACGCTCGGCGCCGACACGTCGATGTTTCGGAACAGACGCCGCCGCTCAAAGAAGGCCCCGGACTCGTCGCGACGCAGCGCCGATTCGATGGCGTCGGCGGCCTCCTGGATCGACTCCGAGGGGGCCTCGGCGAGAGTCTCTGACATGATCCGCCGCATGGTGTCGAAATCGCCCTGTCCGATGGCGCGGCCCAGCTCAAAGTCGAACCTCGGCCGGCGCGAGACGAGTTCCAGAACCCCGCTGGCGATCTTGCCCGCGGTTTCGGGGTCTTTGAAACCGCTGAGCATCAGCGATCGGGTCAGCACGTCCACCACGGCCTCGCGTCCGTGCTCGGCGATCGCCGACGCCATGCGGTTGGGATCGAACTGAAGCGGCATGTACAGGTCGTTGGGGTCAACGTCCAGCAGGAGCCCGTGACGCTTGGCCTGGGCCAGCAGGTCGCGGTACACGCCGCGTTGCAACCGGGCCACGCGGACGGCCTCGGGCGCCAGATCCGACGCGTCGGTCGAGATGACCGCCCTGGCGACTTCCCGATGAAAGGCGTTGACGGCGTCTTCCGCGTTCCTGATCCCGTCCGCGGTCCCGACGACGCGCTTGACGAACTCGTTGCGCGCCGGCTCGTAGACCCCGGCGTACCTCCGTTGGATGACCACCTTGCGGTTGACCGCCCAGTCGAACCCCGTCCTTGGCCTGATCCACCGCCCGTCCCGTGTTCTCACGGGGAGCCCCACGCCGATCAGCGGCGCCAGTTTTCGGACGCCCTCGACCGGGGACTTCAGGAGGGCGGCGCTGCTGCTGAAGACGTTCAGCCGGTCGATCGGCCCGAGTTTGACGTCCGATACCTCCGGCGCGAAGAAGTCCTCACCTGACTTGCCGGCTTCCAGGGCGGCCAGGTCTTCCCGGCTGGCGACCGCCGGAGGAATCTCCGTCGCCGCGGACCTGACTTCGGCGATCTCGGACCCGCTCGAAGCGACCGCTCGCTCGAAGTCGGACGCCGCCTGATCGGTCAGGTCGTCGATGATGTCCGCGGGGTCGAACTCTGTGTCGTCGATCAGCCGCGCCGCCTCCTCGGGTTCCAGGCCCAACAGGTCGGCCAGCGACCGCCTGAGGTTCTCGGGCGTCAGAGAATCGATGCCCTCGCGCAGCCGCGCGCGGCCCGAGTCAGAGAGCGACGCGATCGCCGCATCGATCCGCTTGCGCCCCCGCAGCGACCCGTCGACGGCCGCTGACACGGCCTGGATCGACGCAGCCTGATCCGCCCTTCGGGCCGCCCGGGCCGCGAACGGGATTCTGGCGGCCTGGATCGCCAGAACCGACGCCGCGGCGATAGCGATGCCCCTCGGATCACGCTCCGCGTCTGTCGTCGTCAGAACCGCCTCAAGGCCCGCGGTCGAAGACGCCAGCACCGCCCCGGATCGGGTCAGCCTGCCGATTCTCGCCGAGAGCCCGCCCGCGGCGCCGATCGGACCCGCGATCCCGGCCGCAACGGCCTCCGCCGCGATGAACCCGGGATCGAGAATCTGCCCGCCGAGTGACGCCACGAATCCCGCGATGGGCCTCTCGTCCAGCCGCGCCCGCGACCGCATCAGCCGCAACTCACGCTGGAGCGTCAGGTCGAACACCGCCCGGTTGGGCGCCTCGGCCAGACTCAAGAGCGATTCGTCGCTCAAGCCGGCGTCGGACGCCTGTCGAAGCATCTCCTGCGTGACCAGGAAGTCCGGGTCCGGCCGGCCCACGGAGAACCGCGAGGCCGCGAAGGGCAGCCCGTCGATCGAGGTCGAGGTGGTGAGCCCCAGACCGATCAACTCAAGGATGCCCGGCGGCGCCGGCTCGGGCGGCTGCTGGGCTGCCAGCGACCGCTCACGCGACGCGGCGGCGGGATCGGCCAACCGCTCGGCCAGCGGGATGTCCGTCAGCCTGGTCACCGCGCGGCCGCCGCCGAGCCCGTGGACAGGAACGCCTTGAGCACGCTCGGCGCCAGTCGCCCGGTCACAAAGTCCCGGATCACGCTCGCCCCGTCCCGGGCCTGGTCCAGAAGATCGCGCAGAACCGCGTCCGCGTCCGAACGGTCGTTGATCGTGACGTTCCGACCGGCCGCCGCCGACAGCAGCACGGACGACGTGAAGGGCGCGACCCCCGACACGTCGGCCAGAGCCCCGATGACGCCCTCGGTGATGAACGTCTCGCCCAGGCCCGGAATCTCCACCGATCCGGGCTCGAATCCCGCCTGCCGCAACGCCTGAGACTGCGCCGCCCGCGCCGCGGCGGTCTGCTCGCGTCGGCCGCCGATCTCGCGAGCAAGATTTGAGAAATCCGCCAGCGTGAACGAGCCCAGCGCCACTCGGACCTTCTCGCCCCTGATCGAGCGCGTCACGACACGATCGAACCCGTCGACCGGGAAGCCCGGGTCCAGAGACGCCTTGTCCGTGAGCACCCAGACCCCGCGCGACGACGACGGCACGACCGTCAGATCGTCGGCCTCCAGGCCGCCGGCGTCGGCGCCGGCCAGCGCGATGTACCGCTCGGCCGCGTGCCTGACGACCTCATCGAGAGTCACGACGCCCCCGAAACCCGTCTCGAACGCCTCCGGCAGAAGCCTGCCCCCGGTCTGCACCGCGGCGCCGTTGATGATCTGCGTGTCCTGCCGGACGATCTCGACGGCGCGCTTGACGGCCCGCTCTTGCGGCGCACCCAGCCTCACCATGAACGTCGCCAGGTCCTCGATCCGACGCTCGACCTCAGAGCCGTTGACCGCGTTCCTGAATCGGCCGGGAACCTTGCGGCGCAGATCGTCATCAAGCCTGACCCGAGAGACGCGGCCCGCGTTGGCCGAGGCGCGGGCCACGTTCTGGATGATCTGAGCCCCGTCGGCGTCCGGGTTGATCTCTCGAGCCGTCTCGATCGCCTCGAAGAAGGCCCTCTGATCGGCCGTCGTGTGTCTGGCCAGCACCGACGACGAAGGCCCGGCGACCGCCCTGATGGTCCCGTACAACTCGATGGCGCGCTGCGTCTCCTCGGGGACGGTCACGCGGCCCCGGTCGCCCCGGTTGAACAGCGCCACGTCGGCCGCGGACACCCCGGCCGTGATGATGTTGCGGAACTGATCGTAGGTTTCGCCGGACCGCGCCAGAACGGCGATCTGCTGCGGAAGGCCTCGGTTGGGATCGTCGGCGTGGACCCGGGCGATGCGCCGCATCACGTTGTTCAGAGCGGTCTCGCGCACCTCGTCGGCTCTGATCTGGACAGTCGCGCCCGACGGCAGCGTGATCGTCTCGTCGGAAAACTGCGACACGGAGCCGGTCGGATCGGTCAACGCGGCCTCGGCGGCGCTGATCCGATCGCTCAGGGCGGCGGCGGCTGCCTGCC
This sequence comes from Planctomycetota bacterium, assembly GCA_003696675.1. Taxonomy (GTDB): domain Bacteria; phylum Planctomycetota; class Phycisphaerae; order Phycisphaerales; family UBA1924; genus UBA6054. The sequence continues at coordinate 7,514 of RFGH01000169.1, forward strand.
TGTCGATGTCCGTGATCGCTCCGCCGATCCGCGACCGCTCCTCGCGGTTGACCCTGTCCAGCATCGTCCTGATGAGCCCGGGCGACGCCCCGCTCTGAAGACCGGCGATCAGGGCCTCGCGGCGCGCCTCGGGCGTGAAGTCCGGGTCGGTCAGCACGCGGCGGTCGAACGACTCCTGAAACTCCGCGTCGGCCTGACGCTGCCCCGCGGCGACCCGCTGCGCCACCGTCCGCTGGCTGGTGAGCACCAGCGTCGGGAAGTCCTCGGCGAACTTCTCCGACAGCGACGACACCAGGTCGGCGTCGCCGGACTCGGCCGCGAATCTCAGCGACCGCGACGCCACGAGTTCAGACGCTTGACGCCGCGTCAGCGACGGGTTCACGGACAGGAGAGTCCCGATCGTCTCGTCGAGGCGGTCCGCCGGCGCGCCCTCGGCCGTCACCAGCACCGCCTCCGTCGCGTCCCTGACGCCGGACGCCCGCATCCGCTCCGTGACACGCACCGCTTCGGCCGAGAGAGGCCCGACGGCGGCCTCGATGAACGCAGAACGCGCTTCTCCCCTGATGTCCAGCCCGAGGGCCCCCGACGCCACACGCCGGGCGAAGTCCTCGGCGCTCTCGTCCTCGCGGCGCGTCACCCGCCCCCGGGCGATGGCCTCCCTGAGGTCGGCCTCTCGCTCGCGGAAGGCACGCACGCCCTGCCCGCGCAGCGCCACACGCTCCTCATCGGACCGCGCGATGAGACGCCCGGCCAGAGCCCCGGCGCCGCTCAGGATGCCCACGATCGCGTCCACGGTCGGCGTGTCGAGCGTGCCGACCGGGGCCACGCCGGGGGCCTGCAACTCCGGGCGACCGGCCCGGGGAATCCTCGGCGTGCGGTTGTCCAGCGGCGTGCCCCGGAACGTCAGTTCGGGGCCTGTTTCGATGTCGGCGATCACGTCGGGCAGTCGAGTCACAGGAACCTCCCCGATCCGATGATCGACGCGGCCGGGGCCGCCGCCCCGAACGCCGATTGCAGGGTGATCTCGAACGGGCTTCGAGCCGACGCCCTGAGCCTGGCGATCTGGGCGTCGGCGCTGGACACGATCGCCGCAGAACGGCTGTCAAGGTTCTGCCTCAGAATCGACCTGATCCGGGCCGAATCGAGTGTCGAGGACAGCAGCGTCGCCCTGTCGGCGCCCGTCAGGCCGGTCCCGCGTTCGGCCGCCACGGCCCGGATGGTCCCCAGGATCAGAGCCGAACGTCTCGCCTCGTCCGACAGCCGCAGCGCTGCGGCGTTCGCTTCCTGTTGCAGGCTGACCGCGGCAGCGTCGGCGATGCTCCCCGCCAGCGCCCGGGCCCGCCTGTTGGTGGCGATCCCGCCGGCCAGGCCGGCGCCGAAGAGCGCGCCGCCCAGCAGACCGCCGAAGATGTCGCGCGTGCGCACCGCCGGAGCGCGACGCTCAACAGGCGCCAGCGGGTCCAGGCTGAACCCCGTCGCCACCGATCCGAGCACGCCGAGCCTGCTCATCACGGCCTCCTGGTCGCGTCGATCTGACGTTCAACGCCGACCACCGTCACCGGGTCGGCCGACACGCTCTCGATGAACACACGCTGATTCTTCGAGTCGCCACGGACATTGAAGCGCTTCTCGCCGTTCTCGATCCCGGAGCCCGCCGGCGTGAACACGATCGTTCTGTCGGGCCTGTTGGGCTGGGTGCGCCTGACCTGGTACCGAAGCGCGTCGGTGTGCCTGACCGTCAGTGAGACGCTCTGAGACACCACGTCCAACGCGGCCCTGTCCCCCCGACCCCTGATGAACGGACGCGGCAGCTCGATCATGGTCGTGAACACGCGTCCGATGATGGCCTTTCCAGCGCTGTGATCGCCGTCCGCCGTCACGGATCCGGCGGAGTTCGAGGTCATCGTGATCTCCGCGCCCGGCGACGCCATGTCCCCGCCCTGGACGATGAGATCGAGGTTGTCGTCCGTGAACGGAAGCGTCCATGTCGTGACGCCGCCCGAATGAACGCCCGTGACCGCCGTCCAATGATCCAGCAGCCTCGGAGACGGGACCGAGACGGGCGTCCCTGCCACAATCTCGGTCGCTTCGCCGGCGAACGCGGCGATCAGGTTGGACAGCGCCAGCAGGCTGTCGCCAGTGGTGATGACGCTGCCCGTGATGTTGGAATCGTACCACATCTGCCAGTCCGCCACAACAAGAATAGGTCCGGACCCGACACCGTAGGCGTTGGGGGCGAACCATGAGACGAGCGTGCCCGCGGGAAGGCTCTGCACCCCGCCCGTGGTCACGAGCGACACCGAGCGCGAGTCGACGGCCGTCATCGACGACGGGTTCGCGAAACTCCAGTCGACCGCGTTGCCGAACTTCCCGCTGGTGATCGGGTCCGAACCGGCGGAGACCGTGGTGTTGAAGATCGCATCGGGCGGGTCGTTGGACCCCGCGACGGTGAACGCGAGGTTATCCGGAGACGCCAGAGACTTGAGCAGCAACGAATCGTTCGCCGCGGGCATGCCGGAGACGGAGGCGTTCTCCAGGATCGGCAGGTACGCCCCTCCGCCCTTGATGAAGTCGCTGACGACGCGCTGTTCATCGGCCGTCAGAGGAGCGATCGCCGTGCCCGGGAACGTCACGGTCGTGTCCGCATGGAGAATGAGAAGATCGACCGCGGACAGCGACGCGGCGGTGATCGGATTGGGCACGGTCGACCACTGAACGCTGTATCTGGACTCCACGTCGGCGCGGAGTTCGTCGAAGTTCGCGCCCGTGGCGATGACGCTGTTGATGTTCACCCTGTCCGATCCGAACGTGGCGATCCGGATCGTCTTCTGAACCGTGGTCGTCGTCGGCATGGTCAGCAGGTCGGCCGACGGCTCGACGGGGATCGATTCGATCACCCACTTGCCCGGGTCGGAGACGGCGCGTTCCCTGAGCAGGTGCAACTCGCCGTTGAGGATCGCCGTTGACGCGATCGCGCCCGCCGGATCGAAGTCCCACGTCGCCCACGCCGATTGAATCTTGCGGTCGCCGACGAACGCAGAACGGTAGACGTGAACGCGGTCCGTCGCCGACGGCAGGATGAAGACCATGTTTTCGTTGTGCGCGATGTGCATCTCGCGCGGGTTGTCGCCGATGACCTCCGAGGCGTGCGCGGATACGTCCGTCGCTTCCGTGGAAACTTCAACGTCCGTATAGGAATCCTCGAACAGACGCGACCCGCCCGTTGAACGCCCGAGGAAATAGAGCCTCTGCCCGGTCGGGACCGGCCTGACGCTGTGCGTCATAATCCTGGTGCCGGGCGTGAACGTCACGCTCTCGCGCGTCAGCACGGCGGGGCGGTTCATCTGGAACTGACGCCCGTTCTTGGCGAAGACGGCCAGCGAGTCCCTGAAATGAACGAAGAACTCTCCGACCGCGACCTGATCCCCGGGGAGCCTTGTGTCGATCGGGTCCGAGTCGGCCGGGGCGGCCACGTTGCCGACGAAGAAATCGCCGAGATCGCCCGTCTGGCTGGCGAGCACGATGTTGTCAGAAAGCAACCACAGACGATCTTTGAACACCGTGATGTCAAGAATCTCGCGGCCCTGAGCGAACAGGTCCGGAAGCGGGTTCGACGCGTCGTCGCCGGAGAGACGCGGCTTCCAGGTGAACTGTTCGAGGTTGAATCTCAGCGGCGATACGCTCGTCCGCCGGAGGACGACGGGCATCGTGTCGTTCTTCAACGTGCTGGTCGAACTGCCCGGGGCCGGCTCGGGAACCCAACGGGACGCGACAAACTGCGTGGCCTCCGCGGGCGTTCCGGAGCCGTCCGTCGCCGTGCCCGAGGCGAACCAGAACGGATCGTCCGCCTGGTTGGTCAGCGTGAACGTTGATCCGGCCGCGTTGGGCCTGTAGAGCGCCCTGACCTTCGCGCCCGTCCCGCGCCACGGAGACACGATCCTGAACTTGCCCGAGCCCCGGTTCTCGATGATGATGTCCGACCCGCCCGGGTCCGATCCGGCGTCGGCCCTGATGGCGGTCTGCAACGCCAGCGCGATATCGTCCAGAGAGCCTTTGGGCGACGCGTTGAAATCATGCACAGCCTCGTAGGCCCTGTGAACGCCGTCCAGATCGACTTGCAGCGGGTTGTTCGCGGTCGCGACAGCCGATGACTCCGCCTGCGCCGCGTCCGACGACAGCGCCACGCCCGTCGGGTCGATCACGATATTGGTGTCGTCGGTCTTCGACACGATCGGGTAATAACCCGAGGGGAGGTTCGCGTTGCCGTTGATGATCCTGATCTCGTCGCCCGACTCGTGCGTGTAGTCGGAGAAGAAGCCGGACGTGCCCGTGATCGTGTTCGTCGCGTGCGTGTAGGTGAACCCCGTGGCGCTCATCGAACGCCGTTGGAATCGGACACGAAACCCCTGGGCGTTGGCCGTGCCCTTGGTCCACTCCCCGAGCGGGTTGGCCCAAACGGCGTTGGGGTTCGTGGTCCGTTCCCACGTCGCGAACCCGTTCTCACCGCCAACGTCGTAGCGATAGTTTCCGGCCGCGAACACGGCGTTCGATCCGGCGGCGAGCGCTTCGTGGTGCTCGCCGTCTGCGGCCGGGAGACGCGATGTCATCACGTCATAGTCACGGTGCGTCGCCGTGACCGTGTAGATCAGAAGCGTCTCGTCTGTCGCCGTCTTGACAAGCGTGTTGACGATGAACGTGGTGTCGAGGGTCGTCGCGAGCCTGAGCTGGGCCGAGGACGGCGACCCAGAGGCCAGGTAGGCGACGGCGTCGGCCGTGGCGTTGACGACGGCCTCGTTGCCCAGCAGGTCGAACACGCGGATCACGCCCTCGCCGTAGATGACCAGGTACTTCTCCGCGCTGTCGCGGTCGATCGCGTGAATCCGATAGTCGCCCGACGCGGCCAGCCCGGTCACGTTGAACGCGTGGCGTGAGCCCGCGCGGCGCCTCGCGCCTTCCGCGATCGCGAGGATCACGTTCCGCGCATCCTTGACCTGCCCGGGGAGCATCAGCGTGTCGGGACGGTTGCTGATGCCGCCGTGGAGCGATTCGTCGCCGACAGTCGTGATCGTCATCGCCTGCCCCGCGTCAGCCGGCCGAACGACGGCGTGGCAAACATGTTCGACGGCGACGTTATCCCCTCGTGACGATACGCGATCGTCTTGGCCTCGGTCATGGCGGCGACGTTGCTCAGGTCCGCGTTCCTGTCGCGCCGCACGAACCGCTGAAACTCGACCGCCGCGTGCCTCACGATGTAGGTCTGAACGCTCTCGGGAATCGACTCGAACGCCACGTCGAACACGCGATCGATATGGATGTCTTCCGTGAAGTCGAACGTCTTGCAGGCCGTGTCATAGAACAGCGAGCCGCGCAGCGCGAGACGCTTGAGTTCGTGCGCCCCGGCGTGGAACTGGTTGGGCTCGGCCGGGCGCCACGACAGCGCGACCGGAGAATCCGGCATCGCCATCTGGCTCTTGGTGATGACATCAACGGCCACCGTCATCGGCGCCGACTCCCCGCTCGTGGCGCCGTCGATCGTTTCGCCGCTGGTGAACGCATCGCCGCTCAGAAGACCGACGTTCAGAACGAACGTGCCGCCCGACGGGTTGTCGATCTGATGGACCACGCCAGTCGCCCCGCTGGTCTGCCCCGTGACGATCTCACCCACCGTGAACCCCGGAACGCCGGGCGTGCCCGTCATCTGGACCGTTGGAAAGGGCGTCACGAAGTCGTAATCGGTGTTGAAAGACCAGCCGCCCGCCGGATTCGGGCCCTGCCGCAGGATCAGCGCACGGGATCGGTTCAGGTGAGTTTCGGCGTCGAAAACGTCCGACGGTCCGGTCGGATCGAGGGCCGAAGGGGCGTCCTCACCGGAACGCTGGAGGATTTCGGTGACAGCGTCCAGCGTCGTGCGCATGGTCGCTCAGATGATAGCCAGATAGATGACGGCGTTGGTGACTGTGCCCGTGCCCGACAGCGAGGTGTCCGGCAACACCATGAACTCGTTGCACCACAACGGGTCAGTGCCCTGTGTAGCCGCGTTCGGCCGCGTCCACTTGAAGGCCCCGTCGTCGGCGTCCTCTGTCGTGTCCATCGTCAAGGTTGTCAGGTGCGAGCCGGCCGCGTTCAGGAGCGGGATGAAGGGAGTCACGATCGGATCGCCGGACGGGTCGGCGATGTTCGATCGTCCCAGGATCGCGATGACGGGCGGCGTCGGAGCCGTGAGCCCGTTGTCGTACTTGAGGATCGGGATCAGGAGCGACCCCACGCCGTCGGCGCGGCGGATGATCTTATAGATGCCGCCGAACAACGACAGATCGATCGCGTTGATTCCTCGCCATGCGTTGGCGAAGGCAATGTTGACGCCGCCGGCTGCGACGGCCTCGGTGAATCCCGCCGCCGCGCTGACCGGGGTTGACGTGCTCATGCCCGTCTTGGCCACGACGGCCTGCACTTCCGGTTTGGTTTGTGACGCAAGAGCCATTGCGGCCTCCGTTGCTGTGTGTTATCGGTTGCCCATCCAGGCGGCGCGACGCCCTGAGGCCGCATATTGTGCCCGACCGCGCCAGGATTTGCCGCCCGAACCCATCGTGATCAGCGCCCGAACGGAGCCCGAACCGTCCCAGATGTTCGTGAGGACCTCGCCCGTGAAACTATCACGCACGCTCGCCGTGGCCGAAGCGCCGGCGAACGAAGCGAGCCCGTAGCACGAGTATGTCGTTCCCTGCACCGGGAAGACCGGCCTGGCCGGCGGGTCGATGCCGGTGGTGTTCGTGCGCATCGCGTAGACGATCTCGGGTTTGAGCGTGCCGTCCGCGTTGCCGACCGTGCCCCACTTGGCCGCGTCGCCGGCGCCGAAGAACGACGACAGGACCGGGCACATCGTCACCTCGAACCTGAAGTTCGGCACCGGTCCAGTTGCGCCGGCCAGCGTGGTCAGGGCGATCTCCCGGCTGATGAGCGGCCTGTGCCTGTTGCCCGAGAGCGCGATCGTCGGCCGGCCATCGGCGCGCAGCAGGGCGAACATCCCCTCGCGCGAATCCTGATTGTTGGTCTGGCTCAGCGTGTCGTCGCCCGACCAAGCGTCGCCCCACACGCTCGGGCTGATGAGGCACACCGCGTCCTGCCCCGACGCCGCCAGCGCCGCCGAGAAGTGCGCTGCCTGCTCGTCGCCGAAGTAGTCGTCCACGTTGCCCACGCGGTCGTCGTTGATGTGCGTGGTCATGTCGTGGGTGTAGAGGAGCCACCGTCCCCACTCGAAAGCGCGGTAGAACTCCGTGCGGTAGCCGAACCCGCCAGGGTCCGACGGCGTCGGCAGGTTGGCGAACGACGCGGCGAACAGGTCGTTCCATGTGTTGTAGGCGTTGGCCATGAGGTCGCCGACGATCAAGGACGTGTCGCCCAGGCTGTGATCCCACACGGCGGCGTAGTTGGCCGGGTCCGAGCCCGAGGCGGCCTCGAAGGCCGTGGGATCGGTGATGTTCTTGGTGGAGCCGAGCATCGGCCACGACGGGTCATCGGGCCCGAAGTCGTGGTCCCCGGCCTGCCGGATCAGCGGGACGCGCTCATTGACGATCGCGCGGAAGGGCGATGAGTCGAGGGCCTGATAGACCGCCGCGAAACTCTCCACCGTCCACGACGGCTGGGCCAGTTGCTCCGAGTGGTACACCACGTCGTCGATCTCGCAGAGCGCGACCACCGGCACGCCCGTCGCCTCGGCCTGTTCGAGCGCTCGGAGGAAGGCGTGCCCAGAATCGAACCGGCCCCTGAACTGGTTGCAGCCGGTGAAGACCAGTTGCCACGGGGACACGTCGCCCACCGCCGGCGGCGTGCGGAACGTCCACAGGCCGGACCGCGGGTGCTCCCCGGCGCTGTCGGACGACCGCAACTTGGTGGTGAAGGCCGCGTCCTCGGCGATCTGGACCCTGATCTCGTAGTCGGTCGACGGCGACAGCCCCGTGATGCGGCCCGCGGCCTTGCGGTGGCCCAGCGACACGCCGAGGGCGTCGTCCAGCCGCACCGCCGGCCCGTTCGTCCACGTCACGTCGCCGGCCTTGCGCCACTGGGCCCGGGCGTGCAGTTGGAGGTAGTCGTCGGCGCCGTAGCCCTTGTCGTAGCCCAGGGTGACGCCGATCGAGTCGGGCAGCGGGTCCAGCAGGATCGTGCCCGACCACGGCGAATAGGTGATGAACGACCACATCTCGCTGGCCACGTCGCCCGGCGTCGCCTCAGGCAGGTGGGGATGCCACCAGTACCGCGTCGAATCGGCGCTCGTGGACGTGAAGATGTAGCCCGGCGCGTACAGCCACAGGTTGACGTTGGTGACGCCGGCGCCGGCGAGCGTGCCCAGCACGTCCTTGTTCGCGATTCGGACGGCCGTGGCGGCGGCCGTGTCGGTGATTGTGCGGTCGAACATCGGCGAGCCAGAAGGCTGCACGTCGGGCCCGACGCCGGCGGCGCCCCAGATTTTCAGGGCGCCGGCCGTCGAATCGATCTGGCGTCGCCAGTAGATGAAGACGGTCAGATCGTTGCTCACGCCGCTGGTGAGCGTGGAGCCCGGGATCGTCACCGTGCCGCCCCCGGCGCCTCCGAACTGCTCGATCCTGATCTGGACGACGGAGAGGTCCGTCCGGGGCACGATCGAGACGCGGCCCGTCACGCCGTCGAGCGTCACGAACTCCATCTTGTTGATCGACGCCGTCTGCGTTCCAGTCAGTGCGAGGCGGAACGGGACCCGGATATAGACCTCGTCGTAATCGTTGATGGTGGGGTTCGCCGACGGCGGCTGATGTTTCGCGCTATTCGAGAGGAACAAGATCTCAGAACTGTCGGTGGCCGGCGCCGGCATGGTGAGTTTGAGGCCCCGCCGGCCGACCCCGCCCGCGTCGACCAGGCCCTCGTCGGTGATCGCGCCGGACCCAGCCTTGGCGGTCACGATGTCGTTGATCGAGCCGCCCTCGACGCCCGCGCGCTTGATCGTGCCGATGTGGACGGCCGCGCCGTCGACCGGGTTGCGGTCGTACCAGCCCTGGGCGAGTTGATTGCAGAAGGATTGTCCCGGCATCAGGCTGGCTTCCTGGCCGTGTTGGCGATGGCGTCGAGCGTCTCGCGGTGGCGGGCCGCGGCCCGGTCCTCTGAGGCCGTCATGCGCTCGTCCATGCGCTGGAGCGTGCGGTCGATCGCCGACACCGCCGAGGCGAGTTTGTCCGTCGCGAGCGCTTGCTCCCTCTTTGACTCGGCCAGTTCTTCGATGACCGGCCTGAGCGTGTCGGCGGCGCAGTCCCATGTCTTCGAGCCGTCGGCCCGGCGCCGGTCGTGCTGCTGGACGAGCGATTCGACTCCGTCGTGGATGCGGCGGAGGACTCCGTCGTTGGTGGCGCCGTTGATCCGGGTCGCGGCCCGGACCACGGGCATCTTGACCGTGATGTACGCGAGGGCCACACGGTAGAGGATCAGCCCCAGCACCACGGCCACCACCAGGGCCAGGGCTAGGGGCGACGCTTCGAGCAGGACTTTGAGGAGTTCTTCCATGACTGAACCCGGCGCTCCGGCCGGTTATGGCGGGAGCGCGGGCGCCGCCCAGGGGGAGACGGCGCCGGAGGAGAGAAACCCCGCCGGGCCGGCGCGCGGCGCCGGCGGGGCCCGATGGCTGCAAACCCCGCCGAGGGTTGCCGCCACCCGACGGAGCGAAGGATGTCAAACCCCGCCGCCGCCGGGGCGAGCGAGCGGCGGGGCGCGTCGAGAAACCGCCCGTCCCCGAGCGCCGGGGACGAGCGGCCACGGGTGAATCAGGGGCCGGCGCCGGATGACTCGCTGGTCTTGTCCGCGTCGCGGACCAGGAAGCCCAGGAG
>RFGH01000170.1 GCA_003696675.1 Planctomycetota bacterium
GCGCGGCTTCCTCGGGGCTTGTCGCCTCGACTTCGATTTCGCCGTTTTCGTCACTACATAGGTATTTTGTATTCATATTTTAGGCCGCCCCTTCCGCGGCATGGCGCCTTAGGCTACTGGAGCCGCTCTGCCCGGGCGCGTCGGACGTTGCGGGCGGCCGGCTACCACACCGGCCTTTTCATCCCACGATGCGCAGGCTCGATCGCCCGTCAACATTTTTGTGTGCACATTTTTTCGGGAGGGGTGCGGGCGGCAGCGCGCAGTGCTATGGCCGCATCGGCTGCGGTGGAGACCCCGTCGTATTTCACCGGGGCCTTCTGCCAGCGCCGGAAGCGACCTTTTGGGCCGTCGCGGGATGGACGGACACCCCCGGCCTTACCGTATGAGTCGAGCCAATACACGGTGACTCCGTGCTCCACCGCGTCCTCGTAGACGTGTGCGGCGTCCCAGTCGCCCAGCGCGACCAGGGCGGCGACGTCAGTCCAGTCCCACGACTGGTTGTCCCGCCGCTCTCCGTTGGAGTGCTCGACGACCTCCACGACACCTGGCAGCGCTGCGGCTACAGCGTAAGCCGCAGCCAAGGTATCCTCGGCGCAGGCCGAGCACGAGCCGGACAGGTCGGGCGCCACGAGCACCTTGCGGGGCTCCAGCTCCTCCCGTCGGCAGCGGCTCAAGCGCACGCTCTTGGCTGCCAGCTCTGTGACCAGACGCCGGGGCTGCAGTCGGGGCGACTGCTCCTCGCCGCAGCCTACCGTCTCTGCTCGCACCAGCCGGCGCAGCGCGCGCGCAACCTCTTTGGCGGCGCGCGAGACGGACGGGGTGCGCGCCCGGCGGGCAGCGGTGCCGCTGTCAGCACACCACCCGCCGGGGCCACCCACAGGACAATGCGTCGCGTCGTCCTCAATGCCTTTCGGCGACCCCTCGGCGGCTACCGAGGAGGCAGAGTCAAGCTCGGAGTCGTCCGAGTCGGCATTACCTGTCGGGTGACGACCATCCCCGACAGCACCGAGCATGTCGCTCTTACCACCGGGTGCCTCGTGTGGGTCCCGGTGTTGGTCGGCCTCCCCGTCACAAGGAGGGTGACCCGGGACACGAGCGCACGACTCCGCTCCCTCCGACGGCTCTGCTGCGTCGGTGCGGTTGTCCCCCGCACTTTGCGGGGCCGGCGTGCGGTCGCCATCCGCTGCGTCAGGCTCGCCGCCCTCGATGGGGGTGGGCTCGCCCTCGCCGTTGGCCGAAGTCGAGGCGGCTAACTCCCGGGACTCGTCGTCTCCGGCAGGGCTTACGTCGCCGGTGGCCTGCACCTGCTGGGCGCAGTCCGGTCCGACGCACTGCCTGTCGCTCCGGCTGAAAGTGGACTGGTGGTCGACCTCTCCGGCATTGCCGTCGCCACCGTGGTAATCCTCGGTCGAGTGCGACGTAGCCTCCATGACCACATCGGTCCCCTTGACCGAGTCGCGCAGCAACATCCGCGCAAACGCGAGGACCTCATGGTATTTGAGGTGCCAGACGCGGTAGACCGAGTACCAGTGCAGGCATCCGGCGACAAGGTCCCGCCAACGCCACAGCATCTCGGGCCGTTGCTCCTGTATGTAGCTGTGGATTACCCGCAGGTGCTGATACTCCACCTGCACCTTAGATGCCATAGGACCTCCCGCCAATATCAGCGTCGTCCGCATGACCTCAGACGTCACGTGCACCCACTCACGCGGGTGGTGTCTGTCCAGCTCGGCGTCGAGGGCCGCTCTGAGAGGGGTGTCCGCCCCGTAGCGGCTTATTAGCCAGTCCGCGGCCCGCTGACTGAGCGCGGGCGCGAACCCCCTGCCTATCCCGCAGAGGTAGAGACCCTGGCCGAGCAGGACAGGTGCGTCGGCCAACACCGGCCAGTTGGCCTGCACGAGCAGGTACGGGCCGTCTATGTCGCGCGGCCGCGCTCTGGCGACCTGGCGCCGGACTTGCTTGAGGGGCATCGCCCCTGTTACTGCCGGTGACCCCATTACATCTCCCCCTTGCGGCGGGCGGCCACCACCTCTGCCCAGACCGGGGCCGCCTCCCTGGCACGGAGCGCATACTCCGCACCCTGCTCGGTGCGCGCCGCCCAGCCCGCGAGCGCATCGCGGACGTCCCCTATGCTGGAGGCCTCCAGCACCTCCTCCAGCATGGGGGTTAACTCCGCGACCGTGACGTGGTCGCGGCCCTCGGCGGCCGCAACGGCCCACGCCGCCTTCCGCAGCGTCATCAGCACGCTGCGCGGGGCGTGCGGCACTCGCTCCGCCGCGATGCGCTCGACCTGCTCGGCCGAGAGCGGCGTCATCCACCGCCGGCGGCACCGGCGCAGCAGCGCGTCCCCGAGGGGCCGGAGGTTGTTGGAGGTGATGTAAACCTCCATGTTGTCCAGGTCGGCCTGGACGTGCCGCCCCGGGGCGACGGGAGCGCGCCCGGACTGGAGGTAGTCGAGGAGCAGCGCCTCGACCCTCTCCGGCGCCTTGTCAAGCTCGTCGAGGACGAGCACGACGCGGCCCTCGTGGGAAAGCCGGGCGGCGCGGGTGAGGACGCCGTCCTGTCGGACGGACTTGGCGTCGCCCGCGACCGCCGCCGCGACATCGACGCCGACGAATAACTCGTCGGCGTCGGACCACGCGTGGCACTGGTAGAACACCAGCGCCGCGCGGCGACCCTGCCCGGTGGGATCGTGTTCGGGCAGGGCCGCCATTTCTGCCCGCCGGGTCTTCCCGCAACCCGGCGGGCCAAAAAGTATCTCGGCCCGCATATTGGGACGGCCGCCCCTTCCGCGGCTCGGCGCCTCAGGCTACTGGATCCGCTCGGCCCGGGCGCGTCGGGCGTTGCGGCGGCCGGCTACCACACCGGCCTTTTCATCCCCACGATGCGCAGGCTCGATCGCCCGTCAACATTTTTGTGTGCACAAAAACGTCAAGGGAGCAGGCTTATTGATCGTGCGCGTGCCTCAGCTTGGTCGTTCGGTCTGAACGCACCCATCACTGTTGGCTGTATCAGCCGCCGTCGTGGCATGCGCATGGTATGTGCGGCGGCTCTAGCC
>RFGH01000171.1 GCA_003696675.1 Planctomycetota bacterium
GCGGGACGGTGCCGGGGGACCAGTACTGCCCGCGGCGGACTTTCCAGCCGCCGAAGTCGGCGTTCATCCAGACGGTCACGCCCCGGACGATCTGCCGCCCGTCGAAGGTGCTCATGGGATAGACGACATCGACCTTGGCGTCGGAGAGGCGGATCCAGACGCGCCCGATGTGATAGGTGGGCAGGTCGAGCGTTTCCGAGGTCGGGATGACGGCGTCGGGGCCGAGGGCTTCGGCGATGCGGCCGGCCGTCTCGAGGCTGGTGCCTTCGGGGAGGTTGATCGCGTACGCGCCGGGGATGCCGTGGCGGAGGGTGACCCACTCCAGGGCGGTTCGGACGGCGCTCGATGCCATGCGGGAGTTGGGGTCCTGCCCGTCGTTGTAGCTCTCATGCTCGGCGACATTGGTGTAGCTGGTGCAGCCACCGAGCGTGCCGGCGAGCCCGAGACCCAGCGTCAGACCGCCCAGGATCACGCCCGCGAACCGCTTGTTCCGATCAACCATCCGTCACCTCCCGCGGGGTCCGAGAACACCCCGGACACTCTAAGCGGGCTTGGACGCGTCCGCAGCCGGCCCGGGGTCGAAACCGTGCAGGAAATCGCCGTTCCGCCACGCCGCTGACCAAGTTAGGATCCTCCATGCCGATGACCGTCCCCCGCAGCCCCGCGCCCGCCGACGCCCCGGAGCCGTCGGGGCGTCGGTTCGTTCTGGGGGTCTCCGGCGCGTCCGGGGCGGCGTACGCCGTGCGCTTCGTCGAGCAGGTCCTGCTGGGCGGGCACGAGCTGCACCTGGTGGTGTCGGACTACGGCAAGCGGCTGCTGAGCGACGAGCTAGACATCCGCGATCTGTCGCTGGCGACGCTGTGCCCGCACTTGGACGGCTCGGCGGGCGGCGAGGACTTTCGCAAGCGATTGATCCTGCACCCCCACCGCGATGTGGGCGCGGTGATCGCCAGCGGCTCGTTCCTGCATGACGGCATGGCGGTGCTGCCGTGCTCATCGACCTCGCTGGGCGCGATCGCGACAGGGGCGGGCAGCAACCTGCTGACGCGGGCCGCGATGGTGACGCTCAAGGAACGCCGCCCGCTGATCGTGTGCCACCGCGAGAGCCCGCTGAGCCTGGTGGACATCGAGAACATGCGGACGCTGACGCTGGCCGGCGCGGTGATCTGCCCGACGAACCCGGGGCTGTACCTTTGCCCGACGACGGTGGACGAGATCGTGGACTTTGTGACGGGCAAGGTGCTGGATCTTCTGCGGATCGGGCACGACCTGAAGATCCGCTGGACAGGCTGAACCCAGGGGTTTTGGGACCTTTATTTCTTATTCCCGGGGTATTGACCTTGATGCCGCCGGGTTGTTAGGTTGCTTGCCCGCGATGCCCGCGGGCGGGGAGAGGAGCCCTCACATGTCGATTCGTGCCCGTCACTTTCTGTTCGTGGCCGGTGTGGCCGCCGCGCTGTCCGCCTCGATTGCTCGGGGCCAGGCGTTGGACGCGACCTTCAACTATCAGGGTCGGATCGAGGTCAACGGTTCGGCGCCGACCGGTCTCTATGACATGACCTTCCGGCTCTTCGATGCGCCGACCGGGGGGAACCAGGTCGGGTTCGCGGGGTTCGGCAATGTGCAGGTCAACGACGGGCTGTTCAATCTGCCGGTCAACTTCGGCGATGCGGCATTCACGCCCGGCCAGTCGCGTTGGGTGGAGATCGCGGTGCGGGCGCCGGCCGATCCGGCATACACCACGCTGAGCGGGCGTCAGAAGCTCAACGCGACGCCCTTCGCCAGCGTCTCGCGTTTCCCGTGGACACCGGGCGCCAACGGTCTGACCGCGACCTTCAACGGGAACTTCGTGGGCATCAACCGCCAGAACGCGCTCTCGGGCAACGAGGTCTTCGGCATCCGCACCAACTTCGGCGGGACGAACTACGGCGGCATGTACATCCAGACCGACTCGGCGCAGGGCAAGCCGTTCTACGGCTACAACACCGGGAACACCAACACCGCCTGGACCTATCTGGACGGTGCGTCCGGGTCGTGGCGGCTGTTCCTCGGCGGCGACCGCCTCACGGTGACGGGCACGGGCGACACGGGCATCGGCACGACGACGCCGGGCGCGAAGCTGGACGTCGCGGGCGACCTGCGGATCAGCGCGGACGGCACGCTGCGGTTCCCCGACCGGATGGTCGCCGAGTACGGCTTCTTCCGCAACGAGTTCGAGACCAAGTTCTCGGCGGGGATTTTCTCCTTCGAGTCGCCGAACATCATCCTCGGCAACTTCGAGTACAGCGCGTTCGGCGGCGGTGTGGTGACCGGCAAGGTCATCGCGGATAGCGCCACCGGCGGGTTCATCGGCGGCGGTGGAAGCTATCGCTCCTTCCAAGGGGTGCCCATCGTTGGTTTCCAGACGATTTATGACAACTTCGGCACCATCGCAGGCGGTTCGTCCAACACGGTCGGCACGAACGATGGCGATCCGTTCACCCAGACCGGCGGCACCGTCTCGGGCGGCCTGCAGAACATCGCCTCCGGCGCGTACGCGACCGTGCCCGGCGGCGAGTTGAACCACGCCAACGGCGATTATGCCTTCGCCGCCGGGCGCCGGGCCAAGGCCAACGGGCCGGGCATGTTCGTGCTCTCCGATTCGAACGACTTTGACTTCGGCGGCACCGGATCGAACGCGATGTTCGCTCGGTTCACCAACGGCTACTTCTTCTACACGGGCGTGAACGGCTCGGGCGTTCCCAACGCGGGCGCGCGCCTCCTGGCGGGGTCGGGATCGTGGACGAGCCTGTCGGACGCGGCGTCGAAGCACGCCTTCGAGCCGGTCGACGCGTTGGAGATCCTCGACAAGGTGGCGTCGATGCCGGTCCAGCGTTGGAGCTACAAGTCCCAGGACGCGGCGGTGCGGCACATCGGGCCGACGGCGCAGGACTTCCACGCGGCGTTCGGCGTGGGCGACGACCCCAAGGGCATCACCACCGTGGACGCCGACGGCGTGGCGCTGGCCGCCATCCAGGGACTCAACGCGAAGGTCGAGGCGCAGGCCCGGACCATTGACGCCCAGAACGCCCTGATCGAGTCCCAGCGCCGGGCGATCGAGGAGTTGGCCCGACGGCTCGAGGCCATCGAGCGCAACGCCGACTGACTGGGATCCCGCGATCCGGGGTCGATCGGACGCGTATTACTCCCGCGTGTTCGACGCGGCGCCCCAGTTCGAGCCCAACCGCCCGGCCGCCCCCGAGGGCGATCGATCCCGTCGCGGGCGGCACGAATGGAGCGGCAGCCACATTGCGGCCGTGCTGCCCGACGGGCCGTTCCGCGTGATCGTCGGCGTGCTGTGGCTGTTTCAGGCGGTCACGCTGCCGGGCGTGTGGTCGCTGGCCCCCCTGCGGACACCGGCGGCGTCCGTCGCGGGGTGGGTCGCCGGTGTGGTGGCGCTGGTCGTTTGCGGGTGGTTCCTGTTCGGCGCGGTGCGGCCGCGTCCGTTCACGCGGCGGGAGGCGTGGCTGGTGCTGGGCGCGGGATTGAACGCCGTGTGGCCCGCGCTGGCGGCACTGGTGGCGCCGCGGGACTCAGAGGCCTTCGGGCTGATCGTGCTCATGGCGATGGGCATGGGCGTGCTGCACATCCTGCCCGCCCTGCTGCTGGGCGTGCCCGCGTTTCACCGCGTGGGCGTGGCGGGTGATCGCTGGACGCCGCACCAGGCGTCGGGCGATGCGCGATCGGGCGTGCTGCTCGGGCTGAGTGTACTGATCGGCGGATGGGCCGCCGCGTTCGGGATGGGGTTGTTCCTGCTGATCCACGAGCGCGGGCATATGGAGCCCGGCAAGGGGTACGCGGAACTCGGTGCGGCCATGACCTTCGCGCTGCCGTTCGGGATGTTTCTCGGCTTCTGCTGCGGCATCTTCTCGGCGATCCTGCCGGTGCCCACCCGGTTCGACCGGTCGATCCCGCGGCTGTTCATCCCGCCCTTCCTGGCGGGCGTGGTCGGCAGCGCGATCAACCCGTTTGTCGGCGTGCTGCTGGCCGGCGGGGCACTGCTGCTGATGAGCATCGTCGTGCGCCGCACCTGTCGGCTGCACCCGCCGGGCTACTGCGAGGCCTGCGGGTATTCGCTGGCGGGCATCGACGGTTCGGTGTGCCCGGAGTGCGGGCATTCGCCCCGCGTGGCGTGATGCATATCACAAAAAAACGCCCGGACCGAGCGGCCCGGGCGTGCGATGCGTTCACACCATGATCAGCGACGCCGACGCGTGCCCACCAGCCCACCGATGGCGAGCGCGGCGAGGGGACCGGCCGCCGGGGCTGGGCGGGTGCTTGCGCCCCATGCGCCGAGGTCGATCGATCCGTCCGTGCCCAGGACCGGGCGTTCGCGGCCGTAATCGAACGCGAGCGTGATCTCGCCCGGCGTCCAGCCGGGCAGGGGGTTGCCGCCCGCGTCGCCGACGAAGACCTCGTAGGTGACCTCGTGATGCCCGTGGACTTGCGTGGCGTACCAGTTGTGCGTCATGGTTCCGTTCCACTGCCAGACCGGGTCGGAACCGGCCGTGCCGAGGATCGGATCGAAGCCGAACTCTGAATACACCGACAGCCACGGCGAGCCGACGATCTCGCGCACGAACACGCCCGAGCCGGGCGGGATCGAGATGAAACCGTTGGCCAGCCAGCCGAACTGGGCGTTGTAGCCCGTGCCGTTGAGCACGCTGGCGTCACCGACGAAGCCGTCGCCCTCCTGCATGACCACGGTGCTCATCGAGGGCGATTCGAACGACAGGAAGACCTGCTGCTGGAACACGCTGACGAGCAGGTGGCTCATCGGCCCGCCCAGCGATGGATCGGCCATCGCCGGGGCGGCGGCGACCGTCAGGAGCGCGATCGCGGTACGCATCACGATCCCCTCCGCCGTCGGGCGGCCAGCAGACCGCCCACGCCCAGAACGCCGAGCGCGCCCGGCGTGGGCACGGCGCGGAAGTAGAGCGTGACCGTGGCGTCGGCGTAGCCGGCCACGGCGTTGCCGGCCGCGTCGCTGACGAAGATGCGGTAGGTCGCCTCGTAGTCGCCGTTGAGTTCGGCAGCGTACCAGTTGTGGACCATGGTGCCGGGCCAGTCCCAGACCATGGAAGAGCCGGCGGTGCCGAAGATCGGGTTGTAGGTGTGGCTGGCTTTCATCATGCGCATCCCGCCCTCGTAGGTCTCCAGCCCGGGCGTGGCGCTGAGGAGTTCGATCGAGATGCCGTTGCCGGGGCCCGGATCGATGAATCCGTCGGCCAGCCAGCCGTACTGGTCGCCGTAGGCCTTGCCTTCCAGCACCGACGCTGCGCCGAGATAGGTCTCACCGGGGAAACGCTGGAGGATGGTGCGCTCATCGCCCCAGTCGGCGTGGGCGTGCAGAGTGTTGCCTTCCAGCGAGATCATGATGTGCCGCATGGGCATGCCGACATTGTGGGGCCAGATCGGCTCGGCGCCGGCCAGGCCGCTGAACATCGAAACCGCAACGATCATCGAGAACTTGTTCATGTGGTGATCCATTCAATTTTTCAGTGCGGGGTCGGGGTTCCAGAGATCCAGGCCCCGCGTCGGGTCATAGGTGGACGCGAAGTCGCGCGACTCCGCGTGGGTATCGAGAAACACATACCCGGACCGGTCGCCGTGGCGATCGACGCTCACGCCGTCGCCCGCGGGCACGTTCCGGGTTGTCCAGAAATGGGCCATGATGTGATCGATCCGTGCCGCTTCGGGCAGCTCGCCGAAGAGCAGCGTCTTGGACGGGCGTGGCGCCCGGTCCAGCATGCGCCACGGCTCGTTCGTGTTGCCGGGCTGCGACGGATCGATCTCACGCACGGTCAGTTCGAAGTAGACATTCAGCCCGTAGCTGTAGACCGGCATGCCGAAGGGCAGGCCGGGCAGGGTCTCGGGGCTGGTGCGTCGGTCGTGGGGGCAGCGGTAGTGGGTGTTGGTGGCATGCCACCAGCCGTCGTTGTCCCACGCGGTGGTGTCCGAATCGAAGGGAGCGCCTGTGAGCGGCTCGTAGAGCGCCGCCGCCCAGGGGAGCCGCCCGAAGCCGGCCGAGTGCATCGACCGCGGCACGGCGCCGCCATGATCGTCGGCGTACATCGACAGAGTCTGTCCCAGCGTCCGCAGACGCGACAGGCACACGGCCGATCGGGCCGAACTCCGCGCTGACGAGATCGCGGGCAGCAGCAGGCCCGTCAGCAGCGCGATGATCGCGATGACAACGAGCAGCTCGATCAGCGTGAAGGCACGCCGACCCCGCGGGCGATGGCCCGCGGCGCAGATCATCCACATGGCAAGGCTCCCGTGGCGGGGCGCGCAACGCCCCGCCGGACACGCCGGACTCACATCACGAACGACGCGGGCGTCAGGCGCGGGGAGGCGGGGTCGGGATCTCGAGCCAGCGTGAACGAGGCGACGCGCATGCCTCCGGGACCGCCAACGCCACACCGGAATCAATGAACGACGCGTCGCTTGCCGAGCCGACCAGCAGGAACAGCCCGGCCATCAGGGACTCGGCCGCCGTGCCGAGGTGCATCACGAACCGTTCGGTGCCGGATTGTCGCAGGGCGACGCGTCCGGGATCGATGCGCGGCTCTTCGCCCGAACAACCGCTTTGGCCCGTCAGTCCGAGGACGCACAGCGGGCAATCCTCGGGCATCTCCAGCGGGCGGCAATCGCACAACGCCTGGCCGCAGACCGACCACACCGGGCGGTGGGAAAGCATGCGCGAAATGGCCGGTGCCCAGCCGGAACTGACCAGAATCAGCCCGAGACTGAACAGGGCGCAGGCACACATGCGCAGGATGGGCGATTCCGATTGCACAGGATGGATTCTAGTCCGGCGGGAATCGCGGCACAACTTTCAAAGTCAGGGGCGCCTTGCTTTCAAACCCGTGCCGGGAATGCAACGAGTGATGGAATCACTCCTTCAGCCACGGGCGTACTGCTTGCGTCGGTCGTCCTTGTTCAGTTCGATGGAGACGCCGCCGGCCAGGCGGACCGAGTCCGGGCCGGCCTGGTCGCAGATCTTGCGGACGAGGTCGGGGCGGAGTTGGGCGTGCTTGAGACCCTTGGGCTCGACGAGGACCCAGGCGTCATCGGTCTCGATGATGATCTCGACGGGTCGGGGGCTTCTGCCAAGCGACAGGTCGGACGGGTCGGGCTGTTCGCTGAGGATGTCGCGGACGGCGGCGACCTTGGCCGGTGCGGTGCCGTTGAGCCGTTTGGCGCGGAGCATGACCTGGATGGTGCCCTGCTCGAGGGGGTGGCCGTCGATGGGGACGATCCGGTCGACGATGATCTGGGCGTCGCCGCGCGAGTGGTCGAGCCGGCCCATGAAGAACTTGGGCTGGTCGGACTCGAAGAGGTGCCCGAACTGCTGGTAGACATTGGCGAAGAGCACGGCGTCGGTGGCGCCGGTCGCGTCCTCGATGGTGAGGATGGCCATCTTCTGCCCGGCGCTGCGTCCGTTCTTGACGATGATCGTCCGCAGGCTCTGGACCATGGCGGGGACGATGACGCGCTTGTCCTGCGGCAGGGCCTTGAGGGCGGACACGGTCAGCGGGGTGAAGGCGCGGGCCCAGTTGCCCCACTCTTCCAGCGGATGGCTGGAGACGTAGAAGCCGAGGGTTTCCTTCTCCTGCTTGAGCAGTTCGGCCTCCGACCAGGCGGGAACCTTGGCCAGAGGGGTGGCTTCGGCTTTGCCCGCGGCGGGCTCGGGCTCGGCGAACATGCCTCCGCCGAACAGAGCGCCTTGGCCGGCGGCTTTGTCCGCGGCCAACTTCTGACCGGCGCTGACCGCCTGATCGATGGTCGCGACCATGGCCGCCCGCGCGTCGCGCCCGTGCAGCGAGTCGAACGCACCCGCCTTGACCAGCGCCTCGATCGTGGCCTTGTTCACCACGCTCGACGGGACCCGCTCGCAGAAATCGAAGAGGGAGGTGAACTGCCTGTGTTCCTGCTCCGCCCCGTCTCTTCGCTTCTCCGTTGTTCCGTCTCTTTCTGAAATGATCGCATCGATCGCCTTGGCCCCCGCCCCCTTGATCGCCCGCAAGCCGAAGCGGATCTGGCCGGTGTCGGCGCGGCGCGGCTCGTCTTTGCCGTAGACGACAAAGAAGTCGGCCCGCGATAGGTTGACATCCGGCGGCATGACCTCCACGCCCGTGCGGACCGTTTCGCCCGTTCTGGGGTCGATCGAGCGGGTGCGCTTGCAGTCTTCGAGGTAAGGGATCCAGTCGCTGACCTTCTGGGCCTGGCTCTCGAAGGTCAGAAACGCGGCCATGTAGTGCGCCGGGAAGTAAGTCTTCAGATACGCCGTCTGGTACGCCACGATGGCGTAGCCCGTCGAGTGCGACTTGTTGAAGCCGTAGCCGGCGAACTTCAAGATCAGCTCGAACAGCTCCTCAGCCTGGTTCTTGGGCAATCCCTGACGCGCCGCGCCCTCGACGAACTTGGGGCGCTCGGCGGCGATGATCTTCTCTTTCTTCTTGCTGATCGCCTTGATGAGTCCGTATGCCGAGCGCAGCGGGATGCCGCCCAGCTCATGGACGATCTGCATGACCTGTTCCTGGTAGACCATCACGCCGTAGGTCTCGGCGGTGAACTTATCGACGATCGGGTGCACTTTCGGCACGGCGTCCTGCCCGTGCTTGCGACGGTTGTAATCGGGGATCAGGTCCATCGGGCCGGGGCGGAACAGGGCGTTGGCGGCGATAAGGTCCTCGAGCCGGTCGGGCTTCATCTCCGTCAGCAGCCGGCGCATGCCGCCGGATTCGAACTGGAACACGCCGGTCGTGTCGCCCCGACGGAACATCTCGAAGACCCGCTGGTCGTCGAACTTCAGTCGTTCGAGGTCCAGCGGATCGTCGCCGCCGTCGCCCCGCTCGCGCCCGACGGCGCGGTAGATCTCGTCCTTGGGCAGCGTCTCGCGGATGAGCTCTTTGGCCCGTTCGATCACGCTGAGCGTGCGCAGGCCCAGGAAGTCCATCTTGAGCAGGCCCATCTTCTCGCAGGTCGGGCCGTCCCACTGCGTGACGATCTCGTTCTCCGCGGCCTGCGGCGCCTTGTACAGCGGCACCACCTCGTACAGCGGGCGGGTCGCGACGATCACGCCCGCGGCGTGAACGGACGAGTGCCGCGCCTGGCCCTCGAAGGTTCGAGCGGTGTCGATCACGCGGCGAACAAGCTCGTCCCGGTCGTACCAGTCCTTGAGGTCCGGCTCCTGCTCGAGCGCCTTGTCGAGCGTCATCTTCAGCTCTTCGGGCACCAGCTTGGCGAGCTTGTCCGCGTCGGACAGCGGCATCTCGAGCACGCGGGCCACATCACGGATCGCGGCGCGGGCCTTGAGCGTTCCGAAGGTGATGATCTGGGCGACATGCCCGTACTTGTCGCGGACATAGTTGATGACATCGCCGCGCCCGTCCTGGCACAGGTCGATATCGATATCGGGGTATTCGGTCCGGTCCGGGTCGGTGAACCGCTCGAACAGCAGGCCGTAGTGCACCGGGCAGGCGTTGGACAGGCCCAGCACATAGCCGACCATCGTGCCCACGCCCGAACCACGGGCGTTGGCCGGGATGCCGCGCTGACGACCCCAGTTGACGAAGTCCCACACGATCAGGAAGTAGGCCGAGATCAGCTTGTCGGCCAGGATCTTGAGTTCGCGGTTCAGGCGTGCCCACTTGTCGAAGCCCGCTGCGTCGGACGCCGAGACACGGGCCTTGGACGCGGCGTCCGTGCCCTCGATCAGATCGTGCTGGTGCGTCAGAATCCCCGGCCCGTACCGCCACACCATGCCCGCCTCGCACAGCATGCGGAGCGCCTTGTCGCAGTCCTTCTTGAGCTCCTCCTGCTTGAGCGACGGGTCCGTTGCCGGCTCGAGCGGGAAGTTGGCGCAGAAGTCCGTGAACCACGCCGTCAGATCTCCGTCGTACTTCGCGTCATCGTGTTTCGGCAGCACCTTCTTCGCGGGCGGCTTGACCACCACCACCGGCGCGTGGTTCGCCCCGATCGGCAGGTCCACCGCGCAGCGGTCGGCGATGGCCACCGTGTTCGCCATCGCC
The DNA here is from genome assembly GCA_003696675.1 of Planctomycetota bacterium. Taxonomy (GTDB): domain Bacteria; phylum Planctomycetota; class Phycisphaerae; order Phycisphaerales; family UBA1924; genus UBA6054. Next base: position 10,077 of record RFGH01000171.1, read on the forward strand.
TCCTTGCCCGCATCGCCGAACTCGGCGTTGTTGTACTGCTCGGAATGGAAGATCGCTTCCATCTCCTCCGGGCTCTTGACATACAGCTCGGTGGGATAGCGCATCCGGTCCGGGTCGTTCTTGACTTTCCCGGTGGAGATGCAGATCAGCGTGTCGTGCGCGTCATGGTCGGACTCGAGCAGGAAGTGGCTGTCGTTATCGCACACCAGCGGAAGGTCGAGCTGCCGCGCCAGACGGATCAGGTGCGGATTGATCGAGTTCTGCAGCCCGATGTGGTGCTGGATCTCGACATAGAACCCCGGCCCCGCGTCGGTCCCCCTGAAGACCTCCGCGTGCCATTTCGCAACATCCACCGCGGCGTTCCAGTGGGCCTTGTCCTTGCTCTGCTCGTACTTGACCAGATGATGCGCGAGTTCTGAACCCAGGTGCCCGTTGATCGCGATCAGGCCCGCGCTGTGCTTGGCCAGAATCTCCCGGTCCATCCGCGGCTTGAAATAGAATCCCGTCAGGTACGCCTCGGAGCACAGGTACAGCAGGTTTTCCCACCCCTCGGCGTTCTCGGCCAGCAGCACGAGGTGGTATCCGCCGTCCGCCACGCCGGTGTAGGTCCGGTCCCGCCGGTCCCCCGCGGCCACATAGGCCTCGACGCCCAGAATCGGCTTGATGCCGTTCTTGCGGGCCGTCTCCCAGAACTGCACCGCCGCGTGCATATTGCCGTGGTCGGTCACCGCCACGGCGTGCATCCCGAGCTCCTTCACCCGCTTGACCAGCTTGTCCACCCGGTTCCCGCCGTCGAGCAGCGAGTACTCCGAGTGGAGATGCAGGTGAACGAACGAGCCCCGGACCGCTTCCTCAGACACCAACAAACCCCTTCCGACTGATGCCGACGGGCCGACGAATCCACGCTCGCGACGATCGCATCGCCATTCTAATCAACACGCCCCGCCGGCGGGCCGCGAAGCCCGCAACCGACAACCAAACGAGGTGTTTTCCGCACGCCACCACCCGTTTCGGGCCTCGGCGCCGAAATCCGCACACCCCGTCTCCGTACCATTCCCCGATGGACCCGTCCCGACCGAGCATGAGCGGCCGCGTCACCACGGTGCGCGTTCACGGCTGGCTGGCCCAGATCCTCGCCATCGCGATCATCGCGGCCGGCGTGGTCATCGGGCTGCTGATCTTCCTGCCGCTGGCCATCCTCGCGGGCGTCGGCTTTCTGGTGTACCTGGGCTACATCTGGGTCAAACTCAAGATCGCCAAGGCCCGCTCGCCGAACGGCCCGCTGGACGGGCGGCACAATGTGCGGGTGATTGATCGGGATGAGTGACGGGCACTCAGTCGATCCAGACCAATGAGCCGCGGGCTTCAGCCCGCACGGTCTTCAGCCACCCGCTCGCGCAGCGAGCGAGCAACCTCCCCCACTTCCCCACTCCCCACCACCTCCGCCTCGATCCGCGTCACCGGCAGCACGCCCCAGCTCGAGTTCGTCAGGAACACTTCGTCCGCGTCGAGCAAATCCGCCACGCCCATCATGCGGCGTTCGACCTCGAGCCCCATCTTCTTCGCCTCGCCCAGCACCCGCGCCCGCGTGATGCCCGGAAGCACCGGGCTGGGGATCGCCCCCTTGCCGCCGACTTCCTGCTCCTCGCCGTGCGCGATCGGCGTGGTCAGGGTGTTTCCGCGCACCGCGAACACATTGGACACGCACCCGCCGCACAGGTGGTTGGACACCTGCAGCACGATGGCCTCGCCCGCCCCGCTGCCGGCCGCCTTCTGCAGCTCCCGCAGCCGCCACCAGTAGTTCAGCGTCTTGTGCCCGGCCGTGGGATCGAGCGGGTTGGCCTTGGCGTCGGCGATGGTCGCCATCACGCCCTTGGTGAACATGGTCTCGGGATACGCCGTGGCGGGCTGGGCGTCGATCACGATGGTCGGCGTCATGCCGCCGCGACCGCTCGAACGCAGCAGGTTCAGGTCGCCCCCCGTGATCGTCAGCCGCACGCGAGCCTTGGCGTGCCCGCTCCGCTTGACGGTCTCGACGACCGCCTCACCCAACGGTCCTGTCCGCAGGTCGTTGCTCAGCCCGAGTTCGGCGGCGGAGGACTGCAGCCGGTCAAGGTGCTCGTCCATGTCCCGAACGACCACGCCGTCCGGTGTTGCCGTCGCGGTCATCGTCTCGAACAGCCCCACCGCGTGCATCAGCCCGGCGTCGAACGCCCCGACCGACGCCTCCGACCGCTCGACGAACCGCCCGTTGACAAAGACCTCGCTCATTGGCGGAGGGTAGGAGGTTCGCAACGGTCCATGGGCCTCCGGCTGTCAGGCGCTAGTGGTCGTTCCCCCCACCCCGCGTTGCCCGCGCCAAGATCACCAGCCCGATCACGCCCGCCAGCACCGACGCGCCCAGCACGCCCAGCTTGGCCGCGTCGAGCATCGCCGCGTTCTCCTTGAACGCGAGGTTGGCGATGAACAGAGCCATCGTGAAGCCGATGCCCGCCAGCCAGCCCGCGCCGTGCACCTGGCCCCAGCACACGCCGGTGGGCAGACGCGCCACGCCGGCCTTGACCGCCAGCCAGGAAACCAGCATCACGCCCAGCGGCTTGCCGATCACCAGGCCCAGCACCACGCCGATCAGCACGCGGCTGGTCCACACCGGGGCCGCGTCCTCAGCCCCGCCCGTCGACAACGCCACGCCTGCGTTCGCCAGCGCGAACACCGGCAGGATCAGGAACGCAACCCACGGGATCAGCTTGTGCTCGAGTGAACGCAGCGGCGTTTCCACCTTCTCGTTCGCGTCCTCGAGCGCCAGCAACGCCCCCTGTTGGGCGCTGGTCGTCCACCGCTTGCCGCCGTCCACGCCCTCGGCGCGGAACCTGTCGATCATGTTTTGTGCGAAATCGGCGTACACGGCCCGATCCACCCGCGTCCGCGCCGGGATCGTCATCGCCACCAGCACGCCCGCGATCGTCGCGTGCACGCCGGACTTGAGGAAGCAGTACCACACCACCAGCCCGACCAGCAGGTACGGCAACCGCGCCCGCACGCCGGCCAGGTTGATCGCCGCCAGCGCCACGAGCAGCACCGCCGCCCAGCCGAGGTAGCCGAAGCCGACCTTATCGGTGTAGAAGATCGCGATGATGAGCAGGGCGCCCAGGTCGTCCACGATCGCCAGCGAGGTCAGGAACACCTTCAGCGCCACCGGCACCCGCGAGCCCAGCAGGGCCATCACGCCCAGCGCGAACGCAATGTCCGTCGCCATCGGCACGCCCCAGCCCCGCAGGCCCGGCTCGCCCATGTTCACCAGCGCGTAGATCAGCCCGGGGAACGCCATCCCCCCCACCGCCGCCGCGATCGGCAGCGCCGCCGCCTTGGGGCTGCGCAACTCGCCGACGAGCACCTCACGCTTGATTTCCAGCCCCACCAGCAGGAAGAACACCGCCATCAGCAGGTCGTTGATCCACAGGATGAACGCCTTGGACAGCTTCCACTCCCCGAACCCGACCGTGAACTTGCTCTCGTGGAACAGCTGCACATACGACGACGCGGCCGGGCTGTTGGCCCACACCATCGCCGCCAGCGCGCACACGATCAGCACGATGCCGCCCGCCGACTCCATCCGCGCGAAGCGCATGATCGGTCCGAGGGCGACCTCAACCGGGGCGGGGGCGGGCGTGGAAATCTTGGGGATCTTGGGTCCTGATGCCATGGTGCTCCATATTTCGGCATCCCGCGAACATCCGACCACACACGCCGAAGAAAACCCGACCCAAGGGAATAACGCATACGGATATCCGCGCAGAACACAACACCGCGCATCCCGGCACTTGCATAAAAAAATAGGTAAGGACGAAGCCCGCCACGCTCAGGACACGCGGAACGAACCGACCAGCGAGCGCAGACGCGCGGCACGATCACTCAGACTCGTGGCGACCCGGGCCGACATCGCCGCACCCGCCGCCGACTGCTCGTTCGACGCACGGATCGCGTCCAGTGTCCGCGAGATCTCCTCGGCCGCCGTCGCCTGCTGCTGCGTCGCCGCCGCGATCGACTGCACCATGCCGGCCACCTGGCTAGAACTCCGCGTGATCGCGCCCAACGACTCGCCGGCCCGCTCCGCCGCGGACACGCCCTCGCTGATCCTCGAACGGCTCTCCTACATCTCCCCCACCGCCGACCGCGTGTCCTCCTGGATCTCGCGGATCGACTGGGTCACCTGCGCGGTCGCCTCCGTCGTTCGGTCCGCCAGCTTGCGCACCTCGTCGGCCACCACCGCGAAGCCGCGCCCGTGCTCGCCCGCACGCGCCGCCTCGATCGCCGCGTTCAACGCCAGCAGGTTCGTCTGGTCCGCGATGTCGTTGATCACGCCGATGATCGAGCCGATCTGCTCGCTCCGGTCCCCCAGCCGGTTCATCACCCCGCCCAGAGTCTCGATCCGCTCGGCCAGCCCGCGGATCAACATCGCCGTCTCACCCACCACCCGCTCACCCTCCGCCGCGTTCCGACCGGCGTCCGACGCCGACTCGGCCACGGCCACCGACTGCCCGGCGACCTCCTCGATCGACGCCGACATCTCCGTCACCGCTGCCGCCGCGTTCGTCGAGAGATCCGCCAACTCGCGTGCCATCCGCTGCGCGTCGTCCGCGGACTCGGCGCTGCCCGCCGCGACCCGTTTGGCCATATCCATCACTTCACCCGTCGCGTCGTTCACCTCCCGGATCAACCCGCGCAGGGCGTCACTCATCTTGTTCATCGCCCCGGCCAGCCGGCCGAGGTCGTCGTTCGTGCGCACCTGCAGCGGGCGACCCGTCAGATCACCATCCGCGATCGCCGACGCACGCGCCACGACCGGCCGGATCGAACGGATCACCGAGCGTATCGTGCACCACGCGATCAATCCCGCGAACGGAACCCCCACAATGAGCACGCCGATCAGCAGCACCCTCGCCCGCGACTGGGAAGCAACCAGCGATGCACGCGCCGGTGCCACACCCTCCATCGCCAAGCGGTGGATCTCGCTGACAAGCAGGTCGATCTCCGCCGCGGCAGCCCGCGCGCTCTCGGTCCGTTCCGCGATCTCCTCCTCTGCCTGCACGAGTGCACGCAGAGCCGCCGCATATGTCACCCATAGCCCGTCCCACCGCGCCCGCGTGTCTTCATCCAGATCCGACGCGGCGGTGCGGAACTCGGCAAGCCGCTGCTCGACCTGCTTGAGGTACTTGGCATCCCCACGCAGCAGATAGTCCTTCTCGTGCCGACGCGCCATCAGCATCAGCACCTGCAGATCAGGCCGCTCGACAGACTTCAGATCAGTCTCCAGGGCATGCACCGCGGCCCGCAACTCACCCTCGCGACCCTGCTGGTGGGTCAGACCACGCTCCTCGTACGCGGCCGCCAGCGCATCAATGCTCGACGCATACCGCTCGGACGCCGCAAGCGCCTTCTCGGCAAGATCCGCACGCCCCAGATCGCGGATATGACCAAGGTTCTCATCTAGATCACCGAGCGCGTTGTGGATCGACTCCACATCGGCCAGATCACGCGAAAGCAGGAAATCCCGCTCGGCCCGGCGGGCCCGCAACAGCGATGACTCCGCCGAAGCCGCATACCCAGCTTCGGCAAAGGTCTGATCCAGCAGCCCGTCCACGATCCGGCCCGTCCGGCTCATCACCGCGAGCCCGACCACGCACGCGAACGCCACAAGCGCAAGCAACCCGCCCATCCCGAGTGATAGCCGCTGGTTCAATCCGATCTGCATCTCAGTCTCCCTGATACGGGTGGAGTGCACATGCAATCGGGTGGAACGAACGACGCGATAAACGGATCTGTGGCAGATGTCACACGATTGTCGGTCTGTGCGGGTGAAACGAACGGCCCCCGATTCATCAGGCCAGGCCTGGCCAAACTGACGCGGGCGCGTTCCTTGATGTTCCAATTATCGGAGTCATCGCGACCATGCCGTCCGGATGCGACGCGACCGGGGCGGAATGCACCACGCTCCGCCCCGGTCGCTCGCATCGCACCGATACCGCGGACGGGGCTCCTCTCCCCGCCCGTCCGGGCCCGGCGCAAGGGCCGCCCGCACCACACGGCGGCCCGCAGACCTGATCGGCGTCCGAGAAGTCCTACCCACCCGGCGCTCAGGTCGCACCCATCAAAGCGCCGGCCGCCAGGGGACCGCTCGGCCGGCGCGTTCGACAGCCCGATTCCATCGCCACGCGGTTGCACCCACACGCAGCGAGCCACACAGGGCCGTCGTTGTCTCTCCGCTCTCTCCCCAGACCCACCGGGCGGTCTCCCGCCCGACTCTCCAAAGATTGGTTTGCCCGCGAACCGGGGCGTTCAGCGAGGCCCGGAATCGGCCTCGCCAAGCAATACGCACACCCACACCCCCGGTTCCAGACAGGTTGCACCCCAACGCCCCAAATCCGCACGAAATTGTGCTTCCCGGCGCAACCCCCGCGCGGCCGCCCGAAGCTTTTTACGAGCCGCCCTGCCCACCTCAGGCACCCCCGCCGACCCGGCTCCGCCTGGAACCCCCCGGCCGCCCGTCCCGCCTGATCTCAACCCCGGCAAGCCGCAGCCCCCTGGGGAGAAATCGCGCCGTCCTTCCGCCGCATCGCGTGACCACCCGCCGTGCTCTTTGCTCGGTGACGCGCGGTCACATCGAACGCCCGAAACCGCACAGGAAAGACAGACCCAGCCGAGGATGCCATGACCCCATGACCCAACGCGTCACCATCGCAACGCTCTCGTCGCTCGCCGGCTTCGCGCACGCGGACCTCGCCGAGTACGACAACCGCGTCGACTTCGACGCCGCCACCGGCGCCGCCGCGCGTGAACGGGGATCATCACCGCCGAACATGGAAAGGGCCCGGTCGTCATGACCGAGCCCTTGTTCATGCCTCGATGCGGCCGGTGGGGATCAGGCCTTGGCCACCTGCCCGTCCGCCTTGTTGAAAATCAGCGTCGAGCCGGCGGTGTCGACCAGGATCGTGTCGCCCGACTCGAACTCGCCCGCCAAGATGCGCCCGGCCAGCGGGTTCTCGATCCGCTTCTGGATCGTGCGAGCCAGCGGGCGTGCCCCGTACGCCGGGTCGTAGCCCTCGCCGATCAACTGCTCGATCGCGGCCGGGGTCAGCTCCAGCGTGATGCCGCGTGCGGCCAACCGCTTCTTGAGACCCGCCAACTGGATCTGGGCGATGCCCGCGAGCGTCTCCCGGCCCAGTTGATGGAACACCACCACCTCGTCGATGCGGTTGAGCAACTCGGGGCGGAAGAACTGCTCCCGGACGCCAACATTCAGGTTGGCGTTCAGACGCCCGGACTCCAAGTCCGGCGTCAGGCCCTTGGCGTCGAGATCCGCGCCCGGTCCGCGACGGATCAGGTCGCGCACCGCCGCCTCGATTTCCCAATCCTCCGCGCCGGACTCGGCCATCTGCAGGATCTTCTGGCTGCCGATGTTGCTGGTCATCACAACGATGGTGTTCTTGAAGTCCACCGTGCGCCCCTGCCCGTCGGTCAGACGACCGTCGTCGAGCAGTTGCAGCAGCACATTGAACACATCCGGGTGCGCCTTCTCGACCTCGTCGAGCAGGATCACCGCGTAGGGGCGACGCCGGATCGCCTCGGTCAGCGCGCCGCCCTCCTCGTACCCCACATAGCCGGGGGGCGCCCCGATCATCCGGGCCACCGCGTGCTTCTCCATATACTCGGACATGTCGATCCGCACCAGCGCGTCCTCGGTGTCGAATAGGAACTCGGCCAGCGCCTTGCAGGTCTCGGTCTTGCCCACGCCCGTCGGACCAAGGAACAGGAAACTGCCGATCGGCTTGGTCGGATCGCCCAGCCCCGCCCGCGAGCGGCGCACGGCATCCGCCACCAGGCGCAGCGCCTCGTCCTGGCCCACCACCCGCTGCTTGAGGAACTCTTCCATCCGCACCAGCTTGTCCCGCTCGGACTCGACCAGACGCGACACCGGGATGCCGGTCCACTTGGCGACGATCTGGGCGACCGCCTCGGGATCGACCTCCTCCTTGATGAGCATGTCGCCCTTGGCCTGCCGCTCGTCGATGCGCGCCTCCGCAGCATCGAGTTGCTTCTTGAGCTCGTTCAACTCGCCGTACTGGATCCGGGCGGCCCGTTCGAGATCGCCCAGGCGCTGGGCCTGCTCCAGCTCGGTCTTCTTCTGCTCGATCTGGGCCTTGATCTCGGCCACCGCGGTCAGGTCCTTCTTCTCTTCCTCCCAACGCGCCGTCAAAGCCCGGTTTTTTTCCTGCAACTCGGCCAGTTCGCTCTCGACACGGTCGAGCTCGCGCTTGTTGGCGTCGGTGGGCTGCTCGAGCTTGAGCGCCTCACGCTCGATCTCGAGCTGCATGATCCTGCGACGCAGCTCGTCGAGCTCGATGGGCATCGAGTCGATCTCCATCTTCAGGCTGCTCGCCGCTTCGTCGATCAGGTCGATCGCCTTGTCGGGTAGGAAACGGTCGGTGATGTAGCGGTCGCTCAGCGAAGCCGCCGCGAGGATGGCCGCGTCCTGGATGCGCACGCCGTGGTGCGTTTCGTACCGCTCCTTGAGCCCGCGGAGGATGGCCACGGTCTCCTCGACGCTCGGGGCATCGACCAGCACGCGCTGGAACCGGCGCTCGAACGCGGGGTCCTTCTCGATGTGCTTGCGGTACTCGTCAAGGGTGGTGGCGCCGATGCACCGCAGTTCGCCGCGGGCCAGGGCCGGCTTGAGCAGGTTGCCCGCGCTGACCGCGCCCTCGGCCGCTCCCGCCCCGATGATGGTGTGCAGCTCGTCGATGAACAGGATGACCTGCCCGTCGCTGGCGCTGACCTCGCGCAGGACCGCCTTGAGCCGGTCCTCGAACTCGCCGCGGTACTTGGCGCCCGCCAGGAGCTGCCCGACATCCAGCGCGATGATCCGCTTGTCCTTCATGCCCTCCGGGCAGTCCCCATTGACGATGCGGAGCGCGATCCCCTCGGCGATGGCCGTCTTGCCCACGCCGGGCTCGCCGATCAGCACGGGATTGTTCTTCGTGCGCCGGCTGAGCACCTGCATGCAGCGCCGGATCTCCTCGTCCCGCCCGATCACCGGGTCGAGCCTGCCCGAGCGAGCCCGCTCGGTCAGATCGATCCCGTACTTCTTGAGCGACTCGAACGAGCCTTCCGCTCCCGGATCATTGAGATTGGTCACGCCCGACGCGTCGCGGATGGCCTTGATCGCCTTGCGGGCGTCGTCCGTCGTCACGCCCGAGACCTTCAGGATCTCCTTGGCCGGTCCGTCGGCTTGTGTCAGCGCGACGAGCAGGTGCTCGGTGCTGACATACTCGTCCTTCATCGCCTTGGCCTCGGCGTCGGCTTTGCCGAGGATGTCGAGCATCGCCCGACCGGCCTGCCCGCCGCCCGCCGATGTGGTGGGCAGCCGCTTGAGCTCGCTCTGGACCATGCCGGTCATTCGATCGAGCGGGGCACCGATCTTTTTGAGGATCCCGGCCGTCGGGCCGTTGCGGTCCTCGAGCATGGCCGCCAGCAAATGCAGCCCCCCCACCTCCGGGTGCGAGCCGCCGGAAGCCATCGTCTGAGCGCCGGCCAAGACCTCCTGGGCCGCCGTGGTGAATCGATCCATGCGCATGGTGCGCCTCCCTTCCGCCGCGCACCGGATCGGGCGTCGGCGAAGAGAATCGTGCAACCAGCGTGCCGGATCGCAATATCCGCTTTCGGGCGTCCACAGCCCCGCTCCGGCGTTCTCACTGATTGAGTTCTGCCATCTCGGCAGATCCGCCCGCCCGGCCTGCCGGACCCCCCACCGTCGCCGATGAGCCATCGGGCTTCAGCCCACGCGGATTCCCCGTCGGGGCTCGTGGTTCGTCAGACGCTCGCGGGAAGTCGACAGTACCGTCCGAAACCCCTGCGATAAGGTGGGTGCCCTCGGCCCGGGTCCCGGTCTTCCGCTCGTCGGCGGCCTGACCATCGCCCGGATCTATCCTCGGGCTCCCTCAGGGTGATCAAAGGGTTCAAACGAACCCTGCCGACCGCCCGCGAGCGCCTGACCTCCACAACCTACCGCGCCTTCCATCGACCGGCTCCTGAAATCGCGTTCACTTTGTGTGAGTTCTTCCCGCCCCGGTCCGAAAGCCCGACGCAACCACCCCGTCCGGGCGGGCGTATCGACTCCCACGCCCCCCCGACGCGACGAGGACGCTTCGGGCGGCTATGCTGCCCCGCACACCGCCCCCAGGCCCGCCACGGAGCCTCAGGGCCCACCAAACGACACACGAGGTTCATGATGCGTCACCGCAAACTTCTCGCCGCCTGCGTCGCCCCGGCCGCCCTTCTGGCCCTTGGTGCCTGCTCCTCCACGGAGAACGCCCCCCGCCATGCGGGCGACATCGACGCCCTGCGGGCCGACCCTTCCCCGGCCATGCACACCCTCGCCGAGCGTACCCACGATCGCGAAAACCGCTTCACCGTGACCAAAGACACCAACTTCCGCATGATCAGCGACGACTGGGATCGCTTCTGGATGATCGACCGCCCCAGCCGACTGACTTTCTATCCCAAGCCGTGATCACACCCTGATCGAGCCCCGATCAAGCCCGGGACCGGCCCGGCACAACCCCACAGACACAAGAACACCCGCCCGGTCACCGGGCGGGTGCTTTGTTGTTGCCGTGGTTATCTCCGTGGGTTCAGGAACTCAGGACGCGGTGTACTGGCCGCGCGAGACCTTCTTGAACCGCTTGTCCTTCAGCAGGGCCTGGTTGACCATGGTGCGGAAGTTGGCGGCCGTCGAGTGATAGCCGGCCGCACGCACCGCGTCCGCCGCGTCGGTCACGGACATCGTCCGACCCTGCAGCACCTGATACAGCGCGTCGGGCAGGGTCATGGCATTGCGGGTCCGGCCAGTCGGGGTCAGCCCGCCCGCCGCACCGCCCAGATCGGCGATCTGCGCATTGAGTTCCGCCAGCTCGGCCGCCAGCTTGTCACGCCGACGCACCAGCTTGTTCACCTCACGCTGACGACGACGCAGCTCGAGCTGCAGCTCCGCGACCGACAGCGCCGACAGCGACGAGTTCGATTCTGACGCCGAACCCCGATTCGACGCCGTGCTCTTCCGTCCCCCCCGTTTCGCGGTCTTCTTTGTACGCTTCGCCATGTTCTTCCTTTGATTCAATGAGTAGGTGCCGTGAAACGGTGCGGCCGATGCAATGAACACGCCGGCCCGAGATCACCGTCCATATCACATTAGTCACAAAGTCAATCCAAGGAAAATAAACCCAACGAATTCCTCCGTCACCGCCGGCGTGCCGCGCGGACTCGCGTTTCGACCTACACGCCCGTGCCGCGGAAACCAAGCCGTTCGAGCAGCCCGTCGAACTCGTCCAGGCTGAAAAATGAAATGGTCAGCGTGCCCTTCTGCCCGCTCCGATCCGTCTTGATCGCGACCCGCGTGCCGAGGTGTTCGCTCAGACGCTTCTCCATGTCGTCCAACACGGCCCGTGCGCGTGTTTGGGTGATGTTTGCGACGGAAGCACCCCGTGACGCCGGCGGATTTATATCGTTTGTGATATTCGAGAGTGGCGAATCCTGGCCGGCTTCGTCCGTGCCGGACAGGTGCCGCTCGATCGCTCGGGCGCTCCAGCCCTCCTCGATCACCCGCTCGGCCAACGCGAGCCTGGCCGCTTCATCCTCGATGCCCGCCAGTGCCCGAGCCTGGGCATAGTTCAGACGCCCGTCGCTGAGCATCTCCAGGATCGCGTCTCCCATCTCAAGCAGCCGCAGATGGTTGGCGATGACCGCCCGGTCGATGCCCAGCCGCATGCCCAACTGCGCCTGCGTCAGTCCGTGGCGATCGATCAGCGCCTTGAACGCCCCCGCCCGTTCGACCGGGTTCAGATCGGCGCGCTGGAGGTTCTCGATCAACGCGAGTTCGGCGCTGGTCTGGTCGTCGACCGTCCGTACGATCGCGGGGATGTGCGTCAGCCCAGCCCGCTTGCTGGCCCGCAAACGACGCTCGCCCGCGACCAGCTCATACCCGCCCTCAACCCGGCGCACCACCACGGGCTGCATCACGCCGTCGGCCTGGATCGAAGCCGCCAGCTCGGCCAACGCCACATCATCGAAGGTCCGACGGGGCTGGTGCGGGTTGGGGCGGATCGACTCGACCGGGGCCTCGATCAGTTCGGGTCCGCTCGAAGTATGAGGTTTGTTCGTATTTTGTATGGAATCTGCCGGCGTCGGCACTTCGACCCGGGTCGCCCCACTCCCACCAACCAGCGAACTCAGCCCACGCCCGAGCCGGGCGGGACGCTTCGTGGACGAGGAACCGTTCGTCATGAGTGACTCCCTTCTCTCCCAGCATAGCGGCGATGCGCTGATTGTTCCGCGCGGAACACTCCGCCCGTCGCTCAGATGCTGATCGGGCATCTGAGGATTTGCCATCTCTTCCTCTCTATGCTCCGCCATGCACCAACCGATCGAGACCATCGCTCGCGGGCTCGCCCGCTCCGGCTCCCGCGTGCTCCTCTGCAAGAACATCAAGCACGGATACCACTACCTGCCCGGCGGGCACATCGAGTTCGGCGAGCCCGCCCGCACGGCCCTCGCCCGCGAGATCCAGGAAGAGACCGGACTCGATTGCACCGTGGGCCCCCTGCTGCTCACCGAAGAACAGATCTTCACCCAGAACGGCAAGAAGCGGCACGAGATCACTCTGATCTTCGCCATCGAGCAGATCGGCTCGACCACCGTCATGCCCGATCCGATGCCCAGCGCGGAGGACCACATCGAGTTTGTCTGGGTCGACTTGGCCGCCATCCCGGACACCGTGCTCTACCCCGACTCCACCCGCGCCTGGCTCGCCAGCGGCGGGGGGGTCGAGCCGGGCGAGGGGCCTTTCGCGTCCGCGGCACCGGCGGGAAACAGGCATTAGCCATTAGCCATCCCGGCGATGTTCCGCGCGGAACAATCCGGGTGATCTCTGATCCCTGTGGCAAGTCCCGGTTTCCTTCCCCTTCCCCCTCAACCCCCCTTCCGTTTGTGCCGATCGGGTCATCCGTGACGGATACGCCGCGCGATCCTGATCCGTACCGCATCCTCGACGAGCTGGACAGCCTCCAGCGGTCGCTGTCCGGTGCGCAGCGTCAGATCGACCGTTCCGAGCAACTCGAGACTCTCGGCACGCTGGCGGGCATGATCGCCCACGAGGTCCGCAACATTGCGTCCAAGATCGTGGGTGCGGCCCAGCTCGCCGACCGGAACGCCGGTGACCCCGTCCGCGTCCGCGAGTTGAGCGAGCGGATCGTCCGCCTCGGGCTGCACGCCGGTCGGGTGGCCGAGACCATCCTGGCGGCGGCCGACGAACCGATCCCGGGTGACTGCCTGCTGATCGAGGTCCATCGGCGGGCGATGGACGCCCTGCCCAGCGAGGCCCGGGCCCGGTTCGACGACGCGGGGCTGCCCGCCGACCTGCGGGCGGCGATCGATCCCGACGCCCTGGAGCGGGTGCTCGTCAACCTGTACCTCAACGCCTGGCGGGCGGTGGGGGGCTCCGGCGGCGCTGGGCGGGTCACCGTCTCGGCCAAACCCCCCCGCTGCCGCAGCGAGCACGGGTGCCCGCGGTCGGCGTGTTCCGCGCGGAACATCCAGTTCTCCGTCCGCGACGACGGCCCCGGCATCCATCCTGAGATCGCCGAGACTGTGTTCCAGCCCTGGCGACGCGGCGACAGCGAGACCCGGCACGGCGGGCACGGGCTTGGGCTGGCGTTGTGCCGCCATCTCATCGAGGCGGCGGGCGGTTCGATCCGCTTTGCACCTACCGCCGGACAGGGCGCCGAGGTCATCGTCGAGATCCCCGCCTTCGGCCCGCCCGCACACGCCCGCGTGGCCTGATCCACGACATGCCCCCCACCCCCATCTACGCCAAAGAGCCGCGGGTTTCAGCCCGCGCGTTGTCCCTCGTTCCGGGCACCCCAAGCGGATGTTCCGCGCGGAACAACAGCGGTGGGGGAGGGGCGGCGGGGGCTTCGGCTTAGTTCGGCTCGACCGGCACGACCTCGTTGGGGTCGAAGACCACACCCACGGGCTCGCCGGGCTCTGGATGGATTGTGCTGGACGGGCCGAAGGGATTGAGCTCGGCGATCTTGATCGGAGGGCAGCCTTTCACCTCGACCAGGTGCTGGGCGGTCTCGCCGAGGTATGTCGTCTCGAGCAGGCGGCCGGTAAGGGCTCCGGGCTCGCCGGAGGGGACCAGACGGGTGGCCTCGGGTCGGACAGAGACGAGGATCTGTTCGGTTTTTGTGTGGTATTCCGGGGCGATCTTGGCTGCGAAGGAGCCCGCTTCGACCGTGAGCGTGCCCGGCTCGGCGAGCCTGGCGTGGATCAGGTTGGTCTCGCCCAGGAACTCGGCGACGAACTTCGACCGCGGCGCCCGGTACAGCTCGCGCGGCGATCCGAGCTGCACCACCTTGCCGTCGCGCAGCAGCGCGACGCGGTCGGCCATGCTCAGCGCTTCCTTCTGGTCGTGCGTGACATACACCGTCGTGATGCCGGACGACTTGCAGATCCGCCGGATCTCGTGACGCAGGTCGTTGCGCAGCTTGGCGTCCAGGTTCGACAGCGGCTCGTCGAGCAGCAGCACGTCGGGCTTGATGACCATGGCGCGGGCGAGCGCCACGCGCTGCTGCTGCCCGCCGGAAAGCTGCGTGGGCTTGCGCTCGGCGTACTTGTCCATCTGCACCGCCGCAAGCGCTTCGCGGACCATCTGCGCCTGCTTTTCCCCGGTGATTTTGCGGACATTGAGCCCGAACGCGACATTCTGCGCCACGGTCATGTGCGGCCAGAGGGCGTAGGACTGGAACACCATGCCCGTGTTCCGCTTGTTCGGCGGCGCGTGGGTCACGTCCTTGCCGTTGAAAGCGATGCACCCCTCGGTCGGGTCGATGAACCCCGCGATCATGCGGAGCAGAGTGGTCTTGCCGCAGCCCGAGGGCCCCAGCAGGAAGAACAGTTCGCCCGGCTCGATGGTCAGGTCGATGCCGTCCACGGCCCGTGCCGCGGCCTGCCCGACGCCGAAGACCTTGACGAGTTGGCTGATCTCAATCCGGGTGCCCATGGGCGGGCATGATAAGCCGGGCGTCGTGGTGGGGGTACGGCTGGGCATGTTCAGATACTGCCCCTGTCACAGGGACCGATCGGAGACCGCACGAATCTGATCAATGTCTGGTATGCCGGCGCCAATAGGAGTGGAACTGAGAGCGATCCCGGCTGAATGACGCGGGGTGTTCGTCGAAGGCGCCAGCACCGTGGTGCTGCTCCGGTCGACAGCGCGGGTGGTCTTTGCATCGATGCTGTCGCTGCTGCAGGCTGAATCTCATCCCGTGAGGGGCGGGCATCTCGCGGTGCCGGGGCCTGCTGACACGCTCAGGCCGACTCGGTCCAGACCCTCTCCTCGATCCCGCACTGCTCGCACGATCGAAAGAACTTGGGCCCTTCCTTGCGGATGCGAACCACCTTGCCGCGATGCCCTTCTGCGCCGCATGCCGTGCAGTCCGTCGGCATCGGTGTATTTGTGCCGCATTTCAGGCACTTCCAATAGTACCCGTACCTGCCCCATTGGGCGGAGAGGTCTGCGCTGCCGCAGCCCTTGCAAGCGGGCCCTTCGGCCGGCGTCGCGGTCGGCTTGGGCTTGGGTGCGGCTTGGGGGGCCACCGGTCTGTCTGACACGGAGGCAGGGATCGGAGCCGCCACGCAGGCCTTCGGCTCGTGGCGCGAGGCGAGAAAGTTGGCAACCGCCGAAACTTCTTCGGCCTTCATCGACCACATGCCGTACTTGCCCCTCGACTCGCCCATCAGTGCGCCCGCGGCCTTGTGCTTTTCGAGTTCTTCGCGGATCTTCAGCGGGACGAGGTCGGCCTTGCTGACAAAGGTACGGAACGGTTCGGTCGGCTCTGTCCAACCGTTCACCCGCGTGATCTTTCCGCAAACCGAGATCGCGACGATGAGCTGGATCGGCATGTTGCCGAAGCCGCGCTGGTCTGTGCCGGTCATGAGTTTGGAGAGCGTCCGCAGGCCGGCGGAGACCTTGCCGAGTAGCTCTTCACGGTGCCGCTGGAGAATCGCCCGCAAGAAGTCTGCTTGGCGGCGTGCCTGCTGGATCGGGGACGCAAATCCTTCATGCCGGCCGCGGTACCGGCGGGTCCACTCGTCGCCGCCCGCCCCGTCATCGCGCACTCTGACTTCATCGGTGACGGATTTGCTTTCGACGATGAACGCACCCCAGCGGTGAAGAACGAGATGGTCGATCTGACAGACACCGGACCGACCGTCGTGCTCGGGTTGGTCCGGGTCGACCAGGCGCAGGTCATTGAGCACGAAGACCCCTGCATCGGACGCGAAGTCCCGGTGCAGGTAGAAGGCCATCTGCCGCTCGGCCTCGGCCCCCGCGCGGAACCGTGGATCCGTGGACTCCGCGTGTGTTTCGGCGTGCTTCACGATCATGCCTCTCCCCTGTTCTCCGACTTGGCAGCCGCGTGTTCGCGTACATTATCACAAGTTTTCACAATCTGAAAACACTGTCGATGATGCCGGGCTGCTGCCACTCGGAGTGCCGACACCCGGTTACGAAAAAACCCCGCTCCCGCGGGGTTGGGTGATCGGTGCCAGACCGTTCATTCGCTCAGCGCCGACGGCGTGCGGCCAGCAGGCCGCCCAGGCCCAGCGGGGCCATCGAGCCCGGGGCAGGGATGGCGCCCGCGAAGGTGTTCAGACGAACCTCGGCGTTCATCGCCGAGACGCTGTCGACGATCACGGTGCCGTTGATGCCGCCGCCCAGCAGGGCCAGGTCGGCATCGACAGCCAGGATCGAGCCGTTGAAGTTGTTGTTGACCGTCAGGCTCGTGGTGTTCAGGAAGTTCCAGATGATCCGGGACGAGTTGGCCTGGTTCAGCCCGCCGACGAAGTTCGGCGGCGCGGCGAAACTGGCGGTCCCGCCCGAGTCGGACGCGTCGAAGTTGATCACCACGATGTCGGCTGCACCCAGGTTCAGGTTCAGCTGGCCAAGCCCGGCGATGGTCGCCTGGGTCATGGCGTAGACGGCCACCTGCTCGGAGCCGATGGTGGTGGTCGCGGCGTTCATGTTGCCGGCGCCGTCCACGGTGCCGGTGGCGCTCAGCGAGCCCAGGTACGCGGACAGCGCGGCCGCTTCGGCAAAGGCGTCGGCGACTATGTTCGACACGCCGGGCTGATAGTACGACGAGCCGCCGCCGTTCAGATTGGCGACGCCGAAGATGTTGCCGGCGTACGCCAGGTTGCCGCCGTTGTTCACCTGCACGCTGGTGCCCGCGGCGATGTCGCCGCCCACGGCCAGCCCGATGCCGTTGGGGTTGGTCACGGTCTGGACGGCATAGTTAGAGGTGCCGGTGATATGACCGCCGATCAGTGCGGAGCCGTCGACCTCGCTGGTGATGGTCAGGTTCTGGCGGACGATCAGGTTCCAGTCGAACAGGTCGGCGCGGGCGGCCGAACCGGCGCAGGCGGCGGCAACCAAGACGATCGCTATGCGTTGCATGGATCTCTCTCTTTCGGTATGCCCCGGGGTTCTCCAAGTCCCGAGTCCGTCAGACAAGTGGCGGGATCAAGATTACGCCCGAAAGGGAAAAAGCCCCGGTTCTTTGGGATCTCACGCCCCGAATCGGCGTCGTGGGGGTTGGTCTGACGCGGTGGGGCAATCCCGGCGGTGCTATCGGGCGATCGGCGGTGTTAGACTCGCGGCGTGTCGACGCGACCCGGCAGCACGGATCAGGCGCGGGCGGCCGCTCTCGAGCGGCTGCGGGGCTATCGCGTGCGTGCGGACCGGGGGCGTGGCGTCGGACCGGAGATCGAGGCGTTTGTCCGATCGCTGAAGAGGATCAGCGCGCAGGCGTCCCGGGCGTCGGAGGCGTGGGAGACGGCCGCGCCTGACGGGGTTCGGGCCACGACGAGCGTGGTGGATCTCAAGGGGGGCACGCTGATCGTTCGTGTTCGTTCGGCGGCCGACCGTCACCGGGCGGATCGCTGGGTGCGGGGCGGCGGGCTAGGCGAGCTGCGTGCGTTGGCGCGGGCGCCGATCACGCAGGTGCGGTTCGAGCTGGACGGGTCAGCGGGGACAAACCGGCCGCGATGACGGCCATATGTGGCCAGATTCGACCCTTTTTTGGGGGTAGAGGCTTGGGTTGCACCCGCCGGAAAATTTTCCCTTTGACACGGGCTTCAAAATCGGCGATGCTGCCGCCGCCGGCGTCGTGGTCGGCGACAACCTTGGGGTCCGCCGAGGAATCGGTCGCCCGATGCCGCCTTCGGGCGGTGCGGAGCAGTGAACGATTCCGAGGTTTCGCGTGTGGGGGTTGCCGGCCGTCCTCCTGGGCCGGTATCCAGAGCACGCAATGAGCGGCGTCTTCTCGTGGGAGACGCCGCTCTTCTTTTGCCCGGCTCCCCTGCCCCGGCTTGCTTCTGATACCGGCATCCATTGCGTGCGGTTGCGGGCGTTTGATTCTTCATATGGATAAGTTGGGAGCCGCTCCGGGTGCGATGGCGGGGCGGGCGATTGTTATCCGACGCCTAGGGCCGGATGATGCGGGTCCCATATCCCTAAGTCGGTCTATTTCATGTATTTACGCCTTGGCGTCCGGCGGTGGTGGGGTATGTTTCAGCGGGCCTGTCGCCGCTGGCGAGGGGTCGGAAGAAGCCAAGAAAAAACGCGACCCGCACGACGCGGGGGGAGAGAGCATCATGAAGATGGGACTGATGATTCTGGTGGCGGCTGCCGGCTCGAGCGTTGCGATGGGCGACACGGTCGACGCGAGGTATGTCGGCATCGCCGGCGGCAGCGGGGCCAGCCACCTGCGTGTGGGCAGCACGACCTTCTACGCCGGTCACATGGTGCACGAGTTCACCTCGGGCGACCGTGAAGGCGAGCGTTTCAGCACCTTCTGCATCGATCTGGGCGAATACGCCAACTCCTCCGGCGCGACCTATCAGATCGTTGATCTGGCCGACGCCCCCGCCCCCGGCGTGCCCTACGGCCAGGCGGTGGCCGATCAGATCAACGCGGTGGTCGCCAACGCGGTGGCCCAAGGCTGGATCGACAACCGTCTGCAGGCCGACACGAATCAGGTCGGGTATCTCGCGAAGATGGGCGCGATTCAGGCGGCGATCTGGGAGGCCCTCGGCGGTGATGTGAAGATCAACTCCAGCCGCACGAGCGACAGCCTTGCGTACTACTACTTCCAGCTGATGGGGCAGTCGTTCGACGACAGCCTGCGGGTGAACGGGCTGCGTGCGATGGTGGCGCCCGGGCAGCAGGACATGCTGTATGTGGTGCCGCTGCCCCCGGCCGCGTTTGCCGGGATGGGCCTTCTCGCGGGTCTCGGCGGGGTGCGGGTTCTCCGCCGCCGCAAGTGAATCTGATGTGATGTGAGTCTCCTTCGTGTGTGTGTTGCGTGGCAACGCCCGGGCATCCCCCGGGCGTTGTCGTTTTTGGTCGTGAGGGGCGAGCGTGCCGGGGTGGGGCGGCATCTGTACGGTTGTCCGATAAAAACAGATTCCAGTGGGCGGGTAAGAATGCCGCACCGATTTATGGGAGTTCGCGTGATCCGATAGTTCTGTTTGTGCTGAATTTGTGCGTATTCCCTTTGATCAAGGGGGGTTGGACGAGAGAATGTGGGTGGGAAATCACGCCCGGGCTTGGTGCAAAGTCCGGGATGGGAGGAGTTCAGATGAAGATGAGCATCGGAGTGTGCGGGTTGGCGCTGTGCGCTGGTCTTGCCATGGCAGACTCGATCGACCTCAACTACCAGGGCGTAGCCGGTGGTGACGGGTCGACCACCCTGCGGATCAACGGGACGAACTTCAAGGCCGGGCACATGGTTCACGAGGTGCTCAGCGGCCCGAACGCCGGATCGCAGTACAACACTTTCTGCATCGAGATCGGCGAGTTCGCGACGACGGGTGCGGCGACCTATTCGCTGGTGAATCTGGCTGACGCGCCGGCGCCAGGTGCGCCGTACGGTCAGTCGGTGGCCGACGCGGTGAGCGCCGTGGTCGCCAACGCGATCGCCAAGGGCTGGATCGATTCGCGTCTGCAGGCCGATTCGGGACAGGTCGGTTACCTCGGCAAAATGGGCGCGATCCAGGCTGCGATCTGGGAGGCGCTGGGTGAGGATGTCAACATCAACTCGTCGCAGACCAGCGATGAGCTGGCGTATTACTACTACCAGCTGATGAACGGCTTCGACTCGAGCGCTCGGGCGAACGGTCTGGTCGCGGCGGTGGCCGAGGGGCGTCAGGACATGCTGTATGTGGTGCCGCTGCCCCCGGCGGCGTTCGCGGGCGCGGGGCTGCTGTTGATCGGTGCCGGCGTTCGCGCGTACCGTCGTCGCCACGCCTGATCGGTTGCAGAACTTCGTGATCTCTCAACAGCGCCCGGCCGCCCGGCCGGGCGTTGTCTTGCGCTCGTGACTCGGTGCGGGTTCTCGGACGCGGATTGCGACCCATAACCGTCGGCGGGTGGGCGATTGCTTTAATATGCCCGAAAGTGGGGGAAATTGCGTAGAAATCGCCCTTCTGACGCGGACAATGGGCCTTCCTTGCGGAGGAGGATCCGGGGGGATGACACATAGGAACAACCGAACAGGAGCGGAGAGATGATGATGAGGCAGGCATTGGCCGCGGCGGCTCTGGCGTGGCTGGCCGGGACGGCGATGGGCGGCACGATCGACGCGCGGTATGTGGGCGTGGCCGGCGGCACTTCGGCGACGCATTTGCGTGTGGGCGGCACGACCTACTACGCCGGGCACATGGTGCATGAGTTCACGGGCGGCGCGCGCAGCGGCGAGCGTTTCTCGACATTCTGCATCGATATCGGCGAGTACGCCAGCACCTCGGGCGCGACCTACGAGATCCTGAGCCTGGCGGACGCGCCGAATCCCGGCGTGCCCTACGGCCAGACCGTGGCCGACCGCATCAACGCGGTGGTGGCCAATGCGGTGGCGCTGGGCTGGATCGACAACCGACTGCAGGCGGATACCGACCAGACGGACTATCTGGCCAAGATGGGCGCCATCCAGGCGGCGATCTGGGAGGCGATCGGCGGCGATGTGCAGCTCGGCTCGAGCGCCACGACGGCATCGCTGAGCAGTTATTACAACACGCTGATGAACGACGCGACATTCGACGACGGGCTGCGGATCTCCGGGCTGCGTGCGATGGTGGCGCCCGGTCAGCAGGACATGCTGTATGTGGTGCCGCTGCCCCCGGCCGCCTTCGCGGGCGCGGGCCTGCTGGCGGTCGGCTTCGGCGTGCGTTCGCTGCGTCGGCGTTGAGATGCGATGATGTGCAGATCCCCGAAGGCCCCGCTCCGGCGGGGCCCTTCTCGTTTTGGAGCCTGGGGGATCAGGCGTTTGGGGCGGTGTCGGGCGTGCGTTCGTCGGCGCGTCGCGCGTCGGCGAGGATCTGCTCGTACGAATCGCCCTCGATGATCTCGTCGCGAACAGAGACAAAGCGGGTATCGAAGCAGCGCGAGCAGACGCCGAGGCAGTCGCGCGACTCGCAACCGGCATCGATGAGTTGCTGGCGTTCCTGCAGGGAGCGCGGGTTGTTGATGCAGAACAGGATGGGCTGTTTGGGGTGCGACATCCGTTCCATGCTATCGGCGCGTCAGCGAATCCGGGCGCGATGATTTGTGCAGAAAACCGCGGTGTTTCTCGGGATTAGCGGAGGTAAAAGTGTGCTTTCAAGCCTGGTCGCCGATACGAATCACGCATCCATATGGGGGGCAATCTCGGATTGCGGACGGGAGCGCACCCGCGTTTCGAGTCGCCCAAGCCTGGCGATCAACTCCGCTTTGATGGCGCGGAGTGCGGCGAGCCTCAAGCTCCTGTGCGGCGTCGACCACCAGCGCTTTGAATCCGACGGGCGCGAGGATGAGAGCGCCGTTGTGGTTGGTGATGGTCCATTCGGCGGGGACTGGCAGGCCTTGTTTGGCCCATTGGGGTCCGCTCACATCCGCGCGTCCGCATCGCCGCGGTGCTCTTTGAACCACTCGATCGTCCGCTTCAGGCCTTCCTCAAACCCCACCTTCGCCTGCCACTCGATGCGCTCTTTGGCGCGGGTTACATCGAGGCAGCGGCGGGGCTGGCCGTCGGGTTTGGTGGTGTCCCAGCGGATCTTCTGCTCGATGGTGGATTCGTCGGCGAAGCCGGTCAGTCGGGCGATGAGGTGGACCAGGTCGCGGATGGTGATCTCCATGTTCGTGCCGAGGTTGATCGGCTCGGGGTCATCCATCTTGGCGGCGGCCGTCAGGATGCCGTCGGCGCAGTCTTCGACATAGAGGAACTCGCGGCTGGCGCTGCCGGTGCCCCAGACCTCGATGAACTCCCGCCCGGCGTCCTTGGCCTCGATGCACTTGCGGATCAGGGCGGGGATGACATGGGAGGAGTGGAGGTTGAAGTTGTCGTGCGGGCCGTAGAGGTTGACGGGCAGGACATAGACGCCCTTCATGCCGTACTGGAGCTTGTAGGCGTCGAGCATCTGCCACGCGGCCTTCTTGGCGATGCCGTAGGGGGCGTTGGTGACCTCGGGGTAGCCGTTCCAGAGGTTTTCTTCTTTGAAGGGGACCGGCGTGAGGTTGGGGTAGGCGCAGATGGTGCCGGTCTGGACGAACTTGCCTCCGCGGTCCGCGAGCCCGTCGAGCCGGGCCTGCTCGATCAGGTGCAGGGCCATGGCCATGTTGGCGTAGAAGTAACGCCCGGGGTTCTCGCGGTTGGCGCCGATGCCGCCGACTTCCGCGGCCAGATGGATGACCATGGTGGTCTTGCCCGGGCCGAAGGCGTCCTTGTAGAGCCGCTTGCAGGCGTCGGGCTCGGTCAGGTCGTAGTCCTTGGAGCGGGGGACGAAGATGTTGGAGTCCGGCACACCGCGGGCGCGGAGGCCTTCGAGAACATGGCGTCCGAGGAAGCCCGAGCCGCCGGTCACGATGACGCGTTGGCTGGACCAATCGGTGGGGGAAGCGGCGGACATGGCGGGCTCCGTGCGGGAAGGATCGAACGGGACGGGGGCGGGGATGATAGTGGTGGGGGCGAGGAATGGTTCGACCAGAACCCGGATGTGGGTGGCCCCGCAGGGGGCTGGGGGCCGATGGAAGGGGCCTGATGGCGCGAGCACACGGCCAATCCGGGGATGATCGGACCAGCGGCGGGCGGGGTCGTTGCCTGCGTCGGCGTGTGTGCGGCGTCCTGGCAGTGTGCTGTGCGGTGCTCGGGCTGATCGGCGTTGCACAGTTCGTCGTGGGGCGTCTGATGACGGATTCGACGCACGCGACGCAGTATCTGTGGTGGATCCCGGCGTTGTGGACGCTGGCGGGTGTGTGGGGGTTGCTCGCGGTGTCGGCGGTGTTGGGGCCTTGGTCGAAAGGCATGCGTGGGGCGATGCTGCGGCCCGTGCTGCTGGTCGGGTGCGTGGGCGCGACGCTCTGGGTTGTGTTCGGCGAATGGCACATGCAGCGGGCGGTGACGCACCGGCTGTTCGGCTCGCCGCAGGCCCCGCGAGCGGACACCCTTCGGCTGATGCACTGGAACCTTTCGGCGACCTACCGCGCGGGGGTGGCGGATGAGCTGGTGGCGGCGGAAAGCCCGGACATCGTGGCGGTGGTCAATGCCCGGTACGACAAGCACCGGCGCGCGTTGGTGCGATCGCTCGGCGAGTCGATGGCGCCGGGGGACAAGCAGATCCGCCTGGACGGGCGTGTCCGATCGTTCAGTGAACCGGGCCACCTCTTCTCGTCCGGCATGGCGATCATCGCGTCGCGCCAGCGCATCCTGCGGGCGGGCGTGGTGAATCTCGAGCATCTGGAAGGCACGGACCCGGAATGGCGGAGCTCGTGGGATCCGGGATTCGTCGTGTGGTTGGAGATCGATCCGGGCGAGCGGTTCGCGTCGCTGGGACGCCCGATCGTGGTCTGGGTGGTCGACTTTCCGAGCGATCCAACCCTGTGGCGGATGCGGGTGGCCGAGTCGGCGCGGGATGCGGTGTCCGCGTGGAACGACCGGGCCGTGGTGTGTGACGAGGAGGGGCGATGGGTGTTCGAGCCCGAGCCCGGCCCCGTGCCCGCGCCGGATGTGGTGATGGGTGACTTCAACGCGCCGCGTGGCTCTGCGTCGGTCGAGCGGATCACGCCGGGCATGACCGACGCGTTCAGCGCGGTGGGCGTGGGGCGGGCGCGGTCGTGGCATCCCCGTGGGTTGGGGCAGGTGTCAAACTCGTGGGCGGGCTGGTTGGCGAGGCGGGTGGTGTGGACGCTCGAGCCGCTGGCCGACTGGCACATCGACCTGACCCGCGTCGGGGGGGCGTGGCGGGCATCCAAGTACCGCCTGATCCCGGTCGAGGGCATGCCCCACGCGGCCCAGGTGGTCGAACTGACCCCAGACCGATAACCCAAAGTGATGATTTTGTGGTTCGCTCGAAATATCGCGAGATGACGGGGTGTTCGAGATTCGTGATGATGGCGATCAAGCTCAACGACATCCTGCCAATCGAACGCATGGAAGAGGCCGCGGAGTGCCTGCGGACCATCGCCCACCCTGTGCGGCTGCGGATGATCGAGGTGCTGCTGGATCACCGGATGACCGTGGGCGAGATCGCCGAGCTGTGCCAGGTCCGCCCGAATGTGGCGTCCGAGCACCTTGGCAAAATGCGTGACCGGGGGCTGCTGACGATGGAGAAGGACGGGCGGCAGGTGTTCTACGCCATCGCCGAGCCGGGCCTGCGATCGATCATCAACTGCGTGCGTTCCCGCTTCGGGGACTGAGTGAACGCTGACGCCGGGTGGGACTGGCGTGGATCGTGGTGTGTCGCCCGGAGACGGGCGTTTCTTTGGGGAATAGATGTCGATGAATCACGATATATCAGGATATCAAGGCCGGGCGATCGCCCGGGGAGGTTTGCGATGAATCCCTTCAGACTGGGCCGCTGGTCGCCCTACGCGGCCGGCGCGGGGCTGGGCGTGCTGTCCTGGATCACCTTCGCGTTCATGGGCAAGGCTTTGGGGGTGTCGACGACGCCGGTGTGTGTAGTGGGGGGTATCGAGCGGGCGGTGGCGCCGTCGCACGCGGACTCGACGGCGTATCTGGCCAAGTACATCGGGACGACCGCGGACCCCAAGCCTGTGGTGGACTGGCAGTTCGCGTTGGTGCTGATGCTGGCGGTGGGGGCGTTCGTCGCGGCGCGGGCGGCCGGGAAGATCCGGGCTGAACGGGTGCCTGCGGTCTGGGCGGCCCGGTTTGGGCCTTCGCGGGCGGTGCGATACGCGGCCGCGTTCGTGGGCGGGGTGATCCTGATCTTCGGGGCGCGGATGGCGGGCGGGTGCACCTCGGGGCACGCGCTGTCCGGCGGGATGCAGCTGGCGTTGTCCGGCTGGGTGTTCATGGCGGCGATGTTCCTGGCGGGCGTGCCGACGGCGCTGCTGCTGTACGGGCGGGGCGAGATGAAGGAGGTGTCCAATGGCTGATGTCATGACCATGAGCACGACGATGGGCGCGATGTGGTTCGACACCCCGGGCAAACTGGCGCTGGGCGCGTTGACGGGGTTGGTCTTCGGTTTCCTGCTGCAGAAGGGCGGGGTCTCGAAGTTCGGCGTGATCGTGGATCAGCTGCGCCTGAAGGACTTCACCGTGATGAAGGTGATGCTGACCGCGATCGTGGTGGGGGGCATCGGGATCTACGCGATGCGTGCGATGGGGATGGAGTTCCCTATGCACATCAAATCGGCGCAGATGCTGGGTGTGGGCGTGGGCGGTCTGATCTTCGGGGTGGGTATGGCGGTGCTGGGCTATTGCCCGGGCACGGCGTTCGCCGCGATCGGTGAGGGTTCGCGCCACGCCTGGTTCGGCGTGCTCGGCATGCTGGTCGGTGCGGCGGTGTATGCCGAGGCGTACCCGTGGCTGAACGAGCACCTGCTGAAGAATTTTGACTTAGGCAAGGTGACCATCGACGCGCAGCTGGGCGTGAGCCCGTGGCTGGTGCTGATCCCGCTGGCGATCGCGGTCGGCGCGCTGTTCTTCTGGATGGAGCGGGCGAAACGCCTGACACGGCCCGCCTGACAGACTCCTGTGCGTGGCGCCGGTGGCGACCGGCGCGTGCGAGCGACCCCGGGTCTCGTGGCCCGGGGTCGTGCTTTTGTTGCGCAGCCGACTTACTGATCGTGCCCGGTGAACTCCGGCAAGGCGTGTCCGGCGTCGCGGAGGGTCTTCTCGCGGGACGCCAGCTCGATGTCGTGGTCGACCATCATCGCGGCGAGCTGTTCGACGCTGGTCTCGGGGACCCAGCCGAGCTTCTGCCTTGCTTTGGTCGGGTCGCCCAGGAGCAGGTCGACCTCGGCCGGACGGAGGTAGCGCGGGTCGAACTCGACATGGTCCTCGAAGTTGAGCCCGGCGTGCTTGAACGCCATGTCGGCGAACTCGCGGACGGAGATGGTCCTGCCGGTCGCGACGACATAATCGTCGGGTGTGTCCTGTTGGAGCATCATCCACATCATCTTGACATAGTCGCCGGCGAAGCCCCAATCGCGCTTTGAATCCAGATTGCCCAGGAAGACTTTGTCCTGCAGCCCCATCTTGATGCGCCCCACGGCGCGGGTGATCTTTCGGGTGACGAAGGTCTCGCCGCGGCGGGGGGATTCGTGGTTGAACAGGATGCCGCACGAGGCGTGCATGTTGTACGACTCGCGGTAGTTGACCGTAATCCAGTGGGCGGCGACCTTCGCGACGGCGTAGGGCGAGCGGGGGTAGAAGGGGGTGGTCTCCTTCTGGGGGACCTCGAGCACCTTGCCGTACATCTCGGAGGAGGACGCCTGATAGTAGCGGACCTGCTGTCCGGACTTGTCCTGGAAGTCGCGGATGGCCTCGAGCAGCTTGTACGCGCCCATGGCGACGGTGTCGGCGGTGTAGATCGGCATGTCGAAGGACACGCGGACATGGGACTGGGCGCCGAGGTTGTAGACCTCGTGCGGTTTCACATGGTCGATGATCTTGGTGAGGTTGTTGGCGTCACAGAGGTCGCCGTAGTGGAGCCTGAGCTTGGGATTGGGGTTGTGGGGGTCCTGGTAGATGTGGTCGATGCGGCCCGTGTTGAAGGAGGAGGCCCGCCGGATGATGCCGTGGACCTCGTAGCCCTTGGAGAGGAGGAACTCGGCGAGGTAAGAGCCATCTTGGCCGGTGATGCCGGTGATCAGGGCGCGCTTGGGGTCGGGCATGGAGATCGGCTCCGGGAAGGGGTGTCGGTTCGGGCAGGTCCCGATTGTTGGGTCATCGGCCGGGCGGGGGCGGATCTTGCCCCGGATCCGGGCCCTGAGACGCTCAGTGGTACTTCGGGCAGGGGTGGTACGCCAGGATCATCCGCCGGTTCGGGCCGGTTCGGGGACGGGGGGTGATTGAGAGCCGGTCTCGGCGGGCGGGGGATCGACGGCCCAGGGGTCGCCCGGGCTGGTGTGCTTGGGTGGTGGCGGGGTGCCGGGGGCGACCGGCTCGCCCCGCAGTCCCATCGCGCTGACGGTGCCGAGTGCCGCCGCGAGTGAGAGCATCGCGGGCAGGCGGGCTTTGCGGAACGCGGTCGATCGGAGCTCGGCGGGTTGGAGGGCCGCGAGCATGGCCAGCAGGACGATCAGGAAAGGCTCGTGGTAGCGTTGCCAGGCGTTGATGGTGCTGCTCTGAGCGGCGGCGAAAGCGACCAAGGAGCCGAGCAGCACCCAGCGGGGGCGGTGGGGCACCGCCCGCAGGGACGCCGCGAGGATGGCCGCTCCCGCGGGAGCGAGCACGAGCATGGCCGGGCTGGTGCGACCGAACAGGGCCGGTCCGACGCCGGCGAGCGACCACCATCCGGAGTATCGGCCGGCGTCGCGGTCGAGGGTGGTGGGGGGGAGGACCGCCAGCGTCAGCCCCACGCAGGCGGCCACGCCCATCAGCCGGGCATGGTCTCGCAGGGCCCGAACCAGTGCCGGCGCGAGCCACGGGAAGAACCCAGCAAACAGGATCGGGATCTGCAGCAGGATGAACGCCGGCGTGGCGGTGTTCACGCCGGTGATGTCCGTGCGGAAGCGGGGCGGCGTCGTGCCGCCCCAATGGCGGACGAACCACGCCACGATCAGGAACGCCGGAAGTGTGAGGACGAAGGCGAGACTTGCCCGCCCCAGCCTCTGGGCGGGTTGATCGAACAGGCCGGGTCGGGTCCCGTGCACGCCCATCCACGCGGCCAGCCAGATCGGTGCGGCCGCCCAGAGATGGATCTGGCGGGTCAGAACAAGACACACGAGCACGCCGCTCGCAGCGAGGATCGACCGCCAGGACCGGGGTTCGTGCACGCACAGCGCCAGCACTACGAACACGCCCAGCCACGAGAGGTTGTCCGGCAGCAGCCAGGCCGAGGCGCCGAGCACATACAGCGATGCGCTCAGGGGCAGCGTCAGCAGGATGCCGTCGCGGGCGGTGGTCCGGCGCGCGGTCCAGGCGGCGACGGCGGCAATGAATCCGGCCCCGATCAGGGCGCTGGCCACGCGGAGAGCGCCGGTGGAATCCGCGCCGATGCGGGCCAGCGTCGAGAGCAGGATGTGGTAGCCGGGCGTGGTGGCGGTCAGCGGGTTCGAGAGATCGAACTGCGGCCAATCCCGGGCGAGTTGGCGGATGAATGGCTCGTGGTAGACGGTCGAATCCCACGCGGCGCGTCCGGCGTTGTGACCGGCGGCGATCAACACCAGCGGGACCAGCAGGGCGATGATCGCGGCGACGCCCGCGGCCGCGAGCGTCTCGCCGAGCGGTGTGCCTCCGTCGCGTCGGTGGTTCATGGCTCGGCCCCCCCGTCGGGGCGCTCGAAGACGCGCAGTTCGTGGGCGTACCAGAGCATCGTGACATCCTCGGCGTGCACGGGGCGAAGGCCCTCCTCGGCGGCCCAGCGTTCGGCGTGCTCGACGGGCAGGTAGCGGATCCACTGGCGGGCCATGACCAGATCGTGCAGCCGGTTCATGAGGGCGTGGGGGAATCGGGTGTCGGCCATGTCCTTATAGATCAGCCGCCCCCCGGGGCGGACCCGGGCCGCGGCGTCGCGGAAGGCACGCTCTTGGTGCGCGGGCGGCACATGGTGCATCACATCGATCAGGCAGACCGCGTCGTAACGGTCGTCGGGTAGGCCCTGCTGGACGGGGCGGTGCTCGAAGCGGATCTCTGGGCCGGGTGCGAGTTTGCGCAATCGGGGGACCATTCCCTGGGCGAGCGCGATGGCGGGGGCGGAGGCGTCGATGCCTTGGGCGGAGCGGATGCGTCCGCTTGCGGCCAGCCGGGCGATGAGCAGGCCCCCGCCGCAGCCGATGTCGAGGATCGAGGCACCCGGCGGTATTTGCGCGGCCAGGAGTTCGATCGGGCAGATCCGGTGGCGGTGGTGCTGGATGAAGCGGGTCAGGCGGGGACCATCGGGGTAGAGATGGCGGGCCAGTTGTCCGATATCGTGCCCGGACGCGTCGGTTGTATTCGGCGTGTGGGTGGGCATGTTCTGCGGTCCGCGTTGGATCGTGGCATGATACGGGGCGGTTGGGACGAACCGGACGCGTGTCCGGGGCGTCGGAAGGCGTGGAAGGAGCATCGGCCGACCGGCCGGCGGGCATGACCGAGTGCACGGATCACAGCACGACCGGCAACGCGGGCGAGGGGCCGAAGTACACGGGCGTGCGCGCGTTCGTGAAACTCGCGCGCCCCACGCAATGGTCGAAGAGCGCGTTTGTGCTCGTCGGGCCGGCGTACGGCTGGGCGCAGGGCGAGGCTTTTTCGTGGTGGGGCGCGGCGTGGGCCGCGGTGGCGTTCTCGCTCGCGTCCAGCGGTCTGTATGTGATCAACGACTGGTTCGACCGCGAGCGCGACCGCGTGCATCCACGCAAGCGCCATCGCCCGCTAGCGTCCGGGGCGGTTTCACCCCGGGCCGGGCTGGTGTACGCGTTGTGCCTGATCGCGGTGGCGATCGCGGCGTTGCTGCTGATCCCGGCGTGGCACACCCGGGCGATCGTGGGGGTGCTGCTCGGTCTGCATATCGGCAATGTCATGACCTATTCGGCGTACTTCAAACGCAAGGTCATTGTCGATGTGCTCAGCCTGTCGATGGGGTTTGTGCTGCGGGTCATGGCGGGGTGCGCGGCGGTGGAGATCGAGCCGTCCTCATGGCTGCTGAATGCGACGCTGTTCCTGAGCATGTTCCTTGCGTTCGGGAAACGACTGGGTGAGCGGCGGACGCTGGGCCCGGAGGCGGCGGCGGCTCGGTCGGTTCAGTCTGGTTATTCGGACGTACTTCTGGAAATGGCCGTGGTCGTGACCGCGGTCGCGACGCTGCTGACCTACGCCGGGTATGTGCAGAGCCGGGCGGAGGCCTATCTGGTGACTTTCGGCAGCCCGCAGGTGAAGGGCGTGGGGCCGGGTTTTGGTTTTAACCTGTTGTGGCTGACGATGTTACCGTCGACGCTCGCGGTGTTGCGGACGATGGTGCAGCTCGACCGGGGCAAGTACGACGATCCGACGGAACTGGCGATGCGGGACGCGGTGGTGCGGGTGTGCGCGGTGGCGTTCGTGGGTTTGACAGTGCTCGCGATCGCGTTCGGGACACGGGGTGGCTGAAATTCGCGCGATGCGGGGCTTTGGAGCTTTTCCCGTTGAACCCGGAGCGTGTTTCGGCGGTAATTGCCCGTGCTGGAGGTGCGTCGCGCAGGCGTTGCGCGTCGAACCAGTGGTGATTTGTGGACTGTCGGGGCAGTCGCCGATACCGGTGGCCCTCGGTGTCTCGACCCTTGTTCTGGGGTCGGCCGGGGACGAGTGACCGGGGCGGGCCCGCCCGAAATGTGCGCCGTGCGCGTGGAGTGTGTGATGGGTAACGAATGGAAGCGACTCGTATCGCCGCGGGCCCTGACGGGCGTGGTCGGCGCGTTGTTGGGCATCGGGGTGATGACCTCGCCGGTGCTGGCGCAGGACGATGCGGTCCCCGAGGAGTCTCTGGACCTGTCGCAGGTGGCCGCGATGATGGGCGGTCGTGGCGGCGGGGCGGCCCGCAGCAACGACAACCTGCGTCCGTTCAAGGATGTCGCCGAGGGCTTCGAGCCGGTGATAAGCCAGGACGGGGCGTTCTACAGCGTCTGGATCAACCGCAAGACGAATCAGATGCTCGCCGAGCTGCCGCGCGGCTATGAGCGTCAGAACCACTTCTTCGCGATGACCGTGTCTGGCGGCGAGATCTTCGCCGGTCTGCAGGCCGCGGACATGTACACGCAGTGGAAGCGGATCAATGACCGCATGGCGCTGGTGCTGCCGCAGATCTCCGTGCGTTCGACCGGCGACCAGGAGAGCAAGGACTCGGTGGAGATGATCTTCACCGACCGCGTGCTGCTGGATGTGCCGGTGCTGTCGATCGGGCCGAGCGGGCAGCCGGTGATCGATCTGGATGACCTGCTCGTGGGCAATGCCGGCTCGTTCTTCGCAGGCTCGTCGCGCGGTCTCAACCGCAGCCTGACGACGATCAAGTCGGTCAAGGTGTTCCCGGAGAACATCGAAGTCGAGATCGAGGGGCCGGTCGCGGGCGGCGTGATGAAGTCGTTCCACTATTCGATCAGCCTGATCCGGGGCACTCCGGGGTTCAAGCCCCGCGAGGCGGACCCGCGCGTCGGCTATTTCACGACCAGCTACCGCGACCTGGGCAAGTTCACGCGTGACGAAACGAATCAGCGGTACATCAACCGCTGGCATCTGGAGAAGGCGGACCCCAAGCTCAAGTTGAGCCCGCCCAAGCAGCCCATCGTCTATTATGTCGAGCACACGGTGCCGATCCGCTACCGCCGCTGGGTTCGTGAGGGCATCGAGCAGTGGAACGACGCCTTCCGCAAGGTGGGCATCGACGGGGCCATCGAGGTGCGTTTCCAGGACAAGTCGTCCGGCGCGCACATGGACAAGGATCCCGAGGATGTGCGTTACAACTTCATCCGCTGGATCAGCAACGATGTGGCCACGGCCATCGGGCCGAGCCGCGTGAACCCCATGACCGGCGAGATTCTCGACGCCGATGTGGTGCTCACCGACGGGTGGATCCGCGTGTTCACCTATCGGTGGGATGAGCTGCTGGGCGATCTGGCGGTCGAGGGCATGAGCCCGCAGACGCTGGCGTGGCTGGAGCGCAATCCGCGTTGGGACCCGCGTCTCCGTCTGGCAAGCCCCGAGCGCCGCGATCAGATCCTGATCGAGCGGCAGGCCCGCGGGGTGACACGCTACGGCGGGCACGCGCTGGACACGGCCGACCCGACGCTGCTCGGCGACAACGAGTTCGACGGTCTTCTGCGGACCAGCCAGGTTTCCGGCATGTGCCGGGCGGCGAGCGGCAAGGCGCTCGACCTTGCGATGATGCGGATGTACCTGGCTGCGTTCGATACCGCGGCGGCGATCGAAGAGACCGTGGCCGCCCGTGATGAGGACAAGCCGAAATTGGATCCCGAGACGATCGAGATGATCCGCAAGCAGCTCGAGGAGAACCCCGCGTTGCGTGCGATGGTGCCGGCCGATGTTCTGGCGATGCTGGAAGAGCCGGCCGCCGAGGAACAGGCCGAGGAGCCGAAGGAAGAGCCCAAAGGCGAGGAGAAGCCCAAGGCGCCCAAGCAGGATCCGGGCGAGCTGATCGACGGCGTGCCGGAATGGTTCGTCGGGCCGATGCTGGCCGAACTGGTCGCGCACGAGGTGGGTCACACGCTGGGGCTTCGCCACAACTTCAAGGGTTCGAGCGCGTACGACCTCGAGACGATCAACTCGGACGAGTTCAAGGGCAAGAAGCCGTGGTCGACTTCGGTGATGGACTACAACGGCATCAACATCCGGATGCCGGGGTACGGCGCCGAGCAGGGCGATTTCTCGGTGATCGACATCGGGCCGTATGACTACTGGGCCATCGAGTTCGGCTACGGCAACGATCCGAAGAAGACACTCGAGCGCGTGGCCGAGCCGGAGCTGCAGTACGGCACCGACGAGGACACCTGGGGCCCGGACCCGACTGCCCGGCGCTACGACCTGGGCAAGGACCCGCTGGTGTGGGCCGAGAATCAGATGGCGTTCGTGCGTCACCTGCGTGAACGCCTGCTGACCGATTTCGTCGAGGACGGCGACAGCTGGGCAAAGGCGCGGCGCGGTTACCGCATCACGCTGGGCACCCAGACGCAGATGCTCTCCATGGCGGCCAACTGGGTCGGTTCGGCCTATGTGTATCGCGACAAGAAGGGCGACCCGAACGGGCGTGTCCCGATCGATCCCGTCACGGCAGATCAGCAGCGCAAGGCTCTGTCGTTCGTGATCGAGAACTCTTTCAAGGACGAGGCGTTCGGCATCACACCGGAACTGCTCCGCCACACCACGGTGGACAAGTGGTTCGACGACGCAGGGTACATGGACGCGCTGGCGGATGCCACGATCCCGATCCACGATCAGGTGATGGGCATTCAGGCGTCGGCGATGTCGATGATTCTCAACCCCGGCACCCTCCAGCGGGTCTACGACCTCGAGCTGTACTCCCCGGCTGACCAGGATGTGCTGACGCTCGCGGAGGTCATGAACACCATCCGCGACGCTGTGTGGTCGGAGCTGGATACGGAGGCTTCCCAGAAGTTCACCGATCGCAAGCCGATGATCTCTTCCCTGCGTCGGAACCTCCAGCGTGAGCATGTGGAGCGTCTGATCGATCTGTCCATGAACCCAAGCGGGTTCAGCGCGGTCGACATGCCGGTCCGCACGCTGGCGGTGGCCCAGCTCCGCGATCTGCATGGTCGGATCGAGAAGCGGATGGGCAATGCCGGCCAGCTCGACTCGTACACGAGCGCCCACCTGGGCGAGATCGCGGTGCGGATCGAGAAGGCCCTCGACGCCGCGTACATCTATAACACGGATGACATCGGCGGCGGCGGTTTCCCGATGTTCCTGTTCGGACGCGACGCGGAAGACTGATCCGCTTCGCGTGAGAAGTCGATGAACAGGGGCGGGCTCCGGGAGCCCGCCCCTTTTTCGTAGGGTCGCCCCGGCACGATGAACCACGCCAGCGCATCGCGGTACAAGCGGCTGCTGTCTCGGCTTCTGGCCGGGCTGGTGGTTGTGTGGTGGGGCTCGACCGCGTTCGGGCGCGGCTGGTTTCTTTTCGATGTGCTGGCCTCGTGGCAGGCTCAGATCCTGCCGATCGCCCTGTTGGGATGCGCGGGGTGTCTTCTGCTCCGCCGTCGCAGCGAGGCGGCGGCCGCGGCGCTGGCGTGCGGTTTGGCGGCCTGGCCCCTGGTTGCCGGTCGCCCGCTGACACTCCCCCGCACGGATCTGGACTCGGCCCCGGTCGCGGGCGCGGTGCGGATCGTCAGTCTGAACATCGATCCGCGGAACCCGGAGTGGCTTGCAGACTTGCGGCGTGTGTGGTCGTGGCAGCCCGACATCGTGGTGCTGATCGAGTCATCCCCCGAGATGTGGCGGGCGATCGTCCGCAACGGGCTGCTGGACGGGACCGAGTGGCTCTATCACGAGCGCCGGGCGTGGGTCGGCGACATGACTTCCCCGTGCTTTGTGCTTTCACGCTGGCCCTTGGAACGGCTCGATCCCGGTCCGACCCCGGACGCGGAACGGGATGTGCTGCTGGCCCGGGTGGAGCGCCCGGAGGGGGCGTTTGTCATTTCGGCGGTTCACCCGCACTCGCCGCGGTCGCTGGAGCGGTGGGTCCGGGGAAACGCGCAGATTCGCACGACGGCGCAGTGTTTTTCCTTTGCTCTGAAGGGCGAGACCGAACCGTTGGTGGTCGGGGCCGATCTCAACTCCGGCCCGGCGGGGTGGCGTGGCTCGGCGATGCGGGCGGCGGGGCTGAGCATGTGCAAGCCGGTTCTGGGAGGCTGGGGCAGTTTTCCGTCCGGAGTGCCGGGGGCGCTGCGGGTTCAGCTCGATGATGTGTGGGTGTCCGATGGTGCCCGCCCGGTCGCCTGGGCGAGTGTCGAGGGGCTCGGCAGCGATCACTGTGCCGTGGTGGTCGATGTGGTCTTCGAGCGTTGAAAGCGTGCGGGCACGAGCCGGAGCAGGCGCTGCCGGTCGTCCGCCCGCAGGGCCACGGCGAAGATCGCGCCCATCGTGACCGTGCCGAACACCGCCATCGACCCGAGCAGCGGGATGGGACGCATGGCGTTTCCGAGCGCCTCGGACGGTCCGGTGCCGAAGCCGAGGGAGGTCGCGTCTCCGGTCGCGAAGAGGACGCCGAGACCCGCTGCCGCACCGATGGCGACCGCGAGCAGTGGGCGGGTGAACGAGCCGAGCAGGCCGGCCGGGCTGAGGTGCAGGCACTTGGCTGCGACGATGGGGATGCCGAAGAGGTGCAGCCCGCAGAACACGGCGGTGAAGGAGATCGCCGGGCCGATGGCGACCAGGTGGTCTGGAAGGACGAACATCAGGACCAGCCCCGCCAGGGGCGCGATTGCACCGCCCGTAATGACAAGCGGCGCGTAGGAGCGCACAAACCCTGCCCCATAGAGAACGATGACCCAGGTGTCGGAAATGGCCCGGGCGGCGAGTGCGGCGGCGAGGACGCGGGTCATGAGCACCGCGTCGGGCATGACCGCGGCGTAATCCTCGACCTGCCCGCCCACCCAGAGGTGGAGGATCGGATAGGCATACAGGAACACGCCCATGCCCGCAGGGAGGGCGACCACGGAGGTGAGCCGGGTCTGGATGTTGACCAGCCGCTGGAGTTTGGCGCGGGCTTCGTCGCCGCCTTCCTTGGCAAGCCGGGCGCTGACGGCGTCGGAGCCGAACTGCATGCCCGTGGTGGCCATGCGGATGTAGGCGACCAGGCGGAAGCCCACGCCCCAGGCGGCGTTGGCGAGCGGGCCGAGCACTAGGTTGAGGAGCACGGGGGGGATCTGCTCGTGCAGGTTCATCGCGATCTGCACGCCGGAGTTCCAGGAGAAGGTGCCCATGACCTCGCGGATCGCGCCGGGTTCGGGTCGGCGGAAGGTGGGCATCAGGCGTCGGTCGCGGGCGATCAGGTCGATCATGCCCGCCAGATAGACGAGGATGGAAAGGCCCGACCAGACCACGCCGAGCCACAGGAGGCCCGAGGCCGGGTCCTCGATGCGCAGACCCCACCCGAGCAGCAGCACCGCGACGAGCTGCGTCGCCCGCAGCGTCACGAACCAGACCGAATAGGCGACGAAGCGCTCGACGACGAGATACATGTTCAGCGTCGGGCTGAACAGGATCATCGCGGCGGTCTGCACGCCCTGGGCCACCACAAACCAGACGGTCGCGGTCAGCATGCCGTCCGGGATTTTGAACAGCGGCAGCGTGGCGATCACCGCGCCGAAGGTCAGGGCGGTCAGGATGGCGAAGATCAGTGAGAGGCGGTACAGGGCGGCAAAGGCTCTGCGGAAGGGCTGGTCGCCGGCGTGGTAGGCGCTGCCCAGCTCGCGGACGAGCGACTGCTGCATGATCTGCCGGAAGATGGCCGCCAGCCCGATGTTCGCGCCGAGCAGGGCGACCAGCCCGAAGGCTTCGTCACCGAGCCATCGGAACATGAGGGGCACGACGAGGATGCCGATGGTCAGGGTGCTGCCGAGGCGTGCGTAGTTGGCGAAGATGCGGACGGCGTGGCCGCGGAGTTCGGACTTCGGGGCCTGTGCGGCGGGGGGGTTAGACATACGGCTCTTCTTGGGAGTGTTCGTAGGTTGCCTCTTCGTACTCCTGGTATTCATCGCCCTCCCACTCGGCATCCCGTTTGATGAAGCCGAGGGTCTTGAGCACCCAGGCCAGGCTTTGCATGATGACAAACGCGCCGATGATGTTGATCATGCCGATGAAGAAGAAGGTGCCCAGCTCGCCGCGGGGCATGCCGATGAACTGCCCGATGGCGGCGCCCATCGGGAGCACGATGAAGGGATCATCGGCGTACCATGCGGCGAGGCGGTCGAGGACGCGGATGAGGGCACCGAGGAACAGTGGGTACATCCACAGCGCGAGCCAGGGGTTGTCATTCTCGACATGGCCGATGATGCCCGGGCCGATGTTGTAGTTGTCCGGGCGCTTGGCGATGTGCACTTCCTGCTGGGGCATGGTGAGGGCGAGGGCGGTGGGTTTATTGGGCCA
Organism: Planctomycetota bacterium; assembly: GCA_003696675.1. Taxonomy (GTDB): domain Bacteria; phylum Planctomycetota; class Phycisphaerae; order Phycisphaerales; family UBA1924; genus UBA6054. The sequence continues at coordinate 47,258 of RFGH01000171.1, forward strand.
GATCGCCCGGGGAACTGGCATGAGAAGGACCATGCGGACCGAGTGGAGCGTGTCGTACTCCTTGGATTCGGGGCGGGATTCGATCAGCCACATGCTGGCCATGCCGGCCGCCTGACCCGACAGGACATCCGCGAGCCCGTCGCTGAGCTTGGCTTCGCGCAGAGACATAATATTTTCTATGATGCCGCGATCGCGGAACTCGGGCGAGCGGACAGAGGTCACGGCAAAGATGAGGACCACGCCGGCCGCTGCCAGAGCGGTCAGACGCATCGTCATCTTGGCGGGCGGCAGCGCCCGCCAGCGTGCGAAGTAGGCAGCCCACATCACGGCAACGATCACACCCAGCAGGTCGCGGCGGCCGAAGTTTTGATAGAAAGTCAGCGCCATGCAGAAAAGGATGATCGCGGAGGAAGGGATCAAGTAGACCGGATTAGCCAGGCGCGGGGCAGCTACCCAGGATGCAAGTCCCGCGCCGACTGCGTACAGACCAAACGCAAGATAGCCCATGCCGGGTCCAATGATCGGGACTCGGTTGAGCACGAACTGACAGAAGAGACCCGCCGGGATGGTGGACACGGCGATGACCAGCAGGTTGAAAGGCGCCATCCGGAAGGTCCCGGACTTGCGACGCCCGATGAAACGGTCGACCGGGCCGGTCATCATCCGCCCCGCGATGAAGAAAAGAATCAGGAAGATCGTCAGTTTGCCCGCGAACGCGACAGCCGATCCGGCCATGTCCGCCGGGATGAACTCGCCCGCTGCGTTGTCTCCGAGGGTGTAGGCCGTGCCCGTTACCTGGAAGATCAGCATGCCGAGCAGGAAGAAGTTCCGCAAGGAGATCAGTTCCTCATACCGGGTAAAGCCGTCGCGCAGGATGATCCACACGATCACCGCGGCGACCAGAAGCAGATAGAGGGTGACCAGTGTGATCATGCGGTTTTCCCTGTCGCTTCGGGTGCTTGGGGGCAGGCTCCCCAGGTCTTCCAGTCCTTGGACTGTTCGTAGCCGAGCCGAACGAGCGTCTCGCCGGCGAGATCGGCGAAGACTTGGCGGGCCTCATCGCTGAAGTGGTTCACCCAGTCTCCCACAACACCTTTGCGGATGAAGGACCCGCGGTCTTCCTCGCCCGGCGCACGCCCGGCCGCCCGTTCCATGCTGTGCCCGCTGACGGCCCGCTCCACACGCCACGCCTCGGGTTGGACGCCGTGGGCTTCGGCGATGCGGGTCATCTCGGCGATGCAATCGGTCCGCAACGCCTCGTAGCGTGTGTAGACCGTGTGGGGACGATCCCACCACTCGTTGTTGTAGTGTTGCCAGCTCGAGGGGGCGCCCAGCGGGTTTTTGCTCAGGTGCTCGATGAACCTTGGCAGGTGCGTGCGAATGTCGTTGAGATCAGCATCCGGACCGTAGAGCTTGTCGAGCGTGATCCCGAATCCTCGTTCGACCGGATTGTGCCGCTCGCGGACGAAGTGGAAGTAGAACGAGACCATGACATCCCGCCCGTCCCGGACGAGGAAGGTGACATTGCGGTATCCCTTGTGGTAGGCCCAGTGGCCGTGGACGACCGAGGGCATCGCGACGGGCATGGAGGCGTACTGGGCGAAGGGAAGCTGAAGCGTGTCGGCGAGCATGCGGCACAGCCAGGTCCCGCCGCATTTGGGGTACTCGAGAACCGGATGGATCTGGAAGAGATCAGCATAGCGCCGGCAGATCAGACGGGTGACATGGTTCGACACGCGGCGCATCATGAAGGGAACAGAGGACATCAGCGTGCTCCCTTCCCGGCCGCATCGGCGTAGAGGCGCAGGTACGAATCCCGGACGACATCCGGCGCAAGGTGTTCGAATACCCACGAACGCCCCCGTGCGCCGCGTTCACCCAGTGCGACGCGGTCGGCCAGCAAACTGGCGAGGTACTCCGCGAAACTCTCGGGCGTGTTGTCGGCGATGATCCCGGCCCCGGAGGCTTCCAGCTCGGGCCAGGTGTCCGTTCCCTTGGTGGTCAGGACGGGCGTTCCGGCTGCCAGAGACTCGAAGTACACGAAACCGAAGTTCTCCTGGCTCGTCGGCAGAGCGAAGATGTCGGCCAGGCGGAGCAGGGCGACCTTCGGCTCACCGCTGGCGAACCCGACGAAGCGGGTGTGCTTCATCACGCCGAGTTCGTCCGCCATGCGGCGCATCTGTTCGGGATAGTCCCCCTCGCCCGTGCCCGCGATGACGAGCTGGTGCGCGACACCCCGGGCGTCCAGCAGAGCCGATGCACGCAGAAGTCGGTCGAGGCCCTTCTTGTAGTGAATCCGGCTGAGGAACAGCACGATCGGCACCGAGGGGTCTAGGCCGTCGAACGCCCGGAGTGCGACACCGCTATCGGGCAGGGTGCGATACGGCTCCAGATCGAGCGGCAACGGGGCCACCACGCCCTTGCGTGGATCGAACCATTTGGACGCTTGCTCGAGTTCGGCCTGCGCTGTGCAATGCAGGGCGCTGGCATGACGCATCAACCCGCGGTTGAAGGTCCTGAGAAAGAGCACCTTCTTGAGCCGGCGTTGCGCCATGCACCAGTCGTCGAGCATGCCGTGGACGCTGAGAACATAAGGGACGCGCAGCTTGCGGCAGATCGCCGCGACCTGAATGTTCGCGCCGCTCCACATGGAGTGGAGGTGGACAACATCGTGGGCTCGAACCAGCGCCTCGGTCGTCGCCAGTTGCTCCGGACCGAGCCGGTCCGCGGATCGTCCGGGGCCTTCGAGCAGGCGGACTTCGATGCCCGGCACAGAGCCTTTCTGCCAGCCATCGGGAACCGCGCTCGCGTCAGCGGTCGCGAGCGTCGTGGCCAGATCGGGGCCCACCGTGCAGGCGCACAGGTCGAGTACCGCCTTGACGACGCCCCCGTCCTCCGCTCGCATGGTTCGCTTGAAATGAAGAATCTTCATGCGGCCCGGGCCTTCCCGGCGAAGCCGTAACGGTCCTGAAACCCATTGAACGCATCCGCGAGGGACTGTGGTAGAACGAGGTCTGCCGCAGGTGCCCGGTTCTCCCGCTCGATGGTCGCTGCCGCACGGTCGAGCCAAGCCCCCGATGGATCCAGCCCAAAGTGGGCGGCGATGCGTCCGATGTGCGTGGCGGGGTCGCCGGTGAGCTCTGTCAGTGTCAGCTCGAGCAGTCGGTCACCTAAGACAGACCGCCAGCGGTCCACCTCGGAGAGGCTCACGATCCATTCGTAGGCGCCGCGTTGCAGGTGACTTTCCAGCAAATGCGTGCATCCGACTCCGTACCCGCGTCGCTCGCCCTGCTCGGCCAGGGAATGCCACTTGATCATGTCTTCGCCCCACCACTGGTGGTAGTTGGGGCGCGTCGCCAGTCGATAGGTCGGGCGCAGCACGATGCGTTCGATCGATGCGGCGACGGCCAGCCCGTTCCGCACGATATGCACATATCGTGCGTCGTCCTCGAGCTGCTCGATCCACCCGATGCGGCAGGCGTTGATCGGCGTCTTCTCGATCACGCAGTCGTGCCGCCGGGGGTGGCCCGCGGCCCCGATGAGCCGGCGGTAGACCTCCCGCTGCGCGGGGTCGGCGTGCTCGGCGTCCATGATCACGAGCTTGTCCCTCGCCGGGGAATGAAACGCGGTCATGTCCGCGCGTGTGTCAATCCGTTCCCACAGGTGATACGGCTCATAGACGAAACAGGCGCGTGGATGCTTAGCGAGCGCCCGCGCGAGGATGGTTGTGCCCGATCGTCCGCAGCCCACGATGTAGCGCACCGGAAGCACGCGGGCCGCGGACACAGGGCGCGCCGCCCGGATGCGGGCCGAGCGTCGCAGTGCCGCGTATTTGCCCCAGCGCACCACGCGCAGCGACATCCGCCGGATGAGACCGAACTCGTCCTCAGGTCGGCCCATGCTCTCCCCTGTCGGCGGCGGTCAGGTCGGGTCGGCGCAGCTCGCGCACTTTCAGAACGATCATGTATTCATAGATAGATTGCAGCGTGCAGTAGGTCAATCCCGCTCGGCCATCGAGGAAGCCGAGGTTGACGAAGTACATGAAGAAGAACTTGACGAACGGCCGGAACGGCAGGCGGAAGGAGATGTTCTTGAGTTCCAGACGGCGTGTGTTGGGGTCGGATGACAGCACCCTGCTGAGCCGCACGGGTTGCTCGTTGAACGCCCGGATGTTCTCCGCCGCCTCGTAGCTCGAATAGCGGTTGTGCCGGTCGAACCACTCGCGGATGCCCTTGGAGAAGTTGTAGTGGATGAAGTGGTTGCGGAGATAACCGACCCGCCCATCCACCACGGGCGTGGGGTTTGCAAGGCGTTCGAAGCGGATGTAGGGCGGCTGGAAGAACCGCATGATGTTTCCCGGGGGCATCGCGTGACGGATCCACCGGCCTCGGAAGATGTTCCGCCTGCCGCAGTAGTACGCCACGGGGTCCTGCTCGCGGGTCGCGGCCCCGGACTCCCACCGCGCGGCGATCTGCTCGATCTCGGCCTTGAGTTCGGGTGTCATCCGCTCGTCGGCGTCCAGATAGAACACCCAGCGGTGCTTGAACTCGATGTTCTGCATCGCCCAGGTCTGGTGCGGGCCGCGCCCGTCGAAGGCCCGCTCGAACCAACGGCAGCCCCGCGACTCGGCGATCTGCTTCGTGCCGTCGGTCGAGAGCGAGTCGAGCACGACGATATCGTCAAAGCCCGCGAGCGAATCGAGAAGCCCAGGGAGGTTCTGCTCTTCGTTGAGGGTCTGGATGAGGATCGACACGCTCACGCGCCGCCCCCTTCCCCATCGGCGTGCTCATCCCGGATGACACGCTCCCGAATGACTCTCGCTGGCGTGCCGAAGCACACACTCCGAGCAGGCAGATCGGAGAAGACGCTCGACCGCGCACCGACCACCGTGTCCTGGCCGATGGTGACGCCCGGCGCGACAAACACATCCGCGGCGACCCACGCGCCGGCGCCGATCGTGATCGGCTTGGGGGTCAGAGGACGCGAGGGACGCTCGAAATCATGCGTCGCGCCGCAGAGATAGCTGTACTGGCTCACGATCGCCCGCTCCCCCAGCGTGACCTTGGCCACACAATAGCAGTCGACATCGTCCGCAATGGTCGCGTACGGGCCCATGGTCAGGTTCCACGGCCCCCAGATCCGGGCACGCGGGTACACACGCGCGGTCGGGTGCACATCCGCACCGAATGCACGCAGCAGCAGGTTCCGCCAGCGGTGCGCGATCCGCGGAGACCACCGGAACAGCGACCCCTGCACAAGCCCCCACGCGACACGCGCGACGCGGTTGCCCAGCCCGTGCGGGCTGGTTCGGGCGCCCATCGCCCGCTGGCCGGAATGGAGCGTGCTCGCGGTCATGGGCGGCCCGCCTTGTGGTCTTCCACCGCCTGCGTCAGATAGCGCACGGCGTGCTCGCCCGCGGCCTTCCAGTTCAGACGCTCGCCATAGTCCGCCCACGCCGCCAGACTCAGCCGCCGGTAGGCCTCCTCATCTTTCCACAACGCCTCGATCTTGTCGGCCCAGACGGACGGCGGCGTGCTGATGTCGAACAGGTGCCCGTTCACCCCCTCATGAACGACGCTCGGCACGCCGCCCGTGGTCGTCGCGATCACGGGAAGCCCGGCGCTCGACGCCTCATTGAAGACGATGGGCGTGCAATCCGCCCGTGTGGGAAGGATCATGAAATGAGACTCATCGAGCAACTGCCCAATCCGGCGCATGCCCTCCTCGGTCGACTTGCGGATGAACCCGAGCGACTTGGCGAACGCCGGCAGCACCGTTCCTTCCGGCGGCGAGGCGCCCACCAGGTCGAGCCTGACCGGCAGGCCACGCCGATGCAGCTCTTCACCCACCGCCAGCGCGATGTCACCGCCCTTCCGCTCCCACTGCACACCGAGGAACAGCAGCCGCAGCACATCGCGCCGCCGGGCGTTGATCACCCTGATGATCTCCTCGCGGCGGCGTTCGTAGGGAACATTCGCGCCCAGGCTGATCACCTCGATCTTGGCCGGGTCGAACCCGTACACCTCGCTGGCGCTCTTCGCCGCCCACTCGCTCGAGAAAATCGCCCGGTAGCACCGGCTGAACAACGCCCGCTCGCCCGCGTGCCCGTCGCGGATCGACCGAGGTGAGACATTTGTGAACGCGTCGTAGTAATCCAAGAGCGAAGCGAAGGTCGCGTCTGTCCACACGACCGACGGCACCTTCAGATCCGCGTAGGCCAGAGGAAGCCCGCCCGGACCGAGCACGATGTCCACATCCATGCCCGCGATGATCCGCTCGACCTGCCGCCCGTAATACCGTAAAAAACCGCGGTCACGCTGCGGATGGTCCTTGTATCCGCGGATTTTCTGGTTCCACAGATACTTGATCACATTTACCGGGTGATACAGCTTCTTCAGCGGCCCGACCAGCGTCACTTCCGCGCCGGCGTCCGACAACGCCTTGTGCATGTGATAGCCCGTGCCGGACCACTGCGTGATGTCCATCGGGTCGTAGTACGCGACATATGCGATCCGCAGTGGTCGGCTCATGCGGGTGTGCCCTCCAGGGCGGGCTCGATGACGCGGCACTCGCGGTCGACGAGGGTGACATTGGGTAGCTCATCGAGGCTCTGCTCGTAGACACCAACGATCTTGTAGTGCGAGCCCTGGACGAGGTAAGTCGGCTTGCCTAGCAGCCCGCCGAGCACCCCGACATGCATACGGCTGGTGAAGACGACGCCGGACTCGGCGATCAGCCGCGCATACCCGTCAAAGTTGGTGTAGCGCCGCCGGGCGATGTCGGCTGCGAGCACGGGCAGCGACACCTTGTCCGGGTACTCGTGCTCGACCATCTTCCGGGCGGCCCGCGCAAAGGGGGTGAGCGGGCGCCGCCTGGCCCGGTGGCGTTCGATAAGGTTGACCACGGGCTGTGTTAGCGCGGCCGGCGTGCGACGGTAGACGGTGCTCGCCAGTGAGCCTGACACGCTGGCCGGCTGGCTGTCGGTCCCGGCGGTCGAGCGTTCGTGGTCAGCACGCTCCACGACGAGCAGGTGGCGCTCGCGGGCACGCTCGCGCAAACGCTTGATCCAGCCCGATCCGCGGAGCCAGAACGCCATGTCGTCGTCCAGCCCGAGCCTCACTTCGACGGGGAACTTCTTGCCCTGCAGGTGACGCAGGCTGTAGCGCTCCCGGCAGAAGAGGTGGGCGGGCGCGCGCCGTCCCGCGAACGCCGCCTCGAAGGCGCCGGGCTTGAACAGGTAGGTGCTCGGGAGCACGACGAGGGGGGTGTCGGGGAACCGCTCGGAGTGCGAGCGGATCTGCTCGATCGCCATCGGCCAGAAGTCGCTCTTGAAGCTCCCGTTGATCAGGATCAACTCCGCCCTGTCGGGAGTGTCGACCCGTTCGAGCTCGAGACGGTCGAGAGCGCGCTCGGCGCCGCGCATGATGAGGTCGTCGCCGTTGTTGCCGGCGACGGCTTCGAGGTAGACGGGTCTTCCCCGGTATGGACGCAGCGCGGTGCGCAGATCGGTCGGCTTCATCGGTTCTCCTCCATTGGGTCCAGACGAGTCCCCGTCGCCCTGTCGACCAGCGGCCGACCCCGCACCGGTCTCGCAGGGCTTCCCACGCACACCGTCCAAGCCGGCAGGTCCTTGACCACATTCGACCGCGCCCCGACCACCACCCCGTCCGCGATCGTCACCCCGGGCGCGACATACACATCCGTCGCCACCCAGCACCGCTCGCCGATCGTGATCGGAACGCGACGCAGCGGGAAGTCCGTGTCCGTGTAGTCGTGCGTGCCGGCGCACAGATGGGCGTACTGGCTCACCACGCTGTGGGCACCGATGCGGATCCGCCCCAGGCTGTAGAGCCGGGCGTGATCCCCGATCTGCACCCCTTCACCCAGTTCGATGTTCCACGGCACCTCGATACGGACGGTCCGACGCAGCACCTGCGGCCGCCCGTGCACCGTGGCCCCGAAACACCTCAGCAGCCACGCCCGGAATCCGTCCGCCCGCTTCGGAGAAAACCGGAACACCGTCGACTCCACCAGCACCCACAGCGCCCGCCCGGCCTTTTCCTTCCTGGAGAACCACCCCGCCACCGTCCCGGGCGGAAAATACCCGAGTTCTCGGACCGCATACGCCACCCCGTCGCCCGCCATCGATGCCCGCTCGTCGGCGCGGTCCGGAATGGCATCGGTCGTGGCGTGCATCTTCAGGCTCGATTTCGAGATCGCCCCGGCGACCCCGGAGGGACGGAAACAGTAGTAGTCCGGACACTTACACGCTCGGACCGCGTGACGGGCGAGGAAATTGCCCGCCCGGAGGTTGGTATCGGCTCTCGGCAGGCCCGGATTGGGCCGATCAGGCGAAACAGGTCGGGCGTCCGGCGTTGAATCGACCGCCCGACAGCCGTACTTTCTCAACCCGCCCGCGGTTCGGGCGGATCACGCGCGGAGCCGCACCGTGACCAAGCCCAGGGTCGTTCTCGTCAACCAGTACTGCTACCCCGATGTTGCCTCGACCGGGCACCTCATCCACACCCTCGCCCACGAGCTCGCCCGCGACCACGGCTTCGAGGTCGAGGTCATCACCACCCAGCCCTCCTACGGCGACAAGGACACCTGGGTCGATCTCCCTAGCGTCGTCCGAGAGGACGGCGTCACTTTCCGCCGCGTCTGGGTCCCCCGCGTCAGCAAGAACATCCTCGCCGGTCGGGCCATCAAGGATCTGACCTTCCTCATCCAGCTCCAGCTGCGGGCCCTCTTCGGGCGTCAGCGGGGCACGGTCTACCTCTACACCACCGCCCCTCCCTATGGAGCCTTCGTGGGCGCGGTCTGCCGCCTGCTCCGCCGCCAGACCTATTGCACCCTGCTGTACGACTCCTACCCCCACCTGGGCGTCTGGGTCGGTACCTTCAGGAAGGGCGGGCTGATCGAGCGCGTCTGGCACTGGGTCAACCGGCGCATGTACAAAGGGGCCTCCCGCTGCATCGTGCTGTGCAAGGCCGCCGCCAGACTGCTCGAATCCAACTACCCCATCGACCCCGCCAAGATCCGCCCCATCCCCAACTGGGCCGACGGCGACAAGCTCTTCCCCATCCCCAAGAAGGACACCAACTTCGCCAAGGCCCACGGCCTCGCAGAGACTTTCACCCTGCTCTATTCGGGCAACATGGGGCTTTACTACGAGTTCGACACCGTCCTCAAAGCCGCCGAGATCCTCAAGGACGAACCCTTCCGCCTCGTCCTCGTCGGGGGCGGCGGCAAGAAAGCCTGGTGCGAAGAACAAGTCCGCCAGCGCGGGCTCACCAACACCATCGTCCTGCCCTACCAGCCCTTCGAGACCCTGAACGACTCGCTCAACGCCTGCGACGCATCGCTCGTCACCATCGCCAAGGGCATCGAGGGCATCAGCTTCCCCAGCAAGCTCTACACCTCGCTGGCCGTCGGAAAAGCCATCGTCGCCATCTCCGAGCCCAACTCCGAGCTTCGCGACATCGTGACCGATTCTTCCTGCGGCGTGTGGGCCGAACTCGGGGACGCCGAAGGCCTCGCCGAGCTGCTCCGCGGCATGATGCGTGACCCCGCCCGCACCGAGTCCATGGGCGCCGCCGCCCGCGAACTCTTCGAGCAGCGTTACACCCGCCAGGTCTGCGCCGCCCAATACGCGGCCGTCCTCCGCGAAGCCGGCGAGCAAGCCGGCGTCTTCCAGCCAGCCGGGGCCACCCCATGACCGCCATCACCGACCGCCCCCTCCGCCTGCTCTTTGTCACCGAGGACGACCCCCTCTATGTCATCCGTTTCTTCGAGGTCTTCTTCGACGAATACCCCAAGGACCAGATCGAGATCGTTGGCGTCAGTGTGCAGGACGCCTTCCACGAGCCGATCTGGAAAACCGCCCGGCGGATGCTGCGGTTCTACGGACCGATCGATTTCATCCGACTCTGCTTCCGCTACATCCGCGTGAAACTGCGGGGCGACTCCATCGCCAAACTCGCCGCCCGCAAGGGCCTGCCCGTCGTGCCGTGCGGTTCGGTCAACGACCCCGCCTACATCGCCAAAGCCCGCGAACTCCAGCCCGATGTCATCGCCTCCGTCGCCGCCCCCGAGATCTTCAAGAAGGAGATCATCGGTGTGCCCACGCTCCGAGCCATCAACATCCACTCCGGACGCCTGCCCGTCTACCGCGGCATGATGCCCAACTTCTGGCAGCTCCTCCACGGCGAGAAGCACGCCACCGTCACCGTCCACGAGATGGTCGAGAAGCTCGACGCCGGCGGCATCCTCGGCACCCTCGAATGGCCCCTCAAGCCGAAGGACTCGCTCGACCGCGTCATCACCGGCACCAAGCGGGACGGCGCCCGCCTCATGATCGATGTGCTGCTCAAAATGAAGCAGGGGTCCTGCGAGCCGGTCCCGCTCGACATGACCGAGAAGAAATATTTCTCCTTCCCCAAGCCCGCCGATGTCAAGGCCTTCCGCAAACGCGGACACCGGATGCTCTGACATGACAAACTACCAGACATCCCGCGCCGCCATGTCCATCGATGTCGAAGACTGGTTCCAGGTCGAGAACCTCAAGTCCGTCATCGCCCGCGACACATGGGACGAACGCGAACTCCGCGTCGAGCGCAACACCGACCGCATGCTCGAACTCATGGACCGCCACGCCGTCAAGTGCACCTGCTTCATCCTCGGCTGGGTCGCCGAGAAGTGCCCCGCCCTGATCAAGCGCATCGCCGACGCCGGGCACGAGATCGCCAGCCACGGCTACGGCCACGACCTCATCTACTCGCTCAGCCACGAGCAGTTCCGCCAGGACATGACCCGCGGCATCGGCATCGTCGAAGACCTCACCGGCGCCAAGGTCCGCGGCTACCGCGCCCCCTCGTTCTCCATCACCGACTGGGCCATCGACATCCTCCAGGAACTCGGTCTCACCTACGACTCCTCCGCCTTTCCCACCGTCGCCCACGACCGCTACGGCAAGCTCGCCAACATGGACTCGGGCAAGCCCATCGTTGAGATCCGCCCCGGCTTCCACGAGGTGTGCGTCTCCGTGCTCAAACTCGGCAAAAAGGGCATCCCCTGGGCCGGCGGCGGCTACTTCCGACTCTTCCCCTACCCCGTCTTCAAGCGCGGCGTGAAGAAGATCCTCAACACCGGCAGCCCCTATGTCTTCTACATCCACCCGTGGGAGATCGACCCAGGCCAACCGAAGATGGACGGCCTCAAACGCAGCCACCGCTTCCGCCACTACAACAACCTCGACAAGTGCGACGCTCGATTCGACGACCTGCTCAAGTCCTTCCAATGGCGCCCGGTCGGCGACCTCCTCAACGACCATCTCGCGGCCACCAACGACTGAACGCACAGGCCGCAGAGACCGCAGAACAGGATTTCAACGCGAAGCCCGCGAAGAACCCGAAGCGTCGCATGGTCCATGCACACCCCCGCTCCGCCCCCCGCGTCCTGAATCAGAAGTCACCGTTCGGAGCAAGTGTCCCGAGCATCCAAAGCCGCTTCGAGCCCTTCGCGCTCTTCGCGTTAACAATCTTCTCCCCCTCCGCGCCCTCTGCGTGATCTCTGCACATCTGCGTACCTCTTCACTCCTCCGGATCCGTCGTCCGCAGCGCCAACGCAAACTGAGATCCGTAGATCGGATACTCGCTCGCCACCCGATACCCCCGCAGCCGCTCGCCGTCGAAGCCCAGCGACGAGCACACGAACTCCAGCAGCGACCGGTACCGCGGCACGTCCGACGAACCGAACCGCCGCAGACCCTGCCCCAGCGAATCGATCGACTCGAGCAGGTCCAACTGATCGATGTCCCGCGTCCGGTCGTTCACATCCGCCTGCCCGCGCACCGTCGTGTCATAGATCCGCAGCTCGGGCGTCTCGCCCAGGAACAGGTCCTCGTGCACCAGGATGTCGAACTGGCTCTTCCGCGCCGGGATGTTGATGTCGCTCGACGCCCACGCCCGCCGCCCGCGCGACCGCGGCACGAACCGCTGAATCTCCGCCCGGTTCACCTCGCAGGTCACCAGGTTCACCGCGAACGACGATCCGAATCCCGGCTCGTCCAGCAGGTAGTGCGTCGCCTCCCCCGCGATCTCGGTCTTCAGACGCGGCACCGGGTCCGACGAGAACGCGCTCACCACCGCCCCGTCCACCGAGTCCACCGGATCGCCCGACAAGTTCCGCGGCTGCCGCCCCGGCGCACCCTCCACCTGCCGCCGGCTCGTGAAGTGCAGCGGCACGCCCGGGCGCAGCCGCCGCAGACCCACCACCGACTTGATCCACACGATGTCGATGCTCTTCCCGTCCGCATTGGGCCAGAACACCGCCGCCTCCGCGTACACATCCGCCTCGACGCCTTTCAACTGGCTCATCGCCCGGTACGCCGCCTGCTTGCGCCGCAGCTCAAACTCCCGCCGCGCCTCGGGCACCCACGCGCTCAGGATCGCCTCCAGCGCGCTGCGGTCCCCGATGTCCGACCGGATCAACTCTTCAAACCGATCGATCGCCGCAGTCGCCTCCGCGATCATCTCGGGCGGCACCCCCAGCTTCGCGCTCGCCTTGACCACCCGCCGCAGCGGCTCCGGCCCCGGCGCCCGGTGCACCACCGCCATCGCGTCCGGCGATCGCAGCGCCTTGAGCAGCCGCGACGCCAGCACCTTGTCCACCCCCAGCTGCCCCGCCAACTTCTGCGGCCCGGCATCCGACCCCGGCACCCGCTCGATCACCCGCGTCAGTCCCTTCAGCAGGGCATCGCCCGCTTCGGTGATCCGCACCTCGATCGACTCCATCGGACGGCCCGGGATGGTCCCCGTCGGCGGGTCGATCGGCGGGCTGGCGTCGGTTGGCGTCATAAGGCTCCCGGGTCTCGGGGGGATGAATCACAGAAAAGCCGGCGAGGCACTCGGTGGGAGAAAACCCCCGTCCGAAGCCCGAAATCGCCCGCGGGGGGCACCCTCCACCCTGAAGCCTACCCGATCCGCCCACCCCGCACAAGATTTCTGACGAGTTTCACGGAAACTTCGTTGCAACGCACGCCCCGCCCCGGTACAACGAACCCAGACAGGAGCGAGCGGGCGTGCGCCCGCCGGACACAAACCGCGGGAATCCCAACAAACCGCCCGCGACCGACCCCTCGGCGGACCCGATCGGCCCACCCGGCCGAACCGACCAGGCTCGGAGACTTTGAGAGAAGGAGAAACGCATGACCCGTTCGACCGCAATCGCATCGATCGCCCTCGCCTGCGGCCTCGCCGGCGCCCAAACCACCACGGTCGACTTCAGCAACGGCGCCGAAGGCTGGTACGGCCCAGCCGGCATCGGCGGCGCCACCACGATCGAGCCTGCAGGCGGAAACGGCGGTGCCTACATGCGCACCGTCTTCAACGACTTCGGCGTCACCTTCGGCACCGCGAGCAACGCAGCCTTCCTCGGCGATTACACCACCGCCCAGGAGATCACCATCTCCATCGATGTCAGGGTTGAGTTCCTCAACTTCTTCGGCCAGGATGTCAGCCGCCCGTGGCTGCTCGAACTCCGCGACTTCGACACCGCCCAGAACGGCTACCCCTGGACCAGCGCCTGGTTCCTCTTCGACAACATCTCCCAGGCCAACAACTCCGGATGGACCACCTACTCGGTCACCTTCGATCCCAACTCTGCCGCCCTGCCCGCGGGCTGGGGCGGCTACGGCGATGAGGACCCCAACACCTTCGAGCCCACCCTGCCCGCCGGCGTGACCTTCGCCGATGTGCTGTCCGGCGTTGACGAGATCGTTTTCACCACCCTCCAGCCCGGCTTTTTCTTCGGCTTCACCGATCACACCATCGGCATCGACAACATCTCGATCACCCGCGTGGTCCCCGCCCCCGCCGCCCTCGCCCTGCTCGGCATGGGCGGTCTGGTCGGCACCCGCCGCCGCCGCTGATCGGCGCACGATCTCCTGTTCCGAAAGGACAAGGGCGGCCCCGCACGGGCCGCCCTTGTCCTTTCTCTGCAAGCGGTCCCTCAGGAATCCAGGTCGATCGTGCCTGCCAGGTCCAGCGTCGCCTCGGGCACCACCACCTCGGCGTCGAACAGCACATCCGCGAACGCGCCGGGGTTCTTGTAGATCACCGATCCGCGGAGCCGGTACGCCAGCTCGCCCGCGCCGCCCGTCAGATGCGCGGGCACCACCGCCGGAAGCTCGAACCGGTGCGTCGAATAGGTGTTCACCGTCGCCTCGGGCGATCGCACGCCGCTGAACACCTCCGCCCCGTTCAGTTCTACTGAATAACTGGCCTGTCCCAGACGCATCGGCTCGCGGTTGGGATTGGTCGCCTCGATGACGAAGGCCAGCACCGCCAGGTCGTCGGTCCGCTCTACCTCACGCACGCCCACCGTCTCGAAGGTGGGGGCCTGGTAGTTCGAGCACCCGGTCAGCAAAAGGGCCGAGCCCAGCCCTGTCGAGATGGCGGTTCGTCGCAGCATAAGCCCAGCGTATGCCGACCGGCCCGCCCCCCGCGACCGCCGGCTCACGGGATCAGCCGCGTCGTCGCCGCCGGATCGAAGAACACCCAAGTGTCGTCGATCTGCATCGCCGTGGACCCGATCTCCGCCTTCAGGTCCGACAACTCGGTGATGTACCGCGTCCAGTGCGACATCAGCAGCCCGAGCACCACGAATCCCACCCATGCACCCACCTCGGCGCTCCGTCGGTGCCGCACGAGAAACAGAATTCCCACCGAGAACGCCACCGTCGTCAGTTTCCACAGCGCCAGAACCAACGGCGACTGATACGCGATGATCGCCCGCGCCAGCGGGTTCGCCTCGGCCATCCCCGTGTGGGTGAGATACAGGATCGTCAGATACAGATCCACCAGCGACATCGCCAGGATCCCCGCCGACAACGCCACCACGCGGAACGCCCGGGAGCCGAGCCGGTCCCACGCGGCCCGGGCCGCGGACACCGGGCGGGCAAAGGCTGCCGCCGGCATGGGGGGGTGAGCCTGCACGGACCGGGCATCGGCCCTTGGGGCGATTCGCTCAAGCCGCTTGAGCCGCCCGCCCCGCCCCCAGAGAATCCCGCAGCGGAGACGCCGTTTGTGCCGACCCCACCCAAAAGATCTCGGACCTTTCGGCAACCCCGCTCGTACCAGGACGGAATCACCACCCGGAGGCACGGATGCGGCAGCAGCGCCATCGCGGGCGACACCACCCCGGGCTCAGTCCCGCCGCGGTCCTGCTCGCTGCCGGCTTGGCCACCCTGTCCACCCCGGCCCTCGCAGCCCAGCCCGTCGCGAACGAGCGTTCCCCGGTCTACATCGCCGATGCCCCCCTCGCCGAGGAGGCTCTGGTCAGCGTCGGCACCCTGCTCGAGCGTGGCGGCGCGGACGAGGCCGTCCGGCTCATCCAACGCGTTCTCGACGAACAGGGCGATCGGCTCATCGAGTCCGAACGCCCCGGGCTGTTCGTGCCCGTCCGCCGGCGGGTCCACCAGCACCTGCTCGACAACCCCGAGCTGCTCGGCGCCTACTGCGCCCGCCAGAGCCCCCGCGCCGGCGCCCTGCTCGATCAGGGCGAATGGCGGCGTGTGGAGCGCGACTACTGGCTCACCACCGCCGGGGCCGAATCGGCCCTCCGTCTGGCGCAGACGCTCATCGAGTCCGCCCGCTTCGGCGCCGGGCTGCACGAGCTGACCGCCCTGGAGCGACACCCCGACGCCCCCGCGATCGCCGCGCCTGCCGCGGATCTTGCCGCCACCGCCGCCTCCTACGACGGTTCGGACGATGCCTGGTCGCTCGCCACCCGCTGGGCCGCCAGGGCCGGGCGTCAGCCCCCCGCCCGCGTCCGGATTGAGCCGCCTCCAGCGCGGGACGAGCCCGCCCGCTCACCGCTCGCCTGGTCCAGCACGCCCCCGCCCGAAGTCTCGCTCGACGGCATCGTCCCCCACGCCCTGCACAAGGCCGAACTGACCGAACTCGACCCCTCCCCCCAGCGCATCGACGCGCCGGGTGGTCGCCCGCTCCCCCGCGTGGAGCTGCCCTGGACCCTGCCCACCGTCTCGGGCCGCTCTGTCGTCACCAACGACGGGCTGACCGTCTCCTGCTTCGATCGCTTCACCCTGCGTCCGGTGTGGCGCGTCCGCGCCGGCGGCGAGCCAACGCAGGACGGCTCGAACACCCGCGAGTCCCGCTCGCGCATCGGACGCATCGTCGAGGACAGCTCCTCGGTCACCGTTGACGGCGACGATGTCTTCGCCGGGCTCGGGCTTGCCCGGTCCGGCACCGATCTCTCGCCGGCCCGTGTCACTTGCATCGACCTCCACACCGGGCTCGTCCGCTGGTCCGCCACACTGGGCGAACTCTCACCCTCGCTCGAAGGCGCCGAACCACGCGGACCGATCATCGTCGACGCCGATGTCGTGATCGTGGGCGCCCGCAAAAACCTCCGCGCCCGCCGGCTCGTCGCCCTCACCCTCATCGGGCTCGACCGCGAATCCGGGCGTCTGCTGTGGGAGCGCCCGGTCGGCAGCGCCGGCAGCCTGCCGTTCCAGCAACTCACACACTTGGCCGAGGGCGCGACCATCGGCGACGGCGTGGTCTTCTGGTCCGACAAAATGGGGCTCATCGCCGCCGTCGAGACCGCCACAGGACGCGTCCGCTGGGTCCGGCGCACCACTGCGCCCGATCTCTACTCACGGGGCGCCCGCGTCCCCTTCGCCACCAGCATGCCCGTGCTCGCCGGCGGGTCGCTCTTTGTGCTCACCCCGGACCAGTCGCAGATCCTCCGGCTCGACCCGGGCTCGGGCGATCTGCTCGACGCTCGCATGGCCGAGCCCATCGGCGAGTCCGCCTACCTCGTCCGCGTCGCGGACCGGCTCGCGTGCGTCGGCGAGAACCGCATCGCGTTCTACGACTACGAACGCTTCGGGTCCGCCCCGCCCCGCGTCGTCGGTCCGCTCGATCCCGTGGCGATCCGCGGCCGCGTCATCGCCGCGGGCGATCGGCTCGCCGTGCCCGTCGAGTCCGGGCTGGCGCTGGTCGCGACCGATCCCGCACAACCCATCGAGACACTGGAACTCGAAACCACCGGCAACGCCGTGCTCGGCCCGGGCCAGGTCATCGTCGCCGATGAGTCCGAAGTCCGGTCGTACCTGTCCTGGTCCACCGCCTCGGGCATGCTCCGCGACCGCGTCCAGGCCGGCGATCTCGGCGCGGCCCTCGCCCTTGCCGAACTCGCCCATCGCTCCGGTCACCCCGATGGCGTGCTGCCCGCCGCCGACGCCGCCATCGCCATCGCCCGCGCGGACGGCCCGGCCCGCGATCTCGTCTTCGCCACCCTCCGTCGACTCATCGAGCCCGGGCCGGATGCGCCCTCGCTTTCCGCCGAGATCCGCGGCGGGCTGATCGATCGGCTCGCCCGTGTCGCACGCACCGGCGAACAACGCCTCGCCCACGCGCTCGCACTGGGAGACTGGCGCACCGTCGCCGGGGACATCGCCGGCGCCAGCGACGCCTATCAGTCCGTCCTGCTCGATCCGATGCTCGCCCGCTCGATCTGGAATGGTGGCGGGCTGAGCGTCCGCGGGGAACTCGAGGCATCCCGTCGGCTCCAATCCCTCGCCGAGCGCTACGGCTCGGCCGCCACCGAAGGACCCGACCGGCTCGCCCGTGCCCACGCCGACGCCCTGGCCGCCACCGACGATCCGGAGTCCTGGGCCGAACTGGCCCGGCGCTTCCCTTCCGCGTCCACCGCCCCGGGCGCGTGGCACCGTTCCGCCGAGGGCTGGGCCGCCCGCGATCGTTGGGCATCGGCCGAGCGTGCCGCTCGGCTCGGGCTCCGCGCTGCCGAACTGGCGGCCCGACGCGGGGACCCCAGCGGCGAGGCCCTCGTCGACGCCCTCGCGGGCACGCTCATCGCCGCCCTCGTCAGCCAGGACCGCGCCGACGAAGCGCCCTCCACCCTCGCCAACCTCGCCGCACGCTTCTCCCGCGTCGTCCGACCGCTCCGCGACGGACGCCCCGTAGCAATCAAAACCGATTTCCCCGACCGTCGCCCCAGCCTCGGGCACGCCTTCGAACGCACCGACACGCCCCAGGTCCTCACCGGCTCGCCCGTCGCCACCGGCGTCGGGGGCGATCCGTCCCTCGTGCTGCTGCACGCCCCGCAGATCGCCCGGCTCAGCCTTCACGCCACCGCCCCGGGCGGGCTGAACGAGCGATGGCGCATCGACGGCGCGCCGCTCGGCACACCCGCACTCGCCCACGCGGACCGTGAGCGGATCATCCTCGTCTGGCCCGCCGACGGCGTGAACGACACCCCCGTCACCGCGGTCGCCTACGCCGCCGAAGACGGGCGCGAACTCTGGCGGTCGCCCATCGGCCGCCGGCTCGACGCACTGCCGCCCCTCCTGGCCGATCCCGGCTCGCGCGAGGACGCGCACATCATCTCGCCCCTCGACGGCGCGGTCGCCAACACCCAGGTGCTCGCCGCGTGCGACGGACGCACCCTCGTCGCCGTCGACCGACGCGGGCGTGCCATGGGCATCGACGCGACCACCGGACGCGAGCTCTGGGCCGGCGCCCTTCAGATGACCCGCGTCTTCGGGCTCGATCTCAACGCCGGCGTCATGGGCGTCTGCGGCGCGGCCGTCCGCGATACCGATCCAAACCAGCTCGACATCGCCTTCCGCGGCGTCGGCGAGGCGATCGACCCGCGCACCGGCGAGACCCTGCAGATGCTCGAGGACACCGGCGCCGACGCCCGCTGGGTCCGCGTCGCCAGCGACGGGCAGGTGATCTTCGGCGCCTCCGGCTCGGTCATCGCCCTCGACACGCTCGAAGGGCGCGTCGACTGGACCAACGCCGACGAAACACTCGTCTCCAGCCAGGGCGCGTGGATCCTGGGCGACGCCATCGCGGTGCAGAGCGCCGAACGCCGCGTCTGGCTTCTCCCGCGTCGGGAGGGCATGCGCCGCGCCACCCCGCTCGACACGCTCGGGCGAGGCGTCGACACCGGCTGGGTCACGCTCGAAACACGCGATCGCCGCATCATCGCCCACGGCGCGACCGGTCTCTACGCCTACGACACCGAGGGCTCGTTCATCGCCGGCGACGCGATCTCCACGGACCGCGCCTTCCTGCTGACCGCGCTGGCCGACCGCCACGCCGTGCTCATCCAGCGCGCCGCCGAGAACGCCGAGGGCGAAACATCATGCGGCGTCATGCTCATCGACTCGCAGACGGGGCGGTTGCTCGACCGCATCGACTTGAAGATCCCGATGGGCATCCGGCGCGGGCCGACCTCCGTCGCGCTCGCCGACGGGCTGGTCGTCATCGGGTTCAACGAGGTTTCGATCGTCCTCCGCGTGCCCGCCGGCGAGAACTGATCAGGACACCGCATGGGCCGCGGGGTCGTGGCCCTTCTCGATCTCGCCGATCTTCGCGACGCGCCGCGCGTGCCGCCCGCCCTCGAACTCTGTATCCATGAACACCTGGACCAGCTTGTCCATGATTCTCGCGCCGAGCAGGTCCGCCGAAAGGCAGATCACATTCGCGTCGTTGTGCGCCCGGCTGAGCTGCGCGGTCATCTCGTCGTGCACCACCGCCGCCCGCACACCCGGGATCTTGTTCGCGGCGATCGACATCCCGATCCCCGTGCCGCAGATCAGCACGCCGCGGTCGGCCTTGCCTTCCCGGATCTGCTGGCCCACTTTCCACGCCGGCTCGGGATAGTCGCACGGACCGTCGCAGGACGCCACGACCGTGACCTCGTGCCCAGCGCGGCGGAGCGATTCGGCGATGCTGGAGGCGGCATCGGAACCGCGATGGTCCGAGCCGATGACGACGCGGGCTTTGCTCATGGCGCGATCGTAGCGAGCCTCTCGCGGAGAAGCCGCTCGATCTGGTCCGCCGTCCGCCGGTACACCTCCAGCCCCTGCCCGATGGGGTCCTCCACCGGCTCGGCCTCGGCCAGCGGGAACACCTTGTACGCCGCGTCGGGGGCGCCCTGCATCACCGCCTGGGCGTGGCTGGGTGTCATCGTGTAGATCACCTCGGCCTGCTCGATCAGTTCCGGGCTCAAGGGCTGGGAGGCATGGTCGCTCATGTCGATGCCCCGATCCGCGAGCACACGGACCGCCTCGGGCGCAGCCGGGGCCCCCTCGATCGCCGCCACCCCCGCCGACGCGAAGCGGGTGGTCACCCCGGTCGGGGGGGAGGTCGACTCGATGTGCCGCGCGATGGCCTCGGCCATCGGGCTGCGGCAGGTGTTGCCCGTGCACACGAACACGATCAGCCGGTCCAGATGGCCCATGACCTCCCGTTCGGAGATCGCCCCGCCCGGATCCACTTTGATCCGCCCGCCCCGATCGATCCGCACCGTGGTCGAAGCGCTCGTGCCGGTGGTGGTGCCGTCGTCGAGGATCACCGCCGGGCCGGGCTGGGCGTCCTCGGGGATGATGGCGCAGGTCGTCCCGGGGTCGTCCCCGATCGACCAGAACGCCGCGCCGAGCCGCCGCGCCACGCACGGCACGCCCGCGTCACGCAGCACCCGCCGCGCGATAGGGTGGTCCGGAACGCGGAACGCGATCCGTTCGCCGTCGTCGATCAGCCCCGGCTCGATGGTCAAAGCCGCGAGCACGCGGGCGATGGCTTCGGGGGATTGATCGATCACGAACCGCACCGGGCCGGGGCACAGCCGGTCGATCAGGCGTCGGGTGGTGGCGTGGGGAAGGTCCATCGCGGCCCGCAGCGGGGCCATGTCCGGCAGGTGCAGGGTGACCCGCGGGCCGACGCCCGGCTCCGGCTTGACCGTGAACGAGTCGAGATGGGCGATCGCTTCCGGCGTGGCGGCGATGAACAGCCCGTACACCGTCTCGGTGGGCAGCACCACGGGGTGCCCGCTCTTGAGGGCGGCGGCGGCATCGCTCGCGGCGCGGTCGCGGTCCGCAGGGCTTCGTCCGGCGATGGGCCCGGTGGGGGGCATGGTCAACGGTATCGGCGCTCCGACGCGCCTTCGATGAGTTCACCCACCATTCGATCCCCACGCCCCCTCGGTTCGGGGGTCCGGCTGGAAGGGTCATGCGGGCGAGCGGACCGGTCGGCTCCCGGTTGGGTTCCGGCATCCGCGGTCCCCGGGCCACCGTATAGTGCCCCGCGCCGGAGGCCGGGTGTGGCCGATATCCCGCGCTTCGGGGACCGAGATCGAAGGAGCCTGCTCATGGGCGTCGGGCGTCGTGCATTCACACTTGTCGAGCTGCTGGTGGTCATCGCGATCATCGCCGTGCTCATCGCCATCCTCCTCCCGGTCATCGGCGGGGCCCGCAAGGCCGCCCGCCGCACCGCCACCCTGTCCATGATCACGGACTACACCACCGCCGCGTCCCGCTTCGCCAACGACAACGGCGACCGCATGCCCGGCTACTTCTCCGAGCAGGACATGGGCTCGACCGAGAACCTCACCCGCGGGCTGAGCGCCTCCGAGAACGCCATGCTCGACCTGGCCGGCCAAGGTGCCATCTGGACCAGCCAGGACACCCCTCCGTCAGAGTATGTTCGGACCGGCCCAACATCTGACAACACGATCTGGGTGAACCCCGCCCTGATCGGCGCTGACGACGGGGCCTATTTCACCCCCGGCCCGTCCTTCTTCGCGACCATGAACCACGCCGCCGGCCAGCAGTCCAGCACCCTGCCCGCACTGCCCGATGTGGTCGACGCCTTCGGCAACCCCGTGCTGGTCTGGAGCCAGGACACCGGCGCCCGCGGCTCGATCAATCCCAACTCCAACAACCCGCCGCCCTACCTGCAGTTCGCCCGCGCCGCCAGCGACGAGGACAAGGGCGCGTGGTTCTACCTCTACTCCAACGCCGCCTTCCTGAACGCCCGCAGCCTGGGCGACTCGGGCAAGAACCAGGCCCTGGACCCCAACGCCGGACCCACCAGCGCCATCGGACTGTGGACCGGCATACGCCCAAACTACGAAGAGCAGTCCCGCACGCTGACCGCCATCCTCGGCAGCACCGCGTCGCCGGTGGTCGCCACGGGCCAGTCGATCGATTCGGCCGCGTTCGACGAGATCTACCCCGCCCGCCCCCGCGGCCGGTTCATCGTCCACTCCGCCGGCGCCAACGGGCTGTTCGTCGGCAGCAACGAACAGTCATGGTCGGCCAACGGGCATGTCGGCGGCGGCGAGTTCCACCTCGACTTCGGCAACTCGTTCAAGAGCCAGACCAACGCCCGCTACACCACCGACGATGGCGGTTTCACCAGCATCGACCTGCTCGACGGGTTCGATGATGTGCTCTCTTCCTCCGGCAACTGACGCCCGGGTACGCTGTCCCCGATGCGGGGGACTCCGAAAGACACCACGCCGAACCAGACGCGGGCCGGGCGGCCCGCGTTTGTGCGCGCCCGTCGCCGGGCCTTCGGAGCGCTCGCGTGCGTGTTGGCGGGCATGTGGCTCGCCCCCGCGTTGGGCTGGCCATCGGCGTGGTGGTTCGCGGCGGCCGTCGTCGCCGCGCTCGCGGGCGTGCCCGCTCCGGCCCGGTGGTGGTGGGGCCCCGGCGGCGCGGCCGTTCTCGCGGCGGCGGCTGGATGGGCCCAACTGCGCCTCAACGAGCCATCCCTCGCCCGTGCCGACGCCCTGCTGGGCGACAACACCCTGTCCCGCATCGAGGGCACCGTCCGCACGACCCCCAAGCCCGTTTCCCGCCCGGACGGGCCCGGCGCGCCGGGTGCATGGCAGGACGCCGCGGTCTGGTTCGAGCTTGCGGTGCGGGCCGTCGGCGAGGGACACACCGCCGCGGGCGGTTCGATCGCCGTCATCGTGCCCGAATCCGGCTTTGCTGGTGTCCGCCCGGGCGATCGGATCGTGGTCCGGGGGGTGTTCCGCCATCCCAACGCCCCGACGAACCCGGGCGAGCCGGACTGGTCCCGCTCCGCCAATCAGCGTGGACACGCCGGCACGCTGACCGTTCCGAGCGACGGGCTGATCGAACGCCGGGGCGACGGCGTGTCACCGGCGTGGCGTGTCGTCCGTTGGCGCGATGCGCTCAGAGCCCGCGCGGGCGATGCGCTCGGGAACGATCCGGTGCTTCGCGCGCTGGTCCTCGGCCAGCGGGACCGCGACTTCGAGGCGTCCTATCGCGTCTTCCAGCGTGCCGGGGTGGCCCATGTGCTGGCCGTGTCAGGCTTCCACCTCGCGCTGCTGGCCGGGATGGTGGTCGTGCTCGTGCGTGCCACGGGGGAGCGGGGAAGGCTGGAGTCGTTGGGCGCCTTCGCGGCCATCGGCGTCATGCTCTTCCTCGTGCCTGCCAACGCCCCGATCGTCCGCGCCGGGGTGCTCGCGCTGGCGGTGCTGCTGGCCGACGCGGCGGGCCGCCGGTGGGACCGCCTGACGGTGCTGGCGTGGGCGGCGACGGGGCTGCTGATCTGGCGTCCGCTCGACGCGTCGGGGCTGGGGTTCCTGCTCAGCGTTGGCATCACAGCGCTGCTGCTGGCGATGGGCGAGCGTGATCGCGCCGAGCGGTGGGCGTTGATCGAGCGGCAACGGCCCGGAGGCTGGCGGTCCGGCGCGCGCCGTGTTGCCAAGGCCTTCCGCGTCAACGCATGCTGCTGGCTGGTGGGCACGCCCGTGATCGCGGCCGCGACCGGCGTGGTGAGCCTTATCGCGCCGCTGGCGGCGGTGGTCATCGTGCCCCTCGCCGGACTGCTGCTGGCGCTCGGCTGGATGCAGGCCGTCCTCGGGCTGGTGCTGCCGGGCATCGCGGCACGCACGGCCGGGCTGCCGGTCGCGCTGGCCGGCGTGTGCACGGGTCTGGCGTCGTGGTTCGACCGACTGCCGTTCGCGTCGGTGGTGGTCCATGCCGGGTGGGGATGGGCCGGTGTCGCCAGCGCGTGCGCCGCGGCCTGGGTGCTGCGCCCCGATCGCAGACGCTGGACCACGCCCGCCCTGATCGCCTGTGCCATCTGGTTGATCGCCGGCGCCCGAATGGCGGGGCGTGTCGAGGGGCTGCGGATCGACATGCTCGATGTCGGCGACGGCACCGCCGCGCTCGTCCGCTCCGGGCGCGAGTCCCTCTGGTGGGACTGCGGCGCGCTGCACCGCGATGTGGACGACCTCGCCGCCGATGCCGCCCGCGCGCTCGGCTCGCCCCGCGTGCGCACGGCCATCATCACCCACGCCAACCTCGATCACTTCAACGCCCTGCCGGGCGCTGCCGAGTCGTGCGGCCTGCGCGAGGTGCTCATCACCCCCGCCTTGGACGCGGTGGCCGAGGGCCCGTGGGCCCGGACACGCGCCCTGCTGGAGTCACGCGGCGTGACCTTCCGCGTGCTGCGCGCGGGCGATGCGTTCGTCTTCGGCGATGCCCGGGCCGAGGTGCTCTGGGCCGGCGCGGCCCACGACCCGCGATGGCACGGCAACGACGGCTCAATGGTCGTGCGGTTCACGCTGCCGACCGGGTCGGGCGAACGCTCGCTGGTGCTCTGCGGCGATATCCAGACCGCGGGCATCGCCCGCCTGCTCGCGGCCCACCCGGGCCTGACCGCCGACATCGCCGAGGCCCCGCACCACGGCAGCGCGAACGCCGCCGCGGTGGAGTTCGTCGGCTCGCTCTCGCCCCGGGTGGTCCTGCAGTCCTCCGGCCGGAGCCGCTCGGGCCTGCCCGCCTGGGACGCCGTCCGCGCGTCGACGAGGTGGCTCGCCACGCCCGATCTCGGCGCGGTGTACGCCCACATCCGCCCGGACGGCGTGATCATCAGCGGCCCGTCGCGCACGACCTCAGGGCGTGTTGCCGCGGATGCGGTTGAGCGCCGCATCGAGCGCGTTGAACTCCCACTGCTTGGTCAGTTTGGGGCGGAATGACTCGAGGAAGACCACGGCCTCGCCCGTCGACCGACGCTTGATCCGCCGGGCGACCTCCTCGGCGTCGCCCAGCATCGCGTCGGGCCGTTGGAACTGGCGCATCATCCGCTCGGCCCGCTCGGCTTCGGACGACGAGGTCAGCAGGAATCGCGCCGAGAACCAGAAGCAGTCGCCGAGCACCGTGCTTTGGCGCTGGTCGTCGGTCAGGTGGGCGTAGGCCGTCAGGACCTCTTCGAACTTCCGTTCCCGGAACAGCGCCGGGATGGAAGCCTCGGCCAGATCCGCGGTCAGCTCCATCTCGTCATCGTCGATCACGGCCGCGGCCAGTCGTGCCGCATCGGCATCGCGCCCCAGCAGGGTGAGCGTCGCCACGGCGCCGGCAAGATCCCGCGCTTTGAGCTGGGCCTTGAGTGTCTCGTCCAGATCCTCGATGATCCCGCCCAGCCCCGTCGCGGGGTCCGCGGCCCGCTCGCCGGGCGGGCCGAGCGTGATCAGCGGATCGCCGATCACGGCCAGTTTCCACACCGGCGCGTTGTCGAACCGCACCGCCGACGCGAAGTGCATCCCCGCCAGCAGCCGGCGCGGCACCATGGGCGTGGGCATGAAAGCCTGGAGGTACGGCTCGTCGACAGAGCCGAGCATGGCGTAGACGCCGTTGTCGAGCATCGCCCCGGCCAGCGTGCCGAGGTTCGCCGGGTTGGCCGTCGAGAACGAGTGGACGATGTGAACGATCGCCGGCTTTTCGAGCAGCGGCATGTCCGACGCGTAGACGGCGCCCTTCTGGAGATTCAGGACCGACTGCTGCCCGTGCGAGTTGATCAGCCACAGCCCGCCCCGGTTGGGGCGGGCGGTCATGGTCTCCCAGAGCGCCGCGGTGTTCTGCGGGAGGTCGTGCAGTTGCACATCGAAGCCGGCAGCGTCGAGCTGCGACGCCGCCTGCGACCCGTCGTAGGTGTCCCACGGCTTCTCGTCGTTGTACCCGTCGAAGATGAACGCCTCGCGTGGCGAAAGGAACAGCGCGCACATCGCGCGGTACGCCGCCTGCGAGAATGAGCCGAAGATCTGGCCCGTGTCGGCCCAACGGGCGCCGACGCCGTCGACATCGAACCGCCCCACCCGGGACGAGGTGGCGTAGATCTCGCCCTGTCCGGTGCCGGCGGTCATCTTCGTGTTCACATTGGCGCACAGCGCGATGGCGTCGATGTCGTCGCCCATCTCGCGCCAAGACAACCCGGTCGAGACGGCCAGGTCCTGCGCCGCCTTCTCGATGCCCGCGGCTTGGTCGCTTGTCAACGGCTGCCACATCGTCCCCGGCGCGTCGATGAATCCCACCGGTTGCAGCCGCGCTACCGCCAACGCCAGCCCGGCCACCCAGGCAGGGTCGTCCACATCGGTCAGCACGATCCCGGGCGAGACGATGCCCTGCTCGCGCAGGGACTGCAGCGAGCGGTCGTAGTCCGTTTCCTGCTCACCGAGCGCCTTGGCGGCGGCCTGCAGGAACACCGCCTGCCGATCCTCACGAGACGCGGGCCACGCCGGCGCGTCTTCGGGGGCCGTCACCCGAACGACCGACTCCGGACCGAACGCCCGGACGAACCGCGCGATGTCCTCCCGCGACCGCGACGAGCCATCGTCGAACAGCACCGGGTATCGGCGGGGGCCTTCCCAACCGGCGATCGCGTGCAGGTACGAGCGGGTATCACGCACGATCACCACGGTGGGCACCACCCGCTGGGTGCGGCGAAGTAGATCGGCCCGCAGCCCGGCCCGCCGGATCGGCTCGGCCGCCTTCGCCTGCCGGAGCAGATCCGAAACCAACACCCGGTCGGCATCGTCCGGCTGGGCATCCGCCGCCCCCCCGCCAAGGTCCCCCGCCAGCACCACGCCGGGGCAGACCATCACCGACGCGGTCAGTGCGAGCAGAAACAGCGGGGCGGAGGCTCGGTTCATGTCCCACTCTACGAGCCGCCCGGGGCCGGCGTTCACGGCAACCTCCCTACAGTCGGCCCGTGCCGAGCCTCACACGCGACGAGTTCATCTCCCTTGTCGAGACCGCCCGCCGGGCGGGCGTGGGCACCGCCGTCGTGCCGGTCGGCGTGCGCGTGCTGGCCGATGTCATCACCCCCATCCTCGCCTATCGCCGGCTCGTCTCGCCCGACGAACGCACCGCGCCGTCGTTCCTCCTCGAGTCGGTCGAGGGCGGCGAGCGCCAAGGCCGCTACTCCATCCTCGGCTCCCGCCCGGGCGTCGAGATCAGCGTCCGCGCCGGGCGGGCCTCCATCACCGATCACCGAGCCCACACGCGGCGCGAGGAGACCTGCGAAGACCCCATCGCCCTGGTCCGGTCGATCACCGCCGGCTGGACGCCCCTGCACCCCCCCGAGGCGCACGAGCGCGGGCTGCTGCCGCGATGCGTCGTCGGCGGCTGGTTCGGCTTCGCCGGCTATGACACCGTCCGCCTCGTCGAACCGAGCAAACTCAGCCCCGAGAACGCCCCCCCGGACGACCGCGGGCTGCCGGAACTCAGCCTGGGTCTCTACGACCGCGTCGCCGTGTTCGACCATGTCGACCGAGTGGTTCACCTCGTCCGCTCGGTCCGCGTCGATCCGGGCGACGATCCGGGCGTGGCGTACGAAGCGGCCCTGTCCGATCTCGATGCCATGAGCCGCGAGATCCTCGACGCCGCCAGCCCACTGCCCGGCGGGCGGGTCGAACGCGCCGACGACGCACGCAACATCCCCATGCCCAGCAACACCACGCGCGAAGAACACGCGGCCATGGTGGAAAAAGCCAAGGAATACATCCGCGCCGGCGACATCTTCCAGGTGGTCCTCGGGCAGCGCTTCGAGCGGCGCAGCGCCGCCGACCCCTTCGAGGTCTACCGCGCCCTGCGAGCCGTCAACCCCTCCCCCTACATGGTCTACATGCAGACCGGCGGCGCGATCCTCGTGGCCTCCAGCCCGGAGATCCTCTGCCGCGTCCGACGAAACGCCGAGGGCGGGCTCGTGCTGACCAACCGACCCCTCGCCGGCACCCGCCGGCGCGGGCGCACCGCCGAGGAAGACAAGGCCCTCGAGGCCGAGCTCCTCGCAGACCCCAAGGAGATCGCCGAGCACGCCATGCTCGTCGACCTCGGACGCAACGATGTCGGACGCGTCGCCAAGCCGGGCACGATCGAACTGGCCGATGTCATGTCGGTCGAGCGCTACAGCCATGTCATGCACATCTCCTCGACCGTCACCGGCGTGCTCCGCGACGGGCTGGACTGCTGGGACGCCCTCCGCGCCACGCTGCCCGTCGGCACCATCTCCGGGGCTCCCAAGATCCGCGCCATGCAGATCATCGACGAGCTCGAGAAGGTCCGGCGCGGTCCCTACGGCGGCGGGCTGGGGTGGGCCAGCCTCGACGGCGAGATGGACATGGCCCTCGCCCTGCGCACCATCGTCGTCCCCGTCGACCAGCGGGACCCGAGAAATCCCGACGGCCCGTGGCTCTACCACATCCAAGCCGCCGGCGGCATCGTCGCCGACTCCGTGCCCGAGCTGGAGTTCAAGGAGACGGTCAACAAGGCCGCCGCCCTCGGCCGCGCGATCGACCTCGCTGAACGGGCGTTCGAGTGCCGGGACTGAACGCAGAGTCCGCAGAAAGCACACAAAGACCGCAGAGAAGAGTTCAACGCGAAGACCGCGAAACCCTCGAAGCGTTGACGGAGATGCCGCGCACTCTCATGCTAGTTCTGAACGCAGAATCCTGAATCAGTAACCGCCCGGTCGGGCACCGATCCAGAGCCTTCTATCACCGCTTCGAGTCCTTCGCGGCCTTCGCGTTCAAATCTCGTCTTTCGTGCTCTCTGCGGACTCTGCGTTCAACTCTTTGCCCGCCAAAACAAACAAAGCCCCCGTAATCGCGGGGGCTCGTTCGGCGTTTGGGTCGCGCCGGGTGGGTAGGTATCGGTGTGCCGGGCGTCAGCTTGCCTGCTGGTGCAGGTTCTCTTTGAGCTGCTGGCTCGGGCGGAACGAGCAGGTCGTCGACTCGCTGATCTGGATCGGCTGCTTCGTCGCCGGGTTCATCCCGGTGCGTGCGCTGCGACGCTTCTTCGTGAAGGTTCCAAAGCCTGAGATCGCTACTTTCTCATCGCGGCTCAGCCCCTCCGAGATGGCGGCGATCACCGCCTCGATGGCCTTGGACGCGTCCGCCTTGCTGGACTCCAGCTGCGACGCGACGACTTCGATCAGGTCGGTCTTGTTCATGGCCCCTGGGTCTCCGGTCCTGGTCTCCGGTGTCTGCCGTGCGGGGGCCGCCGGGCGGAAGAGATCCCGCGGCCCAATCCACCGATCGGCCACACGCCGCCAACATGATTGAAATTTCCCATCCCCCGCCGGTTCTATCGCCCCCCGCCACGAACAATCCCC
>RFGH01000172.1 GCA_003696675.1 Planctomycetota bacterium
CGGAGAGCAGCCTGATCGACGTGCTGTGGCGGCGGGCGTCGTCGCAGGGCGAGGAGGAGGCGTACGTCTTCCTGGCGGATGGGGAGGAGGTTGGGGAGCGGCTGACCTACGGCGAGCTCGGTTCGCGGGTGCGGGGGGTTGCGGAGGCGCTGTCGGCGCTGTCCGGGGCGGGGGAGCGGGCGCTCCTGCTCTATCCTCCGGGGCTCGAGTTCGCGGTGGGTTTTCTGGCCTGCCTGGCGTCGGGGGTGGTTGCGGTGCCGGCCTATCCGCCGGCGTCGCGCCGGCATCTTCCGCGTTTGGCGTCGATGGTCGAGGACGCGCGTCCGGCGCTGGTATTGAGCAGCTCGTCCCTGGGGTCGAAGCTTCATCGTTCGCTGTCGGCGCTGCCGTCGCTCGGGGGGGCGAGGTGGTTGCTGACGGATGAGATCGGCGGTTCGCCGGGGTGGTCGGGGAGGCGGCCGTCGCGGTCGGATCTGGCGTTTCTCCAGTACACCTCGGGATCGACGTCGTCGCCGAAGGGGGTGATGGTGAGCCACGGCAACCTGCTGGCGAACGAGGCGTTGATCCAGCGCGCCTTCGGACTGGACGGCTCGGCGGTGGTGGTGGGCTGGCTGCCGCTTTACCACGACATGGGCTTGATCGGCAATCTGCTGCAGCCGCTGTACCTCGGCGGTCGGTGCGTGCTGATGTCGCCGGTGTCGTTCCTGCAACGACCGGTGCGTTGGTTGCGGGCGATCAGCCGCTTCGGTGGGACGGTGTCGGGGGGTCCGAATTTCGCCTACGAGCTGTGCGTGCGCAAGGTCGGGGAGGAGGATCGTTCGGGTCTGGATCTGTCGTCGTGGCGACTGGCGTTCAGCGGCGCGGAGCCGGTGCGTGCGGCGACGCTGGATCGCTTCGCGTCGGCGTTTTCGGGTTGCGGCTTTCGCTACCGTTCGTTCTATCCGTGCTACGGGCTGGCGGAGTCGACGCTGATGGTATCGGGGGGGGATGCGGAGTCGCCGCCGGTGGTGGTGGAGGTCGAGGCGTCGGCGCTGGCGCGGGACGAGGTGCGCGAGGCCGCGGGTTCGGGGCGTGCGCTGGTGGGATGCGGTCGGGCGGGGTCGGGACTTGAGGTGGCGATCGTGGATGCGTCGACGGGGGTGCGTCTGGGTGAGGATCGGGTGGGTGAGATCTGGGTGTCGGGGTCGAGCGTGGCGCAGGGGTACTGGCGCCGGGCGTCGGCGACGGCGCGGGACTTCGGCGCGCGTCCGGCGGGGGAGGGGGATTCGGTGCGGTATCTGCGCACGGGGGACCTGGGTTTCGTGCGCGGCGGCGAGCTCTTCGTCACCGGCCGGTTGAAGGATCTGATCATCATCCGCGGTCGCAACCACTATCCGCAGGATCTGGAGGCGAGCGCGGAGGCGAGCCATCCGTCGCTGCGGCCGGGCTGCGGGGCTGCGGTGTCGGTGGAGGTGGCGGGGGAGGAGC
>RFGH01000173.1 GCA_003696675.1 Planctomycetota bacterium
CTCTGGCTCGGGGCGGGCCTCGTCTGCCCGGCGCATTCCATGGAGGGCGCCAGTCGTGAGGGCGAGCAGGGCGATCATGGACCAGAACCAACGCATCGGAGTCCTCCTCAAGGTCGTACCGGACTCGGCTTGGGAATGTTCCCGCTTCCCGCCGGATTGCTCAGCCGATGGGCCGCAGGTGGCGCACAACCGGGGTGCGGTAGGCCAGCACGGCCGGGGCGACGCCGGCGAGCATGGCGAGCACGATGGTGCCAAGGACCATCGCCAGATAGCCGTCGACGGGCAGACTGGGGCGGACGACCAGCCCCAGACGGGCTTCGAGGATGCCCGAGACGACGGTTCCGAAGACGATACCCCCGAGCACCCCGGCCGCCCCACCCATCAGCCCGATGGCGGCCGATTCGGTCAGAACGAGGTTGAAGACGCGCCAGCGGCTGGCGCCGAGCACGCGGAGCACCGCCACCTGCCGGCGACGCTGCTCCATCGAGTTATACAGAGCGAGCATGATGGACACGCCGGAGGAGACCAGCACCGCGGCGGCCATCGCAACGAGGATCTGATCGACGCTCGAAACGATCGAGAAGAGCCCCCGGATCGTGTCGGCGGGCTGGGCGACGGTCCAATCAGGGTCACGACGCAGCTCGCTGAGCACCTGGGTCAACGCGGCCGTACGCGGGCCGAGGCTGGCGTAGATGCCGGTGATGAGTTTGTCGGACTCCTGGATGTCGGCGGGCGTGGTCTTGACTCCGTCGCCCAACTGATCGACGCGCCGGTCGTGGGCGTGCAGCGTCCAGGAGCTTTCCAGGTCGGTGAACAGGGCGCGGTCGTGCGGTGAGCCCGTGAAGCCGAGGATGCCGACCACCTCATAATCGAACTCGTTGTGCACATGCGTGCCGGGCTGGCGGGGCGCCCCGTGGGACAGGTTGATGACCGAGCCAACCGTCAGGTTGGTGCGCTCGGCAGCCTCTGCACCGAGGACAATTTCGAACGGTTTTTCGAACAGCCGCCCTTCCGCGACGCGGAACGACTCGCCGGCGGCGGGCTGGAAGGCGGTGAAGAACTCCGTGGTCGTCGCCATGACGGGAAGCCCGCGGTAGGAATCGCCGAGCTGGGTGGGGATGGCCCACGCGAAGGGGTAGGAATCCCGCAACTGTTCGAAGTCCGCCCAGGGGATCGGCCCGCCGGGGGCATCGGCGTAGAACATGCTGTTGAGCACGCTGGTCAGGGCGCTGGGCTCGCGGGAGATGAGCATCTGGGCGTTGCCCGTGCCGCGCTCAAAGGCCGCACGACCCGACGCCTTCATCGAGAGCAGCAGCGTCATCAGCGCCACCGCCACGCCGACCGACAACACGGTCACCGCGGTCGAGAAAAGGCGCCCGGTCATCGAGCGGCTGACAATGTTCCAATCGGTCAGGGCCATCACGACACCCCCTGCACGGCGGGCTCGGCCAGCGTATCCAGCGATTCATGGCGATCGAACAGCGGCACCAACGAACGGTCGTGCGTGACACAGACCAGCGCCGACCCGCTCTCGCGGCAGGACTCCTGCAAGAGACGCACGGCTTCGGCGGCGTTCTCGGGGTCCAGGCTCGCGGTCGGCTCGTCGGCCAGCACGAGCGCCGGGCGGCAGGCGACCGCGCGTGCCACGGCGACACGCTGCTGCTGACCGACGCTCAGCTCGTCCGCAGGAGCGTGCGGGCGATCGATGCCGAGCCGCTCGAGCAATGACAACGCGCGCGCCTTGTGCTCGGGCCGGGGCAGCGTTGAAAACATCAACGCGGCGAGCACATTCTCGAGCGCGGTGAAGCCGTGCAGCAGGTGGAAGGTCTGGAACACCATACCGATCTGACGCCCGCGGAAGGTATCCCTGGACGAACCCCTGAGCGTTCTCAGCGGCGTGCCCGCGATGACGATCTCGCCGGAGTCCGGTTCCATCAGGCCCGCAACGAGGTGGAGCAGCGTGCTCTTGCCCCGCCCGGATGACCCGGTGACGACGGCCTGCTCCCCCGCGGCCAGCGCCAGATGCCGGACCTTGACCACCGGTTTGGGTGCACCGGGATAGGAAAACACAAGATCGTGGATTCGGAGCGCGGGGTCGTGCGGCATAGGCCCTCGCATATAGGGCAAGTCACCCTGGGGAAACTCACGGGAGTTTGGGATCAGCGTGTTCGCGGGTCGTTCGCCCTCCACGAGGACCGGGATTCGACCGATAGATGCTGGTGAACGAGGACAACATCATATGCCCCCCGCCCCACATCCCCACAACGAGCGCGAGCGGCTGGCGTCGGCCAAGGCCTTGGCCGGGCTGACCTGCGTCCGCGAGACCGTGGACATGGTGCTCGGGCTGGTGCGGGCCCAGCTCGGCGTGGAACGGGCGTTTGTCAACATCGTCAACGAATCGACGCAGCATCCCCTGTTCGCCGACCCGACCGGCCCGGAGTCGAGCTGTCGCGTGGACGCCTTCTGCGCGTACGCGATCCATGATCGCACGCCGCTGATCGTGCCCGATGCGGCGGCCGATCCGCGGTTCCACGACAACGGCTTCGTCCGGTCCGGTTTCATCGGCTTCTACTACGGCTTTCCTGTGTACACGCCGGAGGGATACCCGGCGGGGGCGTTGTGCGTGCACGGGCCGGGGCGTCGCGAGCCCAAACCCAGCGAGCTCGACCTGCTCGGACGACTGGCCGACCTCGTGACCGAATCCCTGCGTCTCGCCCGCAACGGACGCGACACGGAGCGAGAGCAAAGAACGCTCCAGTCCCGTCTCGAGCTGCTGATCAAGCACGCGCCGGCGGCGATCGCGATGCTGGACACAGAAATGCGCTACATCGCGGCTTCGGACCGCTGGCGTCGGGATTACCGTCTCGGAGATGGGACGCTGATCGGGCGCAGCCACTACGAGGTGTTTCCCGAGATCCCCGATTCATGGAAGGAACTGCACAGACGCTGCCTGCGGGGCGAATCGCTGCGTTGCGAGCACGACCGCTTCGAGCGGGCGGATGGCACCGTCGACCATCTGCGTTGGGAGCTGGTTCCGTGGTTCGATGCCGACGGGCGCGTCGGCGGCATCGTCATGTGCACCGAGGTCATCACGGAGATGGTGCGACGGCACGAGGCCCTGCAGGAGACCGCTCAGCGGCTGGATCTGGCGTTGCAATCCGTCGGCGGCGGCTTGTGGGACTGGGACATCGAGTGCGGAACTGTCTGGGTTGCGGACGAGTGGTGGAGGCTGCTCGGCTATCAGCCGGGACAGTTCGAGATGACGCCCGAGCGAGGGTTCGAGATGGTCCACGACGACGACCGCGACCACCTCCGCGCGCAGATCGAATCCGTCATCGCCGGCAGCGCCGATCGGTTCTGTGTCGAGTATCGCAAACGGTGCGCAGACGGCGAGTTCCGGTGGCTCCGGGGCTATGGGCGAGCCGCCAAGCGCGACGAGCAGGGACGCGCGGTACGCGTCATCGGTGTGAACATCGATATCCACGAGCGGAGACTGCTGAAGATCCGCAACGAGCAGTACACGAGAGAGCTGCTCCAGGCCAAAAAACTGCTCGAGACCCGGGCCGAGGCACTGGCGCGGGCCACCGCCGAGGCCCGCGAAGCGCGGATCAAAGCCGAGAAGGCCGACGCGGCCAAGTCGGACTTCCTTGCCAATGTCTCACATGAAATCCGCACGCCGATGAACGCCATCGTGGGATATATCGATGTGCTGCGCTCGCCTGAGACGGATCCGACACTCCGCGAAGAAGCAGCCGAGACGATCCGGCGCAACGCGGACCACCTGCTCGCGCTGATCGATGATGTGCTGGATCTATCCCGCCTCGATGCCGAGCACCTCATGGTCGAGACCGTGGCGTGCTGCCCGGAAGAGATCGTGCGCGATGCGCTGCGGACCGTCGGTCCGGCTGCCGAGAAGAAGGGTGTACGCCTCGAGACCCGGTTCGAGCCATCACTGCCTGCGGTGACCGGCGGCGATCCGGTGCGCCTGCGCCAGATCCTCGTCAATCTTCTGAGCAACGCCGTGAAGTTCACCGATCAGGGAAGCGTCTCGGTGTTCGCCGCAACACAGGGCACCGACACGCTCACGATCGAGGTGACCGATACGGGAATCGGCATGACGGAAGAGCAGGCGGGACGCGTCTTCGAGCCGTTCACCCAGGCGGACGCCTCGACCACACGCCGGCACGGCGGGACGGGGCTGGGGCTGACCCTTTCCCGCAGGCTGGCACGGGCGCTGGGAGGGGATCTGGTCATCGCACGCACCACCCCAGGAGGCGGAACGACGATGCGCCTCACCGTCGAGATGCGTGATGTGCCCGTGACGCCCACCCTCCAGCCGTCCACGCCCCACCGCAACGGCGTCAAAGGGATGCGGGTCCTGCTGGTCGAAGACGGCCCGGACAACCGGCGTCTGCTGACCTACTTCCTGCGTCAGGCCGGCGCGGATGTGACCGAGGCGGTCGACGGGCGGGATGCCCTGTCCATCGTGAGCACCGCCGAACAAGCGTTCGATGTGATCTTGATGGACATGCAAATGCCTGAACTCGACGGCTACCAGGCGACCCGGACGCTCCGAGCTTCGGGCCTGAGCACGCCCATCATCGCCCTGACGGCACACGCCTCGGTCCAGGACCGGGCCAAGTGCCTTGAGGCAGGCTGCGACGATTATGCGACCAAGCCCATCGGGCGGGAGGCGCTGATCGATCTCTGTGGGCGTTGGGGATCAAGGTCCGAGAACATACGGGCCGCCTGAGCAAGCGGGTCGATCGCCCCGATCTCAAAGTGGATGCAACACAACTCGCTCCCCGGGCGGATAGAACTGTTGATGGGTCTTTCGTTCGCAATCCCCCAGTTCTTGGGGTATGCAATGGCCCGGTCACGCGATCTGTGAGATATCCAGGAGATTTGAGATGCGAACGCTTTCCGCGTGTGTGCTTGCCATCGTCGCCGGTTCGGCGGCGGTTCCCGCCATGGGCGGGTCCCGGGCCCCGCTTGTCGATTCCGCCCAGTCGATGCGCCGTGCGGCGAGCGTGGCGATCGGCGAACGGGTGACGCTGCGGGTGCCCGTGCCCGGGGGCGATGAGACCCTCGACCTGGTCCGCTTCACTCCGCTCGCCCCCGGCGCTCAGGTCGTGGAGGTGGGCGAGGACGGCATCGAGCGTCCGTTGGATGTCTCAGATCTGGTGCTGCTCAAGGGCACCATCCGTGGCGACGAGGACTCGCTCGCATTCATCTCGGTCCACGGCGACCGGGTCAATGGATTCATCCGTTCGCAGGTCGGCATGCGGATCATCAGCTCGGCCGAGGGCGACGCGCCGCTCTCGTTCGAAGCGGCGCAGGATCTGAACATCGGTGACGGCACCGGTTTCTGCTCGGTCGACTCGAACGACCCGAGCTTCTACCCGATGGGCGTGATGCCCGAGCCTGTCGAGGACACCGGCGCGACCGGGCGTGGCGGCCCGTGCCGGGTGGCG
Organism: Planctomycetota bacterium; assembly: GCA_003696675.1. Taxonomy (GTDB): domain Bacteria; phylum Planctomycetota; class Phycisphaerae; order Phycisphaerales; family UBA1924; genus UBA6054. Next base: position 5,475 of record RFGH01000173.1, read on the forward strand.
AGCGTGGCGGTGGAGACCGATTATGAGTTCTCCGATCTGTTCGCGAACACAGTGCAGTCGGCCGCGTACGCGATCACCCTGATGGGCGCTTCGAGCACCATCTACGAGCGCGATGTGAATGTGCGCCTCGTGCTGCCGTTCCTCCGCGTGTGGGCGGCCAACAACGACCCGTATTCGGGCAACAGCAGCGGCGGCTACCTCGATCAGGTGCTGGCGTACTGGAACGGATCGATGTCGCACATCCAGCGGAATGTGGTGCACGGCCTGTCTGGCCGCAACCTGGGCGGCGGCGTGGCCTACCTCAACGCGCTGTGCAACCTCAACTTCGCCTACGGCGTGTCGGGCAACATCAACGGCTTCTTCCCGTACCCGGTTCAGGACAACTCCACGCAGAACTGGGACCTGATGGTGGTCTCCCACGAGCTGGGCCACAACTTCGGCAGCGGGCACACCCACGACGGCTACAACCCGCCCATCGACGGCTGTGGCAACAACGACTGCACGCTGGCGCTCGACTCGACCATCATGTCCTATTGCCATCTCTGCCCCGGCGGGCTGGGCAATGTGGACATGCGCTTCCACCCCCGTGTGCAGGACCGCATCCTGACTTACCTCTCCTCGGCGCCATGCGATCTGACGGCGGACGCGACCCCGTCGGCGATCGATGACTTCGCCGAAGCGCTCGGCGGCACATCGATTGCGATCGATGTGCTCTTCAACGACGACGCCAGCGCATGCGCCGGCGGGCAGGTCCAGCTCGTTTCGTTCAGCCCGACCTCCGCCAACGGCGGCACGATCGCCGCGGAAAACGGTGTGACCCCGCTGCCCCGCCTGATCTATACCGCTCCGACCGGCTATACCGGCGGAGACTTCTTCACCTACACGACGAATGCCGGCTCTGCCACGGTGTTCATCGATGTCGTCGAGCCCCGCCCATCGGTGGTGGTGCCCAACACCGAGCCCGGGGTGGCGGTCGATTACTACGCGCTCTCCAATCCGCAGGTGCTGCCCGACTTTGACTCACTAACCCCGTACGACTCGGATGTCGTCAGCGAAATCGGCTTTGAATCGACCAACGGCAACTTCGCCACTTCGGGGCGTGCCGACCAGGTCGGGGCGCGATTCACCGGCCTGATGGAAGTACCCGAAACCGGGTGGTACACACTCTCGGTGTCATCCGACGACGGATCGAAGCTGTGGATCGGCGATGATCTGGTCATCGACAACGACGGGCTGCACGGGATGCAGGAGCGATCGGCCCGGGTCGCGCTGCAGGCCGGCAAACACCCGGTCTCGGTGGGGTTCTTCGAGAACGGCGGCGGCGCGGGCGTGGTCGTCCGGTACGCCTCTGACTCCATCGGGCGTCAAGTCGTTCCGGCTTCGGCCTGGTCGCGGAACACCACCCCACCCTGCTTCGCCGACCTGGCCGAGCCGTTCGGGTCGCTGAACATCTTCGACCTGCAGGCCTACATCGGGCTTTACAACGCCCAGGACGCCTCGGCGGACCTGGCGGCGCCTTTCGGAACCTTCAACATCTTCGACCTTCAGGCCTACATCAACCTGTATAACGCCGGATGCCCCTGATTCGGGAGGATTCTGTTCGGTGGTCGAACGGTAATTTTTGACATTTCGGGAGATCGGAGGGGGGGAATCTGGCCTTCCTCCGGTATCCTGCCTGTGGACACCTCAACCCACGATACTCGGAGGTATGTGATGAACCGTCTTTCGGCTGCGGCCGCTCTCACCCTGTTCTCCGGCGCGGCGCTCGCCACGCCCGACATCATCTGCGGCTCGCTGGATGATTCGATCAACCACGGCCAGGTCGGCAATATCCGGGCCTATTCGTTCGGCACCACCGCGTGCAACAAGGGCGACAGCCCCGCGAACTGGATCGCCGATTCGCTCAACCACCCGGTCATCTCGACCTCGATGTTCAAGCTCGACACTGCCACCGGCCGCATGATCCAGCTCGGCGTCGCGTGGCCCAAGCACTCCTTCGCTTCACTGCAGGGCAACGCCTGCGGCTTCGGCTGCGCCGGCGACGGCAGCTGGCAGGCCCTGGGATCGGGCTGCTCGGACCCCTACGGCGCCTCGCTGAACGCCAGCCAGGGCGGTCTCGGCCCGCGCTTCGAGGTCAACGCCTACACCGGCCAGTACATCCACCCGCCCATGGCCGACGGCCAGACGGGCAACGCTATTTACAAGCGTCTGCAGGTCCCCGCGGCCGCGCTGGACACCAACTCCACCAGCCTGTACTTCGTCGAAGGCATGTATGTCGCGCTCGATGACGCCCAGGTCGGCAATCAGATGAACAATGTGTCCTACCGCCGCTACAACATCAACTCGAGCCTCTCGTTCAACGGCTTCGGCTCGACCGTCCGCGAAGTGCCCGCGATCTTCGCGTGGCAGCTGCACGGCAACGGCTACAACAACCCCGACAACTCGCTGACCATCTCGCAGGTCGATGTCCCCGGCGAAGGTCGCTTCTATCTCGCCTCCAAAGCCGTCGACCTCGGCAACGGCACCTGGCGTTACGAGTACGGCCTGTACAACCAGAACTCGCACCGCTCGGCCGGCTCGATTTCGATCCCGGTCAACACCGGCACCAGCAACTACGGCTTCAACGACATCACCTACCACTCCGGCGAGCCGTACAGCAGCGCCGACTGGACCCCGTCCGATGACGGCACCAAGCTCAGCTGGTCGACCGAAGACTACTCGGTGAACCAGAACGCCAACGCCGTCCGCTGGGGCACCATGTACAACTTCTGGTTCGAGACCGACGCCGCCCCCACCACCGGCGATGTCGAGATCGGCCTGTTCCGCCCCGGTTCGCCCTCGAGCCTGACGGCCGCCGCCGTGGTTCCGACCGCCGACACCGGCTGCCCGGCCGACCTCGCCGAGCCTTACGGCGTGCTGAACATCTTCGACATCCAGGAATACCTGGGTGCGTACAACTCCGGCAAGCCCTCCGCCGACCTCGCCGAGCCATTCGGCGTCTTCAACATCTTCGATATCCAGGCGTACCTGGCCCTCTACAACGCCGGCTGCCCGTAAGCCGACACGCGTCCTCGCACGCACCGAACGCCCCGCCTTGTGCGGGGCGTTTTTTATCGTCGGCAATGAATCCAAACCGACTCAGGTCGTCCCGTACATGCGGTCACCGGCATCGCCGAGCCCGGGCAGGATGTAGCCCTTCTCATTGAGCCGCTCATCGAGCGCCGCGGCGTAGATCCGAAGATCGGGATGATCGCGACGCATGCGGGCCACGCCCTCCGGCGCAGCGACCAGGCAGATCATCCGAAGATCGGTCGCGCCGGCTTCGCGCAGCAACCGGACCGCGGCCGAGGCACTGCCCCCGGTCGCGAGCATCGGGTCCACCAGAATCACGGGACCCGCGGCGAGGTCCTTTGGGAGTTTGCTCAGATAGGTCTTCGGTTCGAGCGTCGACTCGTCGCGCGCCATACCCAGATGTCCCACACGCGCCTCGGGCATGATGTCCAGAATGCCGTCAATCATGCCCGACCCGGCGCGGAGGACGGGCACCACCGTGATCGTCCCCCGGACGCGATAGCCGGTGGTCTCGACGAGCGGCGTCCGGACCCGGAAGCTCTCGGTCTCGAACGACCGCGTGACCTCGTAGACCATCAGGCCCGCGATCTGGGCCAAGGTGGCACGAAACAGCCGATGACTGGTGCGCTCGTCTCGGATCAGCGTCAGCTTGTGGCGGATGAGAGGGTGGTCGAAGACCACGAGCCCGCCGGGGTTGGTGTCGGTCATGCCCGAGTCTAACCCGAACGACGCACGGTGAGCGACTCAGCCATCGGTCGGGACCGGCGCCAGCAGCACCAAGCCGGACTTATCGGTCACGACCACGCCTCCCGCTCGTTCCTTGGTGACGGCGAACGCCGCCGCGTCTCCCACGCCCAGTTTGGGTTCGAAGGGCACGATGTACTGCGTACCGCTCTCCCCGGCCACATTGAACACGCCGGCATCAACGGGATAGGTCTGGTCCCGGGTGGCGTCGAAGATCCAGAGCTGGTACTGCTGGCGGGCGGGGTCGTTGCTCGGTACGGCACTGAGTCTCAGGAAGCCTTCCTGCAACCGGGCATTCCAAACGATTTCGCCCACGCCTTCCACGCCGGCCAGTTCGCCCACGCCGTCGAACGGAAGGACCACCGTGTCCGGCTGCTCCTCGAGCTGGGCCAGGCGGCGTTCCAGCGGAATCGCCGCGTTGGGAGATGGACGCAACCAGCCCACTGCCGCCAGCAGCACGGCCGCCGCGGCGACCACCCAACCCGCCCACGAGCCCCCGGGAGTGCCGGAAATCCTGCCGGCGACCTGATCGCCGAACATCCGCTCACCGCGTTGCTGGAGCGAGGCGCGGAGCGAGGCGGGCATGGAATCTGTCCCGGCATCGGCCAGGACAAGGGATGCGATCAGCGCATCTGTGTCGCGCTCGGCCTCATCGGCATCGATGCCGGCGTGATCAAGCAGCGAGCCGAGCTCGGCGGCATCGTCGTGCGACAGCACCCCGAGCGCGCGATCGGAGAGCAACTCGAGCAGACGGTCGCGTTCGGAAGGGCTCAGCGTGTTCATGCGCCGCTCCCTTCCCCGCCGACGGCGGTATGGGCGAACCCGGCTTGATCGCGGAGTCGTTGCATGCCTCGGCGGAGCCTTGACTTGATCGTTCCGATTGGCTGCTCGGTCACTTCGGCGATCTGGGAGTGGCTGAGACCATATCTGATCGCCAACTGCAACGCCTCACGCTCGTCGTCGGGGAGGTCCTGCATCGCCTTCGAAACGACCTCGACTTCGGATCCCCAGTCATTGTGGCACCCATCCGGCGCCGCAAGCTCTGAGAACTTGGCCAAAGGCATCGAGCGACGGACGCGGGCAGAACGCTTGAGATCGATCAGCCGACGATGGGCCACCGTGGCCACGAACGAAGGCTCGGACCCCTTCGACGGATCGAACCGATGTGCCGATGCCCAGAGAGAGAGAAAAATGTCCTGCGTGGCGTCCTCGGCGTCGGCGTGCGAACCCAGATAGCGCACCGCGAGCGACCAAACGAGCGAACCGTACTCGTCGAGGCAATCCGCAATCGCCGAGCGATCGCCGTCCGCGATGCGTTGAAGGATTGAGCTCACATCACCCACCACAAACCATAAAACAGACTTCCGGATCCGAATCTGCACCCGTCATCGATAGAACAAAGAACGCCGCTTATCCGTCGGCTCGCCCTGCTCGGATTCTGAAAAATATCAAAAACCGGAACAGAAGCACGCCCGAAGGACAGGCGACCCGAGACAGATCGTGATCTCATGGGAACAGCGGAGTCGGTGAAGCACGCGTGCGTGTGCGGGCGCCATCGGTCCGCCGGGACACCGCCGTCATCGGCTAAACCAAAGGAGCGATGAGAGATGAATATGCAGATCAGCACCGTAGGACTCGCGACCCTGCTCGGCGCATGTGGCGCCGCATATGCAGAACTCGCGTACGGCGTGACAAGCAACCAGACGCTGGTGTCGTTCGATACCAGCGCACCGACCGCCATCCAGTCGGGCGTGGCGATCAGCGGGCTGCAGAACAACGAGCAGATCCGCGGCATCGACTTCCGCCCCGCCAACGGCATGCTCTATGCCCTCGGCTCGTTCAACAACCTCTACACGATCGACACCGCAACCGGCGCCGCCAGCCTCGTCGGCAGCGGGTTGGGGCTCTCCCTCAGCGGATCATCGTTCGGTTTCGACTTCAACCCCGTGATCGACCGCATCCGCGTAGTGTCCGATGCCGGCAACAACTATGTGCTCAACCCAGACACGGGCACCGGGACGCAAGTCACCTCGCTGTTTTATGCGGGCAGTGACGCCAACGCGGGCATGACGCCCAATGTCACAGCCTCGGCGTACACAAACAATTCCGCGGGCACGACGAGCACCCAGCTGTACGGCATCGACACCGGGCTGGACATCCTCGTACGCCAGGCAAACAGCGCCGGTACGCTAGAAACCGTCGGATTCCTTGGCGCCGACATCGTTGACATGGCCGGGTTCGACATCTCGGGCACGACCGGGATGGCATACGCGGTTTCGATCGAGAACGGGGCCACCCGCTCGGTGCTGTGGTCGATCGACCTCAACACTGGCGCCGCCACGATGCTCGGAGAGATCGGCGGCGGATCGATCCTGACCTCGTTCGCGGTCGTGCCGGCGCCGGGTGTGGTATCGCTGGCGATGCCGCTGGCGCTCGCCGGTCTGCGTCGCCGCCGCTGATCGTTCCCCGCCCCCGCCGCGGGGGAACAGGGCGCGGCGGGGGCATTTTTGTTCCCTCACTTCTGGCAGGAACCCGAGCCTGCGCACACGGCTCACGATGGCTGGGATGCCTGGCGCCCGACGCCGGAGATAGGGAATCCCAACGAACCCTCCAAACAGACGAGGGCCCCGGTGGTGCGGGGCCTTCGTTGCGCGCCAAAGCGACGATCGTACTGAGAACGATAAAAAGACGCCCAACAGCGTGCCGGGCGACCCATCGAATGGGCTTCGACGAAGACCCCGGGAGACACACCGAGCAGGGACCGCTCGGCGCGGCTGGCTCCGATCACCCGGCCGCATGGGAAAGAGATACCTCTACCCCGCGCATCAGCCCGTCAACAACCGGTAAGGCCGACCTCATTCTGAGACACCCGATCCGGGGTAGAGTCTGCCATGACCCGCCTGACCCAACCGGACCAACGGGCCCTCGACGCCGCGTACGAACAAGCCGTCAAGGGGCGTGACGAAGGGGGCATCCCGATCGGCTCGGCGCTGATCGCGCCCGACGGAACCATCGTGGCGGCCGGTCACAACCTGCGTGTGCAAACCGGCGACCCGACCGCGCACGCGGAGACCGTCTGCATCCGCAACGCCGGCCGCCGCCGCGACTGGCACACACTGACACTCGCGTCGACGTTGTCACCGTGCGCCATGTGCACCGGCACCGCGGTGCTGCACCGCATCCCCCGCGTGGTGATCGGCGAGCATCAGACCTTCATGGGACGCGAGGACTGGCTGCGGGCCGAGGGCGTTGAGATCGTGCTGGCCGAGGATCCGCGGTGCATCGAACTCATGCGCCGCTTCATCGCCGAGCACCCTGATCTGTGGAACGAGGACATCGGTGTGCCGGGCGAAAGCGACTCGGCGCAAAGCACGCACGGATAATCCCGGGACAGCGTGGAGCGCTGTCCTGATCTGCGGTGTTCGCCTTGCGATGGGGAGCTCTCAGTCTTCGAGCGTCGGCCGCTCGTACGGCTGATCCAGCGGCGGATGCTCACGCACGATCGGCTCGGCCCAGACGGGAAGAACCTCGATCTCCGCGTGCAGGCGGATCGGCTCGAAGAAAGTGCCGGGCAGGTCGCTCGCCCACGGGTCCTGCAGGTGTCTCAGCAACGCGTACGGCATCACAACCGCGAATGTCACGGAACCGTCCGCCTCGACCCGCGCCTCCACGGATCCGCGCCCCGGCTCGCCCGACAACCCGCCGGGCGTCGCGTTCACACCCGCGGCCACCATGCCGCCGAGCGTATCCTGCTGATTGGCGAGCAGAAACTGGTTGGCCGCCGACGGCGGCAGCGAGCACGCTTCCACATCCTTCAGCGAATACTTCAGATGCACCAGCGCGGTGTCCGGATCCACGCGCACAGGCTGGTTGAATCGCACGCCGCGCACTTCAACCCGGAACGAGGACCCCGGATCGATACCTGGAAAGAACGCCCGATGTGTTTCCGTCTTTCGGATCTCCACCCGCAACACCGCCCCGCGCGGGTGGCCCGCCCCGACCTCGAGCCGGGTTCCGCCCAGCGAAACCGATGCCGAGAGATTGCATCCCTCGAACGGCTCGGCGTCGTCCGGTGCCGCGAAGGGACGCGCTCCCTCGCGGGTGACATCTCGACCAACGGACCGCCAAGTCACCTGCACCGTGGGTATGGTGGCATCATCCGCCAGCAGCATCGGGCGGGGCTGCCCGGGCTGATCCGAAACCGTGTTCCCGGGCATATCGGGGGCGGAAAATGCCTGCCCGACGACGCAGGCAAGAACAAGAAAGCCCGCGAGAATAGATGGACGAGCCCGGATCATGGCTCATTCTTCGCCCAGAGCGGGTTCGGGTTGCGTCCGCCTGCAACCGTGAGCCGGTTTCAGACGGATAATCGGGTACCCTGATCCCCCACCCCCGCCGCGTTCTGTGGCGGAGCCTTAGAGAGGACACAGCATGGATGTCACCCGCATCGCCCCCGGGGCGGGCTTCGTTCTCGGACTCATTCTTTCGGCCGGGCTCGCCCTCGGTGACGAAGACCTCCGCAAACTCACCAGCGTCGAACCCCCGGTCACCGGGGAGATCTGGCGCCTGGGTGATCCCACCCCCCGCTCGGGCCTCTTCGATGCGTCGGGCATCACCCTGCTCTCGCACATCCCGCTGAACAACTTCACGGGCGTCAACCGCGCCAGCGGCAACGACTGCTGGGGCTATGTCTCCCCCTCCGGCCGCGAGTACGCCATCATGGGGCTCGAGGGCGGCTTCGGATTCGTCGAGATCACCAATCCGACCAACCCGCAGATCATCGCCACCATCCCCGGCCCCAGCTCGCTCTGGCACGATGTCAAGGTGGTCGGCCAATACGCCTACGGCGTGTCCGAGGGCGGCTCGGGCATCCAGATCATGGATCTGAGCAACATCGACAACGGCCAGGTCACGCTCGTCCGCAACTGGACCAGCGGCGGCTACTCCACCACCCACAACATCGTCACCAACGAAGCCACCGGCTCGCTGTGGGTCGTGGGCGCCAACATCGGCAACGGCGGGCTGATCCACATCAACCTCGCCAACCCCACCCTGCCGACGATCGACGGCGGCTGGACCGACATGTATGTTCACGACGCGCAGGTCGCGACAAAGAACACCGGTCCGTTCGCCGGGCGGGAACTGGCCTACTGCGCTTCGGGCTTCTCGGGCGGCTTCAGCCAGACCGGGCTTCGGATCGTGGATGTCACCAACCCCAACAATCCCCAGGTGCTCTCGACGCTGTTCTACCCGAACGCGGGCTACAGCCACCAGGTCTGGCTCAGCGAAGACCAGAAGTACCTCTATCTCAACGACGAGCTCGATGAAGGTTCGATCGTCTCGGTGACCACCACCCGCGTGATCAATGTCGAAGACCCCGCCAACCCCTTCTTCGTCGGCACCTTCACCACCGGCCTTCCCGCGATCGACCACAACCTGTATGTCAAAGACGGACTGATCTTCCAGGCCAACTACCGCTCGGGGCTGCGTGTCTTCGACGCCCTCGACCCGGAGAACCCCACCCCGCTGGCCTACTTCGACACCTATCCGGGCTCGGACGCCGCCGAGTTCAACGGGGCTTGGTCCAACTACCCGTTCTTCCCCTCGGGCACCATCATCGTGTCCGACATCGAACGCGGGCTGTTCGTGCTGCGTCTCGACGCCGAACCCACGCCCGTCGCGATCTCCCTCGAGGGCGATGCGCCCGCGATCATCGACCCAGCCGGCGGGGAGCCGCTCACGGCGCGGGTCACGCTCCGCGCCGGGTCCTCCCCCGTCTCCGCCGTCGAGCTTCTGGTCGATTCCGGCTCGGGCTTCCAGCCGGTCCCCGCGTCCGATCTCGGCGACGGAACCTACGAAGCCCTCACGCCCGTGGTGCCCTGCGACGCCGATGTCCGCGCGTACTTCCGCGTCACGCTCGGCTCGGGCGAGCAGGCGACCTATCCCGCCAACGCTCCCGCCGAGACACTCTCCTTCACCGTCGCGTCCTCGCAGACCACCGCTTTCGCGGACAACTTCCAGTCCAACACCGGGTGGACCGTTTCCGGCAACGCCACCAGCGCCGCCTCCGGACGCTGGGAACGCGCCATCCCCGCCGGCGACGGCTCCCGCGGCGACCCACCCAACGACTCCGACGGTTCCGGATTCTGCTATGTGACCGGCAACGGCGGCCCGGGCTCCAACACCGATGTCGACGGCGGCAACACCATCCTCACCTCCCCCACCCTCGACACCACCGGCGCGGGCGACGCCTACATCAGCTACGACCGCTGGTACAACAACTCCGCCGGCGCCGCGCCCAACGAGGATGTCTTCACCGTCCAAATCTCTCCCAACAACGGATCGTCCTGGGTCACGGTGGAAGTCGTCGGCCCATCCGGCCCGGGCACCGGCGGCGGCTGGATCTCCGCATCGTTCCGCGTCGCCGACTACATCGCCCCGAGCACCACCACCCGCGTGCGGTTCATCGCCGATGACGCCATCAATGGCTCGGTCGTGGAGGCCGGCGTGGACGCGTTCGCCGTCACCCGCCTTGAGTGCGAGGATGTCGTCGCCTGCCAGGCAGACCTGGCCGAGCCGTTCGGCTCGCTGAACATCTTCGATATCCAGGCCTTCATCGGGCTTTACAACGCCCAAGACCCCTCGGCCGACCTGGCCGCCCCCTTCGGACAGTTCAACATCTTTGACCTGCAAGCGTTCATCAACCTCTACAACCAGGGTTGTCCGTAAACACTCTGTTCTGAAAATCTCCGCGTTCACACCCGCCGCCCCCCGAGGGGCGGTTTCTCTTTGGGACTTCACTGATTTTGGGATAGTGAAAAGTTCTCGTGTGCAGATACCCACACCGGACTCTCGGCGAACGGATTCTGTGTGCTGACCACGCACGGCCAGATCACATCCCGACGGCACAGTGGATGTCTCGTTTGTCACCGGCTTCAACTCCCCTGCTCGGGTGGTCCGCGACCGTCGTCTCAACCGGCCCCAACGGAGTCTCGGGTGAGTTTGCCACCATGGATACTCCGCAGCCCAGCGATGAGTTGGATGGGCGGCTCCGGTCTCGGCCGGGCAACTGGTCGCCAGCGGGCATTCCCGACACGCCCGGCGTGGATATTGGATTCAGAGATCTCCCTGCATGTCGGTGAGCCCCTCGAATCGTCGGCGCACTTGCTTCGCCATGGATCGCAGATCGCGCAGCGAGTCGCACACAAAGTCATCGCACGCGTGCGGGTGATCGCGGGCCCACTCTTCGATGAACGCCAGGCTGGCGTATACACCCGTCAGCGGGTCACACCGCATGTACACGCCGCCCAGATCGACGAGCAGCCCGCGTTCTTCCATGACGATGCCCCTCGGAAGAGCCGGGTGGGTCCCCTTGCCACCCGGCAACGCCGCGAGGAGCGACCCGGCGCGGGCGAAGAACACCCGCGCCGGATCGTCGTCCCGCGCTCTCTGATCACCATGCCTACTTCGTGCTGCCACGAACCTCCCCAGCAAAGCGATCATGCGAGCCCCCTCCCAACCCCACCATCGCGATCACAGTACCGCGATCTGCACTTCAAAGCGAGCAGGAAAACACGACGCCGCGGGGCGTGGTGACGCAACGGTGTCACTCTGGTGCGGGGGCACGGTGACAGGCGTATGTCAGTCGGCGGGCTCGAACCAGACTGAGAGCGTCGCGTAGCCCGCGTTCTCGAAGTACTCGAGCCCGATGCGGGTCGGGCCGGCTTCGGCGACCTCGAACTCGGCCGCGTCCTCGGTGGGGCCGTGGATGTCCCAGCGTTCGATCAGCAGCTCGTCGTTGATCGCGACCCGGATCCCGTCGTCGCTGCGCGTCCGGACCCGCCACCTCCCGGGCGGGAGGTCGATGGAACCCTCGGCGATGAGACCGAAGCGGTCGCGGGCGTCGATCTTGAGGGCGGGCTGCACGCTCGACGGGCCGGCGTAGCCGAAGGGGAGATCAAGAGAGCCGGTCTCGATCGGCCCAACCGATCCGGCCTCCGCTCGCCATGCATCGAGATCCTCCAGCGGGTCGCTCGTCCACGACCACACCCGGACCGACCATGCCGCACGGACGAAGCGGCCAGCGATCGGCCGCGTCCAGTTTCCGCAACGAACGGTGCCGGTGTAAGCCGAGACCGCCTGACCATCCCGAGGCGTCACACGGACCAACCACGGCCGCCAGCCCTCGAGGCCTGCCGGCGGGAGCAACTCGGCGTCCGCCCCGTCGATCGTGACGGATGGCTCGTGGGTGCTGCGCCTCGGCGGGTACAGCTCGAAGGTGTCCGCGTTCGAAGATCGCGAGTGTTCGCGTAGCAGTGGCGTCTCAAAGTCCCATGGCCCCCAGTCATCGACGACAATCCACTCGCGCCCGGACGGATGGATGCGGTCGGGTCTCGGAGGAATCATGTAGCTCAACGCTTGGATCTCCGGATCCTTCTTCGGGCGGAGCTGGCCTTTCGGGAATATCACCGGAACCCCGGCGCCTTCTTCAATCTCCCAAGAGTTTTGCGAACGCTCAAACACATTGGATCCGACGCGCGGGCCGTCATAGCCCGGTGCTTCGCCGATGTCGTCGATCTCGACACCGACCATCACAGCCTGACCGAAGGGATGATCTGACTGCATCACAAAGTGATTCCGATCGATCTCGTTGTCTTGAACGCCACGATACCCGGCCTGAACACCGGGCTTCGAGAGCAGGGCGGCGTCAAAGTCCCACCACAATCGCACTCCGACTTTGTTATTCGTGAATCGATTTCGCGTGATGATGTTGCCCGAACCATGCTCGATATTGATGGCGCCGCGCTCGCGTCCGTAGGCCATCCCGCCGTTCGCGATGAAAGTGTTCTCGCTGATCGTCGTCCGGCGTGAGTATCCGCCCCAGATCCCGCAAATTGCGTTGCTCTCAAAGAGGTTGTTCCCGATGTAGTTCTGTTCGCTGAAGGTCATCTCCAGCCCATGCGCCGGTGCGAAGGACAGATCGTTGCTGACAAACCGGTTCCCCGCGTTCCCCCAAGGCCCGTCCTGCACCAGCTCGATCGCGTCGTTCCCGCCGAACCCGAAGATGCCGTCGCCCGAGTGGGTCGCGGAGTTGGAGATGATCCGGTTGTCGCGGCAGGCCTCGAACATCAGGATGCCCGCCGAGTCCTGCCCGCGGTTGTAGACCCCCTCGACATGACCCCGCACGCAGAAGTCGAAGCGGTTGTCCTTGATCTCGTTGTCGCTCGCCCGCCACATGGCCAGGCCCCAGCCGGAGAGGAACGAGGCGTCGCACTCGGACACGCTGCTGCCGTTCGTCGCGTCGAGCACGATGCCGTTCTGCCCGCGACGGACGGTCACGGCGCGGAGCGAGACTTTCTCGCTGTCCTCCACCCACACCGCCGCGCCGTAGTTGGTCAGCCATTCGTTGTCGTCGTTCTTGTGCGGCCAGAGCCAGTCGTCCGCGCCTTCGCGCGTGGCCGTCGAGGTCAGCCGCTGCCGCCACAGGTCGGTCAGTGTCGCGTTCTCGATCCGCAGCCCGTCCGCCTCCCGCGCCAGCACGCCCACGCGGAAGCCGCGGACGCTCGCGTTGACGATGGCGACGCCCTCGTGCCCATCGACCGCGATGCCGGTGCCGGTCAGCGTGTCCCAGCCTTCGCCAGCCGCCGGGCCTTCCCGCAGCCAGCGGTCCAGCCCCTCGCGGCCGATGAGCACGGAGCCTGGCTCGAAGACCAGCCGCACGCCGTCGGCCGCGATCTGGATGACGCCGTCGTTCTCATCATCGGTGATGACGGTACCCGGCGGGATGAACACCCGGCAGGACTCGGTGATGAAGATGTCGTCGCGATCAACCGTGATCAGGGGCAGCCGGTTCTCCCCCGGCTGGAGCATCAGAAAAAGCACCAGAACCGGGCATGCGGGCATGGAGCCTCCTTGCGATGAAATGCGGGCGACAGGAATCGAACCTGCACGGGTTGCCCCACGGGAACCTAAATCCCGCGCGTCTGCCAGTTCCGCCACGCCCGCGGCGGGCCCATTCCGGGCCGTGGCTGGCCCGCAAAGTCCGGGCGAGCCGCATGATTGTTGCCGATTGCCGGGCTTGCCGCGCAGGAAACTTCGGGCCGCAGGCCCAAACCCTTCCGATATCCTCAGTTGTCCACACCCAAGAAGATCCGTGCCGGGCCCAGCGGCCCCTGACCCCTCCCCGGGAGCTGCCCATGCGATTCCGCGATCATGTCGCCCTGACCCTGCCCTCGCTGATCCTGCGTCTCATCCTGTGCGTCACCTTCCTCTGGGCGGGGCTGGGCAAGATCCTGGGAGAAATGACCGTGACGGGCGATGATGCCGCCCGGCTGACCCAGATGGGCTTCACGCTCGAGTCGGACCAGCCGGCCACCCCGCTTCGCCCCCTCAGCGA
>RFGH01000174.1 GCA_003696675.1 Planctomycetota bacterium
ATCCTGGATCGTCGGGTATTGCTCCGGCACCAGCAGGTCCGCCGCAGGGAGGTCGGACACCATCCCCAGCAACAGCGCGAGCCCGGCGAAGCGGTGGACCACTGACGTGAAAGATCGAATCGCCCCCACCCGCCGCATGCAACGGGCCCTCGGCGGCGATCCGAATTCCCTTCGGCACTCCCCGGCTACGCGTAGTGTCCTTGATATCACGGGCAGGTCCTCCACTCGCAAGGGGGCAGGGTGTCGATGCGCCCGTCATGTAGGCACTGGGTGGGATCGACGCCGCTCGGCGCGGCGCCGCCCCCAACGTACTGCACCAGCGCCGAGTCGGCGGCGTCCTTGCAGTCGATCGCCGGATCCGAGTCGCCGCGGTCGCCGCCCTCTTCCTCTGCGCCGGGCTCGTCCTTGCGTACGTCCTGGGGGGACGGATCCACGAGGTCGACGGGGCCCGCGAACGGCGCGAGTCTCTGGCGCACCATGGGGAACACCCTTTCCGATGCTGCGGGTCGGCTCCGAGGAACCGAAGACTTCCTGCGGGATCGAGCGCGGATCGAACGATCGAGGGTGCCGGTCGATCGCTTCACGCCTCCTCCCACGATTCCCACCATCCGCAACTTGTCTCGGTCGTCCGGACAGACAGAACCCGCGAGCCGAGTGCAGGAAGTTCGGCGAGCCGCACCCTCCGCAGGTTCCCCATCGATGATTCATCCACACCCGCTCGATGCAACGAGCAACCTCGATGGCGGAGAGTCCATCGAAGGACTTCCGCATGTCGGTGACCCCGCAAGCGAGGTAGACGTCGACGTCAGGGCTCAGGAGGAACAAGGATCGCGGTAGGGACCGCCCTTACGGGCGGCCCCCCGCACAGATTCGTACGTGCAGATTTCCCGCATACGGCTCCTGCCTCGGGTGTTTGGCGTTGAAGCGTTCACCAGGGTAAGGGTGCAGGATCGTGGGTCGGGGCAGCCACCGTTTCGCAATCCTCGTGAACCGGCGCCACGGCATGCGGTGGCGCTGGCTGCGTCGCCGGAGCGAGAACAGCCAGGATCTCTCAACCTCTCGGACGAAAGTGTCCAGGGCGGAGCAGTTCCCGGGGACCGCGTAGTAGGTGAGGTATCCTTGCACGACGCCGCGGAGCCAGGCGCCCACCACGCGGACGGGCAAGTGCCGTCGGCGTAGCAACGCGAGCCGAATCTGCTTCAGCTTCGCGCGGAGCCGATTTCGCGAGGTCTTCCGCCAGACGAAGAACCGGCGACGGGCCTGGGTCCAGCCGCAATAGTGCGTGAATCCCAAGAAGTCGAAGGTCTCCGGCTTGCCCATGGCTTGGCGCGCCCTCCGCGCGGCCGCGAAGCGGCCGAACTCGAGGAGGCGCGTCTTGTCCGGGTGTAGCTCGAGGCCGAAACGCCGAAGTCGTTGCGCAAGGTCTCGTTGAAACCTCACGGCCTCATGACGGTGTTGGAAACCTAGGACGAAGTCGTCGGCGTATCGAACAATGATCACATCGCTCGAACACCGGTGCCTTCGCCACTCCTGTACCCACAGGTCAAGGGCGTAGTGCAAGTAGACGTTCGCAAGAAGCGGTGAGATCACTGCTCCTTGCGGCGTCCCCCGCGTCGTCCTCGACCAACTGCCGTTTTCCGAGACCCCGGCCCTGAGCCATTTCTGGATCAGCCGAAGAACTCGGCGGTCAGCGATCCGGTGCTCGAGGAACTTCATCATCCACCCGTGATCGATGGCGTCGAAGAATCCACGGATGTCTGCATCGAGCACCCAGTTCACCTTGCGCCGCATGAGCGCCACCCATAGCGCATCCAGCGCGTCGTGCTGGCTGCGACCCGGGCGAAACCCGTACGAAAACCCCTCGAAGTCGACTTCGTAGATGCAGTTGAGGACTTGCACCACGGCGTGTTGGACGATCTTGTCCTCCAGCGCCGCGATGCCCAGCGGCCGTCTCCGGCCGTCAGGCTTCGGGATGTAGGTCCTCTTGGAGGGCTGCGCGCGATAGGTTCCTCGATGAACCCGCTCGTGAAGGTCACGCAGCTGCGACTCCAGATCGACCTCGTACTCACGCCACGTTCGACCGTCGACCCCTGGGGCAGCATCTCGCCGGAGCGAGAAGAAGCTAGCCCTCAGGAGCGGGACCGAAACATGGTGGAGCAAGGAGGTGAACCGTGCACGCCGATCGCGGCGCGCTGCTTCACGCACACCTTGCAGCCCGATCGACACCCCAGCCCGGCTCTGTGTCCGGCAGGTGGCCGTCTGCTCGGTGCTCCCCTTGGCCAACCGCCTTCCCTCCGCCCTCTCCGCAGCCGATAGGGGCTCAGCCTTGTTCGAGGGGTTCCTCGGTACTACGCGGTCGTCTGACTTCCCAGAGGCGTGCGTGCCGGGCGTGCGGCCATAGGCCTTCTCCGGCCGACCCTCCCCGCCATAGCGAAAGGGTACCTCTGGGATCTCCCGGTTTCCGTGCAGAGAGTTTCCACGCATGCTCAGGGTCTCCGACTGCGCGGGGTCCGCGGACAGCTCGCCGTAGCGCGGACCGCAGTGTTGTCTTCCGCATTGCTTAACAACGTCGACACCCCGATCTACTGATTTCGCAGCTCAATACCTGGCCTGCGTGTGCCCCTGTCAACGCTTCACCGAGAACCTTGCGGCGACCGGCGCATGACTCGGGGTCGGTGTGGCTCGCTACGCCTTCACCGTACGGCTTTTTCCTCCGCGACTCTCTGCCGGCTTTGACCGGCGCACTAAGCATCCAACGAAACACCTCCTTGGCTGAGAGGCGCAGATCGCCAGCATGTCTCCCCGAAAGGGGAGACTCCAATGGCTCGCATTCGCACCCTTCGCTCTCCGGCCGAGATCGAGGGCATCCTCGATCGTTTCGAGGATAGCGACCTGTCCGTCGCGGCCTTCTGTCGCGAGGAGGGCCTTCCCACCTCCTCCGTCCGCCTCTGGCTCAGAAAGCGGGCGGAGGCCTCTGCGCTCTCCGATACGACCGCCCTTCTCCGCCGGGTCACCGTCACCCCCGGGCCTGCCGATGACTGCGGGCGCCCCGGCCTCGAGCTCGTCTTCCCTTCCGGAGTTCGCCTGCGCATCCAAGGCGTTGTCGACCCCGATCAGCTCGAGCTCGTCATCGGGACCGTACTCTCTTGTTCCTCCTGAGCCCTGACGTCGAGGTCTACCTCGCTTGCGGGGTCACCGATATGCGGAAGTCCTTCGATGGACTCTCCGCCATCGTGACCGAGCAACTCGATCTCGAGCTCCTCTCCGGAGCACTCTTCGTCTTCTGCAACCGCCGGAAGGACCGCCTCAAGATTCTCCACTGGGATGGATCCGGCCTCGTCGTCTACGCGAAGCGACTCGAGCGCGGCACCTTTTCGTGGCCTCATTCGGACGCGGCTTCTCTGCGATACACCGAGTTCGAGCTGCGAAGCCTGCTCCATGGGATCGACTTCAGCGACGTCCGCGAGAGGAAGTGGTTCCGCAAGTCTCATCGAGGCGATGACTTACGATGATGGCTTGCATAACACCTTGCCTGATGGGCCGTTGCGACTACGATCGCGGCCATGAATCTCGCGGCCGCCAAAGCACGAATCGCCGAACTCACCGAGCGCAACGAGGCGCTTTCGGCCGAAGTCGTCGCTCTCAAGGACCACAATGATTCCCTGGCGGCGCACAACGAGTCCCTCACCGATCGGATCGAACGGCTCGAGATCAAGATCGAGAAGCTGGCTCGTCAGCTCTTCGGGCGGCGTAGCGAGACGATCAATCCCGCTGAGCTCCTC
Source organism: Planctomycetota bacterium (assembly GCA_003696675.1). Taxonomy (GTDB): domain Bacteria; phylum Planctomycetota; class Phycisphaerae; order Phycisphaerales; family UBA1924; genus UBA6054. Next base: position 3,783 of record RFGH01000174.1, read on the forward strand.
GAAGGGATCGGAGAGTTCCTGACTCAGGAGGAACTCGATCTTTTCGGTGAGCTGAAGAAGGAAGAGCGGGAGAACGAGGAAGAAGAAGAGCGGGTCGAGGGCTACACCCGCAAGAAGGCCTCGAAGAAGCTCTCCCCCGAAGGCCTCCCGGTACGTGAGCAGACGATTCCGGTCCCTTCCGAAGAGTGCGAGTGCGCCGCCTGCGGCGAGGAGATGCCGGTCATCGGGCACGAGGAGATCGTGCGGTACGGC
>RFGH01000175.1 GCA_003696675.1 Planctomycetota bacterium
GGTCGAGCAGGAAGGGGTCGGCCCGCCCCTCGGGGGCGTAGACCACGGTGCGGGGCGGGGCGGGGTCGGGCAGATCGACCCAAGCGGTGTTGTCGGCGGCGAGAGCGTCCTCGCGCTCGAGGGTGATTTCGACGCGGGCCGCGCCGGGGGCGTCGACGGCGATGGTGCGGGTGATTGCGCCGGGGGCGTCTTCGTTGGCGGCGGGGATTTCCACGGGCGTGCGGACGGTCTCGTCGGGTGAGGCGACGCGCACCACCACGCCGACGGGGCGGTCGGCGTTGGAGACGAGGCGGACGAAGACGCGGGCGCGTGCGGGGTCTTCGGGGTCGCGCGATCCCGTCGCGGCGGCGATGCCGGCGTTGGGCGCGTCCGAACCGACCGTGACGATCTCGCCCGCCACGCCGGGCAGGTCCGCAGCGCGGAGCGAGCCTGCGTCGGTGAAGGCCCAGACGGTCAGGGTGTTGTCGGCCTCGTCGTCCTCGCCGGTCTCACGGAGCGAGCCGAGCAGGTCGCGCAGGGCGTCGGGGTCCAGGGGCTGATCGGTGGGGGTGACGGTGTCGAGGGCCCCGAGGGCGTCGCCCAGCGAGCGGGTGGGCGCGAGGACCATCATGGGGGTGTGGGCGGCGCGGACGATCGCGATCTCGGGCGATGCGTCGGACCGGCGGAGCCGGTTCAAACGCTCGCGGACGGCGTCGACGGCGCGGTCGAACCGGGAGACGCCGCGTTCGTCGACGGCGTTCATCGAGGCGGAGGCGTCGATCACGACGACGACCCGCCCGGTGATGGATCCGCCCGAGCCGAGCACGGGGCGTGCGATGCCCAGCGCCAGCAAGGCGATCGCGAGGATCTGGAGCAGCAGCATCCAGGTGGCGCGGGGGCGACGCCAGGGGGTGTTGACCTCGAGGTCGCGGGTGGCGTTACGCCAGAGCAAGGTGGAGGAGATGCGGACCGGGCGGCGTCGGAGTTTGAGCGCGTGCAGCGCGAGCAGGGCTGCCAGTCCGAGCCCGCCCGCGAGCAAGCCGGCCAGCGGGGCGAGGAAGGTCACCGGGCGTCCTCCCCGGGGGGCGAGGCGTCATCCGGGCGATCGTCGCGGGGGCGCGGCGGGCGGTAGCGCTTGCAGATCACATACATCTCGCGGGAGACGTCGCGGGTGGCATTGGGCTTGAAGGGCTTGGCTTCCTCGAAGCAGCCCTTGCAGCGTTTGACGAGTTCGGGCGTGCCGCCGCCCTCGAGGACCTTCATGACGCACGCGCCGCCCTTGCGGAGCAGCACGGGCAGACGGTCGACGATCTCCTGGCAGAGCCGGGCGGACATGAAGTCGTCGCCGTGCCCGGAGGTGTCGGGGGCCATGTCGGAGAAGACGGCGTCGAACAGGCGGCCGTCCTCACCGACGAGTTCGGCGGGGTCGATGGCGGTGAAGTCGCCGACGATGGTGCGGACATTGGGCCCGATGTCGTGGGTGACTGTCTTGAGGTCGATGCCGACGACCTGGCCCTTGTCGCCGATGCGCTCGGTGAGGACCTGCAGCCACGAGCCGGGTGCGCAGCCGAGGTCGAGGACCTTGCCGGCGCGGGGGATCACGCGGCGCTTGTCGTCGATCTCCATGAGCTTGTAGGCCGAGCGTGCGAGATAGCCCTCGCGCTTGGCCTGGCGGAAGTAGCGGTCATGGAGGACGCGTTTGGCCATATGGGGGATCGTACGGGTCGGGGGCGGGGACGGGACGCTGGGTCAGCGTACCGCCCCGGCGGCGGGTGTCGAGTGGGCGGGAGCGCATGACACCAAAACGGCGCACAAACCGGGTCACTGCCGAGCGAATCGACTGTTCTATTTGGCGTCGCGGAAGAAGACCACGACCGACTCGGTCCAGTGGTGCGGCGCCCAGGTCTGGCCGCGTCCCTCGTTGAGGTAGTCGTCGAGGGCGTAGCCGATGGTCATGGTCGAGCCGGGGGTCATGACCTCGGTGACATCGACGCGCCAGGGCAGGACGAGCGAGCCGGGCGCCCAGCCGGCGCGGTCGAACTTCCAGGTGCCGCGCTGCGGGCGGCAGGGGTTGAGGTAGACATCCTCGTTCCAGAGCGTGTTGTGCACCGACAGGTCGCACGACTCGGAGCGGGCGGTGAGCGTGCGGCCGAGCGGCATGAACTCGCCGGCGTTGTCGGTGTTGGGCGACATGCCGTGCCCGGTGGCGGTGGTGTAGACATGCGCGTGGGTGGCGTCGGCGGGCACGGGGACGGTGCGGTCGACGAAGGTGTTGGACGGCGGATTGTCAGGATTGCCTATCTCGACATCGCCCGACCAGAGTTTGACGACCTTGAGGGGCTCCAACTCCGGATCGCCTTCGTAGAAGTCGAGGTCGAAGGACACCAGCCAGCCCTTCATATAGGTGCCGATGTCGATGCCCAGCGTGCGCTGGTCCCTGAGCAGGGGCAGCAGGTGGGTGACATCGGCTTTCCAGGTCCAACCCTTGCGGAAGGGCGTGATGAAGCGCAGGAGTTCGAAGCGCTCCGGCTCGGCATTCTCGCGCGGATCCCAGATGTAGATCACGCCCTTCTTGTCCCAGTGGTCGTAGCCGACCTCCGGCTCGGCGAGCGTGAGCGTGGCGACGACGCGGGCGACGCGGTCGGGGATGGCGGAGAAGTCGGCCTGCGTCCGCGGCGTACGGTCGCCGGCGTGAACGAAGTAGTCGGTGAACACCGATACGCGGACGGGGCGGGCCATCAGCGATCCGTCGATGGCGCCGGACGACGCGAGCGTCGGCTCGGCGATGGTGCCGAGATCGTCGGCCGATCCGGCGCGTGCGCCGGCGTCGAAGGGACGCAGACCGAGCAGTGGCAGGTCGTCGATCACGATCTCGCCGGCGACGGTGACATCGAGCAGCCCGGCGCCCAGGACGAAGCGGAGTTCGGCCGAGACTTCGACCGGTTTGCCCGTGCGGTACTCGATCGGGCAGAGCATGTTGTGGATCTCGGTGCCGTTGACATGGACGGAGAGTTCGCGTTGCGGGCGGTTGTACCAGTTGCCGTGCTCATCGAACCAGCCCATGGGGTATCTGGTGTTGCCTTCGGCGTCGGTGGTGACCTCGGTGTCGGTGGGCGGGGGGTTGTGGGTGTCGAGGGCGATGGCGACGGTGTAGGGGGCGTTGGGCTCGTCCCACTGGAAGGCGTCCGGGATGATCAGGCCGCGGGGATACTCCGACCGGTCGAAGAGCACCAGCCCGACGCCCTTGGCGCCGGACTCGGGCAGGGTGACGGTGGTGGTCACGCGGACGGTGTCGGGGATGCGGGGCTGCTCGGCCTGGGCGAGGGCGAGCGAAGGGGCGGCGAGCAGGGTGACGGCGAGGTGGGCACGGATCGTCATGCCCGGAGCATACCGGATCAGTCGGTCGTAGCCGCGGATTCCGCCCGCTCGACGGGGATCTGCACTTCCCACCACTGATCGCTGATGCGGACATTCGGGCCGTTGTAGCCGAGCGTGCGGGGCATGCCGGTGCGACGCCACTCGGGATGTTCGACGAGCCAGGCGTCGAGCTTCTTGGTCAGGGACATGACGCCGGTCCAGCCCTGGCGGCCTCGGACTCCGAGGGAGAGGAAGGTCTTGGGCGCGGTATCGACGATGACGACGCGCTGGTCGTCGATGTCGGTGCCGGTGGGTCCGTTCTCTGGGGTGTGGTACAGGAACGCCATGGTCCACTGGTCGGCCCGGTTGTCGTCGTTGGTGTCGGCGTACTCCATCTCGACCGGGGCGGTCATGGCGATGTCGTTGCGGCTGATGTGCTGGAACAGCGGCCAGAACCCGCGCTGGCCCATCAGCCCGGTGGCCTCATCGGAGGTGAACTCGGCCCGCCGGATGCTGGGGTAGTGCTTGAGCTCGATCGCGCCGGGCGGGGTGGGGGCGGGATAGCCGACGGGCAGCTTGGTGTCGGTGGCGACACGCCCGGCCGAGTAGAGCGGGCCTTCGGGGCCTTCGCGTTCGGTCAGCTCGGCCTCGGGCTCGCCGGCGACGCGGAGGGTCCACGCGCCGGAATCGAGCACGGTGGCGCCTTCGGGTGCGGCGTGGGGCGAGGGGGCATCATCCGTGACGCGGGCATCGGGCGAGAGCAGGCAGAGCGAGACGGCGAGCGTCAGGGCGAGCATGGGGAACCTCCGCCGAAGGATTCGGCCGCCGCGGGGCTTCCGATGCCGGTAGGCTCCGTTCATGATGAATCGGACGAAATGGCGTGCGGCGTGGCTGGTCGGGGCGTGCCTGGCGGGCCCGGCCGGGGGTCAGGAATGGACACCCGAGACTCCGATGGGCGTGACACGGGCGATCCGTGCGGCGGTCGAGGACGGGCGTTTGGGCGTCTTCAAGGGCGGCCCTGACCCGGACGGAGCCTGGGGGAGCCTTTGCATCGGGTCGGTCAGGGTCGGTGACGACGGGGGGGTGTCGCTGATCCAGGACATGGTGTATTGGACGCCGCGGTACTTTTATCCGGCGAGCACGATCAAACTGTTCGCGGCCATCGCCGCGTACGAGCAGATGAACGCGTACGCCAGGATGTATCCACAGGCCGGCCTGTCAGAGCACACGCCGCTGCGGTTCTACCCGTTGTTCGAGGGTGAGCAGGTGCGTGAAACGGACCCGAGCCACATCGCCCGCGTGCCGTTCGGCGATGCCCCGATCACGATCGCGCACGAGGCGCACAAGATCTTCGTGGTCTCGGACAACGACGCGTTCAACACGCTGTACGACTTCGTGGGTCAGCGGGACCTCAACGACCGCATGCGGCAGTGGGGGGTGGATTCTTCGATGGTCACGCACCGGCTGTCGATCGCGCGGACAGAGGATGAGAACCGGCGTGCGCCGCGGGTGGACCTCGGGCTCGCGCCCGGCTCGCCGCAGATCGGCGAGCGGGTCAGCACGATCGAGCATCCGGGGCCTGACAGTGTCTGGGTGCCCGAGGAAACCCTGCGGATGGGCAAGGGGTTCATGCGGGGTGGGACGCTGGTGGAGGAGCCGTTCGATTTCTCGGACAAGAACTTCGCGCTGCTGCCGGACCTGCAGTTCGTGCTGGCTCGGCTGGTGTTTCCGATGATTTCAACGCGTGGATGCTGCGATTCAATGGAGATGATGCTTGGAGCGCCCAGCGGCCGGGCACTCGATCTGACGGAGGCCCAGCGGGCGGACCTGATCGCCAGCGCGTCGATGCTGCCGCGGGAATCGGCGTCACCGAAGTACGACCCGGCGGAGTATCCCGACGACTATGTCAAGTTCCTGCTTCCGGGCTTGCTGAAGGTTGCGCCTTTGGAGGAGTGGCGGGTGGTGAACAAGATCGGGCTGGCGTACGGGTTCGTCACCGAGAACGCGTATGTCGAGCATCTGCCGACGGGGAACGCGGTGTTCGTGGCCGCGGTGATCCACCGGAACCCGAACGGGATCTACAACGACAACCAATACGACTACGACACAACGCTGGCGGAGATGGCAACGCTGGGCGAGGTGGTGGGGCGGGCGCTGGTTGGGAAGCAGGCCGGCCCTTGACGCGAACTAGTGCGGCACTTCCTTGACGGCGTTGCGATTCCAGGCCGGGACGCGGACGGTGATCGGGCCGTCGCCCTGCACGATGCACTGGCAGGACAGGCGGCTATTGATCTGGAGCCCGGGGGCCTCCTCGACGCGGTCCTCTTCCTCTTCCTCGGGCTCGGAGAGCTGGTCCATGCCCTGCTCGATGTAAACATGGCAGGTCGAACAGGCGCACACGCCGCCGCAGGCGTGCTCGATGTTCAGCCCGTTCTCGACCGCGACCTCGAGCAAGTGCTCGCCCTTGGCGGCCATGAACTCGTGCTCTTTGGCCATGGGGTCGGAGCCGGTGAAGTGGTCCTCGTCGATCATGCCCTCGGGGTTCTCGACGATATATCTGACCTTGACGGTCTTGGGGCCGTGGTCGTGGTCGCTGTGACGAAGGTGCATAGACTGCCTCGCTCGGGGAAATCGGACCTCTAAGTTGGAATCATTCTATGCTTCCGCTTGCCGGATGGTCGTCCGGTGCCGGGGCTGGCCCTGAGGAACGCACTTGTACGAAGCCACGAACAACCCGATCGAGCTGTCGGTGGTTGCCCCCGCCCACAACGAAGCGGAGAACATCCGCCCGCTGGTTGAGCAGGTGGGCCAGGCCTGCTGCCCGCACTTTTCCGGCTTCGAGTTCATCGTGGTGGACGACGCATCGACAGACGACACGCCGGATCTGGTCCGATCGCTGATGGGCGAGCGTCCCTGGCTGCGGCTGATTTCTCTGGCCCGTCCGGCGGCGGGCGGAGGCAACGGGCAGTCGGCGGCGTTCAAGGTCGGATTCGCCGCGGCCAGGGGCGAGCTGATCGGAGTTTTGGATGCCGACCTCCAGAACGATCCCGCGGACCTCGTGCGCATGATCGGACTGCTCCGCGAGCACAACGCCGACTTTGTGCAGGGCGATCGGTCGGCCTCCCGCCGGCAGGGCGACGCCTGGATCCGCCAGGCTGGGTCGGTGGTGGGGCGGTCGTTCCGCCGGATGATCCTCAACGACAGCATCCGGGACACCGGGTGCTCGCTGCGGGTGATGAAGCGTGAGGTGGCGGTCGGAATCCCGCTGGAGTTCAAGGGCATGCACAGGTTCATCCCCGTCACGGCCCGCCAACTCGGTTATACGGTGATCGAGACACCGGTGGCCCATCGTCCGCGCCACGCGGGCAAGCCCAAGTACGGAATGGGCATCACCAAGCGTGCCATTCCCGGTCTGATCGATTGCTTCGCGGTCCGTTGGATGGCGAGCCGGCGTCGTATTCCATCCGGTGTGACCTACCACGAGCCGTCGTCCTTCGTGCCCGAAGAGGTTGCCAGTTGAAGCCCGGCCCGCTGATCGCGATGGTCGCCCTGCTGTTTGTCGGCATGTGGCTGGTGTTGCAGCCCACGCTCAAGCGCGGCTCATACGACTTGGACATCCGGGTGGGGGCGATGGAGATTCTGCTCGCGCGCAATCCCGGCGTAGGAGCCAGTTCCTATACGGTGATCGCGCCACCTGAAATGGCCGGCAAGCGTGTTTCCGCCAGTGAGCTGGATGAGTTCCTCTCGGGCCGCATCGCGGCCTGGAATGAACGTCCGGCATGGGCACGCACCCTGCTCGGCTTTTTCAACATCACAGGCTGGGGCACCTTCGGGTGGGTGGCGATCGGGTTGATCGGGCAGGCGATGTTCTTCGGGCGGATGTTCGTGCAGTGGATCGTCTCCGAACGGACCAAGATATCAACGGTCCCCGAGGTGTTCTGGTGGCTCAGTTTCCTCGGGGGTGTGTGTCTGTTCACCTACTTCGTGTGGCGCAAGGACGCGGTGGGTGTGCTCGGACAGGCGACGGGGGTGGTGATCTACGCCCGCAATCTCCGATTGATTTACAAGGAGCGGGCCCGCAGGGCCTCGCTCCACGAGGAGCGGACCGCATGAGACTTGTCATAGACGGAGAAGTCGTCACCACCGAGGCCGCCGGCATCGCTCAGGCGCTCGAACTCGCCCGTGAGCGGGCCGCCGAGGCGGGGCGCACCATCATCGAGGTCCACGCCGACGGTCGCCCCGCGGGCACGCTGCTCGATGCCCCCTCCGAGGGCACCGAGGGCGTCGCTGAGCTGGGGGTGACCACGGCTGACACCGGGCTCTTCCTCGCCGAGACGCTGCGGGAGGCGGGCGATGCACTCGACCGCATCCGCACGGACCAGAAGCAGGCGGCCGATCAGCTCGATCAGGGCGAGGTCGCCGGTGCCCTCGGCTCGCTGCGCCCCGTCATCGAGGGTTGGCAGATGGTCCGTACCGTGGTCGATCAGTCCGCGGCCCTGTTGGGCGTCGATCTGCAGGACTTCCCGGTGGGCGGCGGTTCTGCGTCGGATCTGATCCAGGCGCTCGCGTCGGACCTGGTCGCCCTCCGCGACGCCGTGAGCCATGAGGACTGGTCCGCGCTCGGGGATGTGCTCGGCTTCGACCTGGAAGATCGGGCGGTGGCGTGGCTGGGGCTGATCGATGCCCTCGTCCGGCGGGCGGAGGGGTTGCCCGCGAAAGATCCAGCGTGAACAGCGAGGCAGCTGCCAACCCGATCGACACGCTCATGGAGCGAGCCAGCCGGGCCTTGGCGGAGACACGCTATTTCGATGCGTCCACCTTGTGCGCCGAGGCGCTCCGGCAGGCGCGGGCGGCTGACGACTTCGGACGCATGGCCCGCATCTGCCTGCCCCTGCAGGAAGCCCGACGCTGGATCCGCCAGACCGCGCTCGAAGCGGCGCCAATCCGAGTGATCGCAGGCGTCAAGGACATCCCGGACCCCCTCCTGCCCGGCTGCTATCTGTTCCAGCCGCCGCTCGTCGGTGTGGACGCACGCCAGTTCCGCATGCAGGCATGGGAACGCGGCGTGCCCGTGTTCGTCCTGTGCCGCGAGCCGATGAACCGCGAAGGGCTGTGGCCAGTGGTGGGGGTGGGCGAGAAGGTCGTCAGGGTTCGCATCGATCCGCCCGCCGGGGTCGAGAGTGCCGAGGGCCCGGACCGCCCGCTGACCGGCGACCGCGTCGGTGCGCCGATCACCCCCGATTGGTTCTGTGCCGCGGGCGAGGCGCTGGGCGATCGGGCCGTCCTCGACGCCGAAAGCGCGGGCGAACCAGGCGATCCGCCTGCATGGCGGGTCGACGATTTCCTCGACCGGCTCGAGGCCTGCCCGGAGCACGAAAAGTTCCTTCAGGCCATGGCACGGGCCTGCCGGGAGGCCATGGGCACCGCCACCCCGACCGACCGCCGCCGACGGCGCGGGCTGGACGATCCCAACGCCTTCTGACCCACCTGTTCGGGGGGTGTTTTGCTGGCCAGGCCGCGGTTTTTGTCCAAAAGTTTGCAATCACTAGCAACAATCCGCGTTTCTTTGGAGTATCTGTCAGTGGAGGACCCACCCGAGCGGTGTGTCCCGGCGGGGCTTGGTCCCCGCGGAAGGAGATCGCCATGCGTTTGATCGATCGTCGGACCTCGCGCACCGCCCTGACCGCCGTCCTCGGCACGGGGCTCGTCTTCGGTCTGACCGGGTGCAACAACGCGGGCGAGGGCGCCTTTGGCGGGGCGGCCCTCGGTGCCCTGTCCGGGCTGGTGATCGGCTCGGTCACTGGCAGCGCCGGCAAGGGGGCCGCGATCGGTGCCGTATCGGGCGCGGTCATCGGCGGCGTGATCGGCGACCAGAACGAGCGGAACGCCCGCGGCGACTACCCCAGCCGCACGGTCTACGAGGAGCATCATTACTACGAGTCGCACCGCTGCGACAGCCGCTGCCATCACCACCACCGCGACCCGTGGTGGGACGACGACTGCCACTGGTAAGCCCTACGCTTGGGCCCCATGCCCGACGCCACCCTCCTCGAAGCCTTCCCGGCCCCGTCCGACACCCCCTTCGTGATCGAGCACATCTCGGAGGAGTTCACCTCCGTCTGCCCCAAGACCGGCCACCCCGACTTCGGGGATGTGCTGCTGCGCTACCAGCCCAAGGCCGCCAAAGACGGCGGCGTCTGCGTCGAGCTCAAGAGCCTCAAGCTCTACTATCAGAGCTTCCGCAACGAGGGCATCTTCTACGAGGCTGTGACCAACCAGATCCGTGACGATCTTGTCCGCCTGATGGATCCCGTCTGGCTGCAGATTGTGACCATCTGGAAGGGCCGCGGGGGAATCAAGAGCAACATCCGCGCCGATCACGGGGATGTGCCCGCCCACTTCCGCGGAAGGTGACTCAGGGATAGTCCTGCTTCGTTGGCCGAATCAACGCATCGCACACATGCACCCCCGCCGGCTGCTTGACGATGAACCCGATCGTCCGCGCCACATCCTCGGGTGTCAGCACCGGCGCGAAGCGGTCCATCAGCTCGCCGAAAGACTTCTCGTCGTAGCCCGCCACGCCCTGGAACTCGCTGCGGACGATGCCCGGCTCGATCAGCGTGACCCGCACGCCCTTGGGCCCCAGCTCCCGGCGTGCCGCCTCGGCCAGCGAGCCGATGGCGAACTTGGTCGAGCCGTACATGGATGAGAACGGCGAGATGTGCCGCCCCACGGTCGAGCCGATCACCACGATGTCGGCCGCGTGCTTGGGCCACTCGCGTTTGGCCTGCAGGGCGGCCAGGCGATTGCCCGCCTCGCGGATCAGGCGGGCCGCTCCGATGTAGTTGATCCGGATCATCTCTTCCCACTGGGCGATGTCGCTGGTCAGGACCGACCCCGCCAGCCCCCGCCCCGCGTTGACCACAACCAGGTCGACGGGCTTGCCGAAGCGGGCCTCGGGCTCGTCGAGCATCGAGCGGATGACCGATTCGTCCGAGGCGTCGCCCGGCACGGCGATGGCCCGCTCGTCCCCGGATTGCTCCCGGCAGCGATCGGCGATTTCCTGGATCACCCCGACCAGCCGCCCCTCGCGACGGGCGTTGACCGCCACGCGGGCGCCCATCGTGGCCAGCTCGCAGGCGACGGCCTGACCGATTCCGGCGCTCGCGCCCGTAATCAGCGCGATCCGTGACGACAGCGGGGGGGTAATCATGGTGGACCTCCTCCACGAATCCTACGGCCGGGCCATCTTCGGATGGACGGGCCCGCTCCGAGGTAAGATCGGACCATGACCATGCCCAGGACCCTCCTCGCCTGCTCTGTAGCCGTTCTTCTGATTGCCTCCGGCGGCTGCCGCCGCCTCCAGCGTGAACGCGCCGAGCGTCAGACGGCCGAGCAAGCCCAGACGGCGCCCGAGCCGGCGCCGGTCGCGGGCGAGACACCGGTCGTCGACCAGCGTCCGAGCGCCCGGTACCGCGTGGAGCAGCGTCCGCCCCGCATCCCCCCGGAGCAGCGTGAGCCGGCGATCGAGATCGATGAGGTCGCATCGCAGCGGGCCGTGGCGAGCGGGCGGGAGGCCGACGCCCTCGCCCGGGCACGCGAGTTCCGTGCCATGGGCGATGTGCAGGCGGCGTTGGCCGAACTGGAACGCGCCATCGCGATCAACCCCCGGTTCACCCCTGCCCTGCTCGAGGCCGGGGATCTCCACATGGAGATGGGCGAGCTCTCGCTGGCCGAGCGGGCCTATGCCGCCGCGGCGCGGAGCCAGCCGGACAACTTCGACGCCCAATACCGCCACGCCTCGGCCCTGCAGCAGCTCGGACGGACGGACGAGGCGGTGCGGGCCTATCTGCGTTCGTTGGCCGTCCGCCCGGACGACTTCGACGCGGTGCTGGGGCTCTCGACGGCCTACCTCGCCGACGGCGATGCCGAGCAAGCGCTGCCCTACGCGCAGCGTGCGACCCGCAGCCGCCCCCGCTCGGGCGAGGCGCGGATGCACCTCGGCACAGTGCTCGCGGCCCTCGGGCGGCACGAGGAAGCGGTGGTCGAGTACCGCCAGGCGGCAGAGCTGCTGCCCAAGCCCGCGCCCGGGCTGCTGCTGAACATGGCCGAGAGCTTCAACCAGCTCGGGCGATACGCCGAGATGGTGGGGGCGTTGTCCGAGGTGGTGGCCGTCGAACCGAGCCCGATCGCGTACGAGCGTCTCGGCTCCGGGTTGTTCCGGCTCAAGCGCTACGAGGAGTCGCTGGAGGCGTTCAATCGTTCGGTCGAACTGGATCCGTCATACGCCCCCGGGCTCAACGGTGTGGCGGTGTGCGAGTTGAACAACTACCTGTGGTCCGGCAAGACCGACGGCGCCGCCCGCGAGCGGGCGGTGGACGCGATGCGCCGCTCGCTGCGGATCGATCGTTCCCAGCCGAAGATCGTCGAGCTGCTGCGTCGATATTCACAGCCCTCGCCCGAGGAGCGCCGGGCGGGTTGAGCCGACAGGTCGACATTCGAGAAAAAGGGCCCGCGAGAGTCGCGGGCCCTTTGTGCTTGGCGGGTGTGTTGACAGGCCGTGGCTTACGGGAAGATGCCGCGGACCTTGTAGACCGAGCCGATGTGCTCGAGCGCCGTCGCGAAAGCGGCGGTACGGAGCGAGCAGTTCAGGCGGGCGCGGGTATTCAGCGTCCGCTGGGCGGCGACCACCATGTGGCGGTTCAGCTCCCGGTCGACCTGCTCGGCGGACCAGGTGACGGCGTTCTTGTTCTGCACCCACTCGAAGTAGGAAACGGTCACGCCGCCGGCGTTGGCCAGGATGGCGGGGATGACCTCGATGCCCCTCTCCTGGCAGCGGCGGTCGCCGGACGGGTCGCACGGGGCGTTGGCGGCCTCGGCCATGACCTTGCAATCCAGCCAGTCGGCCTGCTTGGCCTTGATCATCTGCTCGAGCGCGCCGGGGATGAACACATCGACCTTGGTGCGGTAGAAGTCCTCTTCCGAGATCACATCGGCCTCGGCATAGCCCTTGATGCCACCGGTCTTCATGTTGTGATCGAAAAGCTTGTGGCAGTCGATGCCGTTGTCGTTGCGGAGGAAACCGGTGTGGTCACCGACCGCGATGATCTTGGCGCCCATGTCCTGGAGGATGCGTCCGCCCCAGCCGTTCACATTGCCGAAGCCGAGCAGGCTGACCTTCATGCCTTCCAGCGGGATGCCGATGCCCGGGAGCATCTCGGCGAGCACATCGGCGACGCCCTGGCCGGTGGCCTTTTCACGACCGGCCGAACCGCCGAACTCGACGGGCTTGCCGGTCACGACGCGGAGGGCGTCGTGGTGCTGGTGCTTGCTGGACATCATGTAAGTATCGGCGAACCAAGCCATGATCTGGGCGTTGGTGCCGACATCTGGCGCGGGGATGTCCACATCCGGGCCGATCTGATCCATGATGGCGCTGCAATAGCGTCGGGTGACCCTCTGCAGCTCGCCGGGCGAGAGCTCGCGGGGGTTGACCTTCACGCCGCCCTTGCCGCCACCGAAGGGGATGCGGACCAAGGCGCACTTCATGGTCATGAGGAACGCCAGCGACTTGACATCGTCCAGGTGGACATCCTCGTGGTAGCGGAAGCCGCCCTTATACGGACCCAGTGCGTTGTTGTGCTGGATGCGGTAGCCCTTGAAGAGCTTGTGGTGCCCATCGTCCATCAGGACGGGGAAGTGGACCATGATCTCGTTCTTGGGTTGGGCGAGGATGATCCGGGTGCGGTGCTTGAGGTTGATTGCCTCGGCGGCCTCGAGCATGGTGTTGACCGTCTGCAGGTAGAGGTTGTCCGGATCTGAGGGGAACCCGAGTTCGTCGGTGACGGAACCGCGGGGCAGCTCGGTGGTCATGGTGGCGCTCATCGCGATGGACCTGCCTTATCTCTCGCCCGGTCGCCCCGGGTGGGCCTCAGCGTGGCACGATTCGGGGCGGTCCGGGGGTGGCCGGGCATCGTCCCTCCGGCGGGCTGAGGCGCCGGACCGGCCCACGCGTCCCTCGCGCGCAACCGGGTAGGGATGATACGCCCCTGCGGGCGAAGTCCATCCCTTCCGAGCATCGGCTGATTCATGCAACCTCTTTCATTTTGAACTTTTCTGATCGACGGGCTTCGGGGGCTCGGTCTAGACTCACGACCCCGCCCGACGGTTTATCCGCGGGCGGGCCAGTCCGGGCCCGAGTCCGCCGGAAGGTCCGGCGGCAGGGATGAAGATTCAGGCTCCAACGCCCCGTTCCGGGGCACCCGCGGACGCCATCGTTCCGCGGTGGACCCAGGGCCGCACGCGACCCCTCCCGGCGGGACGCGACACGGCACCAGGTCCGATCCCGGCGGTCCCACAGAGGCGCCGGGGAGAGGAATACAGAACATGATCGATGAGACACTGATCGCTTCCCTCGGCGTGGGGGACGACGAGGCGATAGCCCTGCTCGGCGAAGTCTTCGGCTCCAAAGCCGGCGCCGAGGACAGCATGGACGACATCCTCGTCGACCAGGCCGCCGACCTCCGTTCGGGCAAGCTGATCAAGGGCCGCGTCATCGGCTTTGCCGGCGATGATGTGGTGGTGGATGTCGGGCTCAAGAGCGAAGGTCTGATCCCCAAGGAAGAGTTCCCCAATCTCAACGAACTCCGCGTGGGCGATGAGATCGATGTCCTCCTCGAGTCGCTCGAGGGCGAGGGCGGGCTCATTCAGCTCTCCAAGCGCAAGGCCGACCGCCAGATCGCCTGGCAGCGCATCGTCGACACCGCCCGCGAGGGTGACGAGATCGAGGGCACGGTCATGCGGAAGATCAAGGGCGGCCTGCTCGTCGACATCGGCGTGCCGGTCTTCATGCCCGCCAGCCAGGTCGACATCCGCCGCCCGCACGAGCTGGGCGACTTCATCGGACGCAAGATCCGCGCTGAGATCCTCAAGATCGACACCGAGCGTCGCAACATCGTGATCTCACGCCGCAAGCTCATCGAACGCGAGCGCGAGACCGCCAAGAAACGCCTGATGGAGAACATCAGCGAGGGCGACATCGTCACCGGCACGGTCAAGAACATCGCCGACTTCGGCGCCTTTGTCGACCTCGGCGGCATCGACGGCCTGCTCCATATCACCGACATGTCGTGGGGACGCATCAACCATCCGTCCGAGTTGCTCAAGATCGACGACAAGGTGGAGGTCAAGGTCCTCAACATCGACCGGGAGAAGGAGAAGATCGCCCTGGGTCTCAAGCAGACCGAGTCCTCGCCCTGGGAGGAGATCGAGGCCAAGTATCCCGTCGGTGCCCGCGTCAAGGGCACCGTGGTCAACATCATGTCCTACGGCGCCTTCGTGCGTCTCGAGGACGGGATCGAGGGCCTGGTCCACATCTCCGAGATGTCCTGGACCCGCCGCGTCAACCATCCGTCCGAGATGGTCAGCCAGGGCGACGAGGTCGATGTGGTTGTGCTTGAGATCGACAAGAACAAGCACGAGATCTCGCTCGGCATGAAGCAGACCGAGGTCAATCCCTGGGAGCTGGTCACCGAGAAGTACCCCCCGGGCACGCTGGTGTCCGGCACGGTGCGCAATTTGGCCAACTATGGCGCGTTCGTCGAGATCGAGCCGGGCATCGACGGCCTGCTCCATATCTCCGACATGTCCTGGACCAAGAAGGTCACCCACCCCAACGAGCTCTACAAGAAGGGCGACGAGGTGCAGTGCGTGGTCCTCGAAGTCGACCAGGACAAGCAGCGCATCAGCCTCGGCGTCAAGCAGCTCACCGAGGACCCCTGGGTCGAGGCCATCCCCAGCGCCTACCAGCCCGGCATGGTCGTTCGCGGCAAGGTGACCAAGATCACCAACTTCGGCGTCTTCGTCGAGCTCGAGGACGACCTCGAGGGCCTGCTGCACATCTCCGAGCTGGCCGACCACAAGGTCGAGAACCCGCAGGATGTGGTCAGCCAAGACGAGGAGATCGATGTCAAGATCCTCCGAGTCGACACTGTCGACCGCAAGATCGGGCTTTCGCTCAAGCGCGCCCAGTGGGGCGACGCCAGCGGCGTGGACGACTCCTCCGGCGGGTCCGACTCGGGCTACTCCGGCGGCAGCGGACGGGGCGGCAAGCCCAGCCGCGGCGGCATGGACGACCACGGCGCCATGGGCACCGACAAGATCCAGTTCTGATCGCTTCCGTTCAGATCTGACACCAAAACCGAACGCCCCGGCGGGAACCGTCCCGTCGGGGCGTTTTTGTCTCCGAAGATGTACCTCGCCGAGCGGGCGGGAACCCGCGCCCCCCGCAGGGGGGTAGAGTCAAAACGCCCGCACGCCGACACGATCACCGGGATCGGTCGGCCATCCAGAGGGTCCGTTCGCGGGACCGGCCCGCCGTCCGCCACTGATCCCGACCGTCACACGGTCTAGCACAGGGCGACGAAGCTCAGCAGCGTCAGAAGGACAAGACGCTTGCGCAGGTCGGTCATCTGAAAGGTCTGCTGCATGATTCGCATGGTCGTCTCCTGTCTGCGGTTGTCTCGAAACAGGAAACAACCCGTGTGCCGTCGCGTGCCAACCGGCTTCCGGGAGGCGTTATCAAGGCCGGACGGGGTGGGGCGCGCGTCGCGCCGACACCACATGTTGCCCGGGCGCGACGCGCCGCGTCAACACCAATCCGCCCGAGCATTCCGGGCGGCCGTGGCCGGTCTTGCGGCAGCCATGGTTCTCGGACCTGCCCGCGCTCAGACGCTACCGTCTCCGCAGGCCTCACTGGATGCCCATGACACCGTTCGGGCCTGGGTCCGGGGCTGGTCCGTGCCGGAGCGAGCGAGGTTCGAGGGCGGCCCCTCCATCCACGGGGCCGCGGTCACCCTCCGGCTCGACGGGCAGATCCTCAGCCGGGGAGCGTGGTTTACCGCCGATCAACCTGATCCGCTGGCCATCTGGCATGCGGCAGGCGAGGCCGTGCGCCTCGCCCGTGCCGCGCTACCCATTGAGAACGACGCCTTGGCCGAAGACCGGGCCGCGGAACTCGGCGAAAGGACCACGATTTCGCTCGAGCTTTTCGGACCCCCGATCGCGATCCCCCCTGAAGAGCTCGCCCTGCCTTACGCCGGATGCTCCCCGGGGGCAGAGGCGTTGGTGGTCCGTGCCGGGGACGCCGTCCGGGTGACTGGGGTTGACGCCCAGGTGACCCGTGGGTCGGACCCCGCCCGCGTGCTGGCTTCCATGGCCGCCGACATCACGGCCCAGGGCGAAACCGCCCTCCGCCCGCTGTCCGAACTGGCGGAAAACGGGTTTACCTTCTCCCGGGCGGCGGTTGTCCATATGGCGATGCCCTTCGAGGGCGCCTCGCCGGTCTTCCTTGACCGCGCCGGGCGGATCGTGCCGTCACAGACGATGCGCACCCCCGAGATGCGTGCCATGGCCGATTCGATCGCGGCCCACATCAGGTCGCGCGTCTGGCCCGGCGTCGAACACTTCGGCATCGGCGGCCCGCTCAACGCAGTCACCGGTCGGCCCGATCCTGTCGTCGCCCGACCGTTCGAGCAAGCGATATCCGCCATCGCGTTGTTCCGCCATGCCGCCGTTTCCGCGGGGACCGAGCAGGGCGCCGAGTCCGAGCGGGCGGCGCTCCGAATCGTCCGTGATCTCGGCACGGTCGAACCCGGCGAGGAAGCGCCGTGGTCCGACCCGATCGCCGCATCGGCGACGGTGGGGGCCTTGGGCGAAATGACCCCAGCCCAGCGTGCGTCGGACCCCGTGTTCGAGGTTCTGCGCGTCCGCTGCCTGAACGAGGTCCGCGACGCATTCGATCCTGACACGGGATTCGCCGAGCGCGTTGCCCCGGCCGCGTACGGGCTGATCGCCTGGGCCCATGTCCGCGCCGTCGGTATGGGCGAGGGCTTCACCGCCGAGCGGGCCGAAAGAGCGATCCGCGCCGCTTTCCGCGAGACCCCTCCGGGCAATCTCGTGTCCCAGATGCCCTTCCTCGCTTGGGCGGATATGGATCTGAACGCGGACAATGCGCTGCCGTCGGCCGTCGCGCTCCGCGCAATGCGGGACCTCTGCTGGGAACACCAGCTCCACTGGCGTGACCTGCGTCCGCTCGACCGGGATCTGGCAGGCGGCATCGTGTTCACCCGCTCGCGGGTCGCGTTGCCGACCTGGCAGTCGCTTCGACCGATGGCCGCGCTGGCATCGATGCTCGGCGACACCCGCGTGACGCCGGGCTCGTTCACATCGCCGGACATCGCCCGCGAGGTGGTGCGGTTGACGGACGCGCTGCGATTCGTCCGACAGCTCCAGATGGAGGGCGAGTGCCTGTATCTGGCGCGATCGCCCGTCCAGGTGTCCGGCGGGCTCCGTCGTGCCACTTGGGACCCGACCGTCAGTCCGGAAGCCTCGGCCATGGGCCTGCTGACGGTCACCGAAGCGCTGCGTTCGATGCATGGCATCGTGCGTCGCGAACAGCAGCGGCGAGAAAGTGTACAAAGCAAGCCTTGACAGTGACTTAGCATGGTTGGATGAGGGGCAAAACAACACGCCCGAATCGGGCTGACGACTCATGAATCGCCTATGATTCCCGGTCATTTGGCGGGGTGATCGTCGGCCGCTTCCGTGACCGGCTCGCCCGCCTTCTCCGGAGCCGGTGCATGCCCGACGACCTGACCCCCGATCATGACCCGCAGCAACCCGCCGGGGAGTCCCCGATCGCCGGCGCGTCGCAGGGTGTGGTCGATTTGGAGATCGAGCGCGAACTCCAGGATTCCTACCTCACCTACGCCATGAGCACCATCATGGACCGGGCCTTGCCCGATGTCCGCGACGGGCTCAAGCCCAGCCAGCGTCGCATCCTCGTCGCGATGCACGACCTCAACCTCCGCCCGGGCAAGAAGCACCTCAAGTGCGCCAAGATCTGCGGCGACACCTCCGGCAACTACCACCCCCACGGCGAATCGGTCATCTACCCCACGATGGTCGGCATGGCCCAGAAGTGGAAGATGTCCGTCCCCCTGATCGACCCCCAGGGCAACTTCGGCTCGATCGACGGCGACCCGCCGGCCGCGATGCGATACACCGAAGCCCGAATGACTCAGGCCGCGACGGACATGCTCGCGGATATCAAACTCGACACCGTTGACTTCCAGCCGAACTACGACGACCGTCTGCAGGAGCCGACGGTCCTTCCAGGCAAGTTCCCGAACCTGCTCATCAACGGCGGCATGGGCATCGCCGTCGGCATGGCGACCAGCCTGCCGCCGCACAACCCCACCGAGATCCTCGACGCGATCGTCCGTGTGGTGAACAACCCCGAGATCTCGCTGGCCGACCTGATGCTCGACGAGAAGGACGACGAGGGCAAGGTCGTCCGTCGGGGCGTGCAGGGGCCGGACTTCCCCACCGGCGGGCGCATCCTCGGGCGGCGCGGCATCCTCGAGGCTTATTCCTCAGGGCGGGGTCGGGTGACCGTCCGCGGCGAGGTCCATGTCGAGGAGTTCGGCAACAACCGCCAACAGCTCGTCATCGACCAGATCCCGTACTCGCTCGTCCAGAACACGCTGGTCGAGAAGATCGTCGAGGCGGTCAAGGACGAGCGGATCAAAGACATCTCCGATGTCCGCAACGAGTCCGGGCGCAACGCTCAGACCCGCATCGTGCTCGAGCTCAAGAAGGGCGCCGACCCCGCCGTTGTCGAGAATCAGCTTTACCTCAACACACCCCTGCAGCAGACCTTCAGCATCATCAATATCGCTCTGGTCAACCGCCAGCCCCGCACGCTCGGACTCAAGGAACTGATCGAGTGCTACATCGATCATCGGGTCGAGGTCATCCGCCGGCGCACGCAGCACCTGCTCCGCGAAGCCAAGAAGCGCGCCCATGTGCTCGAGGGCATGATCTACGCGGTTGTTGATATCGACGAGATCATCGCCCTGATCAAGTCCAGCAGCACGCGCGAGGAAGCCATCCAGAAGCTCATGCAGCGCCGCTACTCCATCCCGGACGGCCACCCCGCCGCCCCGATGATCCCCGCGCGGCTGATGAAGATGGTCCGCGAAGCCGACGCACGCGGAGGCACTGTCCTCACCCGCGTGCAGGCCGAAACCATCGGCGGCATGCGTCTGATCCAGCTCGTCGGGCTTGAGATCGAGCGCCTCGTCAACGACTACACCGCGCTGGTCGAGGAGATCGAGGGCTACGAGACGATCCTCGGCGACCACCGCCGCGTGCTCGACATCATCGTCGAGGACTGCGAAGAGATGAAGGCCCGCTACGGGCGAGATCGCCTGACCTCCATCGAGGAGTCAGCCGGCGACATCGACATCGCCGCACTGATCCAAGAGCAGGACATGGTGGTGACGATCAGCCACCAGGGTTATTGCAAACGCCTGCCGGCGGAAACCTACCGTGCCCAAGGGCGAGGCGGCAAAGGCATCCGCGCCAGCGACTCGAAGGACGACGACTTCATCGAGCACCTCTTTGTCGCATCGACGCACGACGATCTGCTCTGCTTCACCGACACCGGGCGCGTCTTCAAGATCAAGGTCTATGAACTGCCCGAGATGAGCCGGACCAGCAAGGGCCGCCCGATCGTCAACTACATCGACCTCAAGGAGGGCGAACGCACCTGCGCATATCTCGCCATCAAGGACTTCGAGTCCGGAAGCCACTACCTGACCTTTGTGTCCCGCGGGGGCATCGTCAAGCGCACCCCACTCAAGGCCTACTCGAATGTCAACCGCTCCGGTCTGATCGCCGTCGGGCTCAAGGAAGGCGACGCTCTGCTCGGCGTCCGACTGACCACCGGGGCCGACGACCTCATGCTCGTCACCTCCACCGGCATGGCCATCCGCTTCCCTGAGAACGATGTCCGTGACATGGGCCGTTCCGCGGCCGGCGTCAAGGGCATCGAGCTCGGCGACGACGCCGAGGTTGTGGGCATGTTGGCGATCCCCATGGTGCAGGACCCCGACAACCCCGAGGTCAGCCATACCCACCCGGTCGCCCTCGAGCGGAATCTGTGCCTGCTGACCATCACCGAGCACGGCTACGGCAAACGAACACCGGTCGACGAATACCGCGTCAAGCCCGAAGAAGGCCCCATGCGCAGCCAGTCCCGCGGGGGCAAGGGCAGGCAGGACATCAAAACCACCGATCGCAACGGGCGTTCCGCCGTCGCACTCGGCGTCTATGAAGACGAGGATGTCGTCGTCATCTCACGCGGCGGCCAGCTGGTCCGCATGTCCGCCCAGTCGATCTCCTCGATGGGGCGTGGCACACAGGGCGTCCGCGTCGTCAGCCTCAACGACGGCGACAGCGTCGTCGCGGCATCCCGGGTCGAAGAATCGTCCGGCGAAGAATCCGAAACCGGCGAGCCCGCAAGCTCGGCCGGCGCGGGAGAATCCTGATGGCGGTCGAATGGTCTGACAACATCCTCATCGCCAATCTCGCCGACGAGCCGGCGCTCTCCGACGAACTCTCGCTCATCGCCGAGCGGGTGGATGGCGCCGATAGCGTCCCCCACGCCGTTCTCGACTTCTCCGAAGTCTCCTACATCAACTCGTCCAACATCGCCCAACTGCTCCATCTCCGCCGCCTGCTCGACGAGGCCGGGCGCGAACTCCGCCTCTCCGGCATCAACGATGATGTCATGTCGGTGCTGATGGTCACCGGGCTGGACAAGGTCTTCCGCTTCGCGCCCGACACCCTCACCGCCATTGCAGGGCTCCAGCTGATCGACTCCGACGCGGAGTGATTCCGCGGAACCCGCGGGGGGGCGCCAGTGCCGCTGATCGCACTCTTCGTAATCGCCTTCGTCTCCCTCGTGATCGTGCGGATCGGTGCCACCGCGCTCATGATGACCGGGCTCTCCCGGCCCGTCGCCGATTTCCAGGCCATCTCGTGCTTCTTCGGCGTCGGCTTCACCACCGCTGAGGCCGAGATGATTGTCACCCACCCCGTGCGCCGACGCATCGCAACCCACCTGATCATCGCCGGCAACATCGGCGTCACCACCGCGCTGGGCACACTCATCATTACCTTCGTCCAGAACGATCCCGACTGGCTCGATCAGCTCATCGACCCCGGAACGCCAGGCGCGTTTCTTATCCGCCTGCTCGTCATCTTGGGCGGAGTGTTCGGCATAGCCGCACTGCTCCGCCCCCGTCCCGTTCGCGCACTGCTCGAGAAACTGATCGAAATCTCACTCCGACGGGCCGGCGTCGTACGGGCCATGGATTACGAAACAGTGCTCCATTCACGCGATGGATTCGTTGTCGCGCAGGTCGAGATCGACCCCGGCCATCCGCTCGTAGGGGCGACGCTCGCCCAGACCGCCCTCGGCAGCCGCGGCGTCCTCGTTCTCGGCATTCATCGCGGCTCGGGCGATCACATCGGCGCACCAACCGCCCATACACGCATCGAGGACGGCGATGTGCTCACGGTCTACGGCCACGAGCAGAAGATCCACGCCGCCCTGGACCACCCCCGCGATCCCCAGCCCCCCGCCGGGCAACCGGAGTCCCCCAGCCCGGTACAGTGACACGCATGACCGCCGCCGCCCAAACCAATGCTCCCAAGGCTCCCTCCGCTTCCGGGGTCCGCCCCGTTGCCGAACTGACCGGCATCCGTAAAACCTACTACAAACCCGACGGGTCGGTCATGGTCGAAGCCCTCCGCGGCGTTGATCTGACCATCCCCGCAGGCCAGTACCTCGCCATCATGGGCGCCTCAGGCTCGGGCAAGTCCACGCTGATGAACATCCTCGGCTGCCTCGATCGACCGACCTCCGGCAGCTATCTCCTCGACGGCACACCCGCCGAGGAGCTCGACGACGAGTCGCTCTCCGCCTTCCGCGGCCGCAAGATCGGCTTCGTCTTCCAGGCCTTCAACCTCATCCCCCAGCTCACCGTCGAAGAGAATGTCGCCGTCCCCCTGTTTTACCAGGGCGTCCATAAGCACGAACGCCTCGAGCGCGCCCGCCAGAAGCTCGAGATGGTCGGTCTGGGCGATCGCGTCCATCACCGCCCCCGCGAACTCTCCGGCGGCCAGCAGCAGCGCGTCGCCATCGCCCGCGCCCTTGTCACCGACCCCGTCATCCTCATGGCCGACGAGCCCACCGGCAACCTCGACTCCAAGACCGGCGAGGCGATCCTCACCATGTTCGAGGACCTGCACGCCAACGGCATGACCATCATCATGGTCACCCACGACGACGCCGTCGCCGACCGCTGCGAACGCATCTTCCGACTCCGCGACGGCCTGGTGGAGCGCGACGAAGTCCTGCGGTCCCGGCGTTCCTGATCCGTCCTAGCCGCGAGCGTAAGTTCGCGGACTGCCCGTCACGCGCCGCACCCTCCCAAAGTCCGCGTGCTCACGCCCGCGGCTAGGACGCCTGCACCGCCGCCCCCGTCGGCGCCACGAACAGCCGTGATGTCGCCCGGCTGGTGCAGCGACCCCGACGCCCCGTCCAGTTCCCGCTACCACATCGACCGGCGGCACGTCCGCAACACTTTGTGGAGGCACATGAAAAAGCCGCGAGTTATCGCGGCTGGTGAAGAACTTTAGATTAAGGCCTGGTCAGCGAAGGAGCCACTGCACCCACCCGGCCACGTCGAGGTTGTCGATGTACTGCTTGAACATCTCGATCAAGCTGTCAATGGCATCCTTGAGATTCTGCAGCTGCTGCTCGGCTTGCTCCTTGGCGGCTTGAGCAGCGGTGGCAAGATGAGCTCGCAAAGCGGCTTCGAGTTGGGCATACTCGCTCAGTTTTCCTTTGACTTTCACCCCAACTTTGACCTTGACCTTCACGAACGGCGGTACCGAAACCTCCACCTCGGTTTCGCCATACAACTCGATCTCGATGTCACCGGGATCCTGCACTCGCGCGAGAGGCCCATCCGGGTCGTCAAGCGGAGTCGAGTCCGCGATCAGGCCGTGAACGGGCTCGCCCGCCGCAGCGAGAAGGGCGAATGCCTGCTGGTAGTATTCAGGAGTGTTTCCCAGCGAGCGTCGAAGATCGAAGACATCGGACGCGGCTTGCTCCGAGATACCGATCTCCCCAAGGATGTTGACAGCACCCGCACGAAAGGCTTCGATGGTTTCCGCCTCAGTGAGGCGGGCGGCGATGAGATCCTGCACCGCCTCCTTGCTCAAGCCGTAGTCGGTCGCGAGCGAAAGATAGGACTCCGCTGTGCTCAACGCTCCGCCCGGATCCAGGAGGGAGAAGCCGGGCGACTGTGTTGTCGTCTGGGTCACTGTGAACATCGGCAGCGTTTCGATGTCCACATCCTCCAGCCGCTCGGGGTCCGCCGTGTCCTCGAGTGGAGCGTTCACCTCGAAGAACAACTCGGTCACGAAGTCGTCCACGTCCAGAAGAGTGACTGCCGCAGCGCGGAGCATCGGAGTGCACATGTCCGCGGAGGCGTCGAAGGTGGGCACCGGTGGAGTGGTGACGAGAACCGGCGATGCACCCGACGCATCGATGGAGTCGACCACACCGGCATAGTCGACGGCGGTTCCGGCCACGATGCCGGTGATGGAGATGTTCCAGTCTTGGAGCGCATCCTCACGGGTGAAGAGGATGAGCGCGTCGGTGTCTTGAAGTTCCTGCTGGGCCTGAGCGATTGCTGCGTCGGCCTGAAGTTGAAGGGCAGGCCAGTCGATCTGCTGTGCCGTAGTCTGGCTGGCCATCGCAGGCAAAAGAACCGCGATGACAAGCGTCCGGATCGGTGCAAGAAATCCAGATTTATTCACGCGATTTTCCTTGGGGTGTTCCACCATTGGATTATACCCCGCGAGAATATACCCCCCCCCCGCCAACGCTCGTCAATACGGTCGTTCGACTTTGCTCCGGCTGTGAGGCATAATGCTTGCCGACAAAGATTTAGAGAACGTGGCCGCAGCAAAGCAATTACGCCGCCTCGGCGATAACCCCCGTCGGCGCCACAAACAGCGCCGTGATGTCGTCCGGCTGGTGCAGCGACCCCGACGCCATGTCCAGCTCCATCTCGAGAGCCGTCAGCGCATCCGGCAACGACGCGCCGGGCCCGCCCGCCTGCGCGAGCTTGTCGAGGTAGGTCAGCGTCGGACGCTTGAAGTCGTCGCCCTCCGACCCGGCCGCCGGGAACGCGACCTCGAAGCCGTCGCTGAACAGGATCAGCAGATCCCCAGGCTCGATCCGGTGCGTCGTCTGCCCGAAGTCGGCATCCGGGAACACACCGAGCAGCGGGCCCTCGGGGTCCACCCGCTCCACGCTCTGCCCGTTCTGGCGGACGATCAACGGTGGCGGATGCCCCGCCCCGGCGATGGTCACCTCACCGTTGCGTGCGTCAAACACGCCGTACACCGCCGTCGCGAAACGCGACGAACCCCCCGAGTGCTGCGTCATGGCGTTGTTCAGCCGGTACAGTGCCTCCGCG
Organism: Planctomycetota bacterium; assembly: GCA_003696675.1. Taxonomy (GTDB): domain Bacteria; phylum Planctomycetota; class Phycisphaerae; order Phycisphaerales; family UBA1924; genus UBA6054. Next base: position 24,741 of record RFGH01000175.1, read on the forward strand.
GGCGGGACCACCCGCGCGTCCGGGCCCACACCGTCCACCTTGTGCAGACCGCACGCGATGATCATCGTCATCAGCGCCGCCGGCACGCCGTGGCCCACCGCGTCGGCGATGAAGAACGCGCTGCGGTGCTCGTCCAGCCGTGCGATGTCGTAGATGTCGCCGGACACATAGGTCGCCGGGCGATAGACAACGCCCACATCCACGCCGTTGAGTTCGGGAATCTTCTTGGGCATGTGCGCCCGCTGGATCGAGGCCGCCGTCTGCATCTCCTCCTGCAGTTTGGCCATCTCCCCATACGCCCCCTTGACCGACAACTGGGCGATCTTCAGTTCGTCACGCAGCCGCACGACCAGAGACTGCCGCGTCGCGAGCGCCCGGGCCGTGCACGCGATCTGCTCGCCGCTCGCGTCCCACGGCAGGACCATCAGGCCCTCGGCCGCGAGCAGTGTTCCCGTCCGCGTCAGCTCCGGCGGAACCAGCACAATGCCCGGCATCAGCGATTCCTGGGCACGATCGGCGAGCTGATAGACGGTCGCGTCAGGTTCGTCGATCGCGAGCACCGCCACGCAAACCCCGCCGCGATCGCTTGGGCTGCGCATTCGGAACGCCTCGTCAAGCCCGATAGTACGAGTGTCGAGCCCTTGCGCACGGCAGAGTTCGGCCCAACGACCCAAGCCGCCCACGGGGTCCAGCCGCTCGCTCCCAGCGACCCATGTGATCGGACCCGCACCGTTCGTTCGACCGCTGGGCACGCTCGCCTCCCGGGGAGATCCCCGTTGTGGGAATCGGCCCGGACCCAGTGTCGCTTTATTCGGTGATCTCTGCCAGCCGCTTGGTATCCAGGTCGATCTGTTGCCCAGGCTGCAGATTCAGATTCTCCAGCATCCCCCCCTTTAGCTCGATGGCATATTGGGCGTTGTAACGGCTCGAATACCGATTCAGACGCATCTCGTACTCCAGCCGCGACTCCTCGGGCCTCTGGGGCTCCTCGACCGGCATGTGATGCATCGCGACGATCCGCCCCGCACCGTCCAGAAAGATGATGTCGATCGGTACCAGGCAGTCGCGCATCACGAACTGTCGCAGCCGAGAGTCCGGAAACGAGAACAGCATCCCGCCGTCCTCGGGGATCGACTCCCGCCCGCCCAGCCCACGCTCCCGCGTCGCCGGGTCGGCCACCACCTCGAGCGTGAAGGTCCGCCCGCCGATCTCGACGATCTCGTACCCCTCCGGGGCCGAAGGTTTCGAGCAGCCCGGCGTCGCCACGCACGCGGCCAGCGCCAAAGGCACCGCCGCCGCCAACACCCCGGTCATACGCCATCCGTCAGCCATCGGTCGTCCTCCGCTCGGAAGGTGATGTCCTCCCGCGGGATCGTATCGAACGACACCCGCCCGATCAGGTCCCTCGCCGAAACCGAATCCCCCGCGTCCACCCCGCACCACCGGGCCAGCAGCGCCAGCACCCGCCCGGACGGCACCCCCATCTCCCGGTAATGGTCAATCCGCGTGTCCCCGTGCCGCTTCGCCAGCCGGCGCCCGTCATCGCCCCGCACCAGCGGGAGGTGACAGCAGCGGGGGGGCTTGCCCAGCCCCAGCGCGCGATACAGCAGTGCCTGCCGCCCCGCCGAATCCAGCAGGTCGTCGCCACGCACGATCTCGGTCACACCCTGCCGCGCGTCGTCGACCACCACCGCCAGCTGATAGCTCGGGCACCCGCGCTTGGTCCACACCACAAAGTCGCCCACCGATGCCGCGATGTCCAGGTCAACCCGCCCGCGGAACGCGTCGTCGAGCGATACACGCCCGTCCTCGACGATGAGCCGCCAGTTCGTCGCCTCCCCGTCGAAACAGCGCGGGATCTCCGCCGGACGCAGCGATGCATCGAAGCGAATCTCGTGATCGCCCTCGTTCGGCGCCGACACCGCCGACTCGATCTCCCTTCGCGTCAGCGTGCACGGATAGACCAGCCCACGCTCCGCAAGCCGACGCATCGCCGAGCGGTACGGCTCCAGATCGTGCGACTGCACCAAGGGGCCATCGTCCCAATCCAGGCCGAGCCAACCGAGCGTCTCGATCGTCCGCTCGATCATGCCAGGCTTCACCCGCGGCGTGTCGAGGTCCTCAATCCGCAGAATCACCCGCCAACCGTGCTGGCGAGCCAGCAACCAGTTGACCAAGAATGTCCGGGCATTTCCGAGGTGCAACGCCCCCGTGGGCGACGGCGCCAGACGCGTGACTGGGCTCTGATCGGGGCGGGCGGGAGACACGCCCAGATTGTGGGTACACTCGACCGGCGGGGCAACCCCCGCCGGTCCCAGACGACGGAGCCACGGAGGACCCCATGCCCGACCAGGCGATCGAAAAGATGTCGGAAGAGCAGATCGCGAGCGGGCTGGAGAAGCGCCCGCAGTGGTCGGAGATCGGCGGACAGATCCAGCGGACCTACCAGTTCGAGGACTTCGTGGCGTCCATGGAGTTCGTCCGCAAGGTGGCCGAGTACGCCGAACGCGTCCAGCATCACCCCGACATCCTCATCCGATACAACAAGGTGACCCTGACCGTCTCGACGCACGACGCCGGTGGTATCACCGCCAAAGACTTCGACCTCGCCGAAGAGGCAGACCGCCTCGCCGGATGATCCCGAGCGGTTCAGGTCACTTCAGCTCGACGGACCAATAGGCCTCGTCGAGGAACGCCTTCCACGAGCGATACTTCTCGTTACCCAGCCGGACCGAGATCAGCGGGTTCCGCCGCGGACGCCTGGGAGTGGTGATCAGCCTCATTCTGGCCTGGTCCGGAGTGCGCCCGCCCTTGCGGCTGTTGCACCGAACGCAGGCACAAACCAGGTTTTCCCATGTGTCAGGCCCGCCCTGCGAGCGTGGCACCACATGGTCGATCGAAAGCTCCGAGGTGGGAAAGAGATTGCCGCAGTACTGGCAGCGGTTGCGGTCCCGGGCGAAGAGGTTGCGCCGGTTCAGCTTGACCCCCTGATCCGGGAGTTTGTCGTAGCCGATCAGCCGGATGATCTTGGGCACCGCCAGATCGATCCGCACGGTGCGTACCCAGTCGTGGGCGTCAGGCTCGAAAGCCTTGCGCAACTCGCTGAGTTCCGTCCAGCTCGACAGGTCGTAGTTGGTGTAGGCCCCGTCGGTCGGGTCGATCACCTCGGCCACATCGCGGGCCAGCAGCACAAACGCCCTGCGGGCCGAGACCACACGGACCGCAGCGAAGGCCCTGTTCAGCACCAGCACCTTGGCTTCCAGACCGGCGTTCAGTGTCGCAGCGGCGGTCGGCTCGCACCCGCCATCGGGCGGGACAGCCGGCCCGCCGCTGACTGGAGACGGGTCGACGGGCTCCCGGGAACGACGGGGGGTCCGTGACATCGCCAAGGGTTCTACCCGGTTTTGACGGTTTTATCAAGCCGGGTTCCCTCGAAGAATACGCGCAAACCCTTTTTCATGTGATCTTTGCGGACACAAACCATGCTTCTGACATGCGTGCCCAAGAAAAAAGCCCCGCGTGCGGGGCACGCGGGGCCGGGAACTGCGCGGGGGTCGATCCGACTCAGCCAAGCCCGATCATCTCGCCGATCTGCGGACCGAACTTCACGATCAGTCCGGCGAAGACGACCGAGACGATCGAGATCAGCTTGATCAGGATGTTCAAAGCCGGACCCGAGGTGTCCTTGAAGGGGTCTCCCACGGTGTCACCGACGACGGTCGCCTTGTGGTCGTCCGAACCCTTGCCGTAGACCAGCATGTCCGGGCGGCCCGCGGCGACGGCCTCCTGGGCGCGGGCCATGATCGCTTCACGCACGGCCGCCGGCACCTTGACCGAGTTGCCCGTCCCGTTGACCATGTCCTGAGCCGTGGTCTTGCCGTAGGACTCCAGCAGCTTCTTGGCATTGTCCCATGCGCCGCCTGCGTTGGCCATGAAGACCGCCACCGCGAAGCCCGAGACCAGACCGCCCGCCAGCAGGCCCATGATGCCCGGCACCGAGAGGAACAGACCGACCAGGATCGGCACCACGATCGCCAGGACCGAGGGCACCACCATTTCCTTCTGCGCACCGGCGGTCGAGATCGCCACGCAGTTGGCGTAGTCCGGATAGTGCTTGCCGTCGATGTCCACGCCCTCTTTCGGCCAGTTATCCGGGTTTGCCACATCGGCCTCGGACATGCCCTTGTTCCGCATCGCCTGGCGCATCTTGGCGAACTGACGCCGGCACTCACCCATCATGGCGTAGGCCGCACGACCCACCGCGTTCATGGTCAGGGCGCAGAACAGGAAAGACAGCAGCACGCCGATGAACATGCCGCCCAGCAGGCGGGGGTTGGCAAGCGTGACATCGTAGAACGCGAGGATGTCCGCCAGGCTACCGTTGCGCGAACCGATCAGTTGGATCTCCAGCGAGTGCCCGTGGTCGCCGTGCGAGACTTCCTTCACCGCGACAAAGCGGCGCGAGGTATTCACGGTCGCATCATCGTCGGTGTCGATGCCCAGGCGGGGCAGGGGGGTCAGTGCGAAAACATCGTTCACCTTGACCGTCTCGTCGAAGTGGGTGCCCGCGAGCTGCTCACGATCAACGATCATGCCGCCATCGACATACTTCGGCTTCTCGCCGTCGGCCTGGTTCGGGTCGACGATGGCGAAGCGGTGGTGTCCCTCATACACGGCGTAAGGCCCGGTGATCTCGGCCGGAACGGTGTAGGAGGCCTTGGCCTCGAACGATTGGGCCTGGCGGGTGATCTGCACCTGCACGACCTGGATGAACGCCGCGAACAGCGCCAGTGCGGTCAGCGCCGCCGAGCCGATGGCGAAGCCCTTGCCCGTCGCCGCCGTGGTGTTGCCCAGCGAGTCGAGCATGTCGGTCCGCTCGCGGACATGGGGGGGCTGGCCGGTCATCTCGGCGTTGCCGCCGGCGTTGTCGGCGATCGGCCCGTAGGCGTCGGTCGCCAGCGTGATGCCCAGGGTAGAGAGCATGCCGACCGCGGCGATGCCCACGCCGTATAGACCCATTAGGAAGTTCTCGCCGCCGCCCGCGAAGGAGAAGGCGGCGATGATCGCGAGGACCACAGTGAGAAGCGAGGCCCAGGTGGATTTCATGCCCTCGGCGATACCGGCGATGATCACGGTTGCCGGGCCGGTCAGGGCCTGCTCGGCGATCCGCTGCGTCGGGCGGTGCTCATAGCTGGTATAGTGTTCGGTGGCATAGGCGATCACCAGACCGGCCAGCAGGCCGGAGACGATCGAGAGCCCCAGACGCCACCAGGTCGTGACGCCTTCCAGCCCGCCCTCGCCGTTGAAGATGAAGAACAGCAGCCCGAACGCGCCCAGCACGATCAGGCCGGACGCGACATACACGCCCTTGTGCAGGCCCTTGAGAAGCTCGGCGAACGAAGCGTTCTCCTTGGCCTTGACCGTGAACACGCCCAGGATCGAGCATATGATGCCCAGACCGGCCAGTGCCATCGGGGCAGCCGCCAGCTTGAGCGCCAGGGCGTTGGACTGCGACTCGACCAGCCCGCCGACGGTGAACGCCGCCGCGGCGCCGAGCGCCATGGTCGCCAGGATCGAGCCGTAGTACGACTCATACAGGTCGGCGCCCATGCCGGCCACATCGCCGACATTGTCGCCCACATTGTCCGCGATCGTCGCCGGGTTGCGGGGATCGTCCTCGGGGATGCCCGCCTCGACCTTGCCGACCAGGTCGGCGCCCACATCCGCGGCCTTGGTGTAGATACCGCCGCCCACACGGGCGAACAGCGCCTGCGTCGAAGCGCCCATGCCGAAGGACAGCATCACGGTGGTCAGCTCACGCAGCCCGCCGCCCATGCCGGTGGCGTTGAACACCAGGAACCACACCGAGATGTCGAGCAGCGCGAAGCCCACGACCACCAGGCCCATCACGGCACCCGAGCGGAACGCCACGGTCAGGCCCTCATTGAGCGACTGTTTGGCCGCGAACGCCGTCCTGGCGGAGGCGTTGGTGGCCATCCGCATGCCGAACCAGCCGCACAGGCCCGACAGGATGCCGGCGACCGGCACGCCGATCATGGTCCAGGTGCTTTGCAGCTTGAGGACCGACATGATCGCCAGGAAGGCGACCAGCAGAACGAACACGCCCGCGACCACCTTGTACTGCCGGGTCAGGTACGCCATCGCGCCCTGACGCACGGCCTCGGCGATCCGGATCATCTCCGGCTCGCCCTCCGACCGCTTCATGACCGAGCCGTGGAAGACCTTGGCCATCGTCAGGGCGAGCACCGCCCCGACAGGGGCGAGGTAGTAGGCGGGATGGACATCCGCCATGCTCGCGAGCGTTGGAATCGTCGTGGCTGTCATTGGGTTCCCTCGAGTGCGTGAAGGCGTGGCCGGGGAATCAATGGGGCCTTCGCCTGTCGGGTGTAATACCGGGCCCTGCCGATCAGGGCGCGCGGGTTCCGGTTTGCCCGGAAATGGGTGCGACTTTAGGATCGGACAAAGGCATCGTCACCCGCCAACAGGGGACGAAAGCGGTTCTGTGCCAATCGGCTCGGGGGCTACCGGTCCGGCCCACCGCCCGGGGGTTCGAGCAGGTCCGGCCGCCTCGCCCGTGTCCGCTCGACCATCCGCTCCAGACGCCACCGGGCCACCGCCCCGTGGTCGCCGGAAAAGAGAATGTCCGGTACCGCCATCCCCATCCACTCCCTCGGGCGGGTGTATTGGGGGCAGTCCAGCAGCCGGGCTCCCTCGGGCAGGTTGAAATCCCGCATCACCCGTCTGGGCAGCGGGGACCCTACCGCGTCGGTGGTGGGGGGCGGGGCGAAGCTATCCCGCTCGGCCGACTCGTCGTGCCCGAGCACCCCCGGAATCAGTCGGCACACCGCGTCGATCAGCACCATCGCCGCCAGCTCGCCCCCGGAAAGCACAAAATCCCCGATCGAGACCTCCTCCGGCCCGAGCTTCTCGATCACCCGCTCGTCGATGCCCTCGTAGTGCCCGCAGAGCAGCAGTAGCCGCTCAGACCGCGCAAGGTCCGCCACCATCGACTGGTCCAGACGCCGCCCCTGCGGGCTCAGATAGATCCGGCGTGCCGGACGCGGATCGAGCGATTCGGCGTGCATCGCCGCGTCCCACACGGGCTGGCACATCATCACCATGCCCGGCCCGCCCCCGAACGGGCGATCATCGGTCTTGGCGTGCTTATTGTCCGCGAATTCTCGGATGTTCGTCGCGTGCAGGTCCAGCAGCCCCAGCGAGCGTGCCCGACCCGGGATGGACACCGCCATCGCCGCCGGCGGCTCGGGCGAGAACATCTCCGGGAAGGTGGTCAGGACATCGATGCGCATCGGGCGAGTTTAGGGTTCTGGGCAGGTTTCAATGAAAAACCACCGCCCTCGGGACGGTGGTCGGTTCAGCACACAGGCTGGGGCGATGGGTCAGTTGCCGACCTTGCGGGTCTGGGACTTGCGGGCCGCGCGCCGGCGACGCTCGGAAGGCTTCTCGTAGAACTCCTTCTTCTTGATGTCCTTGGTCAGCCCTTCCTTCTCGCAGAGCTTCTTGAAGCGACGCATTAGCTGATCGACGCTTTCGCCACCACGAGATTTGATCCGGATCGCCATGCCAACTCCTTCTTCGGTCCCGGGTGCCATCGACCCGGGCCGCTATCCAAGGCCCCCCAAGCCGGAAGGTCAACCCCCGCCGGGCTTTGGAAGCCCCCTCCGGACCGAATTCCCGCCCCCCGACCAGCTTCTCACCCCGCTAGGCTGGGCCCGTCGTGCTGCTGATCGATGCCTTCAATGTGATTCGGGCCCAGTGGGTCCTCCCCCCGGAACGCCGAGGAATGGATGTCCGCGGCCTGATCAGCCTGATCGGGCGGTCCCGCTTCGCCGGTCGGCGGCTCCGCGTTGTGGTTGACGGCAGCCCCGGCCCCGAATGGGTCCGACACGGGGTGTTCCACACCCTCACGGGCATGGCCTGGACCCGCGTCGGGCGGGCCGAGGTCGTCTTCTCGGGACGCGGCCGCGAGGCCGACGATGTCATCGAAGAAATCCTCGCTCGCGAGCACGGCTTCGCCGTCACGGTCGTCAGCTCCGACCGGCGCCTCGTCCGGGCCGCCGGGCTGGCCGGGGCCGACCAGATCGGCAACGGCTCGTTCCTGCGTCTGCTCAACGAGGACCTGAACCGGGCCGATGCCGAGTCCGTCCCGGCCTTCGCGGCCGAAGTCCCGCTGGACAAGTACGACATCGCCCACTGGATGGCCGAGTTCGGCTTCGATCCGGGATCGGTCACCGAAGCATCCGCCGACTCCGCTCCCAAGCCCGGTTCCGAGCCCAGACCCGATCCCGCTCCCAGGCCCGCCGAGCCGAAGAAGAAGCGCAAGAAGGACGCCGCGTCCGAAACCTTCGGTTCCACCCTCGGCATCTCATTGCCCGAACGCCCGACCCCGCCGCCAACGCCCACGCCGGATCTCGCCGAGCCCCTCGACCCGCTGCTGCGCGATGCCTTCCGCGAATGGGCCGGCACATTCAGCATGGAAGACCTCGACATGTGCAAGTGGATCGACGGCGTCGAACCGCTCTGAACTCGGAATCTTCGCAGGAAAACGGCGGGCCAGTCGGCCCGCCGTCCCTGATTCCTGATGGCTGATTCCTGATCCCTGCCTTACCGGTTGTCCATCGGCGTGTAGGCCACATTGTGCGGGCCGACATATTCGGCCTTCGGGCGGAACAGGCGGTTGTCGCCGAGTTGCTCGATCACATGACCCGACCACCCAGCGATGCGCGACAGGGCGAACATCGGGGTGAACAGGTCGAGCTTGAGCCCGATGCAGTGGTAGGTAGTGGCGCTGTAGAAATCGACATTGGGATAGATGCCCTTGCTGCCGACCTCACGCTCCATGATCTTCTCGATCGCCTTGGACTTTGTATACAGGTCCATGTTGCCTGTGTCGCGGGCGAGCTGCTCGGCCAGCGTCATCAGCTCGGCAGCGCGGGGATCCTTGGCTTTGTAGACCCGGTGCCCGAAGCCCATGATGCGCTCCTTGCGGGCCAGTTTGTCCATCACATACTGCTCGACCGCGTCGACCGACGGGATCTCGTTGAGCATCTTCATGACGCCCTCGTTTGCCCCGCCGTGCAGCGGGCCGCGGAGCGACCCGATCGCTGCGGTGATGGCCGAGTACATATCGCTCAGCGTCGAGATCACGACGCGGGCGGTAAAAGTCGAGTTGTTCAGACCGTGGTCGGCGTGCGTGATCATGCAGATGTCGAACGCCCGGGTCATCGCCTCGGTTGGCTTTTCGCCGTTGAGCATGTAGAGGAAGTTCGCGCTGAACCCCAGCGAGGTGTCCGGCGCGACCGGCTCGAGCCCGCGCCGGTGACGGTCGAACGCGGCCACGATCGCCGGCGTGCAGCCGAGGATCTTGAGCGCCTTCACACGGGCCGCCTCGACCGAGTTCTCGTTCGGGCTGGCGTCGTGCATCGACAGCGCCGACACCATCGTCCGCAGCATGTGCATCGGCTCTGCGCTCGTCGGCACCGACCGAACCCGCTCGATCATCCCCTCGGGTAGGGCATAGTTCGCACGCAGCTGCTTTGTGAACGATTCCAACTCGCCCTTGGTTGGCAGACGCTTGTTCCAGAGCAGGAACACGGTCTCCTCAAAGGTGGAGTGCTTGGCCAGATCGCCGATGGCGATGCCGACATATTCCAGCACGCCCTGCACGCCATCGATGTAGCTCATCTCGGTCTGGGCGGCGATGATGCCCTCGAGTCCCTTGACGAAGGTGGCAGGCGCGGTGGTCATCGGACGGGTCCCTCGGTGTCTGGGCCCGGGCGCTCACCCGGGCGATCTCGCGTCTCGAACTGCGTTGAAAACGCCCCCGGACCCGTGGTTCGCGGCTATCCAGGGTGCGGATTCTAGCCGTGACCCCGGGCCTCTTCCCCCGCCCGCAATCACGATCCGACACCCGCGGATCCGCGGAGCAGGGGGGTACGATCCGCCCAGATGATCCCCCTCGGAACAGACCGACCGCTCCGCAGACGCCCCGCCGTCACGCCCGCGATCATCTCGATCAATGTCGGGGTGTTCGCCGCCATGCTCGTCATCCAGGCGATCGATCCGGAGACCGCCCGCCGCTTGCAGGCCACCGGGTGGGTCGGGCACGGAGATCACGACTGGTATCGCTTCATCACCAGCGCGTTCCAGCACGCCGGCTTCCTGCACATCCTGGGCAACATGCTCTTCCTCTGGGTGTTCGGACCGCCGGTTGAGGACCGCTTCGGGCGGCTCGGTTTCGCGGCTTTCTACCTCGCCGGTGCCGTCTTTTCAGGGCTTGTGCATGTTGCGTCCGAGACCGCGCCCGCGGTGGGGGCCTCCGGCGCCATCGCCGGTGTCACCGGGGCGTTTATGGTCCTGTTCCCGCTGACCCGCGTCCGCACCCTGATGATCTTCGGACTCATCGGTCTGCTGATGGTCCCGTCGTGGTTCTTCATCGGGCTGAAGATCGCCTTCGACCTCTTCGCCCAGGGTTTCCGCAATGACAATGTCGCCAACATGGCCCATCTCGGCGGTTACGCCTACGGCATCGCTGTCGCCCTGATCCTTCTGTGGACCGGCGTGCTCAACCGCGAACCCTACGATCTCTTCTCCCTGCTCCGGCACCGCCACCGACGCCGCCAGTTTCGTGCGGCCGCCGCCGGCGCACCTTCGCGTCCGCACGCCGCAGTCCGCACCGTACCGGCCGACCCCGAATCCGACGAGCTGGCGGAGCGACGCGCCCGCGTCTCGGCACTGATCGCCCAGGACCGGCTTGAAGAAGCCGCCGACGCCTACGAAGCACTCACCGACGCTTTCGCCCACCGCCCGCACGCCGGCACGCTCTCGCGCGACGCTCAGCTGCGCCTCGTCGCCCACCTGCTCTCGGCCGACCGCCGCCGGCTCGCGGCCCGGGCGCTCGAAGGCTTCGTCGCCACCTACCCCAACGACGCCGAGCGGGACGCGCTGCTCGTGCTGCTCGGGCGGCTCTACGCCCGGGACCTCGGCAACGCCCGCCGCGCACGCGAGCTGCTCACCCCGATCGCAAGGCAGGAAGCCAACGAGGAAGCGCGGGACCTCGCCCGCGAGGAACTGGCCGCACTCGGCCCGGAGGAACAGCCATGAACCCACGCACCCGGATCAAAGTCTGCGGCATCACCAACCCCGACGACGCGGCCGCCGCGATCGAGTTCGGCGCCGACGCCCTGGGCTTCATCTTCGTCGAGGACACGCCGCGGTTCATCGATCCCGAGGACGCCGCCGACATCCTCCACGCCCTCCCGCCGTTCGTCTCCGGCGTGGGCGTCGTCCGGGATCTCGATGTCGATGCGTTCTGCGAGATCGAGCAGATCTGCCCCTGCCCGGTCATGCAGCTCCACGGCAAGGAGTCGGAAAAGACCGTCGTCGCGTGCGGGCCTGGTGTCGTCAAGGCCTTCAAGTACGACCGCGCCACCATCAAGTCCCAGCTCGAACGCTGGGCCAAAGTCGACGAGGTCGACGCCCTCTTGATCGATGGCTCCGACGGCGGAGCCGGAGAAGCCTTCGACTGGTCCGAACTCGCCGCACATCTCGACGGATTCGATGCAAAGCCGGTGATCATCGCCGGCGGGCTTACGCCGGACAATGTCGGCGATGCCATCCGCACCCTCCGCCCCTATGCGGTCGATGTATCGACCGGTGTCGAGCGAGAACCCGGCCGAAAGGATCACCAGAAGATCGCCGCGTTCATCGAAGCGGTCCGTATCGCCGACGGGTCCTGATTCCTCACATCGCCCACGAACGCAGCATCGCATACGCCGCATCCTCACCGACGCCGTCGAGGTGCAGCACCGCATCCGCCAGCTCGCGGTACAAAGGATCCCGCCGTTCGAACAGGGGCCCGATCTCAGCGATCGGGTCGTCGCCCAGCAGCGCCGGGCGATCCGGCCCGCCGACCAACGACAGACGCGCGCTGAGGGTCGCGGGCGTCGCCCGCAGATACAGCAGCCGCACGCTCCCCGCCGCGCCCCGCTCGCGGAGCGCATCCGCGGCCCCCGGCGCGGTGGGCGTCCCGCCGCCCAACGCCAGCACGCCCGGCCGCTGATCCAACGCCGCCTCCAGCGATTCGGTCTCCGCGATGCGGAACCGCTCCTCGCCCACCGAACGCAACGCCTCCCCCGGCGATGCGCATCCCAACGCCGCGGCCGTCCGGTCGTCGAGATCCACGAACGACCGCCCGAGATCCGACGCGAGCCGCGCGCCGAGCGTCGACTTGCCGGACCCCCTCAGTCCGAGCAGAACAATGGTGGGGGGGGTGTTCATGCCGCTCATCCGCCGATCCCGAGGGGTTGCACCGTGACCTTGGGGGCCCGCAAACTGCCGCGGATACGGTACTTCAGCACCTGATCGGTCAGTTTGCCCAGCAGGTCGCCGACTTTTCCCAGTTTGTTCTGGATCGCCTCGACCGGGCCGCCGTTGACCGAAAAATCCAGCGAACCCGAGAATCCCAGCGTCCCGGAGCCCCTCGCGTGCAGCGCGGGCGTGCGGAACTCGAAGTTGTTCAGCGTGACGCCCTCCGGCGACAGCGTCATCGGGCTCGAGAACGAATCGCGGAAGGTCGCACCGCCGGTCAGCCCTGTCACCTCCATCACCCGCACCAAGTCAGAAATCACCGGAATGTTGACCAGCCGCCCCTCGCGCACATCGATCTGCCCAGATCCGGACAGGCCCGCCCTGGGATCGGTCATCGGGAATCGCACCGTGCCCGTCGTGCTGACGATCCCCGCCATCTTCGGCGGTTGATCGGTCGGCCTGGCCGCCAGCAACTCACGCAGACGCATGTCCGAAGCCATCCACTCGACACGCGCATCGCCACCCAGCACGATCCGCCCGCTCGCGGTCATCCGCCCGCCCAGGGTCGACATCGTCAGATCCCGCAGATCCACCACGCCGGACGACATCCCCGCCCGCACGCCCACGGAATCCAGCGGGATCTGGTACTCCCCGAACACCCCGCGTCCGCGATCCAGCGACGCCTCCAGGTCAAGCTCCGCCGAGCTCGGCGAAAGCAGCGGCACCCGCCCCGTCACCGTCGCCCGCACCGCCCCGCGCAACTGATACCGCCCGATCAACGCGGCCAGCTGCGGCGGCAGCGTCGTCGCCGTCGCCTCGTCCAGTGCAGCCTCCGCAACCACCCGGTTGAGCGCCAGGTCGAATGTCTCAATGTTGATCCGCCCGTCGACATCCAGCCGCAGCCCCGGCGCTCGCCCCGAGGTCAGATCCAGTTCGTACCACCCCGATCCGGCGTCCGTCGCCGGCACGATGTCCAGATCCGCCGCCAGCGCGTCCAGACGCATCGGCGCGCTCCCGTCGCCCGCGTCATACACCAGGTCAATCCCGCTGATCGCGATCTTCTGCAGCACCAGCACGCTGTCGAGCCGGAACTCAGGCTTCGCGGCCGTCTCGCTCCGCACCCGCTCGGTCGGCTCCACCAGCGGCGAAAGCCCCCGCAGCCCGCCCGTCGATGCATCCCGGATCAGGTTCACCGCCCCGTTGCTCAACTCCAGCCGGGCCACCCGGATCGGCCGGCCCACCTTCGGCGTCTCGCCCAGCACGACGACCATCTTGCCCAGATCGAGCACATCGGTCCCGTCAGCCGCCGTCAGCCGCACCCCACCCAGCGTGATCGTGTACGGCGGGTCATACCGGATCGTCTCGAACGACAAGTCCGGGACCAGGTGCGTGTTCGCCACACCGACCACCTGCGCGCCGAGATAGTCCAGCAGGCGCGTCTCCCCGCCGACCACCCGCTTGAGCGAACCAGGCTTGAGCACGAAGAACGCCGCCGCTCCCCCGCCCACAAGAATCAGCAGCAGGAAGAGCACCCCGAAAACCATCAGGACCTTCTTCATGCCGGATCCTACGGACCGGGTCAGTCATCGGATTGAAAAAGCCGGGCAAACACCGACTTGAAGCGATCTTGATTGCTGATGGCGATCAGACGCGGGAGATGTACGAACCGTCCGCGGTCGACACCTTGATCCGCTCGCCCACCTCGATGAAGGGGGGCACGCGGGTCTTCAGCCCCGTGTCGCATTCGGCTTCCTTCAGCTGGTTCGTCGCCGTCGCGCCCTTGATCCCCGGGGGGGTCGCGGTCACCGTCACCTCCACCGACGACGGCAGCTCGATCAGCACCGGGTTGCCCTCGAGCATCAGCACCGTGGTCTGGGCGTTCGGCGCGAGGAACTTGAGCGCATCGCCCAGCACCTCGGGCGGGAGCACGATCTGGTCGTAGTTCTCCGTGTCCATGAAGGTCGCACCATCCGTATCGGAGTACAGATACTCCATCGTCCGACGATCAAGATCGATCGATTCGATGTCGTCCGCCGGGTTCATCCGACGCTCCAGCAGATTTCCGGCCACGATGTCCTTGATCTTGAGCTGCACGAACGCACGCAGATTGCCCGGCGTGCGGTGCTCCGTCGAGTGAACCACATATACCTTGCCGTCCATCCGGATCGCGTTGCCGGGACGAAGATCGCCTGCCTTCATTTTGGGTTTCTCGCTCTTTCTGCGGGGTTGTAACTGGACACTCGTCAGTCTCAGACGCGGGAGATGTACGAACCATCCTCCGTCGAGACCTTGATCTTTTCACCGGTCGTGATGAACGGCGGCACACGGGTCTTCAGCCCCGTGTCGCATTCGGCTTCCTTGAGCTGGTTTGTCGCCGTCGCCCCCTTGATCCCCGGCGCCGTCTCCGTCACGGTCACTTCCACCGCCGCCGGCAGCTCCACCAGCACCGGACGCTCATCGTGCACCAGCACCGTGCAGGTCGCGTTCGGGGCCAGGTACAGCAACGCATCGCCCAGGATCTCCTTGCCCAACTCGATCTGCTCGAACGATTCGGTGTCCATGAAGGTGCCCCCGCCCGCCCCGTCGGCGTACAGGAACTCAAACTCACGCCGGTCCAAGGTCGCCCCCTCCACCGAATCGGACGAGTTGAACCGCTTTTCCGTCGTCCCCGACCCGTCGATCGCCCGCATCTTCGCCTGCACATACGCCGGGCCCTTCCCGGGCTTCACATGCTCCGTCTTCATGACCACATACAGCTTGCCGTCCATCTTCACGGCCGTGCCCGGACGCAGATCGTTGACTTTCACGGGGACTCTCTCGTTCGTCGCGGGGGGAATCTTCAGGAAACGCGGGCGGTATGCTATTCCCAAGCCCCCCCGGGGGTATCCACACGGAGAAGAACCAAATGACGACCACCCACGGCGCCACCCCCGGAATGATGACTCGCCGCGACGCCATCCTCACCGGGGCCGGCCTCGCCGCAGGGCTCCTCCTGGCACCCGCCGCCGCCCGGGCCGCCCGCCCCTCGCTCGTCCGGTCCGATGCCGACACCTTCTTCCCATGGAAGGAACTCGCTCCCGGCATCCAGGGCATCGCCGATCCAGAGACCGGCGGCAACACCCTGCTCGTCACCTCCAATGGCCAGGGCCTCCTCAGCGACACCAAGTTCCCCGCCATCGGCAAGGCCCTGCTCCGCGAGGGCCAGCGCGCCGGCGTCAAACTCCGCTACGCCGTCAACACACACCACCACGGCGACCACACCGGCGGCAACCACGCCTTCAACACCGCCGGCATCACCCTCATCGCCCACAAGAAAGCCGAGCCGCGCATCCTCGACAACATGCAGCAATACATCGGCGGCGTCACCGGCGGCACCCGCTTCGTCGGCGCCCTCGATCGCCCCACCCAGGCCATCGTTCTCGACGAAGCCGGCGAGCTGACCTCCAAGCTTGCCACCATGGATGCCACCAACTGGGGCCCCACCGAACTCATGCCCTCGGACGAGTACGAACTCAAAGTCGGCGACGCCGCCGTCCTTCTCCATCACTTCGCCCGCGCCTCGCACACCGATAACGATGTCATCGTCCGCGTCAATGACAACCAGGTCATCCACACCGGCGACCTCGTCTTCAGCGGCCTGCATCCCTACTTCGATCCCACCGCCGGCGTCACCGCCCGAGGCTGGATCGCCACACTCCGCGAGGTCCGCGCCCTGTGTAAGCCCGACACCGTCGTCCTCCCCGGCCACGGCCCCGTCGGCGGACCCGGCATCATCGACGCCCAACGCGCCTACCTCGAACGCCTCATCGATGCCGTCCAGAAGGAAATCGACGCCGGCAAGTCCGAGGACGAAACCGCAGAAATGTCCTGGGACTTCATGAACGGCCTCGGCTTCGAGCAGGTCCGCGCCCGCGCCATCCGCGCTGTCTACAACGAACTCAAGGGCGACGACTGAGCCGGTTGCTCCGCCTCCGAAAGATCCTCGCCCTTCGACTTCGCCAGCACGATCAGCACCCCCAGCAGCACCAGCATCACCGTCCAGATGACCAGCGCCCGCACGCTCGCCGCACGGGCGCGGTCCTTCTCGTACCACGCGGTCGGCCGCACGCCCTGCACCAGCAGCACCGCCATCGCGCTCAGGTTGATGCACACGATGTTCGTCGCCGCCAGGATCGCCGCCCGCCCCGCGTCCGCCCAGTTCCCGTCCCCCAACAGCATCCCGCACGCCGCCGTCGGCGGCAGCAGCGCCACCGCCACCATCACACCCACGATCGCCGCCGGCGCCCCCGTCGTGAACGCGATCGCACCCGCAGCCCCCGAGCACAACGCCACCAGAATGTCCCCCAGGTCCACCGCCGTCCGCGCCTGAATCTCCCCGATCGTCGGGTCCACCTCCATCACCAGCCCGAACACCGCCGCCATCGCCAGCGCCTGAGCCAGCCCGATCAGGTTCGACCTCACCGCCGAGCGGATCAGCTTCAGATCGCCCAGCGTCGTCCCCAGCGCCAACGCCGTATTCGGCCCCAGCAGCGGCGCGATCACCATCGCCCCGATGATGATTGCCGGCGAGTTCTTCACCAGCCCCACGCACGCCACCAGCGTCGCCAGCGCCACCATGATCAGGAACACCGGCCCCGTCTTCGCCGACCCGCGGATGTCCTCCTCCAGCTCCTCCCGCGACACCCGACCGAACCGCGGCGACCACTTCGGGTCCTCCTCCCCATCGCTCGGAACCCCGTTCTGATCAGACTCATCCGGATCCGGAAGCTTCGGATGCGTCGCCTCCACCGGCAGCAGCACCAGCCGGAAACCATCCTCCTCCCCGAAACGCTCCTGCAGCTTGTCCGACAAAGGCTCGACCGCCTGCGAACGGATGATCACCGTCGTCAGACGGAACCCGTCATCAAGATCCGTGTGCCACCGATCCG
This sequence comes from Planctomycetota bacterium, assembly GCA_003696675.1. Lineage (GTDB taxonomy): Bacteria > Planctomycetota > Phycisphaerae > Phycisphaerales > UBA1924 > UBA6054. Next base: position 42,020 of record RFGH01000175.1, read on the forward strand.
GCGGCGAAGCATCGTCCAGCACCGCCGCCAGGTCCTCCGACAAGTCCGCGGCCAGCACGATCTGGATCAGTCGAAGCGACATGCAAACACCTCGCAGGATGCCATCGGCATCCGGATGAGACCCTAGTCGCCACGCACATCAAGCATGACCTCCGTGAGCAAATCCGTCAGAAGCAACTCCGCCCCCAACGGATTCACATGGTCGTCATCCGCATACAGCGGACGACCCTCCCAATCAATCAGCGGTGAGACGCCATCTGTCGAAGCGAAGAACGGTTCTGAGAGATCCACCAGCCGCACATTCGGCGACGCGATGGCTTCGAACCCCGCCCGCACCCGAGCGATGTCCGCCTCGTGCATGCCCCGCGTGATCCCTTCCGACGGCAACGCCCGCCTCAGTAGGTGTGCCCGCATCCCCCGCTGTACAGGCGTTGTCCGCTGCCGCGGCACTTCCAGGAACACCCACAGCGTGATCCCTTCGCCCCCGAGTCGCTCCGCCAGCCGCTCAATGCCACCGGTCAGCAGCGCCAATGCGTCTTCGCCCCCCGCCCCGTCCACCGTCCGCACCACGGTCTTGTCCCGCGCATCGTGCGGCCCGTTCGGCCGACCATTCACCTGCACCGTCCAGCGTGCCACCAGCAACACATGCCGCACCCCGTGCTCGATCGCCCATGTCGCCACCCGCTCATTCGCCGCAGCAGCACCCAGCCCACCGCTCGAAGACCACAGCCCCGGCACCGGCGTCGTCCCCGGACGAAGCCGCGCACGACCGCAGATCCCCAGTTCTTTCCCCAGCCGATCGATCACCGGGCTGATCGCGATCCCGTGACTGTCCCCCCATAACAGAAACACCGGATCGTCGCCCTCACGCCCGATCGGCGTCAGCAGATCCTCCACACGCCCCGCATCCGTCGCATTGTTCTGCCACGCACGATCGACACGCTCGGGATCGATGTGCGCCATCACCCGCTCGCCGAACCGCCCGCGCCAGCCGTCCGACTTCACAATCGCCAGGCAGATCACGACCGTCAGCGCCGCCGCCGCGAACGAAGCCACCACCACCCGCCCGAACCCCGTCCCCGGCTTGGACGCCCGGAAACGGTTCTCGACAAACCGCCACGACACATACGCCAGCACGAAACTGACCGGCACCACCGCCAGACGAACCCCCAGCGCCGGCTCATCCGGCCAGCTCCACGCCCGCGCCATCGCCAGCAATGGCCAGTGAACCAGATACAGCGAATACGAAACCAGCCCGATCCGCCGCAACGGCTCCCACGACAGCACGCCGGCAATCCACGATTCCCGACGACCCCCCGCGAAAATCAGAAGACATGTACCAAGGCACGGCGCCAGCGCCGCCGCACCGGGAAACGGCGTCCCACGGGTATAGACGAACATCGGAACCGCCACAAGACCCAGCCCCGCCACGCCCGCCGTCGCGGCCGCCGCACGCCCCACCCGCCATGCCGGCGCCAGCGCCAGCATGCCGCCCAGCAACAACTCCCACGCCCGCGTCGGCAAGAGGTAAAAAGTCGCCTCCGGGTACGCCCGCAGCGTCAGCACGCTCAGCACAAACGACACCAGGGCCGCGACCGCGAACGCCGGCAGCAGCAGCCCGCGGCGAATCTTCCACAGCAGCACCACCACAAACGGATGCACCAGATAAAACTGCTCCTCGACCGCCAGCGACCACGTGTGCAGCAACCCGCGTAGGTCCGAGTTCACCGCGAAGTAATCCGTCGTTTGCCAGAACCGAATATTCGCCACCATGCACGCCTGCGCGATCGCGTCACGCGCCAGCGTCTCATACGAACGAGGATCCAGCAGCACCGCGCCCGCGGCCACCGTCGCCAGCGTCACCACCGTCGCCGCCGGCCAGATCCGCCGCAACCGACGCATCCAGAAGTTCTGAAAGCGGAACGTCCCCCGCTCCAGATCCGCCACGATCAGCCGGGTGATCAGAAACCCGGAGATCACAAAGAAGACATCCACCCCCACATAACCGCCCGGGAACGACAGCCCGGCATGAAAGAACAGCACCGCCAGCACCGCGATCGCCCGCAGCCCGTCGATGTCAGCGCGATAGCCCGGCCTCGTTACCATGCGTCCTCCACCCGACCAGCGACCGCGGCCATCCTACCGCTCCCCCGGGCACGCCCCATCCATCGGCACCTTGACCTCAAGTCTCCCGCGCATGACCGCGTTTGTGCGCGATTTCGTGGTCATGCGCCCAAGCCCCTTGCCCCCCGCCCCGCCCGCCACTACCTTGGCTGCATGGCGATCAAAGACCAAACAAAAGACCGGGCAAGCCTCATCCGCGACCTCCTCGACCCCGACCTCGACACCGCCGAGATCGCCCGCCGCCACGCCGTAGACCCCGCCGAACTGCGCGCCGTCGTCCGCTCCCCCGCCTTCCGAACCGCCGCGGCCGCCATCCACGAGGTCGACCAGACCCGCAC
>RFGH01000176.1 GCA_003696675.1 Planctomycetota bacterium
CGAGCACGGTGCGGGTGCTGCGGGCGTTGGACGGTGGGGCTTCGGCGGGGGCGTTGCCGGGGACGGTGGAGGAGATCACGCGGTGCGGGCGGGCGTTGGCGGCCCGGCTTCGGACGGTGTTCGGGCACGAACCGCCGGCGTTTTCGTTGGTGTATCCGGAGATTTCGCAATCTTTCCCCAGATGAGGCGGGGGCGGCTGCAGGCGTGGGCGGATCCGGCCGATGAAGTGGGATCCAGCCAGACAGCCGGAGAGACGATCCACGGATGGACGCCGACCTGCTCAACGAGATCCTGAACTGCCAGAACCTGCCGTCGTTGCCGGCGGTGGCGGTCAAGGTGCTCGACATGACGGCGGACCCGGATGTGAAGATGCCGGATCTGGCTGCGATGATCGAGAAGGATCAGGCGTTGAGCGTGAAGATCCTTCGGACGGTGAACTCGAGTTTCTATGGGCTTCGCAAGCGGTGCGCGTCGATCGATAAGGCGCTGGTGCTGCTGGGGCTGGGTCCGGTGAAGACGCTGGTGCTGGGGTTCTCGCTGGTGACCTGCGTGGGATCGGAAGGGGACGACGGGTTCGATTATGCGTCCTATTGGCGGCGTGCTCTGGAGACGGCGGTGAGCGCCAAGGCGATCGCTCGGAAGCTCGGGTTCGATTGCGATGACGAGGCGTTCGTAGTGGGGCTGCTGCAGGATATCGGCATGGTGGCGATGTCGAGATCGATGCGGGAGCGGTATCACGAGGTGGTGCGACGGGCGGGTGAGCACGAGAAACTGGTGCGTGCGGAGATCGACGCGTTCGAGCTGCAGCACGCGGATGTGGGCGCGTTGCTGGCCGAGTCTTGGCATCTGCCGCCGGAGTTGTATGTGCCGGTGAAGTTCCATGAGAAGCCGACGGCGTGTCCGACGGAGCATTCGCATATTGCGCGGTGCGTGGCTTTCGGGAACAAGATCCACGCGGTGCTTTCGGCGGATGACCCGACGGAGGCGTTGCGGCAGGCTTACCGGCGTGGCGAGCAGTGGTTCGGGCTGTCGGAATCGGTGGTGGACGAGATCATCGGTGAGGCGGGGGAGGCTGCCCGGGAGTTGGGGGGGCTGTTCGATCTGGATACGGTCGGGATGGGCGATCCGGAGGAGATCCTGGCTCGCGCGGACCGGCGGATGATCGAGATGTCCAGGGCGCACGAGATCGAGAGTTATGCGGCGCGTGAGTTCGCGGGCGGGGGCGAGGCGGGGCTGGACGCGATGACGGGTCTGCTGGATGCGCGCGGGTTCGCCGATGCGTTGCGGGCGGCGTTCCCGGATGCGTCGCGGGGTGTGATCGAGCTTTCGGTGGTTCAGATCGCGTTGTCGGGGTTGTCCCGGGCGGCGGATGTGTATGGGGAGTCCGTGCAGGACGAGGTGGTGTTGGGGGCGGGGGTGATGCTGCTCAAGCACTTTGAGCCGTTGGGGGGGATCGTGGCGCGGATTGCGCCGGGGGCGTTCGGTGTGGTGTTGCCGCGGACGGCGCGGCGGCAGGCGAACGACGCGGCACAGGCCGTGTGCGAGCAGTTCGGGGTGCATGTGGGTCGGTGGGCGAGCGATGCTCGTGGGATCAGTGAGTTGGTGCATGCCAACGCCGGAGTGGCGACGGTGGATGCCGCGTCGATGGGCGTGCTGAAGACGCCGGAGTTGCTGATCGAGGCGACGAACCGGGCGTTATCTGCGGCGCGTGGGGCCGGTGGGGGTGCGGTGCGTGCGTTCGTGCCCAAGCCTCGTGCGGCGTGAGCGGGTCAGGCGGGGACCATCGAACCGAGCAGCCAGTCGTCGAAAGGGAAGGCGTCGCAGACTTCTTTGAGGTCGTTGACGGTGACTTTGGAGAGGCTCTCGAGTTCCTGATCGAGGGTGGTGTATTTGTCGAGCATGGTCCAGACGCGGCCGAGGCGCATCATGCGTCCGGAGGGTTGTTCGGAGGCAAGTGTGAGCCCGGTGAGGGCCTTGGAGCGGAGTTTGGCGAGGTCGTCTTCCTCGATGGAGTCCTTGAGGGCGGTGATCTCTCCTCGGATGACGGCTTCGATCTGTTCGAGTTTGTCGGGGTCGCCCGAGGCGTAGACGAAGAACTCGCCGTGGGCGTCCATACCGTCGTAGGAGGCCATGCACTCTTCGGCGATGGCGGTCTCTACGAGGGCCCAGTGGAGCCGGGAGTTGTCTCCGCCGCCGAGGATCTGGGCCAGCAGGGCGGCGGCATGGCGTCGTTCATCGCCCAGGGGGGGGGCGTCGGCGACGCCGATCAGGTAGCCGCGGTTGACCTTTGGATCCTTGAGTTCGAAACGGCCGGTGTGACGGGTTGGGAGGGTGTGGTCGCGGGTGGCGCCGGTGGAGGGCCATGCGGCGCAACGCTTGGCGATCTGGTCGGCGCAGCGGTCGAAGTCGATGTTTCCGGCGAGGGCGACGACCATCTGGTCGGGGGCGTAGCGGTCGGTGAAGTAGCGGTTCATCTGGTCGCGCTGGAGGGCGGTGATGGTCTCTTTGGTGCCGAGGACACGGTGGCCGAGCGGTGAGTCTGCGTAGCGGCGGGCGATGGTTTCCTCGTAGAGGATCCAGAAGGGGTTGTCGGCATACATCGCGATTTCTTCGAGGATGACCTTTTTTTCGGTGTCGAAATCGGTCTGTCGAAGTGCGGGGCGCATCATTTCGGCGAGGAGATCGGTGGCCTTCTCCATGCCCTCGGGGAGTGTGTGAGCGTAGAAGCAGGTCATCTCGCGACTGGTGAAGGCGTTGTTGTTGGCGCCGAGGTCGTCGAAGCCGCGGTTGATGGCGTCGGCGTCGAGGGTTTCGGTGCCCTTGAACATCATGTGCTCGAGGAAGTGGGAGACGCCCATGAGGGGCGTGGGCTCGTCGCGGGCGCCGGTGCGGACGAAGAAGCCGATGGCCGCGGAGTGCGCGCCTGGGGCGACCTCGGCTGCGATGCGGAGTCCGTTTTCGAGCACGCGTTCTTTGTAGGTGACGGTCATGGGGCGATGGTAGCGGGTTTTCGCAGGGCGTTGATGATGGCCTGGCAGGCGGCGGCGGGGTCTTCGGCGGAGCAGACGGCGGAACTGACGGCCAAGCCCCGGGCGCCGACGGCGGCGAGCAGGGGCGCGTTCCGCGCGGTGATGCCGCTGATGGCGAGGTGTGGAAGGCGAGCGGTGGCGGGGTCGGCCAGATAGTCGCGGATGAGTTCGGGGCCGCTCAGGGTGGGCTTTGATTTGGTGGTGCTGGTGAACATGGGGCCGAGGCCGCAATAGTCGGCGTGGTCGGCGGCGGCGCAGCGCGCGTGGTCGATCGTGGAGCAGGAAACGCCGATCCAGCGGGCCGGTCCGAGGATTCGGCGTGCCGCGGCGACGGGGAGGTCGGTCTGTCCGAGGTGGACGCCGTCGGCGTCGGTGAGTCGGGCGATGTCGGCGTGGTCGTTGATGATGGCGTGGACGCCGGCGGCGCGGCACGCGTTGACCATGGTTCGGGCGTGGTCGAGGAGCGGGCCCGCTTCGAGGTCTTTCTCGCGGATCTGGATGCAGTCGGCGCCGCCCTCGGCGGCGCGGCGGATGACCTCGGTCGGGGCGTGGTGCGTGCAGAGTGCGCGGGTGACGAGGACGCAGAGGGTCCACTGTGGGCAGGGCGGGGCGAGGCGGAGGAGCAGGCGGCGTTCGAGGTCGTAGAGCCGGTAGCGGGCCGTCTCAAAGGCGTGTCCGGTTCGGGCGAGTGATTTGGCGGACTCTTCGAGGGTCCGGAGTGCTTCCTGGGAGCGTTTGGCGGCGGCGGTGGCGACGGCCGCGAGGCCGGGTCGGTCGGACTCGGCGTCGGTCTTGACGGCGGTGCCGACATCACCGGGTGTGTCGCGGGCCGTGAGGAGGTCGGTTGGGCGGACGGGAAGGGCGTCGATCGCGGCGCGCAGGTCGTGGCGAAGGCATTTGAGGCGTTCGGTCAGGTCGGGGTCGTCGAGGGCGAAGCGGGCGATATCCTCGAGCACGCGGAGACCTTCGCGGGCGCGGTTGGCGGCGGCGTCGATGATGCGCTCGGTGGGGTC
>RFGH01000177.1 GCA_003696675.1 Planctomycetota bacterium
CAAGCTCGACCAGGCGACCGTCCTCCTCGGCATCGCCGTCGACATCGCCCAGCGCTACGACCTGCCGCTGGTCGTCGCCCGGCTCGCGATCCGCGCAGCATCGCTCCTGGGCGATCGAGCGCAATACGAGCGCGGTCTGGCGCTCGCGGAGTGGGCGACGATCCGCTACAGCGAGGCAGGAAACTCATTAGGGCAAGGACTCGCTCATTACATTCGCGGGTTGATCCAGTGTAACCGCGGTAAGTATGTCGAAGCCGTGCGGGCTTTCGAGAGCGTATTTGTACACTTCGCCGATCTACAAGGTATAGATTTATATATCGCGAGCACGTGGCAGTGTCTCGGTTACCTACATCACAAGTTAGGTCGACTGAGAGAAGCGCAAGATTGTTTGGCACGATCGATCAAGCACCTTCCTAAAAATGCGGACCGCGAGGCTCACGGCCGATTGGCTTGGGTTCGCGCTCAGCTTGCGAGCAAATGCGGTGAGGCTGATTTGGCTGCTAAGCTCTATCGCCAAGCTCTCGACCACATGATCTCTGCCGACCTTTGGGTCGATGCGGCATTTGTCGCCACTGAATGGACGCGACTGTTGGTGAGTGCCGAAGATTCAGCCGACAAAGTACGTTCGATCATCGACAGCCTCACGTCTCTGGTCTTCCCGCTTCAAGATCAAAGTCCCCTTGCCGCAGCTGCATTTGCAGAACTGATCCGGGCCCTGATGGAGGGCAAACGGCCGAGTGTGCCCATGCTCGACTCAATCATAATGAAGATGGAGAGCGAGCGCCCAGGATTGAGCGCTCGCCTGGCGTGAACGGATCCGAATACCGGATCGTGATCTAGCCGTACGTAGGGCTTAGTTAGATCTCCTGCGCCTGAGAACCTACAGGATCAATCAGCGGACCGATTCCGGCGACCGGCGCCGCGCTCAGGGTCAGTACGGCAGCCGCTACGATCAGACACAGGAAGAGACGGCGGATACGGGTCATTGCCCACCTCCTCGGGGGCGGATCGCGGCGCCGGCTCCATGCCGGCGGGCGTCCACCCTGCGCAAACCATAGTGCCACTCGAGTTTCGGCCTCCGTCAGCTTCTGAGCACCGGTCCCTCACCGTGGGAGGGGCGATCCGACGTCGCCGGAGGGATGGCCGGCTCCACCGGCGTCCCGGGCCTGGGGCCCGATCATCGGGACGAGGCGGCGCGGTCGTCGTCGCCGGCGGCGGCCGCCGCGATCTCGTCGCGACTCGGCGGCGCGGCGCGCTCGGGCAGGAGGATGGCGGCGAGGGTCTGCAGGATGACGGCGACGTCGCGCCAGG
>RFGH01000178.1 GCA_003696675.1 Planctomycetota bacterium
AAGCCCCTCGGGCGTACGGTGGCCGTGGCGAACCGCCCCCCCGGCACCCACACCGTCGAGTACTACTACGGCGGCAACAGCGGGTGCGGGTGCGCGGGGATGGGCAACATTTCCGAAGCGCGCACCCAGGGGACGGACCCCTCGGGGAACGCCCTCCCCGACACGAAGGTGGTGCGGGAGTACGATTACCGAGGGGGGCTCACCCGGGAGGAGATCCACATCCTGAACGCGGGGGGAGGCGATTGTCCGCCGTTGGTGACGACGTTCCAGTACGACGTCGCGGGCCGTCGGACCCAGATGACCTATCCGGGCGCGGCGGACGACCAGGGGATCGTGCTCGCGGCGTCGAACGAGAAGCGGGTCTACACCTCCGCGGGGCGACTCGACCACGTGGAGCGGCTCGACCCGGCGACGGGGTCGAGCTGGACCACCTTGCAGTCGTACCTGTACCGGGGCGCGAGGGTGAAGAAGGTGAACACCTCCCACCTCGATGGCACGAGCGAGTGGCAGGGGGTGTACAGCTGGGACCCCCACGGACGGCTCGCGAGCCAGGTGTGGACCGAGCCGGCGACGGGGAACTCGGTGATGCGCCAGAGCTACGGATGGCGGGCGGACGGTCGGCTCGAGAAGCGCCTCCAGCCGAACCCGGACCCGGTGGGGGTCACGACGAACGAGAAGTGGCAGCACTACGTCTACGACCCGGAGACCGGGTGGCTGACCCAATTCACGTGGGATGACGGGCCGACCCCGGAGACCGCGCACAGCGGATTCCAGCGTCGCACCCTCGGCCGGACGACGTACGGGGAGATCGACACCCTGCAGGATGAGTTCCTGCCCGACCAGGGGACCGCCCTCGACCTGTGGGCGATCCACCGCGACGACGCCGGGTATGCCGACCCTCTGACCTCCGGGCAACCGACCAGCCAAGGGGACCGAGTCTTCGAGTACACATCGGTTCCGGCCCCCGGCACCCCGGACGTGACGATCTCGTCGCGGGTGACCCACTACGACGACCTCGGCCGACGGATCTCGAGCGAGTTCGACCTGGGGACGGTGGCGGGGTGCGGGGTGGAGCACTCGTCGTGGACCTTCACTTACGACGCGTGGGGCCGCGTGGTAGAGACCGAGCTCGTACGCAGCTGCAGCGCGCCGCAACCGAGCACCAACTGCCCGACCGCGACCCCGTGCACCACCACCACCCGGTACCTCTACGACGGCTTCGGGCGGAAGATCCGCGTCTGCCAGACGAGCGACGACCCCCGCGAACCGGCGAGCGAAGCGAAGTACCTGGCCTACGAAGGAACGAACCGAATCGCCACCGTGACCCGTCCCGACTGCACCTCCTGCGCAGTGACCGAGTACCGAGAGACGACCGGCCGCTATCCCACCCCGATGCACAACGACCGCACGCCGGGAGGCGGCGGAGGCGGCGGAGGCGGCGGTGGAGGTGGAGGCGGCGGCGGTGGCGAGGCCCAGCAACTGATGACGGTGGTCTCTGGCCTGGAAGGCCCCGTGACGGCGAGCGGCGAACCGCTGATCACCCGAATCCCGGGGGGAGAAATCGTTCCGTTCGGTTCTGCGACAACAGAGCTTGCGGATGATCTGACCCTTGGGACAGGCGGGTTCTGGATTGCGCAACCCTACATGGCATCTCAGGTCGAGAGCCGGAATGGAGCGCAAACCCGAGAGGGGTCAGACCTGAGCAGTACGAAGGGCCCCTGCCCTGACGGGACAGAGCCACAATACGACGATGGAGTGCGACCACTGCAGCCTGGCGAGCATGAAACTGTAGACGGGGAAGGAAACATATATCGAGAAGGATCTGGAGCAACTAGCGTCCGAAGAAAGGTGGGGCGGTGTGTTCCGAAAGAGCCCCCTGATCCTGAGGAGAAGGACGAATCAACCGTCTCCTGTAAATGCCTTCTATGCATTCACTCAACCTATGCTGGATCCGGGGACTCAAACAAGAGCTCGGGAGGAGACACAGGAAGGCTTGAAGAGATTGGATCAAGCCCAATCGGAACGCGCCTCGGCCCCCTTGGCCGGATTTCTCGTGGGCATCACGCTTGGCTGACTTTGCATGTACAGTGTATTGGGGAAGGGCAAGTTGTTACTTCGTTCGGCGCCTTTGGCCACCATATACCGAGGAACAAGAACGGCGATCCGTGGGTTAACAATTGGAGAGATGTTCGCGTGAATTCGCCCTGGGATTGGAACAACGGGAGGCACTCCGATAACTATGTTCACTGCCACGAGATTGACTGTAAGGAGGACGTGTCGGCGTTGTTCTCGATAGCAGGTCAAACCTATGTTTATAACTGGGCGTGGGTTTGGAATCACAATTGCGCTGACTGGGCATGCTCTACATTCAATCGCATTACCGGGGCAGCCTTGGACGCGAACGGGTGGGTCGGCCCAGCTAATGCTTCCGAACTCGGGGATAGCATAATCGAAGCAAATGGTGGAGTGAACATAGACCCCAGCTACCAAGGGATGGGGGAGACGCCTCCGGAAATCGAATCTCAGTTGTAGGCTGGCTGTATGGCATGCGGAATCGATCGACTATTGAACGAGTCCTTCGGCGTCGAAGTCCCGCTAGAGGGCCGAGATACGTTCTTTCAAATATCTTTGTCGTTCTTTTGATTGCTGCCGCCTGCGAATGGTTGATTTGCAATCTCGGGATTATGGATTGCTGTACAGTGACAGTTGTAGATCGATCAGCCCGGGGTTCTATTTCGCAGGCATACGAAATATTAACCTATGACCGATGTGTCCCGTTCGTGGAACTTCAGGAGATTCCTTGTGGAGTCTTCGTGATGTGGCTTGATGGCCGGGCAATAACAGGTGAGTATTCTTTTGGATGTCCACGGGGCGTGATTACATTCTGGACTCCAGCAGGGCTCGTTGACTATCAGCTGAGCTTTGCTGTTGCCTGCAAAGCAGGCCCGATGGTAATTAGAAGGCCACCATGGCGGCCAATTGTGGCTCCAGAAGGGTTTGACCCGTGCATTGCGAGTGTGGTGCAAGAATGGCAGCGCAGGGATAGTTCACCACGTTGGTACTGTGACGAACATCGGCAGTCGACGCGACCAAAGTGACTCTGCACCCGGATTATGCGGTGTATGCCGGACACATGCTGACCCCGATCTGATGCAACTACTGGATTCATGGAGGTTTACGATGGTCGTCCGGATCCGAGCGAACGCGCGTCCTCTCCTCCGCCGGGCGGACCCACGTAAATGCCATCCCGTCCACCGGACGCAGCGACGCGCCCGCACGCGCGCGGGTCAACAGCAACGCCTACGCGGACGCGGAGCGGACCGACGCCCTCGGCGTGCAGGTCTCCACCCGCTACAATGAGTTCGGCAAGCCGCCCGGGCGCACGGTTCAGCCGTACGGTGGCTGTGGCGAACCGCCCCCCCGGCACCTACACCGTCGAGTACTACTACGGCGGCAACAGCGGGTGCGGGTGCGCGGGGATGGGCAACATCTCCGAAGCGCGCACCCAGGGGA
>RFGH01000179.1 GCA_003696675.1 Planctomycetota bacterium
CCTTCCAGTGTCGCGAGCGACAGACCGTCGGCGCCGGAATAGACATGCACGCGCCCCTGCCGCAGCGGCGCCCCGCTGGCGTCTGCGTCGAGAACGATCGCGGGCTCCGTCACCACGACCTCCGCCACGCCGTCGCCCGTGATGTCCCCCAGCGCAGCGACGTTGCGGCCGAACTCACCGCCGGGCTCAGTAGCTGTAAACGATCGGAGGAGCGCCCCGGTTGCTCCGGAATACGCACGGGCGAAACCCAAGGACTGCTCATCCGCGGGCGCCCCGACAATGTAATCAGCGTTGCCGTCACCATCAATGTCTCCGAGGCCAGCGACGGATGCGCCAAGCATGGCGCCGGGCCCAAAATTATGGACGGTGCGAAGCAGTGCGCCGTCGAGGCCTGAGAACACGTAGGCCCTGCCGGTTACCTGCTTTCCGCCCAGCGGTGCGCCGACGATGATGTCGTCATGCCCGTCGCCGTCGACATCGCCCGCCGCGGCGACCGAGACGCCGAAACCGTCGGTGATGACGGCCGGACTTTGCAGATTGAACAGCAGAGCGCCATCCACCCCGGAGCGGACATCGACCCAGGAATCCATCATTTCAGTGGTTTCATTCCACCGCATGATGGTGATGATGACATCGTCCAGCCCGTCGTCGTTCACATCGCCCGCTGTCGCCGCGATGGGGATGACGTCGCCTGTCTGCTCCGCCGAAAACTGCCACAACACCTCATCTGTCGCGGTAGAGACAATCACAACTCGGCCCACTCCACTGGGATCACTCGATGGTGCGATCACAACAGCGTCGTTGCTTCCGTCGCCGTTGGCGTCAAAGTTGTCTGACAGGATCGGCTCACCCGGACCATGCACCTCTTGGGGTGTCGGCGGAGTGGCGCGGGTGAAGCGGCTCTCAAGTTCGGGCAGCGGCTCGGCTGCGCGGGCGGGCTGGTGGGCGATCTCCGTTGCGACGACTGCGAGAATCGTCACCGCTGCGCCTCGCAGCAGCCGTGAAACGGAACCCTGTCGTTCTGTATGGGCAAACGTGAGTTGCTCTTTCCTGGGAGTGTGTGGGTCTCGACGTGAGCCCGCATCGTGGCGATTATCCCCCCCCTCCTGTTCTTGTCAATAAGAATTGCGTTGATGTGCTGCATTTTGAGAAAAGACACAATGCGGTGAGCGAATCCCGCGGCGCCCCTGAGTGTGAGTCGACCAAGGAGACGTCGGCCTGACCAGGTTCGGTCGGCGTGGGGGTCGAGAGGAGGCTTGGATCGGGCGGCCCGGCGTTCTACACTCTGCGGTTCAAGCGGGCGGGCTGGATCGCCGACAGCGACCGGACCTGCCCCGAGTCAAGAGGTGACCGCGACCACGATGCGATCCAGCCACCGCCCGTCGGCGCCGACCGACGCCGCCGACGACGGGCCGTCCGCCGAGCCGGCGGACCCGGACCC
>RFGH01000180.1 GCA_003696675.1 Planctomycetota bacterium
CCCCCTAAACTGACCGGAGAGGGAGAAATCGCCGATATGCCGCCCATACCCAACCACCCCCGCTCCGTCGCCGAGGACTTCGCCTCCGCACGCGTCATCTCCCCCCGCCGCAAGTCCACCGACGCGGCCGATATCCCCGGGCTCGTCGCGGAACAGCTTTCGCACTTCGGCATCGACCCGACCACCCCCTTCGGCGCCCGCATGGCGTCCTTCGCCCACCACCTCTACGCCGGACACGCCGACCTGCAAGATCTCTGGAAGATCGGGGTGAGCGAGCTGGCGAACCTGCCCCGGCAGGAGCGGGTCGAGCGGTTCAGCGCTCAACGCTTCCTCTGCTTCCAGCTCGCCAAACTCCTCGACACCCTCCAGCATCCCCTCCGCGCGTCTTACCAGTCGGTGGTCGACGCGCCGGGAGACCGCGCGGCCAAGGGTGCCTACCCCATCTTCGACAATGTCACCGCCCTGTTCAGCGCCAAGCCGGTCATCACTCGCACCGCCACCTACATCTACGCATGCGCGGAATGGATCGACGACGCCTTCCAGGGCAAGGAACTGCTCCACGAGATCTACTCGCGCCTGCTCAACCCCACATCCGTCTCGCTTGCCAACCACATCGTCGACATCGAGTGCGGCCCGGAAGCCGGCTCCTACATGGCGTGGAACTTCAACTCCGGCATGGCCGCCGTCGACGGCGTTCTCAGCCACCTCGTCGGCTACCAGGACATCATCCTGTCCTCTCGTAATGTCTACGGCGGGACCTACCAACTCCTCCACGACTGGTTCGCCAAGCCGTCCAACCTCGATGTGGCCGTCCACTTCTTCGACGGCTACACCGTGGACGACTTCCGCGCGGCCCTCGACGGGGTGACCGAGCAGCACACGGACCGCCTGGCCGCCGGTCGCCAGATCTATGTCTACCTCGAATCTCCCTGCAATCCCCACGGCTATGTGCTCGATGTGCCCGCCATCTGCAAACTGGCCCACGAACGCAAACTGACCGTGATCTGCGACTCGACCGTCGGCACGCCGTTCCTCCACCGCCCCCTGCGACGGTCCGATCACCTCGAACGACCCGACTATGTGATCCACTCCTACACCAAGGACATCTCCGGCCACGGCAGCACCACCGCCGGGTGCGTCATCGCCCGCAACGAGCGCATGTTCATGGGCAAGCACGACTCGTGCCAGGGCCCGGATGTTGACGGCTCCACCCGCACCTTCAACTGGGACGAAACCCTCTTCTGGAATGTGTACTACATCAAGGGCGCCTTCCTCGACGCGGACAAGTGCTTCGAGGTGCTCATGGGCCTGCACACCCTCGAGCAACGCATGCTCCAGAAGTGCATCAACACGCTCACCCTGGCCGAGATCCTCAACCGCCACCCCCAGATCAATGTCTGCTGCTCGGCCGCGCCCGATCACCCCAACGCCTCGATCCGCGAGAAGTGCCTGTTCCTGGGCCTGCCCGCGCCGCTGTTCACCTTCGACTTCGAGGGCGACACCAAGAACGACCCGAACGCCCGCGGCCTGTTCTCCCGCGTCGTGTTCGAACGCTTCTTCGATCACCTCGACCCGGTCTTCGGCCACCAGGTCTCGCTGGGCACACCCAACACCATCGTCCTCTGCCCGGCCATCACCAGCCACTCGGAACTCTCCCGCCAGGCGCTCTTTGAAGCGGGCATCACGCCGACCACGATCCGGGTCTCGGTCGGGCTCGAAGACCCTCGCTCGCTCATCGCCCACCTCATCGCCGCCGCCCGCACCACGCTCGACACCGAACGCCCGGGTTTCTCCGATGGCTTCCCCGCACCGGAGGAGATCGACGAGATCTACCGCCGGCACTACAAGTCGGTCCACGCCCGGTATGTCGATGCAACCCCCGGCTGCGCGGAACTCATGGCCTGACATGGCAAAGCGACCCGCCCCAACCCGCAACGACCCCATCGCCGCAGAGCTCAACACGCTCGCACAGGCGATCAAACGCAAGCAGTACTCGGCCGCCCTCCCCCGTCTGACGGCCCTGCGCCAGAAAGCTCCGCGTGATCCCCGCGTGCTCTGGATGCTCGGCGTCTGCAACGGCGAACTCGGACGACACGCCGAAGCCATCGAGGCCTATGCCGCCGCCGTCAAAGCCGACCCCAAGGCCACCCCCCTCCGCCTCTCCTACATCCAGGCCCTCCAGCGCGGCGGCGACTACGAACAAGCCCTCCTCGAAGCCGAACGGCTTATCTACCGCGAACCCACGAACTTCCACGCCCTCCGCATGCGCATCAGCATCCTGATGGACCTCGCCCGCTGGGACCGCGCCGCCGAACTGCTCGCCGAACTCCGCGCCTCCCCTGTCTACCAACGCGAGCCGCTCTCCTCCCGTGCCACCCTGCTCATCAGCGCCGCCCGGCTCGCCCCCGACCACCGCGAACCCGCCGAGGCCATCGCCGAACTTGCACCGCTTGCCGACGATCCCAGCCTCATCCCCGCCATGCGCATCCCCATCACCTGGCACCTGGGGAGACTGCACGAAGCCGCCGGCGACTACGACACCGCCTTCGCCTATTACAAGAAATCCAAGGAAATTGACCGCCTCCCCTGGGATCCCGACGATCACGCCCGACGCGTGGACAAACTCATCGAGTGCTGGCGGCCCGGCTGCGGCATCCCGTTCGCCGACCGCGACGGCTCCCGTCTGATCTTCATCCTCGGCATGATGCGCTCGGGCACCTCGCTCACCGAGCAGATGCTCGCGCAACTCGACGCCATCCACCCCGGCGGCGAGATGAACGCCGTTTCACGACAGGTCGCCCAGTCCGACCCGGTGTTCAAAGGCGTCCTCCGCCCGCTGCCCTACACCCGCGCCAACTACACCAAACAACGCATCGACGCCATGGCCTCCGAAGCGTGGACCTACTACGACGCCGTCTCGCGCGAGGGATTCGTCACCGACAAACAGCCATACAACTACTACTATGTCCCGCTCATCGCCCGGCTCTTCCCGGGCTGCACCATCATCCACTGCAGCCGCGACCCGCAGGACACCTGCCTCTCCAACTTCTTCCAGTCCTTCTCCAGGCCCCACCCCCAGACCCACGATCTCGAGTGGCTCGGCCGCTACTACCGCGACTACCAACGCCTCATGGACGCTTGGCGTGCCCTGCCCGAACTGAACATCATCGAGATGCCCTACGAAGAACTTGTCGCCGATCCCCGCGGGCTGCTGACGCCCGTGCTCGACCGCATCGGGCTCCCGTGGGACGATGCCATCCTGAACTTCCACGAGTCGGACCGCGCCGTCCGCACCAGCTCGCGCGACCAGGTCCGCCGCCCGCTCTACAAGTCTTCCGTCAAAAAGCACGAGCGCTACGCCGCCCACCTTGCCCCCCTCCGCCGGGGGCTCGGCCTGGAGGAATAGACGCACCTTCCCGCGACCTACCCTCGCCCATGCGCATCCTGCTGACCAACGACGACGGTATCCACGCCCCAGGCATCGCCGCCATGCACCGCGCCCTGCTCACGCCGGACCCCCTCGGCGAGGTCCTCGCGGTCGCGCCCCTGACCGTCCAGAGCGCCACATCCCACGGCATCACCTTCCACCAGCCCCTCATGGTCCGCGAAACCCGGCTCAACGATCACGACGCCATCGCCGTCGACGGGCGTCCCGCCGATTGCACCAAACTCGCCCTGACCAACCTCTGGCCCGAACGCTTCGGCCAGGGCGACCGCCCCGACCTGGTCATCTCCGGCATGAACGCCGGCGCCAACTGCGGCATCAATGTCCTCTACTCCGGAACCGTCGCCGCCGCCCTCGAAGCCGCCTTCCTCGGCGTGCCCTCGATCGCCGTCTCCCTCCATCTCGACACCGCCCGACCCGACTTCGACCGCGCCGCCGCCGCCGCCCGACGCATCATCGACCGCCTGCTCACCGGCGGCCTGCCCGCCCGCCACGAGGCCCTCTCCATCAACATCCCCGCCACCGAACACCTCCCCGAACACCCCGATGTCGTCGTCTGCCCCATGAACACCCACGCCCTCGTCGATCGCTACGAGAGACGCACATCACCCAGCGGCGAGACCTACTACTGGGCCGCCGGCCACGGGCTCGACTTCCGCGGCACAGACCCCGGCACCGATGTCCACGAACTCTTCGAACGACGCATCACGGTCACCCCCCTGGGCTTCGACCTGACCAACCGCGAACGCCTCGCCTTCTGGAAAGACCGATTATCCTGAAACGCGACCGCCCGCGCCGAGCTCCCAAACAGAAACGGCCACCGCTCACGCAGTGGCCGTTGATAGACGCCCTGGTCCGCACACTCAGAGCATGTTCGCGGCGTCGGCGGTGATGTTCTGCAGCTTGATCGCCAACTCCTCGATCTTCTCGTCGCTCAGCTTCAGCAGCTCACGAACTTCCTTCTGGATCTGGCAACCCGGGTTGTCCAACCGGAAGCCCGAATCCACACGACCGGCCAGGCAGTCAGCCGCATGCACGACCGACACCAGCTTCACCTGCTCGCTCTGCGCACTCAGCGGATTGTGATGGAAGCCCGTGGCCGCCGCGAACGGTGCCGGGAACTTCCACTTCGCGCACAACCCCTGCCCGAAGTGCTGATGATTCGCCCCGAATACCTCGAGCTCGGTCTCGAGCAGCGAGACCTTCGGGACACCCTCAGGCCCGGCGCCCGTCTTGTCGAGCGCATCGATCAGCTTCGAACGATCGTACTGCATCTCGACCATGATGCCGATGTCGTGGATCAGCCCCGCGAGGTACGCCTCGTCACCAAGCCCCAGACCCTGCGAATCGGAGATCAGCTTGCACCCGATCGCCGTCGCGTTCGAGTGATTCCAGAGCTCCTTCGCCGAGAAGTTCGGCGTCAGCTCACCGCCACGGAAAAGCTTGGCCAGCGACGCCGCGATCGCGATGTTCTTCACCGCGTTCAGACCGAGCATCACGATCGCGCGATTGATCGACGCGATCTGCCCCGGCAGCCCGTAGAACGACGAGTTGACCACCTTGAGAATGCGGCTGGACAGCGCCGGATCGTTGCTGATCACCGCGTGCAGGTCCTGAGCCGTACTCGTCGGATCCTCCACGAGTTCGATGATCCGGAGCGTGACCTCCGGAAGCGTGGCGATGTGCGAGATCTCGCGAATCGCGTTCTCAACGACCTGCTGACGCTGCTCTTCCGTGACAGGCATCCCGCACTCCTTTGGGCTGATGGACCGACACGGACTCATCGTCTCCTTACCCGGCCGACTTTCGCCCGAGACACTTTCTGACGCACCCACGCCGATCGTCGCACGGATTCGCCGTCCGAGAACGCCCGCCACACACTTCTGTGCCCCCCGCGCCCGCTCTCAATACACGCAACGCTTGCGGGTCAACCCCGCCGCGTGCGGGTCCCGCTCGGCCAGCGCCCGCGCGATCCGCACCCCCGCCTTCCCATCCCCGTACGGGTGCTCCCCTCGCTCCGCCCGTCCGATCACCACCTCGAACGCCTCCCGGATCGCCCCCGCATCCTCCGGCGCGTGCGCCGTCCAGCCTTCGCACCGCTCCCGCCCCGCCTGCCGATCGCCCACATCCACGCTCGGACAACCGATCGCCGCCGCCTCGATCAATCCCGCCGACGAGTTGCCCACCAGCGCCCCGCCCTCCGAGGCCACCCGCTTGAGCAGCCCCACGAACGCCGCACGCTCCAGGTGCGATTCGATCCGCACGCTCGCCGGCGCGTCCAACAACGCACGCATGATCCCACCCCGCCCGGGGTCCAGATTCGGGTGCAGCGCCACCACGGGCACGCCGTCCAGCGCCTCCAGCACCGTGTGCGCCGCGTGCTCTTCGATCTCATCCGTCCGCCCGATCGGGTGCATCAGCATCACCGCCTTTGGCGAGCCCATCGCCTCGTACGCCGCGTCGTCCATCGCCGGGATCGCCGCCAGCCCGTCCACCGCCGGCGAACCGACCACCATCACCGCGTCCTCCCGCTCGCCCATCCGCCGGATCCGCTCTGCGCTCGCCTCCGTCGCGGCCAGATGCAGGTGCGCCAGCTTCGTGATCGCGTGCCGCATCGCCTCATCCGCCACCCCCTCGGCCCGATCCCCGCCGTGAATATGCGCCACCGCGATCCCGCCCACGCAAGCGGCCGACGCCGCCGCGAACGCCTCGATCCGATCCCCCAGCACCACCACCCAATCCGGCCGCAGCCGCTCGAACGACCTTCCGAACCGCCCGATCCCCTTGCCCAGGGACTCAACATCTTGCCACCGCCCGACCTTCCCCGCCGTCTGCATCGGGATCGAGTCGGCCACATCGAACTTCGCTTTCACCTCGCGGAAGGTCAGCCCCGGCTGCACCAGGTGCGACCCCGCCGCGATCACCAGCAGCTCACAATCCGCCCGGTCCCTGATCGCGTGCATCACCGGCGTCAACAGCCCGAACTCCGCCCGCGTCCCCGTCACCACCGCGATCCTGCGGGGCCGATCCGTGGTCGGGCGGGCATCACGCCTGCGTTCCTCGTCCGTGCTCACCCAGCCGTCACCGATCACGCCAGATCCTCCTCCACGATCGGCACATCCCCCTCGATGTCCCGCGCCGCCGTCCGCCCGATCACCTCATCAAGACGGTACGCCAGAATCCCCGTCCCAGGCCGCTTGATGGTCAGGTGACCCCGATCGATCACGCTTCCCGCGACGATGCGATCAACACTGACGACAGATTGCCGCGAGAGTGCACGGATGTCCCGCTCGCAGTCGAGAACTGCTTTCCGTCCTTCCGACGAACCACGGACGGCCGCACGCACGCCGCGGACATATCGGACAAAGCCGCCCGGGTCCAGTGACGCAGCATGATCCGGCCCTGCGGCACGCGGGTCGTAGGTGATGTGACGCTCGAGCATCACCGCCCCTGCGCCCACAGCCTCCGCCCCGGTCTCAACACGCCGCGTGTGATCGCTATACCCGACCAGGAGTCCCGTCGCCTTCCCGATCGCACCAATCCCGCCGAGCGCCGCATCGGGTGCCGGATACGAACTGACACACTGCAGAGCAACCAGCCGATCACGCACCGATTCCAACCACCCCACCGCCCGCACCACCTCATCCAGCGTGCTCGCCCCCGTGCTCACGATCATCGGCTTGCCCGTCGCGGCGAGCGCTTCCAGCAACGGCCGATTCACAATGTCCGGACTCGCCGTCTTGTACGCATCCCACCCCAGCGTCTCCGCCGCATCCACCAGCTCCGTGCTGAACACCGTCACGATCGCATGGATCCCCCGCGCGTGCGCCCGCTCCACCACCAGCGCCATCTCGTCCAGCGTCAGCTCCAGCCGACGCAGCATCGCGATCGGATCCGTCTCCCCCGCCGCCTTCTGATACGCCGCCAACTTCGCCGCCCTGCTCATCAGCCGATCGGTCTCAAAGAACTGCAGCTTCACCGCGTCCGCACCCGCCTCCGCGGCCGCGTCCGTCAACTCCAACGCTCGCGACACCTCCCCATCGTGATTCACCCCGATCTCGGCGATCACATACGCCGGATGCTGCAACCCGATCTCGCGCTCACCGATTCGCATGCACCGCTCGCTCCCGCAGGATGGCGTCCGCCACAATCTGGTCAATTTTCGAGTCGATGTCGATCACTTCACCCTCTCCGGTAACAACCCCCCGCCGATCCACCCCAAAGAAAGCGTGAGGCCCGTCTGGCACGCCCAGCCGCAGCATCAACGCATCCGGCGAACACACGATCAGCCCCCCGTCCGGCACGCACGCCGGCGGCAGATCCTGCCGACGGAACACACCGTGGTTCAGCACCTCGCCCTCCCACGCCCGCACCACGCCGCCCTCGCCCAGCCGAACCGTCCACCACGGATGATGCTTGCCCACCGGCGCATAGCTCTGCACGCTGTCGCACCCCGTCCGCGCCAGCAGCGTCACGCCTCGGTCGATCAGGTCGTCCGGTCGCACCGGCACATTGGCGTACAGAATCACCACCGGCCCCGCTGGCTCCCCGATCGCGCCGAACGCGTGCCGCGCCGCGTCGTCCACCCGCGCCGTGTCGCCCGCCAGCTCGGGCGGGCGGTCGACCACCTCGGCCCCCATCAGACCCGCGATCTGTTTCGCCGCAACATCGTCCGTCGATACCACCACCCGATCGACCGTCCGCGCGTTCATCGCCGCTTCGATCGTCCACGCGATGCAAGGCCGCCCGCCCACCGTCGCCGTGTTCTTCCCCGGCAACCCCTTCGAACCCCCACGCGCCAGGATGATCGCCGTCGCTTTCACGCCGCCGCCCCGGCCGCCATCCGACTCCGCCCGCCCTGCTCCAGCACCGCACGCCACGCCCGCACAGCCCCGGCAAGCCCCTCGTCAAACGCGTTGAGCCGCCGCACCGCACGCCACGAAGCGTCGCACACCACCCCGTCGCTCCGCACACGCAGCGTCTCACGCTCGATCTGCAACGCCCGACCCTCCGGCATCGGCAGCGGCCTGACGCGGTCCGACACCCACACCGGCTGCGGATCAATCACCGCCGAACCCACCGTCATGATCCACGCGTCGTAGAACCCCTCCACCTGATCGATCACCGCGTCGCACCGCGTCATCCGCGGCTGGATCCAGGGCGACTTCAGCCCCGTCTCACCCATCGCCCGCGCATCCGCGATCCGCCCCAACCGCTCCACCACAAACCGATGCCGGTCCACGCCCGTCAGCGCCGCATAGGTCGCAGGCTCCGTCGCCAGCACATCCACCGACAGCACCCCCAAACCGCTCACGAAGATTTCGTCCGGCTCGACACCCTCACGCAGCAGGTCGGTCCGCAACGACACGCACGCCGCCCCAAGCTCGTCCGCGAGACGCACGAAATCCAACGCCCCCGGATGCATCAAGGGATCGCCCGGACCGTCGAACACCACCACCGCGTCCTCTCGCGCCGAGGTCAACTCACGCAGCAGCGCATGCGCCCGGGCGAAATCCACCGCCCCACGCTCCGTCGGCCGCGGCCCGCCACGCTTCCACGCGCCGAACACACCGCTCGACAGCCGCCCCGGGCACAGCTCCAGCACCAGCGTCCGCGGAACCATGAACGCCCTCGACATCTCCACCGCACGCACGCTCTGCAACGCCGAGGAGTCCCCCGCCCGCTCGCCCAGCCGCTCCAACGCCGAAGCGATCAGCCGCCGCCCCGGAGCCGCGTCCGCAATCAGCCGCACCCCGGCGTCCCTCACCGCCGGCTCGACCCGCACGCACAGCGTCGTCCCGATCGGGTCCGTCTGCGTGTTCACCGGCACATACCCCAGCAGCCCACCCACCGTGCCCAGCGGGCTCCCGATGTCCTGCAACTGCTCCAGCGACCGCACCGCGCTCCGCGACAGCACGCACCCGCCCAGCCCCGGCACCGCCTGCGAGAACACGATCTGATGCCGATCCGGCGCCTCCGCGTGCCGGTCGATCAGCGCGTCCAGCAGCACCGGGTCCACCAGCGCCCAGTCCGCACCGATCAACACCGCCGCGTCCACGCCCCGTCGGTCCATGATCTCACCGACCGTCTTGGGGTCGAGCATCTCGTCGAACACCGTCGTTTGCGCCACCCCGCCACGCCACCCGTCCGAGGCGCACGCCCGAGCACGCCCGATCGCACGCGCACGCTCACGCCAACGCGCCGGATCCACCGGCTCGACCACCACGCGCGGCTCCGCCTCCAAACCCGCCCGACGCAGCAACTCCCCCGTCTTCCGCGGGTCCGGCGTCAGCACACGCACCGAACAACCACGCCCGCACAGCAACGCCCGACGCAGCGTCAGATCCAGCGCATCGCGACCACGCCACACCGCCTCGCCCAGGTCCCGAGCCACGCCCAGCCCGCCGTATCCCGGGTCGCACAGCACGAACACCTCGGCCCGCACCGGCTCACGACCGACCGAGCACTCCGGCTCGGGCTCGTCACGCGTCGCCTTGGACCGTGCCCCGTCCAACACCGCGATACCTTGCGCCAACTGCCTCGCCAACTCGTCCGCGGCCTGCCCGATCCATCGCACATTCTGGATGTCCCGCTCCGCCTGCCGACGCTGCCGCTCCAACGGATCAGCGCCCGCCAGCTCGATCAGCCGGTCCGCCTTGAACCGATTGAGCACCCCCGTCTGGTTGATGAACTCCACCAGCGGGAACGCGGGCTTCATCGCACGCACACGATGCCCCGTCGCCTGCACCTCCGCCACGATCGCGTTCGCGCCGCGCGTATCCACCCGAGACTCCGCGATCTCCGTCAGCCGCTCCGCCGTCTCGTCGCTCGCCGCCCGGATCGCCCTCGCGTCCGCGATCAACCGCTCAAAGTGCGCCCGCAAGGCCTCCCGCACCGACGCAGCCTCCCGCGCCCCGCCCGCCGTCTCGGGCAACGCCGGACGCTCCGCCCGCGCGAAACGCTCCAGCGCCTCGCGCAGCGGCATCGCCGTCGTGTGCTTCTTCGCCGCCCCGCCCTCGGTCGCGTCGATCACCGCCAGCCCCGCCAGCGTGTCCTTCTGGAACTCCGCCTCGAACTGCGCCAGATAGGTCGCCATCTGCTCGTCGGTGTAGATCGTCCGCCCGTCCTGCGACGGCACCCGACGCAGGTTCGCCCGCATCCGCGCCACCCGCTCCCACTCGAGCATCTCCAGCGAACGCTCGTGGTTCAACTCACCCTGCCACACACGATGGATCGCCGCGCCCGCCGCGTAATACTGCCCGTCCGTGAACCCCAGATCCTGCCCGATCATGATCACCGGGTCGCATCCCAGATACCGCGCCAGGTAGTAACTCAGATGCGCCACCGTCGCGCCCGCCGGCAGCTCGCCCAGGTCCCGCACCAGGTCCGTCCCGATCAGATCGTCGAGCACCTTCTCCTGCGTCACCAGAATCTCGCCCGGGAACTTCTCCAGGATCGCAGGGTTCGCCTTCGGCTCGACAACCAGCCGCACCCCGCGCACATCCTCCGCCGTCAGCCCCTCGTAAAAGCGGCCGCTCAACTCGTGATGGTCCAGCGCCGTCACGAAGTGCGGCCGGATCCCCGCCGCCAGCATCGGCTTGAGCACTGTCTGCGCCGCGATGATCACCACCCGCTCACGCACACCCGGCTCGCCCAGCAACGCCAGGTTCTTCTGCAGGCTCGGCCCCGCCGCCACCGTCACCGCCGGAACGCCCACGCACGAGTTCTTCAACGCCGTGATCCCCGCGCACGACGCGTACCGGTCCGCGTTCATCACCATGTTCCGCAGCGTCACCGGCGCGTGCACCAGCGTCGTGACCACATGCGTCCGCGTCGACCGCACCACCTCGCCCATCGTCCGCCCGAACCGCGCGGCATCATCGCCCAGCCGCGCCCTGCTCGGCGCGTGCTCGATGATCCGCACCCCCAGCGCGATCAGCCCCTCCATCCCGCGGATCGACCGCGTCAGCCCCGCCGCGTCCTCCGCGTCCGTCACGATCACGCAACGCCCCAGCGCCAGCCACCCGCTGTGGTCCACACGCTCGAGCACCGCACGCAGCAGCCCCACATCCGGCTCGAACACCACCACCAGCGACTTCATCCCAAGCCGCTCCTGCAACGCACGCACATGGTGCCCCAGCCCGAACCCCAGCACACACGCCGCCGCGCACTCCGCCGGGTCCACCGACTCGGCCAACTTCTCCGCCTCCGCCCCCGCCCGCCGTGCACTCCCCAGCCGACGCCCCTCCAGCGTCCCCGTCACCACGCCGTCCGCCCCAATCTCCAGCACCACACCCGCCCGCGACACCGCCCCCGCGATCCGCTCCGCCAACGCGCGGTTCCGACCCGACAACGCCATCAGGTTCCGCTCCAGCACCGCCGGATCCGCAGGCAGCCCCGAAGGCCCCACCAGCCCCTCCAAGCCCAGACCCTCCAGGCCCTCGAAACCGCCGCCATCACCTGAAAAATCAAAGGGGTTGCCGCTCATCGAATCCTCCGCCGCGGCGCGCACCCTCGGCGCGTCCTCTCGGCTAATCAGCATCGACCGGTTCCGACCCCACCCTCCAGATTGCCAGACCC
>RFGH01000181.1 GCA_003696675.1 Planctomycetota bacterium
CGTGACACCGGCGAAGGTAGCGTCCTCGTGCCCTGGAAATCGCTTCCATCGTGCGGGTGCAACCGGTCCGCTCTGGATCGGCAGCGTGAACGCGCTCGCATCGAATGGAGGTTCATCGAGCCACAGGTCGTCAGCGACCGGTTCCGGTTCGGGTGCAGATCGGCCCATGTCACGCGGCCTCCAGCATGTGGGGCAGGCCCGCTGGACGATTGGCCTGGAGCCGTAATCGCTGCTTGAGAACGAGGCCGGCTCTGTGTCGCCGGTCATGAAGCTCGCGCTCAAATGCGTCCCAGCCGCCCGTGACCTCGATGCAGCGGAGCTTGAGGACGGCTTCGGCGCGCTCCTTGATCCAGCGCATGCCGCCGTGGTCCTGCCGTTTGCCGATGACGTGCTTGATGGCGCCCTCGATGGGGCCGGTGGAGATCTCCAGGTCACGTCGTCGGAGGGAGCCGTAGTCGAGCTTGTCGGCCCTCTTGTCGATGTAGGCTATCGCCTTGCCCAAGCGCTCGCGGCGGCCCTTGTTTCCGGGCCCGGTCTTGGCGATGGCGGCGAGGCGTGTCCTCATCTCGTCGAGGATGTCTTCGATCTCGCCGTCGAAGAGGCGGTCCTTCTGCTCCTCGACCCAGCGGGTCAGCGCTTGGGAGCCCTCGGGGAGGAAGCACTCCCCAGCCGACCAGAGCCGCTCGACGACGTGCCAGATATCGATGGTGTGCTCGGCCTCGGGGAAGTAGGCGGCGCAGAGGTCAGCGAGATCGTTGTCGCCATCGGTGACGACCTGGACGAGCCGGCCGGAGTCTTTGGTAAAGCCGCGCCGGTCTGCCCACTTGCGGGCGATGTAAAACGCCCACCACTTCGGCGCGAACGAGGCGTAGATCCACTTGTTGATCGGCCCTTCGAGCCGTCGCGTTCCTCGTCGACTGAGGGTGTACATGACCACCGTCGTCGCCATCTTGGCGTTCTTCGAGTGGTCGCCCTTTTTGCGCCTCGGCTTCTTCGGCGAGCGCTTCCGCTTTCGCCGCCCACGATGGCGGGGAGATGCCTCGGGTTTCTTCTTTTTGCGACGCCCCCGTCGACGAGCCAGCTCAGCATCGGTCGCAGTAGGGATGCCCTTGCCGTCGAACATGATGACCAGCACCTCGCCGTCGTCCTCGGGAGCGGGGCGCTCCTGAAGCCACTTCTCAGCGAACCGCCCGAAGCCGAGCACCGCGCGTTCGATGACCTCCGTCGACGGGACGTTTGGCATGAATGCGGCCATCGTCGCCTTCGCCTCCGCGAACGACAGCTTCGTCGCCAGCCAGCTCGCCTTGGCCAGCACCGTCCAACTGAAGCGATCCGCGGGCAGCCCCAGCGAGAGGTCGAGGGGGTGAAAGCCCTGCTTGTCGACGCCCGAGACCTCTCGCATGTACGTCCGCCAGTACCGCACGACACCGAAGATCGTCGTGAGGTTTCGCGCGATGGCAGGCGCACGTCGGAAGCTGCGCCCCCAGGCCTCGACGCACTCTCCATCAGGCCAGGTCGCCATCACCGCTCGTTCTCGCAGGCAGAGGAAGAGCACCACGAGGGCACGGGCGAAGGCCAGGACGAGCTCGTGGAGCTCGGCCTCGACATCGCGGAACGCCACGTGACCCTCGGCGGCCGCCCAGTCGTCGGCGCACCGCTCCGCAGCCCGTGCCGCCGCCCGAACCGCGGCCCGCGCCTCAGCGACCGTCGGGGCGCGCTCGTCAACATTGTCGTTCTTCACCAGGCTCAGAGGGGATATCGTGGGCATCGCGCGGGTCCGGCTTGCGTTTGTTCGGTATCGCAACCCTCAGATGCACCGGATTTCGCGCACTTACGAGCCCCCTCAGGCTCTCAGACCTGGATCTCGGCCCGGCTGCACCCATCTGGTTCTCGATACTCGCCCGCCGGCTCTTGCGGCGCGGCAGCTTCAAATCCCAGGACGATCTTCGAGCGCGCATTCTCGCCTTCATCGCCTACTTC
>RFGH01000182.1 GCA_003696675.1 Planctomycetota bacterium
CCCATGACCCTCGCCCAGATCTTCGAACCGCCCATCCCCTCCGTCGCCCCCACCCCCTGGATCGAAACATGGATCACCGGCTCCGGCATGCCCGGCGCCGCCGCCGCCCTCGGCCTCGGCGTCCTCGCCTGGATCATCCTCTCCAAAGCCGACAAACGCCCCCACGCCTGGGCCGCCCTCGCCACCGGCGCCCTCCTCTCCGCCGCCGTCTTCATCACCGCCCGCGCCGTCGTCACCCAACGCGAAACCCTCCGCAAACACGCCCGCGACTTCATCGACGCCGCCGTCACCGCCGACGCCCCCACCCTCCGCCAACTCCTCCACCCCGACGCCCGCGTCCGCACACGCTTCGGCTCGGCCACCTCCCGAGACCAGATCATCACCCTCAGCGAACGCGCCGCCGGCTACATCACCGCCCACGATGTCCGCGAAGTCCGCGTCGACCCCAGAGGCGCCCAGGTCGCACGCACCCAGGTACGCCTCTCCCTCGACGGCGGCCAACTCCCGCGCGTCTCCTGGTGGGCCCTCGACTGGCAGAAACCCACCCCCGACGCCCCCTGGGTCGTCACCGGCATCGAACCCATCTGGATCCAGGGCTTCGAAAACCCCATCGGAAACGCCCCCTGACCACCACCCCACCCCCGCCTCACTGCTTCGGGATCGCCACCAGATAACTCGGCTGCAACCGCTTCACCGGCCCACGCTCCGTCTGCACCGTCTCCATCAGCCCCTCACCGTTCAGCAAACAGTGCGGGAACCGCTCACGCAACGCACGCAGCCGCGCCGATTCCACCGCCGGCCGGGTCGAACCGTCGTGGTCATCCTCCCCGAACACGCCCACCGTCACCGACGACCGATTCGGCCCGTGATAAAAAAACGCCTGCTCCCCCTGCGCCCGCAACTCCGCCACCGCCCGCTCCGCCGACCGACGGAACAACGCGATCTCCTGCTCCGACGGCTTCTGAAAATCACCCCGCGCATACACCCCAACCTGCAATGTGTACACCGCGTCGTCGCCCAGCCGCGCCTTCACACCCCGCAGATCGAACTCGTCCTTCGCACCCGCAGGCGCCGCCGGCGGGATCATCACCGCCGCCGCGAAAGGCGTCACCCCGCCGATCTGCAAGCCCCGAACCGCGGCCAACCCCCTCTGCGCCTCCTCCGCACCCGGATCATCCCATGACCCATACACGATCACCCGACGCCCGTTGTGCATCGCCACCCGCGCCCCACCCAACCCCGCCGACCGCACCGTCTCAAGCATCGCCTCCGCGTCCTCCTCCCGGTTCGTCGGCACCACCGCCACCAGCACCGACCACCCCTCAACGACCGACGCACCGCCCCCCGCATCCGGCGACAGTACCGCCCCCGCCTGCTCCGCATACGCCCGCAACGCCTCCGAGTTGTCCACCGCACGCCTCTGCCCACACCCCCACAACAGGGCAAGCAACACACACCACACCCCCACAAACCAGTGGGCCGCAACGCCCGTGCGATACCCGAACAGAGAAAAAACCCGCTTGCGATGGGCAATTTGAGCGCTCATGACTGTCTCCGAGACTTTTTTTGGCGCGTCCGACCAGGGTTATCCGCTGTAAACTCTTGACTGGATGCGGGTTCCGTCGCTCGAGCCTCAAAGGCCGAACTTTGCAGCCCCGGCAAATCCGTCTCCGATACTTCCTATGTCACGCAACCGACTGTCGGAATACAACCAAGATGTAGTGTGTGTCGAAGTGGTGGGCACAAGCGACGCACAGACGAGGAGGCCGGTTTGATGTCAGAACTTTCACCACTCTCCACTGGACAGGTTTCCCGCGCGGGCCGGGTGGGCCCCGCCGCGGGACGCCGCACGGAGAGCACCGACCAACCCCAGGCGCCCGGCCGATACCGAGGCGCCGATGAAGTCCAGTTCTCGCCGCACATCCGACACCTCATCGAACTCAAGAACGGCGGACCAGTCCGCACCGATCTCGTCAACCGTATCCGCGCCGAGATCGAGCAGGGCACCTACGAGACCCCCGAAAAACTCGAGGCCGCCATCGAAGAAATGCTCTCCGACTTCGAGTGACCCAACACCCCAAACCACCCCAAGGCCCGCCACCGGCGGGCCTTTCTCATGCGCGCATCAAACCAGGACGCGCCTCACATCCCGCCGGAAACTCACGCCGCAACCGGCAGCTCCAGCCCCTCCAGCCCGAACTGCGGCGTGTCGAACGCCAGCGCCACCTCCTGCGCGTTATCCACGCAGGGCCCCGCACGCACCACCGTCCCCGTCACCAGGTGCGCCGACCGCGTCACCGCGCACCGCGCATGCTCGAACGCCACCGCGATCCGCTCGCCCACCCGCGCCTCACGCGGCCCGACCAGCACGATCGCCGCCCCGCCCGGCGAGATGTTCACCGTCCGCCCCGGGCTGAACACCGTCCGCGCGTCACGCCGCACCTTGCAGGCGATCTCCGAATCGATCCGCGGAAACATTCGTCGCTCTTTGCTGCTCATGGGTCGGTCCCCCGGAACACACCTCAGAACACAAGTCGTTCCGGGATCGTGACATCGGCACAGGCGGGGGGTCCGATCACTGCGATCAGCCGACTTGGACTCAATCGTGGCGCAACTTCTGCGCCAGCCCCTCGGCCAGCACCCCCGCCTTCGTCAAAGTCTCCGCCCACTCCGCCGCCGGGTCCGACTCGGCCACGATCCCCGCACCCACCGGGAACCGCAGCTCCGCCTCCCGGAACCCCGTCGCGCACGCCGGGTCCGGCTCGCCCACGAGGTGCGCCGTGCGGATCAGCACCGACGCCGTGAACGACCCGTCCGCCCGCACCCGCACCAGCGACCCGCAGTACGGCCCCCGCCCGTGCGGCTCTAACTCCCGGATGATCTGCGCAGCCCGCACCTTGGGCGCCCCCGTCACCGACCCCGCCGGGAACGCCGCCGCGATCAGGTCCGCGCCGGTCACACCGTCGCGCAGCACGGCCTCCACCGTCGCCGTCGCCTGCCACACCGAATCCCCGTGCGCGTCGATGTCCCGCGCCCGCGTCACCCGTACCGTGCCCGCCCGCGCCACCCGCCCCAGGTCGTTGCGCATCAGGTCCACGATCATGTTCAGCTCGGCCCGGTCCTTGCCGGACGCGCGCAGCTCTTCCGGATCCTCCCCGATCGCCCGCGTCCCCTTCATCGGCTTGGTCCGCACCACCCGCGTCGACGCGTCAAAATCCA
Source organism: Planctomycetota bacterium (assembly GCA_003696675.1). Taxonomy (GTDB): domain Bacteria; phylum Planctomycetota; class Phycisphaerae; order Phycisphaerales; family UBA1924; genus UBA6054. The sequence continues at coordinate 3,220 of RFGH01000182.1, forward strand.
GGAACAGCTCCGGCGACAGCGACACCACCGCATGCCGCTCGCCCGCGTGATCGAAGCACACAAAGCCGCCGTACTCGGGCCGCGCCGCGCCGGTCAGTCGTGCGGCCAACCCCGCCGCGTCCCCGCGGAACGACGCCACCAGACGATGCGCCAGATTGATCTGATACGCGTCCCCCGCCCGGATGTACTCCAGCGCCCGCGCCACCGCCGCCTCATACCCCGCCCGCGACCACGCCGACCGGATCGGCCCGACCTCGAACGCCCCGTGCGCCCGCCCGTCGCACGCGCCCCCCAGTTGCTGCTCCACCACCGGC
>RFGH01000183.1 GCA_003696675.1 Planctomycetota bacterium
CCCGCCCCGGCCCGCCCGAACCGGCTCTATACTCCCGCCCGCGTCCGCCCGATCGGCCCGCGGACGCACCCCAGGACCTTTCCATCCCCTCGGAGCGAGACCCGATGCCGACCCGCCCGACGCGTGCCACCGCCCTCCTCGCCCTGCTCGCCGCGGGGACCATCGCCGGGTGCTCGGCCAGCCCGTCCTCCTCCGGCGGCACCTCCGCCTCGGCACGCGGCACCACCCGGCTGGCCGAACCCTTCACCGTCGACCACGCCGCCTGGAACGCCGTCGGCTACCGCTGGGACTGGACCAGCCGCCCCCCATTGATCACCGGCGCTCGCATCGCATTCGCCGACGCCTATGACGACCTGATCGTCGTCCAGGACACCGGCTCGATGGTCTCCGTCATCGAGGCCCCCACCGGCAAGGTCCGCTGGAACAAGCAGGTCCGCGAGACCAACACCCGCTTCCTCGGCAACACCCGCGTCGACAACTCCCTGTTCGTCACCAACGAGACCGACCTCTTCGAGTTCGACCTCGCCACCGGCAACACACTCGACCGCACCGGGCTGAGCACCATCGCCACCACAGCCCCGGTCATGTTCGGCAATCTCGCCATCCTCGGCGCCGCCGGCGGCCGCCTGATCGCCGTCGATGTCCGCAACGACATCCGCGTCTGGGAATACCAGTTCGACGGGCTGATCGAGACCCGCCCCACCCGCGTGGACGACTGGACCGTCAGCGCCATCAGCACGCTCGGCCAGATCCGCACCCTCGATGTCGAGTCCGCCACCAGCAAGGGCACCGCACGCATCTCCGGCGACGCCAGCGAGCCGATGGTCTCCGACGGCTACATCACCTATGTCGCCTCCCTCGACCAGTCGCTCTACGCCTTCGATGCCGTCGAGAACTTCCGCCTGTGGCGCAAGCGATCTTCCGCCCCCGTCACCGTCCAGCCCGTCCTGATCAACGGCGTGCTCTACGCCACCACCTCCGACACGGGCCTGATGGCCATCCAGGGCGACACCGGCGAAGTCCGCTGGACAAACCCCTCGATCGGGGGGTGGGTTGTCACCACCAGCAAAGGGGATCTGATGGTCTGGAATGGGCGGGACCTGATGCGGGTCGATGCCGAACGGGGCGATCTGATCGCCCAAGCCACGCTTTCAGGGGTATCCGGCCTTCGGTCGAACACCCCATTCGACGGCGAAATTTACGCGATTTCATCCGAAGGGGCCGTCGCACGCTTTTCCCCGCGGTAAGATTTATTCGTC
>RFGH01000184.1 GCA_003696675.1 Planctomycetota bacterium
CGAGGGGTCGCCGATGAGCCCCGTCCCGCCGCCCATCACGACCACGGGCGTGTGCCCGGCCCGCTGGAAGTGCGTGAGCAGCATGATCGGGACGAGGTTCCCGACGGTCAGGCTGTCGGCGGTGGGGTCGAACCCGGCGTAGACCAGCCGCGGCCGGTTCAGGTGCTCGCGCAGGGCGTCCTCGTCGGTGCACTGGTGCACCAGCCCGCGAGCACGGAGGTCATCAAGCAGATCGGTCGCGGCGTCCGCCATGAGCGGGGAGGATACCGAAGCGTCGGGGCGGACACCGGCGATCCTGTCCTGAACAACGAGAATGCGGCGTCAGTAGATTGTCAGCGGCAGCGGGAGGCGCTCCCGTGTCATCATGGTCAGGCGGAACGGAATCCAGCGGTTGTCTGAGGGCGACCAGAAAAACGCGTAGGACACCTCGACGACATCGCCCGCGTTTGTTCGAGTCGGGATCGTGATCTCCGCCTGCGTGCTGATCCCACCAAGAAGGTCCGTCCAATGGTTCTGAAACCGGAACTGACTCGCCGTCGTCAGGGTGAAGAGCCCGGGGCCGCCCCGAGAGATTTGCACGGTGGGAGGGGTATCGCTGACCTCGAGGCTGAGCGCATCGAGGTCGTAGTCAGCGAGGGCGAGCGGGTGATCCGCCGGTTTCCAGCCCTGCCGGAGCCGGTCGAGATCAGCTCCCGTCAGGTCGCACCGGCCTCCCCAAGATCGCATGAGATCCAGATAATCTTCGAAAGCGCCGCCCGCGCGCGTCCTCAGGATCGCGGCGGATTGGTCGGCAAGGAGATTGATCTGGGAATCGGTCAGTGCGCCGGCCTGTTGTGACACAAGGAGCGCCCGCATCCGATCGGCCAATCCCTCATCGGTCGCGACATGTGAACGCGCGAGCGCGCGACCCGTTCTGACCGTCGGCAAGTGGATCTCTGGAGTGGCGTCCGTCTGTGGCGACGGTGAGCCGAGCACCCGAATGAGAAAGATCGTGGATGTCGCGATCGTCACGAGTGAGACGACGATGATCCCGATGTTCGTTTGACGTGATCGCGGCGCGTTCATCCGGCAATCCCCGTGCCATTCTTCCCATCTTCATAGGGGTCGTCGTCCGGCCCGCCGCACAAGGTGTAGAGAACGCCATCGCGCCAGCGACCATGGCGCCCCGTGTCCCGGTTCGGGCAGCACGCGACTGCAACACCGATGATGCACCCGCCTGAATTGTAATGTGCGATCCGGCAGCATTCCCATTCGGGCGGGCAAACATTGATCGGCCAGTCCGGACCACAGCCGCCCGGCCCGGTGGGCACGGTGCATCCCCAATGCCCTTCAACGACCGGTCCGGCGTCGCTCCACACCTGGCGCCCGGCGATCGCGACGCCGACCAAGCCGCACACCACAGCAGCGGTTCGTGCCGTGCAGAAGGGTTGTGCGCTTTCAGTAGTCATAGCCGAGGCACCCTCGCTCCGTCGTGGCGATCGGCCGGGTGAAGCCGCCTTGCAGCGAGTTGGGCACACCGGGCCGAGCGTCGGCGATGGCGCGCCTTTGCGCGTGCCCGTCAACGAAGGCGATCGGGCGGGCGACCAGCGCTTCGTTCTTGCCCGGACGGCGGGCGAGCACCGTCTGCGTGCGCTCGACGAGCAGGCCTTTTTGTGATGGGTGCTCGAACTCCCCGACACGCACCGGCCGCAAGAGCTCGGGCGTCTGCTCGGCGTCGCGGCGCCAGTACGAGGGGTCGGCCATGGCGGCCTGCGTCAGGATGTAATCGCTCGACATCAGTGCGCCGGGCTCGCGGTCGAGATTCGACGGGCTGTACCACGATTCGTGGAGTTCGCCGTGCCGGGACACCAGCACGAACGGCCACGCATTCACGTGCGCGAACCACGAGAACATCAACTCAGATCCATCCGGCATCGACAGACCCACACCCGGCTGCCGGCCGAATCTCAGATTTGACGGACGTGTGGCGATCGGCAGGCGATCGCCATCCGCGTTGGCCTCGGTCAGCAGGTCGCGGGCGCTGGACTGGATATTGGCGAGTGAGGCGCCGTCCTGCGCCGTTGCTCGCACGGCCCGCAGAGCCGGGAGCGCAATCGCCAGGAGCACCGACAGCACCGCGAGGCTCACGAGGAGCTCGACAATCGTCACGCCCGGTGACGTTGGACTCGCGCGCTTCCTGATGATCGATGCAGCGGAACAAGCCATCATGGGCCTCCCGTCGACGCCAAACAGAATACCCCCCCGAAACGTGTCAACCCTGGGTGGGGACATGTGAGGAGCGATCGCGCCGGCTAGCAGGGACGCCTGCCCCACAGCGGGAAGCGCAGCGATGACAGGCGAGACGGCCGTCCCACCGGTTCTGGTTGTTCGCCTACTCGAGGGCCGCGGCGCCGGAGATGATCTCGGTCAGCTCCGTCGTGATCTGCGCCTGGCGGGCGCGGTTGAACTGCCGCTTGAGCGTGTTGCCCATCTTCCCGGCGTTGTCGGTCGCCGCCTTCATGGCCACCATGCGGGCGACGTGCTCGGAGACGGCGGCCTCGTTGAAGAGCTGGTTCAGCGTGGCGCGAACGGTCACCGGCAGAAGGGTCGCCAGGAGCTCCTCCGCCGGCGGGCTGAACTCGTAGAGCAGGCCGGGGGACTTCTTCGCCTCGCCGGCGGCGGTGGGGGGCGTCAGCGGCAACAGCTGCAGCGCGTCCGGCTTCTGCCGGCCGGCGGACTCGTACCGCATCGAGACCACGCGCACCGCGGAGACCTCGCCCGCGATGAACCGCCGCATGTACGAATCGGCGAGGGCGTCGGCGTCCTCGCGCTGCGGGTTGTCCCCGAACTGCTCGTGACGCTTCGCGACGCGCACGCCCTTGAAGCGCAAAAAGGCGACGCCCTTCTTGCCGACGAGCTCGATGACCGGCGAGACGCCCGTCCCACGGCTCGCCGAGCGGATCGCGTCCATGGCGGCGCGCAGGACGGCGCCGTTGTACGGCCCGCACAGCCCGCGATCGGACGTGATGACCAGCAGCAGCTCGGGCTTGCCGGCGCCGGCGGGCACGCCCGAGATGAGGGGGTGCTCCAGGTCGCCCGCGGTGGCGGCGAGCTCGCGCACCAGGTCGAAGACGCCCAGGGTGAACGGCCGGGCCGCGACGGCGCGCTGCTCGGCGCGGGCGAACTTGCTGGTCGCGATCATCTGCATTGTCTTGGTGATGCGGCGGATGTTCGCGACCGCCTTCATGCGGGATTTGATCTCGCGGATCTGGGCCATGGGCGGGCCAGTCTAGCGGGGGCCCGCCGGCGGGCAATCGGGACCGCCCGGGTGGTTCTGCCGGGCGCCGTGGGAGCATGGGCGGCCGCGACACCTGATCCACCCCGCGTAGAAACACGGAACGAAACCGCATTGGTGACAAAATCATCCGTTGATCCTTGCACCGCCGGCCTCGGCGCGGATAATCGGGTCGGGTCATCGTCAAATGCCACCCCGGGGACGCGAGTCATCGCACATCGCGAGGGAGGCAGAGAGATGAGATCGAAGACGTTGCTGTTGGGTGTGTCCGTGGTCATGGCGGCGGCCGGGACCGCCGCGGCGCACGACCTGAACCCGCCGAGCTACCGCGGGGCGCCGGCGTCGACGTTTGTGCACTGGGATTTCTCGGTCACGGCGAGCCAGCCGGTGGCGTTCCAGTTCGGGCCGGACCCCGACGGCCCGGGACCGATCATGCCCAACCCGCAGGTGGCGCCGACGCTCCAGGTTTTCACGCCTTCGCCGACCAAGCCGTTCACGGGCTTCCGCTTCACGATGCCGAACTGGATCGATCCGTTCCCGCTGAAACTGATGCGGATCCAGATCACGTTCACCGACCTGTTCCCGGACGACGGCGCCTTCCCCAGCCCGATCCTCAAGAACGTGACCGCGTTCGATCCGTTCGGCGAGGTGGACCCGGCGAACATCCGGCAAACGTTTATCTCAACAACTGAGACACTCACCTCCGGGCCAGATGGGATCACGCAGTACTTCTTCACCGACTGGGAGATCCGGCCCAATCCTGACTTCGAATTCTTCGACGTCAATCTGCCGGTCAACGGCGGGCTCCAGCTGGACCAGGTCGTGTTCGATTCGATCTCGATGATCCCGGCGCCGGGCAGCGTGTTCGTGGTCGGGCTGGGGCTGATGGCGGCGGCTCGGCGTAGGCGCCGCGGCTGACGCCAGCCGCGTCGACGATCGAACCCTCGTTGCGATCGAGGGCGGGGTGCGCGGCCCGCCCTCGTCGCGGGCTTACGCGGGGCCCGGCCGCCGATCCGGATCCGGCGGCCGAGGCGTCGCGTCGTCGCCCAGCGTCAGCCCGTCGTACGCCAGGCTCACCCCCTCGGGCAGGGTCGGATCAACCTCGGCGTGGACCACCTCGTGGCCCATGTGGACGAACAAGGTTCGGTCGGCGGCGACGCGCTGCGCGATCGAGACGGCCTCGTCGATCGACAGGTGCGTCGGGTGCTTGCGCCGGCGCAGGGCGTCCAGGACCAAGGTCCGCACGCCGTCGAGCGCCGGCCACGCCTCGGGCGGGACCGCCGAGACGTCGGTGCAGTAGGCCAGCGGCAGCCAGTCGGCCCGCGTCGCGGCGGACTCGGCGTCCACGCGCCAGCCGAGGATCGGCAACCGGCCGTGCAGCAGCGGGATCGGCGTGAAGCGCAGCCCGTGCAGCGACACGGACTCGAGCGCCCGCACCTGGCGCGGCAGGAGCGTCGCCACAAACGACTTGTTCACGTTCGCCCGGGCGTCGAAGACGTGCTTGTACACCCGGCGGAGCGATTCGAGCGTGTGGGCGTCGGCGAAGACGTCGATCGGCGCACGCATGACGGCGTTGAAGCGGCGGACCTCATCGAGCCCGAAGATGTGGTCCACGTGGTGGTGGGTGAAGAAGATGGCGTCGCACCGGCGCAGGTCGTGCCGGAGGGCCTGCTGACGGAGGTCGGGCGTGGCGTCGAGGAGGGCGACGCGCTCGGCGCCGGCGGGGTCGGTCCAGGCGATCGCCGCCCCGGTGCGGGTCCGGCGGTCGCGCGGGTCGTCGGACGCGCAGGCGGCGCAGTCGCAGGCGATGACGGGGA
>RFGH01000185.1 GCA_003696675.1 Planctomycetota bacterium
CCGCCCGTCCTTCAGCTTGGCGATCCTCGCGTCCGGGTCGTTCGGGTTCTCCCAGTCCTCGTTCGACGTCTTCTTGTCCCGTTTCCGATCGAGGTTCTTCAGGTTGGAACGCGTCGGGGTCTCAATCCCCGACTCTCGCGCCAGCCCTTCGAGGAACTCCGGGTAGGTCTCCCTCGTGTCCTTGCGCACGATCGAGCGCATCGCCGCGTTCGCCTCCATCGTCGAAGCGTCTACCCCCAGGTTCTTCCCCTTGAGAAGCCCATGCTTCTTCAGGAGTTCGAGCACCCAGCGGAAGACTTCATCGTGCGTCTCGAGGTCGAGACGCTGCCGAATCCGGCTCAGCGAGGAATGGTTCGGGACTCGGTCCTTTGCTTCCAGCAGGAGGAACGATCGGAGCGAAAGGGAGTCCGAGCAGCGCCACGCGATCCCGCGTTCACTGTCGATCCCCTCGAAGAACCCGATCATGAGCATGCGGAAGTAGGTGCCGGGCGGGATGGACGGGCGACCCTTGTCGGCGTAGAAAGGGGCGCAGAGCGTCTCGCAGAAGGCGTCGAAGCCACACTGCTGGAGGATCCTCTGCAGGGCTTCGTAGAAAGGATGCCCGGGAGACTTCGGCAAGTCTTCGAAGGAGAGCCAGAGATCCGGCTCGCGAGGCTCAGCGTTGGTCCCGAGTGCCATGGGCTCGCCTCCTCTGCTCGCTCAGCGCTAAGTGCTCATTTCACCAGATTCCTGGGGTTTTTCAACGGGCTGTCAAGGTCAGTTCCGGTGACATCTCTTCCGTCCGCCCCGTGGCCGTCACATCCGGGTTTTCCGCACGTCACTCCTCCATGCCAATTCCCTTGGCCAGCGCCCTGCCCGCTCCAAATTTCTCGTGGCTCCCCGTGACTTGCTTCTTCGTGCCCTTCTGCGAACATCAACGAGCCGGTAGTGCGAATCAAGTACGCGCGGTATGGATAGATGAAGTAGCCGCCGTCCGTCGTGCCGGTGAGGTCACCGGGCAACTCCAGTGTCCCGGAGCCGAACGGCGTGATCTCCCCCCCCGGGATTCGGGTGATCAGCGGCTCGCCGCTCGCCATCACGGGGCCTTCCAGGCCAGAGACCACCGTCATCAGTTGCTGGGTCTCGCCACCGCCGCCGCCTCCACCGCC
>RFGH01000186.1 GCA_003696675.1 Planctomycetota bacterium
GCGGCGTGGTCGTCCCGAGCCTTTTCGGCCCCGACCAACTCCGCCCCGCGCACCTCGGCCGCTTCCACACCCTCCGCCTCGGCAACGCCGAATACCTCCATGCCACCGCCCTCGCCGAAGCGCTCGGCATCGAGGACGGCTTCCGATTCGAAGCCGAAGGCCCGGGCTCCCTCGTGTTTCTGCCCCCACTCGATCCCGATGAGAAGCCCGCCGAGCCAGACGGCGACGATCCCTTCGAATCCGTCGTCTTTGTCTCCGCCCGCCTCATCGAACGCAAGAACGACGAAGACCACATCGCCCTCGAACGCACCTGGATCGCCAACTATGACGCCCTGACCGACGATCCCAAGGGCACCATCGTGATGATCCCGGGCATGCTCGGCACGCCCCAGCCCATCATCGAGGGCATGATCCGCTACTGGCGCCGCGCCGGATACGCCGTCGTCCGCCTCCTCTCCCACCCATCCCGCTTCACCGAGCGCGTCGAAGTCCCCGTCACCCCCGGCAACGAAACCGAAGCGGCCACCCTCCTCGCTTCCATCTACGACCAACGCACCGCCGAGTGTGCCTACGCCGCCGACGCCGCCATCCGCCGTTTCCACGAAGCCCGCCCCGCCATGAAGGACAAGCCCGTCGTCCTCCTCGGCATGTCCGGCGGCGCCATGGTCCTGCCGACCGTCTTCGCCTATGCCCCGGACAACTACGACGCCGCCGTGCTCATCGCCGGGGGCGCGGATTTCCTGACCATCAGCGCGACCTCCAACTACGCCGAATGGATCGACGCCATCGCCCTCGACTGGGCGCCCGACGACCCCAACTCAACCGGCAAGCCCGACCCCGACACGCTCGAGACCCTCTCTGACGCCTACCTCGCCGCGTCCAGACTCGACGCCATGCACACCGCGCCCCTCATGACCGTCCCCCGCCTCGTGCTCCACGCCTCGAAAGACCTAGCCGTGCCCAGCCAAACCGGCGACGCCCTCTGGCAACGCCTCGGACGCCCCGAACGATGGACCTACTCCGTCGGTCACGAACTCATCTTCATCATGCTCCCCACCCAGGCCGACCGCCTCCAGAAGTGGATCGACGCCGCGATCGCTCCTCCGGGCCAGGACGAATGACCGACACCGCGCCCCATCTCCACCTCGTCATCAGCCCCTACTCCCTCTGCTCGCACGACGCCGCGGCCATGGCAGGGCTCCTCCTCGCCGGACAGGCCCTCACCTTCCTCCCGCGATCCCTCGCCTCGGTCCCCGTCGACCGCGACCGCGCCCTCCAATCCGCCGGCTACCGCAAGGTCATCGCCAGCGTCGCATGGGCCACACCGCTCGTCGAGTCCGGCGTCCTCGCCACATCTGTCGCCGGCGAGGACGCCGCACCCGACTTCGCCGAAGCCCGCCGCCGCGTCGCCACCGACGCCGACCTCGCCCCCCTCCGCCGCTTCGTCGACACCCGCATCGAACACGACCCCGACCGCGCCCTCGACCGCCTCGCCAGCGACCTCACCCGCTCCGGCCCGGACCCGTCCATCTCCGTCCCCCTCGCCGCCGCCCTCGACGCCCTCGCAGAGCGTCACGCCTACGCCGTCCTCCGCACCGACGGACCATCCCTCGCCCAGCAGGCCGAACGCGCCCGCGAACGCCGCCTCTTCGCCTGCTCCGTGCCCGTCCTCGTGCAGGCCTCCACCGAACGCCTCATCGAAACCCGCCGAAGACTCGCACCCGAACTCGACGCCCTCCGCGAAGCCGCCGAGTCCTGCCTCGACGGGCTCGCCGACGAGTCCGCCGTCCGCGAAGCCGCCGCCGCCTACGCCGACGCTTACGACCGCTCCCGCCACCACATCGAACGCCCCGAGCAAGACCCCGACGACCCCCGGGTCCGCTCCGCCGAAATCGTCCTCACCGGCGTCGCCCACGCGCCGGACCACGCCCTCGCCTGCTCGGCCATCGCCGCCCGCCGCGTCTCCAGCCGCCCAACCGAGCAGCCCCAGCCGTCCGCGCTTACCGCCCGTTCCATCATTGTCCGCCTCATCGGACGCTGATCTCGACCTCGCCTCTACCATCCCCCATGACGGGCACCCACGCACACACCAACCGCCTCGCCGCCGAATCCTCGCCCTATCTCCTCCAGCACGCCCACAACCCCGTCGACTGGTTCCCCTGGGGCGAGGAGGCCTTCGCCGAAGCCCGCCGCCGTGATGTGCCCATCTTCCTCTCCGTCGGCTACGCCACCTGCTACTGGTGCCATGTCATGGAGCGCGAGTCTTTCGAGGACCCCCGCACCGCCGCCCTCATGAACGACCGCTTCGTCTGCGTCAAGGTTGACCGCGAGGAACGCCCCGATGTCGACGAACTCTCCATGGCCGCCACCGTCACCCTCACCGGTCGCGGCGGGTGGCCCACCTCCGTCTTCCTCGAACCGCAAGGCCTCCGCCCCTACTTCGCAGGCACCTACTTCCCCTCCGAGGAACGCCACGGCATCCCCGCATTCACCCGCGTCCTCGAAGCCCTCTCCAACGCATGGCGCGACCGCCGACAGGAAGTCCTCCAGCAGGCCGAGTCCCTCGCCGCCGCCGTCCGCGACCAACTCGGAGCATCACCCGACCCCGTCCCCCTCGGGCCTGCCCACGCCCAGAAGGCCGTCGCCACACTCCTGCAGATCTTCGACCGCGCCGACGGCGGCTTCGGCGGCGCACCCAAGTTCCCCCAGCCCGTCTTCCTCGAGTTCCTCCTCGACGCACGCCAACGCGCCGACGACGCCACCCGCGACGCCATCGACGCCGCCGCCCGCACCACGCTCGACCGCATGGCCATCGGCGGCATCCACGACCACCTCGCCGGAGGCTTCCACCGATACAGCGTCGACAAGCACTGGACCGTCCCGCACTTCGAGAAGATGCTCTACGACAACGCCCAGCTCGCGGCCGTCTACGCCCGCGCCGCCGCCGCCTACCACGACCCCTTCTACCTCGACATCGCCCGCCGCACCTGCGACTATGTCCTCCGCGAGATGACCGACGACCCCGACGCCCCCGGCACGCACGGCTTCTTCTCCGCCCAAGACGCCGAGGTCGATCATCGCGAGGGCCTCAACTACCTCTGGACCCCCGCCGACTTCGACCGCGTCCTCGACCCCGACGACGCCGCCTTCGCCAAACGCATCTACAACCTCGACGCCAGCCCCAACTTTCAGGACCCGCACCACCCGAACGACGACCCCGCCTGGGTCCTCCGCACCGACGCCCGCCCCGAAGATCTCGCCGACAGACTCAACACAAGCCCCGAGGCGTTCGCCGAACGCATCGCACGCATCAACGCCGCCCTCTTCGCCGAACGCGCCACCCGCAAGCAGCCCATCACCGACGACAAGGTGCTCACCGCCTGGAACGCCCTGATGATCACCGGGCTTGTCGCCACCGCCGAAGCGATCAACGCCCGCGGGCACGGTTCCGGCGATCGCTACCTCGAAGCCGCCCGACGGGCCGCCCGCTTCATCCTGTCCACCATGCGCGACGGCACCGGACGCCTCCTGCGCTCCTACCGGAGCGGCCAGGCCGCCATCCCCGCTCCGCTCGAAGACCACGCCTTCCTCGCCCACGCCCTGCTCCAACTCGCCCGCGCAGACCGGTCCAACCGCGCCGAGTGGCTCGCCGCCGCCGCCGATACCGCCGACCGAGCCCGCGCCCTCTTCGCCGATGACCGCGGCGGCTACTTCGACACCGAAGCCGACCGACCCGACCTCTTCGTCCGCGCCCGCTCCACCCACGACGGCGCCACCCCTGCCCCCACGGGCATGATGCTCCTCGCCCTGCTCGATCTCGCCGATCAGACCAACGAAAGCGCCCGACTCGACCAGGCCATCGCCCTCCTCGCCGCCCTCTCCGGCGCGGTCGTCAAGGCCCCCGTCGGCACCATCAACCCCCTCCGCGCGATGCTCCGCATGATGGACGACCCCGCCCGCCTGGCAGGGCGCTACACCTTCTCCGACGCCGAACCAGAGCCCGCACCACCCAGGCAACCCACCCCCGTCCGCGTCCTCGCCAACACCGAGAAGGTCACGGTCACGAAAGATACGCCCGCCGTCTTCAAAATCGCCCTCGAACCCCCGCCCGGCTACCACATCATCGCCGCCGACCCCGGCCCCGCCAAAGTCCCGCTCACCCCCCTCCGCGTCGGCCTTACCCGAGGCCAGGGCGTCGCCGTCTACGCCGACTACCCCGCGGGCGATCCCTACGGCCTGCCCGAGATCGGCACCATCCATGTCCACCACGACCGCATCGAGTTCGATGTCGTCCTCGAGCACAAGCCCGGTGTCGGCGCCTCCCCCGGCATCCCCGTCCTCGGCGTCTCCTTCCAGGCCTGTTCCGACACCGAGTGCCTGCCCCCGCGCACCGTGGAACTCGACATCGCCGTCGAGTTCAAGGACTGACCGCATCCAGCTCCAGCCGCATCCGCACCCCGTCCGCCGTCGTGTAATACCCCGGCAACCGCTCAACCTCGACAAACCCCAACGACCGGTACAGCCCGATCGCCGGCGTGTTGTCCGTACGGACCTCAAGGTAGATCCGCCGCGCCCCACGCTGCCGCATCGCCCGGATCCCGTCCTCGGCCAGCTTCCGCCCAATCCCCCGCCCGCCCGCCGACGGATGCACCGCGATCCCATACAGCCGCGCGCTCGCCACGCCAGCCACCGTCCGCGTCAGCATCCCCGACCAGCCGACGACCCTGCCGTCCAGCGTCGCCACCGCCGTGTACGCCCTCGGATTGTCGATCATCCGCAGGATCTGCCGCCGCCCGAACCGCTCGTACACCGACGCGAACGCCGCCTTCTCGATCGCCTCGATCGCGTCGATGTCGCCACGCCCCGCCGACCGCAGGGCCACGATCCCGGACCCGCTCCCGCCCTGCGTCGCGTTCACAACACCCCGTGCTTCTTCAGGTGCCTTTTCATTTGCGTCACCGGGTTCTTGGTCGCATCGATCAACTCCGCAGCCCAGCCCAGCGACTTGGCCATCTTCACATTCTCCTCCAGATCGTCGAAGAACAGGATCTGCGACCCGGTCGCGCTCACCCGCCGCTCGAACGCCTGGTAGACCTTCTCGTCCGGCTTGGCCAGCCCGAACAGGTGGCTCGCCCACTGGTGCTCGATCTTCGAAGCGCTCAGAAACTCTGTCTCCCGACGAACCCAGTGCAGATTGTTCGTGTTGCTCAGCAGCGCCGTCGAGACCTTCGGCAGCTCGTTGATCTCCAGGATCAACTCCTCCGCCCCCTTGAAGTCCTCGATCAGCCAGGCGTGGTGGATCTTCTCAATCTCTTCGGGCTCATACTGCCCATCGCTCGCCTCGGCGACCGCCTTGAAATACGCGGCGTCCGACATCTGCCCGGTCTGATACCGCACGCTCAACCGGTGCCGCGCCTCGGCGCATTTCTTCGTATCGCTCTTGCCGCGCACCGGAAGCCCCGCCGCCTCACAGCCCTCCCTCCAACTCCGGCAGATCCGCAGAATCACGCCGCCCCAGTCAAAGCACACCACCCGCACATCACTCATCGGCAAGCTCCTCCTCGAGAGGCGCCTTCATCACTTCGTCCATCACCGTCGTCGCGAACGACCCGCGCGGCAACTCAAACGCGCACCGAACATACGAACCGTGCTCATCCAGCCCCCCCTCAACCTCCGGCCCCATCACGGGAATCCGCAAAGGCCGCCGGTCCCCGCCGATCATCAGATACCCGTCCCGCGCCTCGCACGCGTGCAAGTCCTCAACCGTCACGCCCACATCCTCCAACGCCTCCAGCTCCACGCGGTCGATCGACCCCGACGCCCTTCTCATCGTCGTCCCCCACATCGGGCCCGACGGCGCCACCTCGAACCGACCCAGCCGATCCGACAAATCCGCTTCCGCCAGCGTCTCCGCCCGCACATCGAACATCGCCCGGCTCTTGATCACAAACGCCACATCCCCCTCGACCAGCCGGTCCAGCGTCCCCTCCGTCACCCTCCGGTTCAGCACCCCGTTGAAGATCGCGCTCTGGAAGCTCGAGATGAAGAACCCCGCCGCCGTCGCGTCGATCGCCTTGAGCGCAGCCGCGTGATCACCCCCGTCCGCCAGCACCCGCAGAGCCTGCCGCTCGCCTTTGAAAACCTTCGGCATCAGGTGAAACGCAGTGCCATAGTCCCCCCGGTCATACGCCAGCCGCGAATCCCGCTGCAACTTCGGCATCACCGGCCCGGACCCCAGCAAATGATCTATCGCCCCCTTCGCATCCCCCAGGATCATCGCCCGTCCCACCAGATGATTGTTCCGTAGATACCCGAACCGCTGCACGCCGAACCGGTTGGGCAGCCCCACACGCGCCAGCATGTCCAGCGCCTTCTTCGCCCGCAGCGCCGCCGTCGGCTCCACGCCCCGCACCTTGATCGAGAACCGGTTCCCCGCCAGATGCCCCCGCTGCAGCTTGTTCTCATGCAGATCGACCCACAGGATCTTGATCCGCGGGTGCTCAAAGCTCGGAAAGTCCTCCGGCCGCTTCCCCGGCGTATGGATCGACACCACCTGCCGCGTGATCGCGTGCTTGTCCTTCAGCCCCGCGTGCCCGATCGCCTGAGGCCGCACCCGGAAGTGCCGCGCCAACTCGTCGCGCAACTGGATCGTGCTCAGCCCGCGCTTCTCAACATACAGGTAGATGTGCTCGCCCCGCCCGCTCGGCTGATACAGCGGAACCTCGTCGACGATGAAGTCCTCGTCCCGCTCCTTGATCCGTCCGCCGATCCCCTCCACATCGCGCGTCAGATACACCGGTGCAGACACCTGCGCGTCGAACCGGGCCGCATCGGCATGTTCCTCCGACGCCACCATCACAGCTCCAAATCGTCCGGCTCGGGCTGCGCCGCAGCCTCGATCACAGACTCGTCCACCCAGATCGGCACCCGCGACGCGATGCCCAGCGCGATCGCGTCGCTCGGCCGCGCGTCCACCTTCACCTCCGCGCCCGACGCGTCCCTCAGATCCAGCCGCGCAAAGAAGGTCCCCTCGCTCAGATCCGTGATGGACACAGACTCCAGCCGCGCCCCCAACGCCGCGATCACCGACCCCAGCAGGTCATGCGTCTGAGGCCGCCTCGGCTCCAAACCCGCCAGCCGCCGCTCGATCGCCTGCGCCTCCGGCAGCCCGATCACGATCGGGAACGACCGCGCCGCCCCGCCCCCCGCCGGCTCGGCCTCCGTCAACTCGATGAGCTGCACATCCGTCAGCTCCCGGATCAGGATTCGGCTCAACTCCATCCGCACGGCCATCGGGGCTCGTCCTTCCGCGGCGGTCACACCCGCCCGCAACCTCTATTGAAGGGCACCCGCACGCCCACGACCACCCAGCACCACTCCCCCTCC
>RFGH01000017.1 GCA_003696675.1 Planctomycetota bacterium
TCAGACGACGGGGCGGCGTGGCCCAACAGCCCGGGCCAGACCGGGGTCCGTGGGGATCTCCGCATCGTCGCGGCGCCGCAGGACGGCCCGTCGAACGTGCTCGCGTTCAACTTCTTCCCCACAAACGGCGACATGCTGATCGACAACGCGGAGAACTGGGGCGCCTCGGCCAACGCCCACAGGTTCTTCCGCAACGTGATCACCCACGAGAACGGGCACGGGATGGGGCTCAGCCATGTCTGCCCGGTGACCCAGACGAAGATCATGGAGCCGTTCCTGTCGACGGCGTTCGACGGGGCCCAGCTCGACGACATCCTGGCGATGCAGTACCAGTACGGCGACGCCGCCGAGCCGAACCCGAATCTCGCGGCCTCCGAGCCGCTGGAGCCGCTCGGGCTGCAGTCGGACACCACCCTGTTCATCAACAACCTCAGCCTGCACTCGCCCGGCGAGAATGACGTGTACACGTTCGACGCCAGCGGCGGCTCCGTGCTCAATCTGGCGCAGGTCACTCCGACCGGCAACATCTACCTGAGCGGGCCGCAGAACCAGGACGGGTCCTGCACCAGCGGCACGCAGTACGATTCCCTGAGACAGATCGATCTCCAGATCGAGATCCTCTCCCCGGCGGGCTTCGTGATCGCGACGGCGAACAACACCGGGCTGGGCGGGCTCGAGGCGGTCGGCCCCGTCCAGCTCACGACCGACGGCACGTACGGGATCCGCGTCAACTCGGGCGGCGCAACGTCCGGCGACCAGTTCATTATCCAGGCCTATAACCTTCAAGTGAACGTCACAATCCAATCCCTGGTCGGCGACGTCACCGGCGACGGGCTCGTCAACGGGTTCGACATCACGCAGGTCCTCAACGCCTTCAACTCGACGAACCCGAACTTCGACCTCAACAACGACGGCATCGTCAACGCCGGCGACATCACGATCATCCTGAACAACTGGACCGGCTGAACCCCGGCCGCCGGATTCTGACGACCCACACCGGCCACCCGTCGCGGTGGCCGGTGCTCGTGTGCCCGTGGGGCCCCCCCGGCTTGCCCGGGCCGGCGGGGTCGGTATGGTGTTGGTGGCTCAGGCCGGGGTGTAGCGCAGCTTGGTAGCGCGTCTCGTTCGGGACGAGAAGGTCGGAGGTTCAAATCCTCTCACCCCGATTCGGCTCCTTGCTTGAACCGTGACCGGACGCGGCATGGTCCGGGTGTGGTCCTGGGCATGCACGCCGCGTTCGCGTTCCTCGCCCTTGGGGCTGGCTGATCGGCGGGGGCGACGCCGCCACACCGACGATCAATGTGCGGCTGTCCGGACGCCCTCCCTCGCCTGCACGAGCGCGGGGTCGCCGGCCGATCGCGCCCACCACTTGCAGGACGGCCACCCGTGCGCCTATCTTCCCCGTCCCACGCCTCGGGATCGGCGTCGGGCCTGCGGCATCGCAGGGGTTCACACTCGCACCGCAGCGAACGGAGCGGCCGGCGTCGCCGATCGCTCTGGCAGGCTTTCAGCTCGGAAAGGGGGTTGGGTCTGTGTCATCCATCGGTACGCACTGCCTGCTTGAGGTCTATGGCTGTTCGCCGCATCTCCTGGACGATTCGGAATACATCGTCTCGGCGCTGCGCAACGCCGCCGAGCACGCCGGCGCCACGTGGCTCGATTGCGCATCGCATCGGTTCCATCCCCAGGGTGTGACCGCGGTCGGGCTCCTGAGCGAGTCGCACATCTCCATCCACACCTGGCCCGAGGCGGGGTTCGCCGCGGCGGACGTCTTCACCTGCGGCGATCGGGCGATGCCCGAGCGGGCCTGCGAGTGGCTGATCGAGGCCCTGGCGCCCGAACGCCACGTCATCCGGAGACTGGACCGGGGCGCGTCGGACGTGGCCCGCGCCGCCGTCCCGTCGGAGCCCATGGCCCCCGTCTGACGGCGGCCGGCTTACGCGACGCATCGGAGAGCATCATGCCCGGCGCCGAACTGCACGCCGATTTCTGGCTCAGCGAATACATCAGCCCGTTTGATATCCGGGCGCACGGGATCGTCGA
>RFGH01000187.1 GCA_003696675.1 Planctomycetota bacterium
GAACCCGCCACCCCCACCGCCGCCGCACACCGCCAGATCCATGCTCGGAACATATTTCTGCCTCCTTGATCCGCAGGGTAGGGACCTGAAAGGGTCAACACGGGGGGTGGCGGGGTTGACGCGGCGGGCCCGGGGCCAGACACTTCCCGGCTCCCATCCGTTCCGGGTGGGAGTTCGCCGGGCACGGAGGTCCGGCCCGGAGATGTCCCGGGCGCTTGTCCGCACCGATCAGGGCGAACCGATCGACGGGCGGGCACGAATCGTGCTATTCATCAAGGGGACGCATGTCCCCCGGCGTTGTTGTTCCTCCCCCTCCCCGCTTGTTGGAGCCTGACAGACCATGGCAGCCCGCACCGGAGCCAGCGTCGGCGTCGCCGTCACCATCACCATCCTCGGTCTGGTGTCCGTCGCCCTCTTCGTGACCACCATGGTCTTCTACGGCCGCTCGCAGAGCGCCCAGAACCAGCTCAACCTCGCCCGCGAGGACTACGCCCAGTTCGTTTCCGACGCGCAGCGTGAGCACGCCTCCGTCCGCGCCGTGCTGGAGGAATCCCGCCAGGCCCGCCAATCGGTCGTGGAGTACCTGATGACCGGTCGGGCACAGATGCTCAGCGCGGTCACCGGCGATCAGTCCATGTCGCTCGCGGCGTTCAAAGAGACGCTGGCCGGCATCGAGGGCGCCGAGAGCACCCCGCTGGTAAGCCTCATTCAGAACAAGAACGCCGAGATCGCCCGTCTCACCCGGCGGGCCGAGATCGCCGAGCAGGAGCGCCGCGCCGCCCAGCTCGCCGCCGAGAACGAGGCCGAGCGTGTCGCCGCCATCGAGGCCGCCTTCGGCGCCCAGGGACAGGCCCTCCAGAGCGATGTCGGCAACATCATGAACCAGCTCGTCGAGACCCGCCGCCGACTCGCCGAGATGGAAGACAAGTACGCCGGCATCATCGATGAGAAGGATGCGGCCCACCGCGCCACCGTCACCGAGCTCGAAACCACCGTCGACGACCTCCGCAACCAGCTCGTCGTCCTCCAGGACCAGCTCCTCCGCGCCCGCAACCAGGGACGCACCGACATCATCCTGCCACTCAACGAGGAAGCCCTCGTCGATGGCCAGATCGACCGCGTCGACCGCGCCGTCAACGAGGTCATCCTCTCCATCGGACGCAAGGACAAGGTCGTCCTCGGCATGACCTTCGCCGTCTACAGCTCCCCCACCGACATCCGCCCAGACGAACTCACCGGCGAGTACCCCAAGGGCAAGGCCGTCATCGAGGTCATTCGCGTTGAGGACGCCTTCAGCCGCGCCCGCATCGTCGAATCCTCCGAGGGCAACCCCATCATCCGCGGCGATGTCATCGCCAACGCCGTCTACGACCCCAGCAAGACCTACAAGTTCGTCGTCGAGGGCCTGTTCGACACCAACGGCGACGGGCTCGCCACCCGCTACGAGCGCGACGAACTGGCCGCCCTCATCGAACGCTGGGGCGGCACCATCGTCGATGAGGTCACCGGCGACCTGGACTTCCTCGTCCTCGGCCAGCGCCCCGTCCTCCCGCCCGCCCCCTCCGCAGGCGCCCCCATCCC
>RFGH01000018.1 GCA_003696675.1 Planctomycetota bacterium
CCCCCACCCCCGTCCCCGAGCACGCCCACGATGAGCAAAGCGAACCGTTGGGATCTTCTCCACTTCAGGAATCAATCAATCTCGCAACCACGCAGGAAGTGGCACAACGCCCGAACGAGCCGCGGGCTTCAGCCCGCGCGGATGCACCACGAACCACACGACCCTCGTCGAACGCCAAATGGTCGCGACTCGCAACGCCAATCAGCGCCATGCTCGCGATCATCTTGTGGATCGCTGTGCCCGTATCTCAAGCAGTTGCGCGCACATGCTTATCGAAAACGAACCCCGTACACCCCGCGTTCATCCCCACCCACACCGTCTCTTCGTCTCTCCGTCTCTCCGTCTCCTCCCCTACACCCTCGGATCCGCATCCCCCAACACCCGCTCCGTCTGCGCCGCCCGATACGCCACCAGCCGTTCACGCAGCCCCGCGTCCTCCAACGCCAGAATCGACGCGCTCAGCAATCCCGCGTTCACCGCCCCCGCCTTCCCGATCGCCAAGGTCCCCACAGGAATCCCCCCCGGCATCTGTGCAATCGACAACAACGAGTCCAGCCCGTTCAACGCCTTCGACTGCACCGGCACTCCCAGCACCGGCAGGTGCGTGTGCGCCGCCAGCATCCCCGGCAAGTGCGCCGCCCCGCCCGCACCCGCGATGATCACCCTGATCCCCCGCCCCTCGGCCGACTTCGCATACTCGCTCAACAAGTCCGGCGTCCGATGCGCAGACACCACACGCACCTCGTGCGCCACCCCCAGCTCGTCCAGCGTCGCCGCCGCGAACTCCATCGTCCCCGCCCAATCCGACCGGGACCCCATCACCACGCCGACCACCGGTTTCGCCATGCCCCAGTTTAGGGCAATCGCACGCGGGTGCGACCCAGGTACTGGGTGCCACGGCTTGACTCGCAAGCCGTGTCTTGTGGGTTCTCTAAAACCGCCACTGACACCCCAAAACCACCGACCCATACGTCTGCCCGTTCGGCTGCGCCTCGAAGGTCTTCGTCTCCCAGGTCTGCGCCCAGCCCAGATACGCGCTCTTCCACCGCGCCACCACACCCACCGTCAGCCGCCCGACCAGGTCCTCCCGGTCGGTCGACCGCGAGTCCGCGAAGGTGTTGCCATCCAGGAACATGTTCCGCGCCACCGCGTCGGCGTTCACGCTCAGGTAGCCGTAAAGGGACCAGTCGCGGCACGGGTCCGCGAACGCACCGGCCGTGTGGTCCTTGAACCCCAGCAGGCTCGCTGGCCCGAAGTCGTCCGGCAGCACCATCCCCACCCGCACCATCGCCCCGCCCCGCGCCCGGATGAACACATTGCCCAGGTCGAACCCCACCGTCGGCAGCATGTCGAACTCGGCGCCGAACACCCGCCCCTTCTCCGTCCGCCAAGTCCGCCGGTATGTGAAGTTCACCGCCAGCTCCGACGCCTGTTGCGTGCCCCAGCCCTCCGGGTCCTCCTGGTCGGGCACCACGCTGTGGATGAACTTCTGCACCGCCTCCGCGCCCGACCACTGGCCCGTCAGCCCAAGCCCCAGCTCGAAGTGGTCGTGCCGCGTCGCGTCCGCACGCTGGAACGCCAGGTTCAGGCTCAGCCACCCGCCGTAGGGATGATCGTTCAGCGGCGGGTTCACCTGCGTGATGTACTCGCTCGTGTAGATGTGCTGCTCAAGGCTCAGCCCCACGCCGAACCGCGGCTCCTCCCAGCCCGGCGCCAGCCGGTCCGCGATCCCCGCCCCGTCGAACGCGAACCCCACCTCGATCCCCTGCCCGCTCGTGTAGTACCGGTCGGTGTTGCTGAACAGGTTCGGATAGGTCCCGTCGTTGTCCCAATAGATGGTCACCGACTGGGCCTCGTAACGCTCCCGGTCCGCGAACGCCTCCATCAGCCCGACTCGCTCATCCAGCGAGACGACCTCCGGCGGCGGCATCGCCGCATTCGGCTCGTCCAGCAGTTCCAGTTGACGCCCGGCCGCCGGAAGGCAGACCAGGCACAGCAGCAGCGTCCGTGCGGGCATGGGCGGAGCATACGGGACCCCGGCCCCGGACCGGAGATAGCCCGTGTGCAATCTTCGCAAACCCGGGCCAACAATCCCGCCATGACCCCCCCCCAGCCCGCCAGCCC
>RFGH01000188.1 GCA_003696675.1 Planctomycetota bacterium
CGCGCACGCACACGCTCGGGATCGTCGCGGTTGATCTTGACATCGACAGCGACAACAACGATCGGTTCGAGCCGCCGGCTCGATCGGACGCCGAGGACGCCGCCGAGCTCGGCTCCGGGATCAAGGTCCTCATTGTCAACCGCGACGACACCGACGGCGACGGTGTGCCCGATTACGCCGACGGGTACGGGCTGTTCGGCCTCTCCACATCGGGCGGTGTGGCCGGCGAGCGGTTTGTCCCGATCGTCATCGACTGGCCCGGCCTGACGGACGCCTCGGGCGCCGTCCTCCGCCTGGCGTACAGCGCGGCCGAGGACATCGGCCACGCCGAGGTCCCGATCCCGGACTTCCATATTTCGTACGACCGGTACGTCCGCGGCGCGGGGCATCTGCGTGTCTGGCGCCACGACGGCTGGGAGTCGCGTGCGCCGACCGACTTCGTCCGCCCGGGCGAGGACATCCCGCTCGACGCCGCCGGCGACTCGATCACGCTCTACGTCGAAGCGATCAACGGGGCGCCCATCGCCCTGCCCATCACCGCGACGCTGATCCTCAGCGACGGCCGGTCCGTCACGGACACCGTTCGCGTCCTGCCATTCGACTCCGTCAGAGGGCTCGCCGAGGACGAGATCGACGGGTACACGATCGTCCGCGACAGCCCCAACGGGACGCGCGGCAACGACATCATCATCGCCAAGCCCACCTACGAGTTCATGGTGGGCGGCGACGGAGACGACATCTACGTCTCCAACGCCGGCGCCCGCGGCTCCATGATCGTCTTCACCGGGTCCGGCGCGAACGTCGTCTACGCCTCGCACGGGAAGGTGACGATCGCGGCGCCGAGCCCTCCCGCCGCGATCACCGCGGGCCCCGAGGCGATCTCGCTCAACTCAAACCTGATCTTCAACGAGGACGACGGCCCGTTCACCACCGATCAGGTCCTCGTCATCTATCGGCTGTTCCATGGCGAGAACGACGCCTGGCTCGAGGCGTACGAGCGTGTCGGCGGCAAGATCCAGGTTGTCGATAGCGACGGCGCGGGCCTCGTGCTGTGGGACTGGAGCGCCTCCGACTGGGATTGGATTCAATCCGGTGGCGAGCCGTTCCCGCTGATCCAGCTCGAGTTCGACCTCGGCCGGCCCGCCCTCGCCGCCGCCCATCTGCGCCAGCAACTGACGGACTTCGCCGGCCACCCCACCTACGGCGCAGGGTTCCGCACCGAACTCGCCTCGATCCTGCTGTTCGAGCGGGCCAAGGCCGCCGAGTTCCTCGACGACCCGGCGGCCGTCCAGACCGTCCTCGATCTCCAGCGGGCAGCCTTCCAGAACGCCGTCGAATACTCGGCCGCGATCACGAACCTCTACGCCAGCAGTGTCGGGATCGCCAGCGAGGCGGCCGACATCGTGATCACCGTCGGCCAGTTCGCCTCCGGTCAGGCCGACGGCTTCGATCTCGCCCTCGCGTTCGTCCCGTTCGTCAGTTCGCCGATCGTCGACTCGATCGCAATTGGTCGAAAATCGCTCATTCGCGCTGACACAGGGGAGCGAGTCCTCGCCCGTGGGGGAGGCGACGTGGTGCTCGATCGGCGCGCGCTCTGGTCCCCCGGTGGATCAGGGCCGAAACTCGGCGTGATCCCACGCCCTGATATGTGGGCATTCCGTGAATCACGCACCATCAATGGAAAAACAATACTCCTGCTCGGCATAGCTCAAGAAACCGGCAATCCCAATCACGGGATCATCTCACGGTATCTGGCGTCTGTGAGGTTTGCAGACGAGCAGTCGGAGTTCATCCTCATGAACCGATCGCTCAAGACGGCCACTGGCCGCACCGACCTCGGCGCCGTCAGCGGTTGGCGGTCTGATATGGTTGTCGTCCGGCGTGGGGACGGGACCGGGGGCAAAGTCGATCTGTATGAGGTGCAGTCGGATAGCGACAGGATCGAAGACCTCATCGATAAACTGAACGCCATGTGGATCTCGCTTCCTCCTGCGTTTCGTGGTCGCCTGTACTTGTACGATAAGAATGGTGTGCCCATTGATTTCCCAGGTGGTACTGTCGGACCGGCCATCCCGCCTGAGTTGCTCGTGAACCAATGAACCGCGTGAATCAAGACGAGCTACGAATTTATTGCATCGCTCTCGGTTGTGCCTGGACGCCCGCCGGGATGCAGAGCGCATACACACAGATTATCGACTCTTGGACGGCGGCTGGATTCCCCCCAGACCGCCTCGCCTCGCATGCCCCGTCTGTGAAGGGTATCGGCCGCAAGTGGGGCTCGTTTATCCACAAGCGGAAGCGGCTTGAGCAGACCATGTTCGAGGGCGTCGAGACCCTATCCCTCTCACACCTCGCGGTGCCGAACGATCGCTCTCCCACCAAAGATGACCTCATTCCCGACTGCGACTGGATCGTGTACATGAGGCTCGGCCAGTGGTGGAACGACCTGCACATGTGCTGGATTCCTTCGCTCATCGGCCGCCAAGCGCCAGCGTTCCTTGACCTCTTCCGCGCCGTCGCGGCTGCTGGGCGAGCCACGTATGGGCACCGTGTCGTCCGACGGTATTACTCCTCGCCGTGGTCGTACGAAGAATCCCAGACGCCATTCCGCTTAGAATTTCTGGATCGCAAGAGGGAGTGGTGGGGCGTGCGATCGACGCGTGTCGATTCGCTCCTCCTCCCCGACCTGTACCCGCACAATTATCTCAGCCGCGCGCACCTCTCGGCGCCGTTCGGCCGGTCGGGACGGACGCTTCGCGAGTGGATCGAGGAGGACCCCGCCGGCCGGGGCGAACTGACCCCC
>RFGH01000189.1 GCA_003696675.1 Planctomycetota bacterium
GCGTTTGGGGGCGGGGGCGGGGCGGTCCTGGGGTTGTTGGAGTTTGACGGTGTAGATGGGCTCGGGCATGTCGATGTCGAGGCGGTCGAACTCGCTCTTGATGCGTTGCATGGCCGCGCTGCGGACCTTTGAGAAGTCGTGGGCGGACTGGTCGACCCAAGCGAAGAGTTGGAGGGTGATGCTCGAGTCGCCGAGTTTGGTTATGAGGGCGAGGGGTTTGGGGTCCGGCATGACGCCCTCGGTTTCGGCGAGGATCTGGGTGCCGACGGTGACGGCCTGGGCGAGGTCGACGTCGTAGCCGATGCCGACGGTGAAGTCGAAGCGGCGGCGGGGGTCGGTGGAGTAGTTGATCAGGGTGGTTTTGAAGACGATGGCGTTGGGGATGCGGACGACGTTGCCGTCGAAGGTGGTCAGCACGGTGGTGCGTGAGTTCATGGAGGTGACGAGGCCCTCGTGGCCGTCGATGACGACGTGGTCGCGGGGGCGGAAGGGCTGGCGGAGGGAGAGGAGGATGCTGGCGATGTAGTTCTCGATGAGGTCGCGGAAGGCGAAGCCGATGGCGATGCCGGCGACGCCGGCCGCACCGAGGACGCCGCCGACGAGGGCGGTGGCGTCGAGGATTTCGAGGGCGAGCAGGACGCCGAAGAGGACGACCATCGACTGGACGAAGCGCTGGGCGATGGTCTGGAGGAAGGGGTTGCGGGAGAAGAGTCGGAAGGGCCAGTTCCAGCGGGCGATGATCCAGGCCGCGAGCAGGGCGAGGAGGACGATGGCGATGGCGACGGGGATGAGGGGGAGGGCGTCGAGGAGGCGGTCGTAGCGGGCGCTGACGCGGGTGGCCGCCCCGCGGACGCGGTCGGCGTAGTCGGAGGTGAGGGCGATGTCGTTCTGGATGTCCTGGATGCCGGTGGCGTCGCGGACGGCCTGCTCGGCCTCGTCGATGATGGCGGGGTCGTCGGCGACGCCGGTGAGGACGAGGGCGCCGGCGTCCATCTCTGCGGATTCGTTGTCGAGGCCCTCGATGCGGGCGAGTGCGGCGGCGGCTTGGGTTTCGGGGTCGTCGACGGGGGCCGCGAAGGAGGCGGCGGTCAGCAGCAGAAGGATGAGGGCGGCGATGCGGGCGGGCATGCGGCGGTCCTTTCGGGGGTGTTGGGAGGGTAGACGACGGCGGCCGTTCCCTGCGGTATGTCCACGACGCCTGGAACCGACTGGTGAAGGTCGAGCGCTGGCCGTCCACGGGCTCGCCCTTCGCGATCCTCGAGAACGAGTTCAACGGTCTGAACTGGCGGATCCGCCGCAAGATGGACCTCTCCCAAGGCGCGTACAACGGCGTGGACGAGGAGCGGCTGTACTTCTTCACCCCCTTCTGGCAGATGGTCGAGGAGTGGGTGGACGACGACCTGGATTCCGCCGTGGAGTACCGGGCCCAGCAGTTCTGGGGGGTCAGGCACATCGACGACGCGGTGGCCCGGCGTCTGGACCGGGACAACGACGGGGCGTGGACGACCGACGCCGAGGACAACTGGTACTATCTGACCGACGTCATGTTCAGCGTGCGCGGCATCACGGACAACGACGGACAGATCCACACCCGGGTCGATTACACCCCGTACGGGGTGGCCATGCACCGATACGCGGCGGATCTCAACGGCGACGGACTCATCAACTACACCGACATCACCACGTTTAACAGCAACGCCGGTTCGGGCCTTGAACCGGGCGATACCGGGTATGACCCGGACGCGGACCTCAACGGCGACGGGTTTGCGGAAGACTACCTAACCGCCGAGTGGCCGCTGTTCTACGACACGCGGTACACGCCGTACTCGACCGGCGGGAGCAATCCGATGGTCAACGCAGGATGGATCGACAACCCCACCGACCCCAACGGGCCGGACAACTCGATCGCGTACGATGGGTATCACTTCGATCTCGCCGGGGCCGCCGACGCGACCAGCACAGGGTTGTATATGGTCCGGCACCGGGTACATGACCCGGGGATGGGGAGGTGGGTGGAGAGAGATCCTCTCGAGTACACCGAAGGCTCAAATCTTTTTCAGTACACAAGCTCCACGCCCTTAATGCTCTCAGACCCTATGGGCCTGAGAGGACACACAAACCCCAGAGATGTTGACTGGGCGGGCAACGGCGCGAATTACCGAGAGGAGTCTTGGGATCTTAGCACCGCCAAGTGCGATCCCTGGGACATAGGTACCAATATCGAACGATCTGTGGCCGAGGTCAATGTTTGTAAACCATGGTCGCTCAAGATCGTTTTTATCGGGACCCGACCAGTTACATCAAGCTACTCAGTCCCGGATTCTGGCGACCTCTTGCTTAGTGGCAGCGGCAGGAAGAAATGGAGGCCAATGACATCTGTTTCAGAGTATTCACTGCATGAAGGCATGGCATGCCGAATCAGGTATCGAATCAAATTCAATTGTAAACGAGAATGTCTCGCATGTGTACAAACGCGGGATGTAATGTATGACTCTCAAGGCTTCGTCACCCACGAGTCCACTGGATCTGATCTTGAGACAAAAGTGCAACAATGCTCTTTCACTGAAGACCTGGTACGCCACGGCAGGCTTGCCCGCGGAGGCAGCGCCTCTATGGGGGGATGGACATCTTTATATTATTGCCAAACCAATGGGCCTGAGATACGCGAACACCTGAAAGACATTGGCGGGCAACTCTGCTCTCAGCATTGCGAAATGACCGGATCGCAACGCAGGGTTTACTCCTTCAGGAATAACAAATGGCGAAATTTAGATTAACCCAACTCACATTGGCCGTATTGCTGACTTTATTTGCATGCTGCTCCTGCGACTTCAATCCGCAAGCAGTTGATGTCACAGATCCACTTGAAGATGCCATTCGTGCTGATGATGCAGATCTAGTTGTAAAGTATCTGCGATCTGAACCAGATAGGGTTGACCGGAAGCTCGGAGTGTCCGACTACACTCCGCTTTATTTGTCCGTCTTGCTCAGGCATGACCAGGTGGCTTTTGAACTGCTGAACCTAGGTGCGGATCCGTTCCAAGACTCCCCAGGGGTGGCCCTGGGATCAACTCACACTCCGATCGAGCTCGCGCTCAATCAATGCCGAGGCGATTTGGCGCGAAGAATGATTGAGTCTGTCGGCATCGACAGTTTGAGACCCTCTGATTTGGACGCTCTCGTTAGTGCAGTCAAAAACTCGGTTCGTTGCTCTGAAGCTGAGTCTGTGCAATTAATAGAATGGATACAATCGCTATTTTAGATTTAGTAATCTGTGTTGTGCAAGCGAAGTATGTTTTGTTCAAGGCCGGGCTGGGAGAAGATGGCCTTTGACAAATACTTGTTTTGTGCAAGACTGGGCTGAGAGAAATCGGCCTCTGAGAAGCACCGAGCCGGTGTGCAAATACCCGTCCCTGCCCGAAATCAGGCCGCTTTCCGCTCGTAGTGCCGCAGCACGCCAGCCAGCCAAGAGCGGCACACGACCTCGCCTCGGGGATCCGGCGGATCGTGTGCCCGACCAAAGGCCGGTTGCCCAGCGACTGGTGGGGTCTTTCCCGATCGTAGTGGATCAGGTATTCTGACACAAGATGGTCCAGGTGCCGCAGCCCAACCGGGACGAACTGATCCAGGCACTCCTTCCGGAGCGACTGGATCCATCGCTCCATATGGGCGTTGCACAGCTGCGTGCGGTGTAGCTCGATTCCGGCAGGCGTTGATCTTGGTCAGCACTCATCTTGTGACTCGCATTACCATGCCGTGGCGGCGCGATCACTATCCGTCGCACGATACCATCCGTTCGCGGAGGTCGCATGCTTGGATGGTTTCGTGAGCGGCGGCGCAGGCGGGTGATGGGTGAGCCGCTGCCGGCGGAGTGGTGGTCGATCGTTGATCGGCGGTGCCCGGTGATCGCGGGTTTGACCGGCGGGCAGCGGGACCGGCTGGGCGGGATCGTGCGGGTGCTGCTCGATGAGAAGCACTTCGAGGGGTGCGGCGGGCTGAAGATGACCGACGAGGTGCGGGTGACGATCGCGGCGCAGGCGGCGCTCTTGGTGCTGGGGCGGCCGGGGTCGTACTACCCGACGCTGCGGTCGATTCTTGTGTATCCCGATGCGTACCAGGTGTGGACGCAGGAGGAGGACGAGATCGGGATCGTGACTGAGGGGATGGACGAGCGGCTGGGCGAGGCGTGGGACGGGGGAACGGTGGTGCTGTCGTGGGCGGACGTGGTCCGCGGCGGCGGGGATGAGGACGACGGCAGCAATGTCGTGCTGCACGAGTTCGCGCATCTGCTCGACGGGGAGGAGGGGGACATGAACGGGGCCCCGCTGCTCTCGGGGCGGGCCGGGTATGACCGGTGGGCCGAGGTGTTCATGCGGGAGTACAAGGGGCTGGTGCGGGACGTGCGGAAGGGGCGGCCGTCGGTGCTGGACCCGTACGGGGCGGAGCATCCGGCGGAGTTCTTCGCGGTGGCGACGGAGGTGTTCTTCGAGCGGCCGGGGGCGATGCGGAAGCGGCACCCGGAGTTGTTCGAGGTGATGCGGGGGTTTTATGGGTGGGTGCCGGGGGAGGACGAGAAGGAAGATTAAGAGCACGGCTTGCGAGTCAAGCCGTGGCACCCGGGAGAACGCGAAGGGCACGGCTTGCGAGACAAGCCGTGGCACCCGGTGGGGTCAGCCGTTGAGGCGGCGTTCGGCGCTGCGGGCGTGGGCTTCGAGGTGTTCGGTGCGGGCGAGGGCGATGGTGTCGGCGAGGGTCTGGGGGTCGGGGGTGTCGAGGTTGATCCAGGTGCGGACGCGGAGGAAGTCGAGGACGCTGAGTCCGCCGCGGGCGCGGGCGGTGCGGCCGGTGGGCAGGGTGTGGTTGGGGCCGAGGCCGTAGTCGCCGAAGACTTCAGCGGTGCGGGGGCCGATGAAGAGGGCACCGGCGTGGCGGAGGTTGGCCGCGACTGTTTCGGGGGACTCGGTAAGGATTTCGAGGTGCTCGGGGGCGGCGGCGTCGGCGAGACGGGCGGCCTCTTCGAGCGATGACGCGACGCAGGCCCAGCCGTTGGACTCGATGGCTTTGCGGGCGACGGCGGCCGTGGAAAGCGTGGCGAGCTGGGATTCGAGTTCGGCGTTGACGCGGGGGATGAGGGAGGCGTCTGTGGTGATGAGTTGGGCGCAGGCGTGCTCGTCGTGTTCGGCCTGGGCGAGGAGGTCGGCCGCGATGAGGGCGGGGTCGGCGGTGTGGTCGGCGATGATGAGCAGTTCGGAGGGGCCGGCGAGCATGTCGATGGCGCAGGCGGCCGAGGCGATGTGCTTGGCGGCGGTGACCCAGCGGTTGCCGGGGCCGACGATGATGTCGCAGGCGGGGACGGCGGCGCCGGTTGCGAGGGCGGCGACGGCGTGGGCTCCGCCGCAGTTGAGGAGGAGGTCGGCGCCGGCGATGGCGGCGGCCGCGAGCATGACGGGGTCGCGGCTTGGCGTGGCGACGACGACGGTCTCGACGCCTGCGACGCGGGCGGGGATGGCGGTCATGAGGACGGAGGAGGGGAGGGGGTAGCGGCCGCCCGGTGCGTAGCAGCCGGCGGTCTGCATGGGCTCGATGGTGTGTCCGGCGCGGCCGCCGGGGACGGGGAGGTCGAGCGGCTGGAGGCAGGCTTTCTGTGCTTGCGCGAAAGCGCGGATGCGGTCGGCGGTGCGTTCGAGCAGGGCGCGGGTGTCGGGGTTGATGGTTTCGAGGGCGGCGTCGAGCGCGGGGCGGTCGAGGACGAGGGGGGCGTCGCCCGGGAGGGCGTCGAAGCGGGACGCGAGGCGGCGGAGGGCGGGTTGGCCCTGGGTGCGGATGTCTTCGAAGATGGATCGCGCGGCGGTGAGGGTTTCGGCGTCGATGGGAGCGGGCGCGGCCGCGGCGATGGCGTCGGGGGTGATGGTGCGGAGCATCAGGCGTCTCCGGTCGGTTGTGTATATGCGGGTTTGGCGTTGCCGGGGCGGCGGGAGACCTTGCGGGCGCGGCGGTCGAGGACGGACTCGGCGTCTGCGAGCGTGATGCCGGCGCGGCGCATGGCGACGGTCAGGAAGTAGAGAACATCGGCGGCTTCCTCGGCGGCGTGGGTTTGCGATTCGGCGGCGATGAGTTCGTCGATCTCTTCGCGGAGTTTGGCGTTGAGTAAGTCGGGATCGTTCAGGAGGCGGGCGGTGTAGGAGTTCGGATCGGCGCCGGTGGACTGGGCGGCGATGCGGCGCTCGAGCGAACCGAGTCCGGCGTCCGCGCCCCAGCAGGAGCGGGTGCCGAGGTGGCAGTTGCCCCTGCCGTGCTGGCGGACGGTGAAGCGGAGGCAGTCGCGGTCGCAGTCCCAGTCTGCTTTGAGGAGTTCCTGGGTGTCGCCGGAGGTTTCGCCCTTGATCCACAGGCCGCGGGTGCGGGAGTGATAGACGCCGCGGCGGGTGTTGATGGCGAGGCGGATGCTCTCGGCGTCGGAGTAGGCCATGCCGAGGGCGATGCCGCGTTCGTCGGTGATGACGGTGGGGATGAGGGCGTCGGGGCGGTCGGAGGTGCTGAGGGCGGAGACGGCGTCGGCGAGGTCCATGCGTCCGGTGTAGATGGCCATGCCGACCTGGGCGTCGCAGCCGAGGCGGTCGAGTCGGGCGACTTCGTCGGGTGTGGTGACCCCGCCGGCGAGGGTGACGCGGGCGTCGCCCGCGGCTTGGGCGAGACGCTCGGCGAGGGCGATATCGGCGCCGGCGAGGCGACCCTCGCGTTCGACGGTGGTGACGAGGAAGCCGGAGACCAGATCGCGGAGTTCGGCCATGCGGTCGAAGATGGTGGCGCCGGTGTCGCGGGTCCAGCCGTGGTCGACGACGCGCCCGTCGCGGGCGTCGAGGGCGGCGATGACGCGGTCTTTGGGGAGATTGCGGAGGAGATCCGGGCGGGCGGCGGTGCCGAGGATGACCTTGGATGCGCCGGCGTCGAGCCAGCGGACGGCGGCGGCTTCGTCGCGGATGCCGCCGCCGACGCGGCAGGGGCCCATTTGGCAGAGTTCGGCGATGGTGTCGGCGTTGGACCCCTGGCCGAGGGCGGCGTCGAGGTCGATGACGGCGACTTCGCCGACGATGCGGAAGCGTTCCATGATGGGGCGGGGATCGCCGGCGTCGATCTCGAGGCGTTGGCCGCCGACGAGTTGGACGGCGTTGCCGTACATGAGGTCGATGGATGGGATGATCACGGGGTTAGCTCCAGACGCATGGGCAGGCCGGCGGCGGCGAGTTCGTGCTTGATGGTGGAGACGGTGTGGACGGCGTCGTGGAAGATGGAGGCGGCGAGGACCGCGCTCGCACCGGCGGCGCAGGCCTGGGCCATGTGTGCCGCACCGGAGGCACCGCCGGAGGCGATGACGGGGATGGGTATGGCGGCCGTGATCGCGGCGATGAGTTCCAAGTCGTAGCCGGAGCCGGTGCCGTCGCGGTCCCAGCTGGTGAGCAGGATCTCGCCCGAGCCGCGGTCGGCGCACTGGCGTGCCCACTTGATGGCGTCGATGCCGGTGCGGTGGGTGCCGGACTGGGTGACGACTTCCCATGAGCCGTCCGGACGGGAGGCGGCGTCGATGGCGACCACGCAGCACTGGACGCCGAAGCGGTCGGCGATGGCCGAGACGAGCGCGGGGTTGGTGACGGCGGCGGAGTTGACGCTGACACGGTCGGCACCGGCGTCGAGGAGGTTGGCGGCATCGGCGGGCGTGCGGACACCGCCGCCGACGGTGATCGGGATGCCGATGGCGCGGCGGACGGCGTCGACGGTGTCGTGCGCAGTGGCGCGGTCCTCGGTGGTGGCGGAGACATCGAGGATGACGATCTCGTCGGCGCCTTCGCGCTCATAGCGTGCGGCGCACTCGGCGGGGTCGCCTGCGTCGCGGAGGCCCTGGAACTTGACGCCTTTGACTACGCGGCCGGCGCGAACATCGAGGCAGGGGATGACGCGGACGGTCAGCATGCGACGGCCTCCGCGGTTTGGGTCCAGCGGACGAGGAGTTGGGCACCGAAGCGGCCTGAGAGTTCGGGGTGGAACTGGCAGAGCAGGACCGGGCCGCGCTCGAGGGCGCCGACGAAGGGGCCGGCGTAGTCGGTGGTCGCGGCGAGCCAGCCTGGGGGCGGGGTTTGGAGGCGGTAGGAGTTGGCGTAGTAGACCGAGCCGGGGCGGAGCGTGGCGCAGTCGGGGTCGGGCTTGAGTTGGTTCCAGCCGAGTTGGGGCACGCGGAGGGTGGGCGGGAAGCGTGTGACGGCGGCGGGGATGAGGCCGAGGCCTTCGACACCGGGGGACTCCTCGCTGGATTCGCAGAGCAGTTGAAGTCCGAGACAGATGCCGAGGAAGGGGCGGCCGGCGGACACTCGGTCGCGGATGGCGCCAACGAGACCGAGTTCGCGGAGCCGCGCCATGCCCGCGGCGAAGGAGCCGACGCCGGGGAGGACGACGAGCGCCGCGTCGCGAACATCGGCGGCGGATTCGGTGAGACGGACGGTCTTTCCGAGACGCTCGAAAGCCGCGACAATGGAGGCGAGATTGGCGGTGCCGGTGCGGACGCAGACGATGTCTGGCATCAGAGCACCTCTTTCGTGCTGGGGACGCGATTGTCGCCGGTGCGGGCCACGGCCACACGGAGGGCGAGGGCGAGGGCTTTGAAAGCGGCCTCGGCGCGGTGGTGGTCATTCTCACCGCGGAGGACATCGGCGTGGAGCGCGGCGCGGAGGGTGGTCGCGAGCGACACGAAGAAGTGCGTGATGTTCTCGGTGGCGATCCCGCCGATCATCTCGCGGCGGAGACCGAGATCGATGACCGGGCATGGGCGGCCGGAGAGATCGATGACCACCCGGGCGAGGGCTTCGTCGAGCGGGGCGTAGGCCGAGCCGAAACGGACGATGCCGCGGCGATCGGCGAGCGCGTTGTCGATGGCCGAACCGAGCGCTAAGGCGCAGTCCTCGGCGGTGTGGTGGTCGTCAACCTCGAGGTCACCGGTGCAACGGAGGGCGATGTCGATGCGGCTGTGGCGGGCGAGTGCCGTGAGCATGTGATCGAGGAAGCCGATGCCGGTGGATACTTCGGCGGTGCCGGTGCCGTCGAGATTCACCGTACAGGCGATGGTTGTTTCGGCGGTGGATCGCTCGACGGTGGCGGTGCGGGTATTCATTGGGAGGCTCCTGCGTCGAGGATTTCGGTCAGTGCGGAGGTCAGGCGGGCGAAGTCGGTGGGGTCGCCGGGCAGGCCGATGCGGAGCGCGTCCGCTAGTTCGGGGGTGGCGAAGCATTTCACGCGGATGCCACGATCGGCGAGGGCCGCGAGGAGTGGGTCGGGATCCGAGAGGCGAGCGAGCACGAAGTTCGCCTGGCTCGGAGTGACCTGAACACCCCTGGCCGCGAGCAAGGCCGTGAGAGCCGATCGTTCCTCGCGGATGCGGGCGACGCGGGCGGAGAGGACGCCCTCCGGGAGGTCGAGCGCTGCGTCGGCGGCCGCCAGGGAGAACGATGAGCATGGGAACGGGCCGCCTGCAGCGCGGAGGGCGTTGATGGTGCCGGGCTGGCCGACCGCGTAGCCGACCCGCAGGGCGGCCATGCCGTATGCCTTGGACAAGGTGCGGATGACGACCGCATTGGGAAGTCCCAGGGCGAGGGGGGTCAGGTCTTTATCGGCGAACTCCGTGTAGGCAAGGTCGACCATCAGCAGGCGATCTGGTGCGGCCGCAGAAAGGGCACGGAGTTGATCGGCGGTGATCGTCGCGCCGGACGGGTTGTTGGGGCTGACGACGGCGATGAGGCGGGTGCGGTCGGTCATGGCGGCGAGCACCGGCTCGAGCGGGAACTCGGCGCCTGGCCAAGGCACCCGGACGCAAACGCCGCCGGGCAGTTCGGCGGAGCGGGCAATCATTTCAAAGGTCGGCGACGGAAGCACGATCTCGTCGCCCGGCCCGAGGCAGGACCGGCAGACGCGATCGATCGCGTCGTCGCCGCCGTTGGTGACGAGCACACACTCGCGCGAGACACCTAGGCGGGCGGCGAGCCTGGCCTCGAGCGGGGAGGCATCGGGGTAACGGCGCAGGGTGTCCGGGCTGATCCGGGCGAAGGCCCGGTCCAACCAGTCCTGCGGGCTGAGCGGCGCGCCCTCGTTCAGATCGAGCAGCAGATCAGAGCCGCCCGACCGGGCCGGTGGGGTGTACGGCCGCAGCCCGCGCAGGGGCTGGCGTATCCAGGGTTCGGCG
This sequence comes from Planctomycetota bacterium, assembly GCA_003696675.1. Lineage (GTDB taxonomy): Bacteria > Planctomycetota > Phycisphaerae > Phycisphaerales > UBA1924 > UBA6054. Next base: position 10,226 of record RFGH01000189.1, read on the forward strand.
GTCGAGATCGTCACGGCACGAGCCTCGCGATCTCGGTGACGACGATGTCGGTGCCGCCACGGGCGCGGATCTCGGGGATGACCTTGGCGAGGGTCTCGCGGGGGGCGGCCACCTTCACGGCGTAGCCGGACTCGTCACCGAGCATGGAGATAGTCGGGCGGCGCATGGATGGCAGTACCGCGATCACCGACTCGAGTTTGTCCTTCTCAACATTGACCTCGACCATGACGCGGCCGCGGGCGTCGAGAACGGAGCGGAGCAGGAGGACGAAACGCTCGATGGCATCACGTTTGACGGGGTTCTCCAAGGAGCGTGGGTTGGCCCATAGGCGGGTCGTGGAGCGCATGATCTCTGTGACGATGCTCAGGCCGTTGGCTCGGAGCGTGTCGCCGGACTGCGTGACATCCACGATGCAATCGGCATCATCGGGGGGGAAGACCTCGGTCGCACCGCGGCTGAGAACGAACTCGGCGTTCAGGCCGGTCTTGGCGATCCAGGCACGCGTGATACGCTCGTACTCCGAGGCGATCACGAGCGGGCGGTTGGTGGGCAACCGCCCGTCTTCGAGCAGTTCGGCGGGAGCGGCTGCGACGAGGCGGACTGGATCGAAGCCGAGATCGAGCAGTTCGACCAGATTCACATCGAGTTCGCGGACCCAGTCCGCGCCGCCGAAGCCGATATCTCGCGTGCCGGCGTGGAGCATCTCCAGGGCGTTCTGGGGCTTGAGGATCTTCGCGTCGAAGCCTTCTAGCGAGACCCGTGGGCGGTAGCCGCGGCTGGACAGGGTCAGCTCAACTCCAGCGTCGGAGAGCAGGTCGAAGACGCGTTGCTGCATGCGGCCCTTGGGCAGGGCGAGCTTCACGAGATTGTCGGAGGGGGGGACCATGAGTGCTGCTTCCTTTGGGGGATGGCCCACGGATGCGGCGGTCGGTCCAAAGCCAACAACGCCGGCCCGGGGGCCGGCGTTTCGCGTGTTTTCTGGGGTCGGACCCGATCAGAACAACACCGTCACCCGGCCACGCGGAGGTGATGATGATGACGGTGATGGTGCAGAGACGGGGTCATTCAGGCGGAGGATAGCCCTCCGGAATCGGCCCGGTCAAGCGGTCCGGGCATCCGGACGCGGGGAGCGGGAGAATCCGAAGCCATGACGAAGCCGGACGGCGTTCAGGGCGGAGTGGGCACGCTGGCCGTGCTGTTTGGCGATCAGTTGGATCGGCAGTATCCGGACCACCTCGGCCTGGACAAGTCCGAGGATGCCATCCTGATGGTGGAAGTGCGTGAGGAATCCACCGATCCTCCCAGCCATGTCCAACGGACGGTCATGTTTCTCTCGGCAATGCGCCACCACGCCGCTTGGCTGCGAGACCGTGGCTGGCGGGTCGAATATGTCGAAATCGACGACGACGAGAACACCGGCGCGTTCGGGAGCGAGATCACCCGGGCCATCGGTCGGCTCCGCCCGGAGCGCGTCGCGCTCATCCGCCCCGGTGAGCACCGAGTGCTGAACATCGTGCGGGGCTGCTGCGGGAATGCCGGGATTTCCTGCGCGGTCGCGGAGGACCCCCACTTCCTGAGCACGCCCGAAGAGTTCGCCGCGTGGGCGGAAGGCCGAAAAGAACTGACGATGGAGTATTTCTATCGCGAGCAGCGGAAGAAGCTGGGCGTCCTGATGGATGGCAACAAGCCGGTCGGTGGGCAGTGGAACTTCGACAAGGAGAATCGCAAGTCTTTCAAGCGGACGCCGCGATCGCCGGCTCTGCCGGAGTTCGGGGTCGACGTGGTGACGAGGGGCGTGATCAACGCGGTCCGTGCGGTGCTACCGGATCTTCCCGGAAGGATGGAGAGATTCAACTGGCCGGTGACTCGTCGCCAGGCGCTGATCGCACTCAACGATTTCGTCGAGAAGCGGCTGCCCAAGTTCGGCGACTACCAGGACGCGATGTGGCTCGAGCAGCGGACGCTATACCACGCGCTGATCTCCGGGGCGATCAACCTCAAGCTCATCGACCCGCGCGAGGTAGTGGAGAAAGCCGTCGGTGCGTACGAGTCGGGGCACGCTCCGCTCAACGCGGTGGAGGGCTTCGTGCGGCAGATCATCGGATGGAGAGAGTACATCCGGGGGATCTACTGGCTTGAGGGCGACGGATACGGGGATCGCAATGCGCTCGGGCACCACGGTTCGTTGCCCGCGTTTTTCTGGACGGGCGAGACCGACATGGCGTGCGTGCGCGACGCGATCGGCGGGGTGCTGGATCTCGGCTATGCCCACCACATTTCCAGGCTGATGGTGACGGGCAACTTCGCGCTGATCGCCGGCATCGAGCCGAAGGAAGTGGCGGACTGGTATCTGGGTATGTATATCGACGGCGTGGACTGGGTGACCGCCCCGAATGTGATCGGCATGGCGTTGCACGCCGACGGCGGCATCGTCGGGACCAAGCCATACGCCGCGAGCGGAAAGTACATCAAGAAGATGAGCAACGCGTGCGAGCACTGCCGCTACAGCGTGGACGAACGAACCGGCGAGAACGCGTGCCCGTTCAACACCTTCTACTGGGATTTTCTAATCCGCCACAAGGAGCGCTTCAAGCGGAACCACCGGATGGCCATGATCCTCAAGCATGTCGATACGATGCCCCGGGAGGAACGCGTGGCCATCACCAGTTCCGCTTCGGAGGCCCGGAAACGCATGGGCATCAGCGGCGGGTGAGTCGCACGCGGATCGGGCCGCGGGCGGTGGAGGGATCGACCGGTCGGCCGCCCTGGATAATCTCCGCCAGTCCCTTGGCGACCAGACGACGCGCCGCGGCCCTGGCCTGCTCCATCCGTTCGTTCCAGTCCTGGGGGAAGACCGAGCGGGCCGGCTCGCTCGGACAGATCGAAGACGACGCCCCTCTGGACTCGAGCATCCGCAGCATCTCGGCCTCGAGGCGATCGTCGTCGGGACCCGGTCGTCTGCGGCGGCAGGCGTCCGAGCAATACCGAATCTGCTCCCAGTCGCGTTCCCACTTCTTCCGCCAGGTGATCATCCGCCCGCAGGATGCGCATGTCTTGGCGGGCGGGTGGGGCATGCCTCTTTCTTCGGTCGTTCTGGCCCGGAGCGATGCAGCCGGTGCGGGTCTCTGGAACAATGGGGGCATGCTCGAGACCCTGCTCGCGTTCTTTGGACGGACCCACCCGTTGCTGCTGCATGTGCCCATCGGTGTGCTGGCGGCCATGCTGACCCTTGAGGCCCTCGGCGTTTGGCGTCGCAAGGCTCCGGAATGGGGCACCCGTCGCGATCTGGCGGGGCTGTTGGTGCTCTCGGCCGCGGGCGCGGGTGTGTCGGGCTGGCTGTTGGCCGAGGAGGACTACGGAGGGAGTACCGTGACGCTGCACCGCTGGCTGGCGGTGGGCTTCGTGGTCGGGTGTCTGATGCTGGCGGTGGGTGCATGGCGCCGCTCGGTACGGATCTACGGTGCGTTTGTGGTGGTGGCGACCGGGCTTTGCGCCGCGGCTGGCCACTTCGGCGGCACGATCACCCATGGGCGGGACTTCCTGACCGAGCCGTTTTTCAAGAAACCACCGCCCGCCCGGTCCAACCGTGGGGCGGACAGCGACCAAACTGCCTTGGTAGAGCCTGTATCGATCTACACCTCGGTGATCGAGCCGATCTTTGCGGACAAGTGCGTCTCCTGTCATGGCCCGGACAAGCAGAAGGGCGGGCTGGCGATGCACACGCCCGAAGATCTGCTGTTCGGGGGTGATACAGGACCCGCCTTCGTCGCGGGTGATCCGGATCACAGCGAGATGGTCTGGAGGCTCAGGCTACCGCTGGAGGACGAGTATCGCATGCCGCCGAAGGAGAAGCCTCAGCTCACCGACGCGGAGGTCGCTGCCATCATCAAGTGGATCGCCGACGGCGCATCGTTTGATTAGCCGGAGTTCAGACGGCCGATACAACCGTCGAGGTTGCCCCGCACAACTCGTCCGCCAGTGAAGCGATCGCCCGGACCAGGACCCGGATGGAGCGTTGGTACTCGCCCAGATCGAGGTGTTCGATCGGGGTGTGGTCGAGGGTACTGTCGCCGGGGCCGTAGGCGGCGATCGGGCATCGCCAGTGCGGGGCGACGACATTGAAGTCGGCGGTGCCGGTCTTGAGTTTGGGTCGGGGGCGTGCGCTCTCGGCGCGGATACCGGCGGACAAGGCACGCGCGACGGGGTCGTTGCGGTCGGAGACGGTGGCGGTCTCGTGCCCCGTGAACGAGAGGGTGACGGTGGGCGGCGCGAGCTCGGCGAGCTGGCGGGCCAGGTCGTGCGGCTCGACGCCCGGCGGGAGCCGGAAGCCTGCGGCGAGCACGGCGTGCTGGGTCAGCCCGTCGTCGTTCGAAGTTGTCTGGCGGACAGTGGACTGGATCTGGTCGAAGGCGCGGTCGCGTCCGGTGTTGAATGCACCCAAGGTGCGCTGGACGGCGGACCACCAGGCGAAGAGTTCGTCACACGCGGAGGCATCGGGGCCGGCGGAGTGGGCGTTGGAGCGTTCGGCGACGGCGGTGGCGAGCAGCCGGCCCTTGTAGGCGAGGGTGACGCTGTCCCAGCCGCTCGGCTCGCCGATGATGCAGGCGTCGGGGCGATATTGGTTGACGAGGTGGCGTGCGCCGGGCGAGCCGGGAGTCTCCTCCCCCACCGCTCCGGCGACGGTAACACGGACATCGGACGGGAGGTGGGTCCGGGATGCTGCGACGAGCATCGCGGCGAGCGGGCCCTTGGCGTCGACCGAGCCGCGCCCGTGGAGGATGCCATCCTCGACGCGGACAGGGATGTGACCGGGGACGGTGTCGATGTGCCCGAGCAGGATGATGTGGATTCGCGCGTCGCGTGGGCCGCTGTGGGCGAGGGCGTTGCCGGCTTCGTCGATCTCGGCGTCGAGACCGAGGGCGCGGGCGTGGCGGACGAGGACCTCCGCGGCGGGGCGCTCCTTGCCGGAGACGCTGGCGGCGGCGACGAGGTCGTAGACCACGCGGTCGGCGGGGTCGAGCTGCTCGGGCGGGGTGATCATGCCCGGACTCCCTGGGCGAACACGGTGCCGACGCCGGTGCGGGCGGCGGCGATGGGACTCTCGCCGGCGGCCGAGCTGATGACGACGCGGGCGACGCCGGCGTTCAGGGCTTCCTCGGCGGCGAGGACCTTGTTCTTCATGCGTCCCTTGGCGGCGGCGCGGGCGGTGTCGAGGGTGTCCTGGTCGACGGTCTCGATGAGCGAAGCGCGGTCGGAGGGATCGCGGAGCAGCCCCGGGACATTCGAGAGCAGGAGCAGCTCGTCGGCGCCCAGGGCGCCGGCGGTGGCGGCCGCGGCGCGGTCGGCGTCGACATTGATGGCGATACCGTCGGGCGTGATCGCGGGGGGCGTGAGGACCAGGACACGCCCGGCGTCGATGAGCATGTTGAGGAACGCGGCGTCGACGGACTCGACCTTGCCCGACAGGTCGTCGCGGATGATGACGGTGCGTCCGTCCTCGACGGCGCGGATGGCGTCCTTGCGCGAGCCGATCCAGATGCCCGCGTCGATGCCGCTGAGCCCGACGGCGTCGACACCGGCGCGGCGGAGGCTCTCGACCAGGCCCTTGTTGACTCGCCCGCAGTAGACCATCTCGAAGATCTCGAGGGTGCGCCTGTCGGTGCGTCGGGATTGGTGGCCCCCCGGGCTGGTGATGGTCTGGGTGGGGTGCCCCAAGGCCTCAGCGAGCTGGTTGGTTTCGTGGGAGCCGCCGTGGACGAGGACGATGCGCTCGCCGGCGCGGACGAGCTCAGCGATCTCGGGCACGAGGGCGGTGGGGTCGATACCTTCGCCGCCGCCGACCTTGATGACGATGATGGACATGAGGCGTCTCCTGTGCCTAGGCCGGGTGCAGCCCGGGGAAGGTGAGCCCGTCGGTTTCGGGAAAGCCGAGGGCGATGTTCATGGACTGGACCGCCGAGCCCGCGGCCCCCTTGACGAGGTTGTCGATGGCGCTCAGGGCGATGATCCGTCCGGAGCGTTCGTCGATGCTGAAGCCGACATCGGCGTGGTTTGAGCCGACGACGACCCGTGGGTCGGGAAAGCGGTTGGGTCCGGAGCGGTCGGCAACGATGCGGACGAAGGGCTCGTTCGCATAGGCGGCGCGGTAGATCTTCCAGAGTTCCTTGGTCTCGACCGGGCGGGTGGGTTGAACATGGGCGGTGCAGAGGACGCCGCGGACCATGTCGATGGCGGTGATGGTGGCGTCTAGGTCCATCTCGCCCAAGGCCTGGAAGACCTCGGCGAGGTGGCGGTGGCCCGAGGCGCTGTAGGTGCGGGCGGTCCGGGCGCGGACGGGATGGTGCGAGCCCGGACCCGGCTCGGCCCCGGCTTCTGAGGAGCCGACCTTGATGTCGGCGATGGCCCGCTTGATAAGCCCGGCCCGCGCCAGAGGAAGCAGCGCCAGGTTCATGGCGGTCGCGTTGCATCCAACCCCGGAGACCAGCCGGGCGCCGGGCAGGCGCGATCTGGACACCTCGGGCAGCCCGTACACAGCCTCGGACAGGGCTCCGGGGTTTGGATGCGATTCGCCGTACCAACGCTCGTATGCGGCCGGATCCGACAGACGCAGATCAGCCGAAAGATCCACGATCAGCGGCGCGAGCGGACGCCAGCGTTCGAGTTGGCCCGCCGTCTGGCCGTGCGGCATGCACAGGAAGAGCACGTCGCAAGGCTTGATGTCGTCGGGATTGCAGAACGCGTGGGCGAAATGGCCACGCAGATTGGGGTGCGTCCGGAAGACCGGCTCACCGGCGAGCCGGCGGGACGAGATCTGCCCGATCTCGGCCCGGGGATGGGCGAGCAGAATCCGGAGCAGTTCACCGCCCGTGTATCCGCTTCCGCCAACGATGGAACAACGGATCGTCACGCGGGCACCGCCTGGGAAACACGGGCGGACTCGGCGATGCGGACCGCGTGGCGGGCCACGATGGCCGGGATGTCCACAGCGCTGGTCGTGATGGAGTTGCGGAACTCCATGGAGTGGTTGAGCTCGTTCACGAGCAGCCCGCGACGCGGGCACTCGAGGATGTCCACGGCCGCGATGTCCGCCCCCACGGCCGCGACCGACCGGACGCAGATCTCGCGGAGTTCGGGCGAGATCGGCAGTCCGGCGGCGGTCGCGCCGCGGGCGGTATTCGTGACCCAGTGGGCGCTGGTGCGGACGATGGCGGCGATGGCCTCACCCCCGACCACGAAGACCCGGATGTCGCGCCCGGGCTTGTCGATGTGCTCTTGGACATAAAAGACGCCCTGCTGGATGGAGCCGAGGGTCTCGCGATGCTCAATGATCGCCTCGGCCGCGTCGCGGTCGTTCACGCGAGCCACCAGGCGTCCCCATGACCCGATGGTGGGCTTGAGAACGGCCGGATACCCGACCGTCTCGACCGCCCGGAGGGCCGCCTCGCCGCCCGTCGCCACCCGCACGCCGGGTGTCGGCACACCCGCCCGGATCAGGGCCAGCGTTGTGGACAACTTGTCCGAGCACAGCTCGATGGCCGCGGCCGGGTTGATGCACCGCACGCCCATAGACTCCAAAATCCGGGTGGCGGTCAGGGCGTTGGTCAGACTGACCGACCGGTCGATCACCGCGTCATAGGTCGCCCACTCCCCCGGTTCGGCGGGATCGAAGACGACCTCCCGAAGGTCGATGGGGTTAACTTCGACGCCCAAGGCCTCGAAGGCGTCGAGCAGCAGGCGTTCCTCGGCCCGGAGCCGGGTGTAGGTCATGGCGATCCGCATGGGTGGGTCTCCTGTGGCGTTGGTGGGTCCGGACGCGGGGATTACTCGCCCCAGTCCTCTTCGACCTCGGGGGCGAGTTCGAGGGTGACCGGGTTGGTGCTGGTGACCTCGAGTTCGGCCGAGCAGTCCGGGCAGCGGGCGATCTGCCCGTTGAGCGGGGCCCGGTCGAAGGCGACGGGGGCGTCACACTCGGGGCAGGCGGCGGTGATGGTGCTGGCGATGGACATGGCGGGCTCCTTGTGGTTGGCCCCTGTCGGGGCGATGTGAAAATGGGTAAAGAAAAACACCCCCGGAACATCCGGGGGTGTCGTGGTTCGGTCTTTGTTGTGCGGAGCGTTTATCTGCTCGCACGGACCTCGGCCACTGGCACAGCCCGGACGCCTCGGGCGTCTTTCGCTTTGGTGGCTTTGGAGGTCTGGGCAAACTTCATGTGCATCTAGCCTATCCGACTCCGACTGGGTGTCAAACTAGGGACGATATAGATATCGGTCGAGGGCGGCTGAGATCGGGAGCCAAATCCGCTGGTTTGAGACAGATTCCGTGCCCAGACCTCGCCGGACTTGGTCAAACGAGGAAGTTTTCATCGGCCACCAATCTCCCAGCAGTTCGCAGTTTTCCTCATCGATTTGTCGGGCAACCCTTGCATTTCCCCCCCCTGCCCGGTTACGCTAACGGTGTGTGGTGCCCGGCGATGTAGCCGGGTGGACCCCTGTGTAATGGCTCACGAGAGAAGAGTCAGGAAGAGAGTAAGAACCATGTTTATGAGCAAGCAGTCACTCGGCGCTGTCGTCGCTATCGCCGGTCTCGCCGCCGGTGCCCAGGCTGAAGATCTTCTGATCCTCGACCTGTCGGTCGCCAATCAGGTCACCATCACCGCGACCACGGGCGCGGCTTCGGCCAACGCCTCGGGTTCCGTGTTCACCGGGTTCTACCTGGCAAATGCGTTCGGCAATGGGTCGACCTCGTCCCTGAGTGCGTCGCTCGTTTCGGGCAACCTGACCCCGACCAGCAACACCAGCGACAACAGCCCCTCCCTGTTCAATGCCCTCGGCAACGCCGGGCTGAATGTGTGGAGCTACTCGACCTCGACCAGCAGCACCTTCACCGCAGGTCAGCAGGCCTTCACCGGTTCGGCCACCTGGAACATCAGCGCTGGCGCCTATGCCGACCTGCTGGATGGCCCCTCCAGCGGCGACATCTACTTCGCCGCGGACACCGATGACGACCTGGCCGCCGCGACCGTGATCGGTCAGTGGCGCATCGTCCCGGCGCCGTCCAGCCTCGCGCTGATCGGCCTCGGCGGTCTCGTCGCCGGTCGTCGTCGCCGCTGATCCGGCCTCGACTCCAAAGCTCGTTCGCTGAGCACGCCGGCCTCCCCCACAGGGAGGCCGGTTTTTTCGTCGATCGCAACTTGACATGGGCGACCCCCACCACCCTTTGCTTCAAGCAATGGACCAGGCGACCGCAGCATGGTCCGCTCGCAACGGATTTACGAGCCGGCCAAGGCCCTGCCAAAGAATAACGAAGCCCCGAGCATGCTCAGGGCTTCGTTCGAAGCGAGGCGGACGGGACTCGAACCCGCAACCACCGGATCGACAGTCCGGGACTCTAACCAATTGAGCTACCGCCCCAAGTTGTTTTCCCGCGAGGCCAGTGTGACCTGACGGGGTGGAAATCGTATGTCCAAACTCGGTTCTGTCAACCCGGTTTGGTGCGTTTCAGCCCGTTTCCGGGCGGGAGAGATCGGTCGTGCCTGCGGCACCCCGTCCGGGTCCATCGCGGCCGTCAGTTGGGCAGTTGGATCCGGGTCGAGGGGTTCGTGTCGTGCACCTTCAGAGGCATGCCGTCGGGGGCCAGCTTGGAGCCGGCGAACCACAGGAGGGCGACGGCGGCGATCATGCAGATGGTGCCGACGCACATCAGGGCGGTATACACATCCGGGCTGGGCCCGCGGGAGCGTCCGCCGCCGGGCATTTGCATTCCGAACTGGCTCATGGCGTTCTCCTTGCGATGCGGACGGGATTAGCTGCCAATCCGGCTAAGGACCTGGTCGTCGACGCGGACATTCATCCCGTCAACGGTGTACGACATGCGACCAACGGCGTGGTTCAGGTCGACCTGGAAGACGACGAGCTCGCCGAGGTAGGTGCTCCCGCGGTGGACATACAGGCGGGTGTTCTCGCGGAGACGGTCGTTCGAGCCGAGATTGACCTGGACCAACATCTGGCCCGTGGCGGGGTCGGTGCGGACCTGATCGACCCGGCCACGCACGATGGGGCCGGTCAGTTCGACAGCCGTGCGTGCCTGGGTGGGCTCAACACCGCCGTTCTGGGCCATGGCCAGCGAGCGGCGGAGGTCCTCAATCTGTTCATCGAGGGCCCGCTTGACCTGCTCGTAAACGATGACCTGGCTCTCGAGGTCGGAGAGCTGCTTTTCGATGTCGATTTTCTCGTCGCGGTAGTCCAGCTCGGCCTGGCGGAGGCGTGAGAGCTCGGTCTTGTACTCATCGATAATCTTGGCCTGGGTCTCGACCGCGATGCCCAGTTCGGCGATCTTGGCGGTGATGGACTCGCGGGCGGCCTCTGCCTGACGGAGGTTGATGCGCAGTTCGGTGTTGGCGGCTTCGAGGCGACGGATGTCGGCTTCACGGGTGGCCAGTTCGTTGCGGGAAGCCTGGAGGGACTCCTCCATGGCTGCCAGCTGCTGGCCTTGGGTGGCGGCGAAGGCCGCACGATCAGCCTCGGCTTTTTCCTTGGCCGCCATCGCGTTGCGATAGTCGGCGGTGATCCGGTCGGCATTGACCGTATAGGAGATCGACAGGGCCGCCAAGAGGATGCTGAGCACCGCGGCGAACAGGACGAAGACCTTCGTGAGAATGTGCACGGTCCGCTCCTCGACTCATGCCAGAACAATCGCCCGAACCGACACCGGCCTATCCGGCTGTCGGAGGGGGGCGGAAGTGTAGCCGGTCGAGCGTGCGTCTGCACGCTGGTCCGGCCCTCCGGGTCGAACGCCCCGGTGAGGGGTCTGTACGCATGGGGGACCGCGATGGATCCGAGCGGTTGACGCGGACGATCAGGGGGCCTCGGCGTCCGCCTTGGCCCCGCCGGTCAGCAGGTCGAGCATGGCCGCGGCGGCGGCGACACGCACGAGTTCGGAGGGATCGCCCGAGAGCTCGACCAGTTTGTCCAGATGCTCCATCCGTCCGGTTCGCCCGTAGACCCGGGCCGCCTGGGCACGGACGGCGTTGATGTCGGTCGCGCGGTATTCATCGGCGATGAAGCCACCTTCGGTCAGTCCCATGCCGGCCAACGCCCCGGCAACTGCCAGCCGCACTTCGGCGGGCATCCGCCGATCGCCCTTGGTCTCGCTGAGATAGATCAGTTGATCGATGGATCCACGGTCACGAACCTGCCCGATGATCTGGACAGCCAACGCGGTGGCCTCGAGTTCTTCCGGGCGTGCGGGATACAGGGCGGCGCGGACGGCGTCCAGGCTCTCGGTGTGGCCGAGTTTGATCATCGCCTCGGCGATCTGGAGACGCAGCAGGCGGCGTTCGATCTCGGAGGCACCACGGATGGGGGTGGCCCATGCTTGCTTGAGCATCGGCAGGGCGGAAACCTCGCGCATTTCTCCGACCACGAAGGCCGCGTGGGCCCGAAGCCGGGGGTTGGGCGAATCGAACAGCATCTCGGCGAGTTCGCTCGGGTCGACCGGCTGGGACAGCGCATGGAGGGCCCCGATGACCGAGGCGCGGACGAAGGGGGATTCGTCGTCGATCATGGTCCGCAGAGTGGGAACCAGCGCATCGAGACCCGCGCGGCCTGCGACGGCCGCCGCGACGGATCGCACACCCGGGTTCTCATCCCGCAGGGCGAGGGCCACCACCGGCTCGGCGCGTCTGCCGGCACGCTCGAGCCCTTCGATGGCGTTGGCCCGCACCTGGGCGGTCGGACTGGTGGCCATGTTCAGCAGACGCTCGATCGCGGCGTTCTTGTCGAGTTTTCCCGGCTCGAACGCGGGCGCTGCGGGTGGGGCCTGAGGCTCGGATGCGACAACTGCCGGCTGGGACTCGGCGCTGGCGGAGTAGAACTCCGGGTCCGGCTCGATTTTGAAGCCGCAGCCGCCCACGGCGGGAACAAGAACGATCAGGGGCAGCGAACGGGCGATGGTGGCGGGTCGCATCGGCACGGTCTCCTTCGGGCGTGGCTCGCCCGGATCACTCAGTTCCTTCGGTTGGCGGGACGGGTTCGGCGGAATTTCGGGCTTTGGCGAGAAGCAGAAGTATCGGGATCGCCCCGACGCAGAGCCAGCCCGGCCATTCGCCGGTTTGGGCGAACAGGGTGTCCGGGTGTGCCGGGGAGAGATCGGCGGCCAGCGTTCCGGGCTGACGCGGCGCCAGGGTGGCCAGCGTTCGGCCGCGGGCATCGAAGAAGCCGGAAATCCCCGTGTTCGCACATCGGACCATCGGCATGCCAAGCTCGACGCATCGCCATCGGGAGGAGAGTTCGTGCATCACGCGGCCACGGTCGGACCGCCCGAACCAGCCGTCATTCGTGACATTGATCAGGAGCCCGGGGGAGAGGCTGTTGCGTATCTGATTAGCGAGACGGCGGGTGACGCCGGCCATGGTGGCTTCGAAACAGATCGGTGTCGCAAGGTCGATCCTGCCGGCATCGGTGTGCAGCGGGATCGTCCTCGGCGCGTGTCCCGGCGAGAGTGCGAACATCATGCCCTCGGCGCCGATGGAAAGTAGGCGTTGCTCGAGCCATGGCCAGGCGGAGATGTACGGCAACACCTCGCCGAAGGGGGTGAGATGCAGCTTGTCGTAGCGATCCAGACCGACGCGCCCGCCCTCCACGAGATACACCGTGTTGTACATCGCGTCGTTCTCATACTCCAGTCCGTCGCCGTTGCTGACAATGCGGAGATTGTCGTAGGCGACTGAACCGACGAGCATCGGGATGCCGACGGCACGCTGCAAGGCGAGCAGTTCATCAACCACACGCGTGGCGGGAACCCGCTCGCCGTAGACATCGACGAGGCGTTGATCATCCTCGGACTGTGGCTTGAGCAGCCAGACGATGCCGCGCTCGCGTTCGTGGCGGAGTGACTCGGGATCGAAGGTCCAGCCGGGCACGAGTCCTTCGGGCATCACGATCAGATCGGGTGGCGGCTCTGTCCGGGCCGCTTGGACGATCTGCTCCCGCATTGTCTGCCAGTCCGCCAGACGCTGCATCGGTGTCCAGTCAATTCTGTTGTCCTGGGGAACATTGGTCTGGACGACCGCGACACGCACGCTGCTGGTCTGGGCGTGCGGAAGAGAAGACCAAGGGACACCCACGCCGATCCAGACGGACAGCGCAATCCCTGAGCCGATGCGGAGCCAGACCGGGTTCCGCCCGCGTGAGGCGACGAGCGCGGCCGGGATCGCGGTCAGGGCAGACACCAATGTGACCCCCCCCACCGAGGCAGGCCACGCGAGCGCCGCGCCGGGCGAATCGATCATGGGATGACCGAGCAGGTACCACGGGTACCCGGACCACGCGACGGCCCCGCGGAAGTACTCAAGCCCGCACCAGACGATGACGAGCGTTGCGGCGGCTGGCATCGCTCGGCCGCGCGTCGCCCGCGATGCGATCCACACGAAGGCCCATGCGTACAGGCTGAGGTAGACCACGAGCGGATAGACACCGGCCGCGGAGACACCCGCGATCCAGGCGTGGCTCCAGATCCAGAACGGTGCAACGCCGAGCATCGTCCAGAATCCGGCGGCCATCGCTGACGGGCCCGGACGGAGCGAGACAAGAAAGAGCGGAAGTGGTGCCACGAACGCCATCGGCCACCAACCCGTCGGCGGCAGCGCGAGCATCATCAGCACACTGTGGCACAGCCCAAGCAGAAAGGCTCGGAACCGCGGGCGGGCGGGCGGCGTGAGGGCGTCCTCGGCTTTGGCTTCAGGCACCGGAGTAGTCGATCAATCGAGCGATCTCGCTTCGGAGCTGGTGGCGGTGAACGACGCGATCCACCATGCCCTTTTTCAGCAGGAACTCGGAGCGTTGAAAGCCCTCGGGCAGCTCCTGGCGGATGGTCTGTTGGATGACTCGCGGGCCGGCGAATCCGATGAGAGCATTCGGCTCAGCAAGAATGACATCGCCGAGCATCGCGAAGGAGGCGGTCACGCCGCCGGTTGTTGGGTCGGTCAGGACACTGATGAACAGGCCGCCCGCGTCGTCGAACCGCGCCAATGCGGCGGAGGTTTTGGCCATCTGCATCAGGCTCAGGCCTGCCTCCTGCATGCGGGCACCGCCGGAGCAGGATGTGATGATGAGCGGGAGTTTCTTGTCGGTGGCGTGCTCGATCGAACGGGTGAGAATCTCACCCACGACGCTGCCCATCGAACCCATCATGAAGGTGAGATCGAGGCAGGCGACCATCGCTGCACGGCCCTTGATGAACAGCTCGCCCGCCTGGCAGCCTTCATTCTGGCCGGTCTTGATCTGCTCAGCGCGGATGCGGTCGGGGTATGGTTTGAGGTCGGTGAAGTTCAGCGGATTCTTCGGGCGGAGGTTGGTGAACATCGGCACGAAGGTGTCCGGGTCGGCGAGCTGGCGGATTCGCTCGGCGGCACCGATGCGATAGTGATGGTCGCACTCCGGGCAGACATGCTGGTTGGCTTCCATCTGCCTGCGATAGATCATCTGGGCGCAGTTCGGACAGCGCAGCCAGAGTCCTTCGGGGATCGCACGGCGGGCCGGTTGATCATCGGGCTTCACATCGGCCCAGGTTCGTGTCGCGGTCTTTGTCATTGCAATGCCATTCTTGCCGGTCTCCGACCGGCGGACGATGGTCAGGCGGGCACCGATGCCGGGTCGGGCGTCAGGCTGACCAGGGAGCGTTCGATCACGCGGATCTCGCCGGTCTGTCCGGCCAGAGTCCAGTAGGCCGACCAGGGTTCCTCTCCCCAGCGGGCCGCAAGTGCGGCGGCGAGCATGGACCGAACAACCACCGCCACGCGGGGGTGCTCGGCCCTGCATTTCTCGATGGCCCGACGGATCGTGTCCGCCGCTCGCTCAGCCGCATCGGCCAGCGATTCGCCTTCCGGCGGGCGGACGCTGGCGGGCTGATCCCGCCAAGCCTTGTAGATGCTCGGGCAGCGTCCTTCGAGCTCATCCCGGAGGGCACCCTCCCAGAGCCCAAGGTCCACATTCGCCATGGCGTCGAGCACCCGGGTCTTGCCGCCGAACGCTTCGGCAACGAGGGCCGCCGACGCCTTGGTGGAATCTTCGGGTCCTGCGAGCACCAGATCGAGTCGGAGCTCCAGGGTTCCTGCTGCGTCCCGGAGTCGGTCGTGCAGCAAGGTGAGCGCCGCATCGGTTGCCGTCACTGTGGCCTGCCCCACCAGCCGTCCGGTCTCATCCCATCCGGTCCCGGCCGAGGAGATCAGAACGATGGTGACATCTCGGGGTTTGGTCATCGGGGACTCCGGAGCACCCAACCGATCGGGCTCGACCACGGATCATCGGTCCGAGGGGCGGGTCTGGGGCCAGAAGTGTACTGACCTTAGCAGGTCTGCGATCAACTACTTTCCCGCCCGTTCGGGTGGTGTCAGCCCGATGTGTTCGGAATCGGGGATCCACCCCGGATCTGATTGATGACCGAGGTCCGAGAACCGCGGGGCTGGCGGAAGACCGCCGAACCTGCAACCAGAACATCAAATCCCGCGTCCCGGGCTGCTTTCGCGGTCTCCGGTCCGATACCCCCATCGATCTCGAGCCGTTGGTCAGCCCGCAGGGCCGGACGGATGAGATCCGCTTTGACGAGCACATCCGGGATGAACGCTTGCCCCCCGAAACCGGGGCTGACGCTCATCACGAGGACCAGGTCGACTGCATCGACATAGGGCATCACCCGCTCGGCGGGGGTTGGCGGGTTGAGGACGATGCCTGTCATGACACCACGGTCCCGGATGCGTCGGATCAGATCCCGGCAGGCTCTGCCTTCCCGCACTTCGACATGGAACGAAATCAGGTCGGCCCCCGCGTCGGCGAAGGGGTCCACATACGCGTCTGGGTCGGTCACCATGAGGTGCACATCGAGGAAAGTGTCGGGGCACGCCTTTCGCACAGCAGCGCACACCGCCGGGCCCATCGAGAGGTTGGGGACGAAGTGTCCGTCCATGATGTCCACATGGAGCAGGTCGGCCCCCTGGGCTATCACATCGCGGCAGTCGGCGCCGAGATCAGCGAAATCGGCGGCCAGGATGGATGGAGCCACGAGGGGGGTCTCGGGGGGGATGGTGATCAGGGGGTGTCGCGGGTCCGGCATGCCCGATCCTAAGCCCGGCCTGCCGTACCATGCCGCAATGACGGAGGAACCCATGGCCGACCTATCCCGACTCGATCTGCTGCGCACGATGGGGCAGGGTCACCTGCTCGACCATGCCGAGACGCTGACCGGCTCCCGGAAGGATCGGTTCCTCGCCGAGCTGGCCGCGCTGGATTTGGAGGAGCTGGGCACGCTGGTGGACCGCTATGTCCGCTCGTACACGCCCGAGATGCCGCCCGGTTCGCTGAGCCCGGCTCCGGTGATCGGGCTGGAAGACCCGAGCCGGGAGCCGGCGCGTCACACCGGCGAGGCCCTGATCCGAGCGGGCAAGGTCGCGTGTTTCACGGTGGCAGGCGGGCAGGGATCACGGCTGGGGTACGACGGACCGAAGGGGTGTTTTCCGACCGGCTGTGTGACCGGGAAATCACTGTTTCAGATCTTCGCCGAGGGGATTCTCGGTGCCCAACGCCGTCACGAGGTGGTTATCCCCTGGTACATCATGACCAGCCCGCTGAATCACGAGGCCACCGTGGCATTCTTCGCGGCAAACGAACATTTCGGGCTCGATCCAACGGCCGTGCGGTTCTTCCCGCAGGGGGTGATGCCGAGCTTTGATCGGCAGACCGGGCGCATCCTGCTGGCGGGGCCGGGCGAGTTGGCGACGAATCCCGACGGGCACGGCGGCGCGTTCAAGGCCCTGCGGGTCTCGGGGGCGCTCGAAGACATGAAGCAACGCGGCGTGGAGCATCTCTCGTACTTCCAAGTGGACAACCCCCACGCCAAGCCGGTTGACGCGGTGTTTCTGGGTCTGCACGCATCATCGCCGGAGTCATCCGGCGAGTTCAGTTCGAAGATGGTGCCCAAGACGAGCTGGGACGAGAAGGTCGGCGTGTTCTGCCAGGCGGACGGGCGTACTCGTGTGATCGAGTATTCAGATCTTCCCGAGGAGTTGGCAAAGCAGACCGACGAGCACGGGCGATTGCGCTTCATCGCTGGCTCGATCGCAATCCACGCGATTGGAGTTTCCTTCATCGGAAAGGTCACCGGCGATGCCGCGTTCGCACTGCCATTCCACCGTGCGATCAAAAAAGTGCCCTTCTTCGACCCGGACAGCGGCCGACTCGTTGATCCTCAGGAGCCGAACGGCGTCAAGCTGGAAAAGTTCATCTTCGATTGCATCCCAATGGCCGAGAAATCGATTGTGGTCGAGGCGGACCGTGTGGAGGAGTTTGCCCCGGTCAAGAATGCCACAGGAAATGACTCGATCGAGTCCAGCAAGCGGCTGCAGACCGAGCGTGCCGCGCGGTGGCTCGAGAAGGCCGGCGCGAGTGTGCCTCGGCGTGCGGATGGAACAGTCGACGCGACGATCGAGATATCCCCTCTGACAGCGCAGAACGCCGAACAGCTGGCTGAAGCGGATCACCCCGCCTCGATCAGCCCCGGCGCCGAGGTGGTCATCTGAGATGGATGCCCGGTTCAGCCAACTGCCGCGATCTCTCTTGGACCGATCGGAGTTCGACACGCTCGGCGAAGGCGTGCCCGCCCTGATCGCCACGCCCGAGGGCGACGGGCCGGTGCCGTTCGTGCTGTGGATGCACGGGCGAACGGTCAGCAAGGAACTCGACCCCGGGCGGTACCTGCGCTGGGTGCGGGACGGCATCGGCGCGGTCGCGCTCGACCTGCCCGGTCATGGACAGCGTTTCGTTGAGGGCTCGCACGACCCCCGGAACACGCCCGCCGTGGTCGAGCAGATGGTTGGCGAGATCGACGGGGTGCTGGCGTCGCTGCGTGAACGGTACCCTCGCCTGGACATGGCCCGCGCGGGGATCGGTGGGATGTCGGCAGGCGGGATGGCGGCCCTGCGACGCCTGTGCGACCCCCATCCTTTCTGCTGCGCCGCCATCGAGGGCACAACAGGCGATCTGAGCGGGCTGTACTTCCCTCAAACGGGCCATGGCAAGGACTGGCCGGTGTCGCATGATCGCGCCTCGGTCGAACGGATCGACGCTTCTCGGTGGCTCCATGGTTTTCGCCCGATCCCGCTGCTTGCTCTCCACAACGAGGGTGACAAACTGGTCCCGATCGAGGTACAACGGCGGTTTCTTGATCGGCTGCGAGCGCACTACATGAAGGCAGGCGCAGACCCGGACCTGATCCGCCTGGAGGTCTTCCGGGATAGCGGTGCTCCGCAAGAACATTCCGGCTTTGGTCGGCATGCCAACGAAGCCAAGAACATCCAGTTGGCGTTTTTGAGGTTGCACTTGCTCGGTCAGCAGGCGTGAGCGAACCAAGATACGCTCTCGCCGTGCTGTGGCCTCCCCCATTCCGTTCGCTCCCGAACCCTCGTGCGGTTTTCGCTTGGGGCGTGTATGACCTTGCCAATCAGTCGTTCCAGCTGCTGATCAATACACTGCTGTTTCCGCTATTCGTAACAAGCGTGGTTGTCTCGTCGAAGGAACACGGCGACACCGCCTGGTTCATGATGAGCGCAACAAGTCTTGGACTGGTCGTGCTGCTCTCGCCTGTGCTGGGGGCAATGGCGGATCAACGGGCTTGGAAGCGTGAGCTGCTGATCGCGACCGGTCTGATCTGCTCCGTGCTCACATTCACGCTGGGCTTTTTGCAATCCGGGCAACTCCCGATCGCGTTTGTCATCTACCTCACCGCGGCGGTCGCATGCGGGCTGGGAGAGAACTTTCTTGGTTCTTTCCTGCCCGAGATTTCAACACCCCGCAATGTGGGTCGTGTATCAGCGATCGGATGGACGATGAGTTATGTGGGTGCTTTGGTGTTGCTCGGCCTGACCGCCGTGTACACCATCGTGCTCGACCGCAAGGAGCCCGCTGAAATGCGTCCGATGCTCTGCTTCGCGGGGGTCTGGTTCGGGGTGGGCATGCTTCCCGCCGTGTTCTGGCTCCGTGAGAAGGCGACGCCCAGCCCCACCCCGGCCGCCACGATCGTCACCGGGGCGTTCCTCCGCCTCGCGGCGAGCGCCAGGGAGTCCGCCCGCTACCGGCATCTCGCCCGTTTCTTCTTTGCCTTTGCGGTGTACAGCGCGGGAACCATGATCATGATCTACGGGTTGGGCGTGATCGGGAACCGACTCGGATTCGATCTGGGTCAGCTGATTCTGATGGCGGTCATCATCGCTGTGACTGCCGGCGCATCCGCCGCTGCCGCGGGTCGGGTTCAGGACTCTTTCGGGCACACGCGGACGATCTCGGTGTTTCTCGGTCTATGGGTTTTCGCCAGCTTGGCGATGGCCGCGGCCGAGTTCATCAGCCCTCCTCCGGCCGTGTATTGGGGGTTGTCGTGCGTGATCGGCACGGCTCTGGGCGGCATCGGCACTTCATCGCGGGCGATCGTCGGCGCGTTCACACCGCCGCATCGCGCCGGCGAGTTCTTCGGGCTTTGGGGCATGATTTACAAAGGGTCCGGCATGATCGGGGTGGCCCTGTTCGGACTGATCAGCAAAGTGGCAGGGCAGCCGATCGCTCTGATCGTGGTGGCGGGAATGTTCGGGCTCGGCTGGCTGCTGCTCTTCCGGGTGGACGAGTCCGAAGGTATCCGTGCGGCCACCGAGGATGCCGCCACGGACCACATCCCCTCGGGGTCTGGTCACGAATAGGCTTAAGTCATGATCCAGCCCGCAGCCGACAGCCCGACTCCTCCGATGAAAATTTCCCATGTGCCCGACGCCCGGGGGCGGTTCGGAGCATTCGGTGGGACCTATGTGCCCGAGACCCTCGTGGCCGCACTCCAGCAGCTCTCAGAGCTCTACATGAAGATCCAGGAGGACAAGGCGTTCTGGGACCGCCTGAACGAGTTGAACCGCTCGTTCGTCGGCCGCCCCACCCCGCTCTATCTGGCCAAGGGGCTGACCCGGCGGGCGCGGAGGATGGCCGAGGGCAAGGAAGCCGGCGCCGCGATCTGGCTCAAACGCGAAGACTTGGCGCACACCGGTGCCCACAAGATCAACAACACCCTCGGTCAAGCGCTCATGGCCAAGAAGATGGGCAAACGCCGGATCATCGCCGAAACGGGTGCGGGCCAGCACGGTGTCGCCTCCGCCACTGCGGCCGCCCAGCTCGGCCTGGAGTGCGATGTCTACATGGGGAGCGAGGACATCCGACGCCAGCGGCTCAATGTCATCCGGATGAAGATGCTCGGCGCGCGGGTGATCGCGGTGGATTCCGGCTCGCGAACACTCAAGGATGCCACCAACGAAGCCATGCGCGACTGGATGGGCTCCGTCGAGCACACCCACTACATCATCGGCTCCGTTGTTGGTCCCCATCCTTTCCCGATGATCGTGCGGGACTTCCAGTCCGTGATCGGGCGGGAGACAAAGGCCCAGGCCCTGCGCCACTTCGGACGCATGCCCGAATCGATCGTGGCTTGTGTCGGTGGCGGATCGAATGCCGCCGGCATGTTTTACCCCTTCGTCGACGAGCAGGGCGTCGAACTGGTCGGTGTGGAGGCTGGCGGGCGTTCCAGCCAGAGCGGCCAGCACGCCGCACCGCTTTCCCACGGCAGGCCCGGCGTGCTTCACGGATCGCTGTCCTATGTGCTGCAGGACGAAAACGGGCAGACAGCCGATGTCCACTCCTGCTCGGCCGGTCTGGACTATCCCGGAGTCGGCCCGGAGCACAGCTATTGGAAAGATGCCGGGCGTGTGGTGTATACCGCCTGCACCGACGACGAGGCGCTCGAGGCGTTCCTGTGGTGCGCCCGCGACGAGGGCATCATCCCCGCGCTCGAATCCTCACACGCGGTCGCTGAGGCCGTGCGCCGAGCGGCCGCGATGCCGCGGGATGCCAACCTCATCGTCAATCTGTCCGGACGCGGTGACAAGGATGTCGAGGAAGCCGCACGCCTGCTCGGGGATCGGGTCGACGCCCACCAATCCCGCTGATTTCGCCTCAGCCCCTGGAAGGCCGTCCCACGCTCTCGCACACCACACGGAACACCTTGGCGCAGATGTCGTAGCACCAGCGGAATACGCAGGTCACGGCGTGCAGACGGAGCTTGAGCCGCAGGCGGCGCAGCGCGGGGTCTTCGGGCTCGATCCGCAGGGCTTCACGCACCCAGTAGCGGGCACGCACCCAGCGACGCTGGCGCAGATGCGACAACGCGAGGTTGTACATCGCCGGCACGAACCGTGGCTGCAATGCGAGCGCCCGGCGGGCCTCATCGATACCCGCTGAAACCTGACCGGTTTCCAGAAGAGCGACGCTCATTCCGTGGTGAGCTCGGTGATTGCCAGGTTGACGCTCGAGCAGGGTGCGGAACGCTTTGATCGCATCCGGCGCAATCCCCGCATCGAGCATCTGGCGTCCTAGATCCTCGAACTCTTCGGGCGGTGTCGAGGGGTCGTCCTGGGCATCGCGCAGCCCCCGGCGGAGCAGGTCGCGGATGCGGGGCAGGTCTTCCTCACGCCCGCGATCGAGCATCACACGCGCCAGACGCGTGCGGACGCCCGGATAGTTCGGGTCCAGCCGCAACACAACATCATAATGAACCAGCGCATCGGCGAGATTGTCCTCTCGTTCGGCCAGCTCACCGAGCAGATGGTGTGCGTCGGGATTATCCGGCTCGATCTCGAGCACGCGACGGAACTTCTCGCCCGCCTCGGTCAGGCGGTGCATGTCCATCAGCAGTTCGCCCAGATCCAAAAGGGTGTCGACATCCCCCGGATCGTCCCGCAGCTCGCGCACAAAGAGCTGGCGGGCGCGTTCGAGCCGGCCCGAGTCGGCGAACGCCCGTGCCAGTCTGGCGCGGATGCGAGGGAGGTCGGGGTCGAGACGGGCCGCCTCTCGCAGGCACCAGACAGCTCGTTCGTGGTCGCCCTTGGCTGTCAGCACCCGGGCGATCGCGGAATAGAGCTCCGCGTGCTCGGGATCAATCTGCTGGCCGAGGTAGAACGCTTCCTCGGCCTCGTCGTACCGGCCGAGATCGCCGAGGGCTTCGATACGCTGCACCAAGACCGCCGGATTGGCGGAATCAATCTCTGAAGCGCGATCGATCCAACGAAGGGCCGACTCGGGGTTCCCCGCCCGGATCAGATTGGAAGCCACAAGGAGGGCGCTGTTGGAGTCCGCATCCGAATCAGCCGACTTCAGATCGAAGCAACGCTCGAACGATTCTGCGGCGGCTTGGTGCCGCCCCGCGGCCTCAAGGGTCAATCCGAGGTTGAAATGCCACTCGGCCTGGTACGGATTCAGAGAAAGCGCGCGACGGAGCTCGGTCTCCGCTTCATCCCATCGCCCGGCGTCGTACAGTTCATGCGCCCGCTCGACATGATGTTCCGCATCCATCCAGTCGTTCATCACGCACCACCCTTGCCGGGCTCCGCCGGCTGAAACAATCGTAACCCCCCCACCCCATGCCCGCAAACGCTCCAAATGCCGATCGCTTCAGGTTCATGCATCGGCCGATCGCCCGCCGCCGGGTGAGCCTCGCCGGGCTTGTTCTTATGGGGTTGACCGCCTGTCCCGCCCTCGGGGTCCAACCTGAAGACGGCGTGGCGGGGGCCTTCCAGCCGATCGAGCGGCTCGCAGACGAGTCCGGCCCGGCCATCGACGAAGTTGTCAAGCGGCTCCGAGATCCCGAAACAGTCCGTGAGACCCTCCAATCGCTCGCAGCCCTCACGATTGTCCCCCCCCCGCTCTGGCGGGATGTCTCGGTGCTGACAACCAGCGATCAGGATGGGGATGTCCGGATGCTGGCCGTCCGTGTGGTGACCCGATTCGCGACCCGGGAGGCGGTCACACTGCTTGTACGGCTGACCGGCGACGCCGATGAGACCGTCGCGAGCGAAGCGAAGTCCGGTCTCATCCAGCTCACAGCCACCGGTTCAGGGTGGGGCAGCGATCAGTGGAAGGCTTGGCTGGAAGCCACGGCCGGCTGGAACGACCGCACTTGGGCACGCCATCTCCTCGCGTGGCAGGCCGAAGCCCGGCGTCGGCTCGAGAGCGAGCTCGCGGGGCTGCGAGACGAATCGGTCGCGCTCTATCGGAAACTCCATGCCGAGTTGGATCCCGGGGGACGGACAGGCCTGATCGCCGAACTGATCCGCGACGACCGGCCCTGGCTGCGGGATTTAGGGTTTGATCTGGCCGGGCGGGATGTCTCGGCAAGAACGGGGTTGGGAGAGGAGGTCGCCCGCGCCGCCGCCGACCGACTCCGCCACCCCGACCCGCGTGTCCGGGGAATGGCTGCGAACCTTGTCAGCCGGCTGGTGCCGCCGGATGCAATGTTGCTGCTGACCGAGGCGTTGGCGGCGGAAAAGGATGCCCGGGCAGCCGAACCGATGCTGCTCGGTGTGGCGAGGTGGCCGAATCCAGAAGCCGTTGAACCGGCGATCACCTGGCTGGAACGAGACGACGCCCCGATCGACGCTGCGGCGACGGCCTTGTGGGCATTCACGAACGCCGGTCTGCTCGATTCGGAGGATGATCAGGCCCGGGTGCTCGCTCGGCTCCGTGCCCTTGGGCTGGACCGCACGGGCGAGCCGGGCATGAGGATGCTCGTCCGGCTCGGCGGTGAGGCTGACCTCGCGCGTGTCGCCGCGTTGCTGACCGCCCCGGACAGCCCCCTCCGTGCGACGGCCGCGGAAGCGCTGGGCGAGTCCCCGGAAGGGACGGCCCGGCTGCTCGCACTGGCCAGCAATGACCCACGCCTGTTCGCGCCGACGGCGAGAGCCATCACCCGCCACGACCCGACGCCTGCGGGACTCCGGGCCATCGCAGGCTTGCCCGCGTTGCAGCCGGCCGATCGAGCCAGGGCCGTTCTCGCCCATGCCGAGCGGCTGGATGCCGGCCTCCTCGCGGAGGCAGTCGGCGCGGCGGGGCTTGATGATGAGCTGACCGAACGGGTCCTAAGCCGGTTGGCTGAGAACGATGGCCAGAGCGAGCCGGGGGTCATCGATGGGCTGCTCGCCCTGGCCGAAGTCCGCATGCGGCTCGGTCTCCCCGATGCCGCGGGGGAGGTCATCGCTGCCCTGCTCGACGCTCCCCTTTCCGATGCCCAGCAGCAGCGGCTGCGTCGGGTACGCATCTGGCGCCGCCTGACGATTGGTGACACCGAGGGCGCATGGGCCATCGATTCGGCGACCTCTGAAGACTGGCTGGAAGCCCTCAGCAAGATGCCAGCGGACTGGGCCGACCGGTCGGACATGGCCGAACGGGCTTTGACGACCTTCGGCCAACAGCTCGATGCGGGGTCAAAGGCCCGGTTCGAGGCGATGCTCGCACCGCGGGACGGGTCTTCGTTGGAAGACTCTTAAACGATCGAGAACGCCGCCGGATCGGTAAGTCCACCCTGCTCAACTATCGCGGTCGGAATGGCGGGCCTCGGTCGGAGCCGCCCGCCGGAACCGTCGGATGACCGCGCCGATGCCCCCCTGACGGCGATCAGTCACGGGGGCTGGCGTTCTTGCAGGCAGGACACCGCCGCGGCTCGGCATGGCTGCCAGGGCTTCGGCGATGGTCTCGAATCCTTCGAGGGGATCGCAGGCCGCCGTGATCCAGGCATCCCACCCGCGAGATGCCCGCCCCGCGACCCGCGAAACGCTCACCGTGGCGATGTGAGGCTCGATGCCCGTCAGGAGCCAAGCGGCAAGCATCGCGACCGCCCGGATGTCCTCGGATTCGGGCGTGCTGATGCCCTCGCGCCCGAGCAGGCCGAACAGCTCGTACTGAACCGATCCCCGGCGATCGATGAGCACCCGGGCCGAGTCGATTCGCGCCCCGGAAAGCCCGTGGGCTCTGGCTGTGGCGATCGCGTCCAACAGCTGCTCAACGACCCGGGCAACCTCGGGGACCTCGAGCCGACCGTTCTTGCGTGCGAGAAGGTCCGCCACCGTCACCAAACCTTCCTGGTTGCCGGTGTAGGGTGTCACGAGGCACATGCGGCCCTGCTCATCGAAGCTGTAGGCCTCAACGGGCAGCAGATGAGCATGTTTCGGACGGGCCAGCTTGGCCACCCGATCGACCAGACGGCGGCGCTCGCTGGCGTCATGGAGCGCGGCATGCCGGTAAACCACATGATCCGTGTCGTTCAGCTCGTGCAGCGCAATCCAACGCTCCCACGCCCCGAGCGGGGTGAGAGGGCGGATCAGGGTGTAGGGGCCGAATCGTTGCAAGGCGGTTGGATCTCGACGCGAAGACGGGCATCGCCCAGTCCGGGAAGCGACTCGTTCAGGAGGACAGGATACGCAGACTGCTGCGTCTGGTCAGCTGACGCAATATCGGCCCCGGGGGACCGTTTTGTCCAACGGACAACAGTTGCGACGATACGACCCTCCCGGAACCCGAGCAAGTGCGATATAATGGGCTATTCGGCCGGTCGACGCCCGGGCACTTCGAACGCCCGGACCGAGACGGTGGCCAGAGGGAGCCCCGCTCCCGGCCGAAGAACGCCCTCCCCAGCCCGCGGGTTCGGGGAAGATGAGGCCGGTTCGATGCCGTACTACACCAAGATGGGCAAACTGCCAAAGACCCGTCACATCCAGTTCCGTCGCCCGGACGGTGCGCTGTACTCCGAAGAGCTGTTCGGTACCGAAGGATTCGTCGGGCCAACCAGCACGCTTTACCACATCCACCCCCCGACCCAGGTGTCCGGCTGGAAAACGCTCTACTCGACCAAGGTCGAGTATGTCGAGCAGGATGTCATGCGGATGCGTCACGCGAAAACCCAGCACATGAAGCCCAGAGGCGACGCCGTCACCGGGCGGGTTGTGCTGTACGGCAATGCGGATGTGGAGATGTCCGTATGCGTGCCCGCCGAACAAATGAACTATCACTTCAAGAACGGCCAGGGCGACGAGTGCCTGTTCTTCCACTACGGCTCGGGCGTGTGCTACACCATGTTCGGGACGCTCAAGTTCGGCCCCAAGGACTACCTGATCATCCCAAAGGGGACGATCTACACCATCGTCTTCAACGAGCGACCGGACGACGGCTCGGACGACGATGCGTTCGGCGGTTATCCAAAGAGTGAGATGCCCTTCGGCAAGTTCATCGGCTTCGAGACCTGCAACGCCAGCCACATCCTGCCACCACCGCGATATCTCTCCAAGCAGACCAGCCAGTTCCTCGAGCACGCCCCCTATTGCGAGCGTGACCTCGTGCTGCCAGAAGAGCCTCTGACATTTGACGAACGCGGCGAGTTCGAGGTCCGCATCAAGGCACGCGACCGCGTCCATTCGTATATCTATCCCTACCACCCGCTGGATGTGGTGGGCTGGGATGGCTGCTACTACCCCTACATATTCAACATCGAAAGCTTCGCCCCGATCGTCGGCAAGGTGCACATGCCGCCGCCGATCCATCAGACCTTCGAGGGCCACAACTTCGTCATCTGCTCGTTCTGCCCGCGGATGCTCGACTTCCACCCCGAAGCCATCCCCGTGCCGTACAACCACTCGAACATCGACTCGGACGAGATTCTGTATTATGTCGAGGGCAACTACAAGGCTCGACGCGGGATCAGTTCCGGTTCGATCTCTGTCCATCCACAGGGGATCCCCCACGGCCCACACCCCGGAACCGTCGAGGCGTCGCTCGGCAAGACCTACACCGACGAACTCGCGGTGATGTGCGACACCTTCCGCCCCATGTTCCCGACCAAGGCCGCCATCGAGATCGATGACCCCCAGTACCCCGAGTCCTGGCGAAGCGATCACTTCGCCCCCGGCGAGGTCCGTGCGGCGAACGATCAGGACGCGCCGAAGGTCAAAGCCAACGGTGCCGCGGTGAATACTTGGGACTGACGGAACTCTCGACGACGCTCCATCAGGTGCGGCCCTGCCGCACCTTTTTCTTTACCATGCCCCTCTCGCATCGGGGCGGACGCACGCCTCGAAACAACCCACCATGCCCCCCACCCTCACCATTCTGGCGATCGGCGACGAACTGACCTGCGGCGAGCGGGTCGACACCAACTCGGCCTGGATCGCCGCCAAGGCCGCCGCCCGCGGCGCACGGATCGCCGAGCACCGCACCGCGGCGGACGACCGACCGCTCATCGCGGATGCGATTCGCGAACTGGCCGCCCGCTCCGATGTGCTCGTGGTCACCGGCGGGCTGGGTCCAACGCTCGATGACCTGACCCGGCACGCGTTGGGTGATGTGCTTGGCGAACCGCTCGTGGAAGATGCCGCGACGATGGACGCCCTGCGAGTCTGGTACGCCGGTCGCGGGCGGGCGATGCCCGACGCCAACCGCATCCAGGCGATGCGTCCGCCGTCTGCACGCTGCCTGGACAATCCCAACGGCACCGCCCCGGGCCTGCACGCCAAGGTTGGGCGAACGGAAGTCTTCTGCCTTCCCGGCCCGCCGCGCGAGATGATGCCGATGTTCGAGCGGTTCGTGCTGCCCGCGTTGCGGGACGACTCGGGCGAGGTCGTCAGGGTGCGGACCGTGCCGACCTTCGGTCTGGGCGAGTCCACCGTGGCCGACCTGCTCGGTGATCTGATGGATCGCACCCGCAACCCGATGGTCGGCACCACCGCCTCGGGCTGCATCGTGACCTGCCGGATCCGCTACGCAGGTCCGCCCGACGGCGCCGATGCCGCGCTCGCCGACACCGTGGAACGCGTGAAGACCGCCCTCGGCCCGGCGGTGCTGGTCGACCACGACGAACACGACGACGGGCTGGTGCTCGTGCGCACCGTGGGCGACCTGCTCCGGGAGCGTCGCCAAACGGTCGCCACAGTCGAATCCTGCACGGGCGGGCTGGTGGGCGAGATGATCACCCGCCTGCCCGGCTCGTCCGACATCTTCGCCGGTGGATTGCTGACCTACTCGAACGAACTCAAATCTCGGCTCGCCGGCGTGGACGAGTCCCTGATCGCCCGCCACGGCGCGGTGTCGCGTGAGGTGGCCGCGGCCATGGCCCGCGGCGGGCTGGACCGCTGCCAATCCCACCACGCCCTGGCCATCACCGGCGTGGCCGGACCGGGCGGCGGTTCCGAATCCAAACCGGTCGGCACCGTCTGGATCGCCCGGGCCTCTCGGGATGGCACACTGGATACCCGCCAGTTCCTGTTCCGGGGCGGACGCGACTCGGTCCGGCTGTGGTCGGCCACAACGGCGCTCGGCATGCTCCGCCTGCATCTCGTCGGGGCGGCGATGGACCTGCTCGGTCAGGTCGAGGCGGCGTCCTGAGGCAGGGTCGCCGGTTTGGAGTGGCCGCCCGAAGCGAGCAGAACCACCCCGGACAGAACCAGCACGAGCGCGACGACCTTGCGAAGGGTGAGCGACTCACCAAGGAACGCCGCTCCCAGAATCACGGCAGCCGCCGGCGCCACCGTGAAAGCAATGGGCTTCATCCGCGAAACCTCGCCCAGGCTGATCGACACATAGAAACAGATCATGGCGGCCGCCCCGGCGATCACCCCCGACCCCACGACCAGCAGCAGCCATTCTTTCGTGCCCAGCGTGCCCAGCCCCCTGCCCGCCGCCGAGGGCGCCATCCTGTGCGCCAGCCCGAACGCCAGCCAGATCAGCGGCAGCGCAATAGACGAGCGGATCGCCACGGCCATGAACGGGCCGACTTTGCCGGTGTGCAGCACCGCCCGGGCGCACACCTCGCCGACTCCCCAGCACAAACCCGCCAGCACCGCGAACAGAACACCCATCGGACACCTCCACGCCCGAAGCATCGCGGGCGCACGCCTACCATCGGCTCCCGGGCTCCGGCGGGTCGAACCCCGACCCCGGAATACGGGATTGCAGGATTCAAACCCAGCTTGAGGGAGCTGTCATGTCGAACCAGCCCGTGATCGTCGCCGCCCGCCGCACCCCCATCGGCAAGTTCTTCGGGGCCTTGTCCTCGGTCCCCTCGCCGCAGCTCGGGGCGTATGCCATCGAGGCCTGCCTGAAGGATGTCCCCGCGGCCAAGGACACCGTGGACGAATGCGTCATGGGCTGTGTCCTCCAGGCGGGGCTGGGCCAGAATCCCGCCCGCCAGGCCGGGCTCAAGGCCGGACTGCCCACCACTCTGTCCGCCAAGACCATCAACAAGGTGTGCGGCTCGGGTCTGGAGGCCGTCATAATGGCCGCCCAGTCCATCAAGGCGGGCGACAACCACTGCGTGATCGCCGGCGGCATGGAGAACATGACCGCGGCCCCGCACTTCGCCAATGTCCGCAACGGCATCAAGTACGGCCCGGGCACCATGGAAGACCACATGGCGTTCGACGGGCTGCGCTGCGCGTTCGAGTGCTGGCCAATGGGCAACGCCGCCGACCACATCGCCGCCAAGTACGGCATCACCCGCGAGGACCAGGACCGCTTCGGCGCTCAGAGCCACAACCGGGCCGAGAAGGCGCAGGCCGAGGGTTGGTTCAACGCCGAGATTGTGCCGCTGACCAGCGAGCAAGTCGGCAACCGCAAGAACCCCGGCCCGGACGGCGGCTTGGCGGCCGACGAGGGCGTGCGCCCCGGCTCGACCCCCGATGCCCTTGCCAAGCTCCGCCCGGCCTTCGCTAAGGACGGCACGGTCACCGCGGGCAACGCTTCCCAGATCTCCGACGGCGCAGCCGCGACGATCGTGATGAGCGAGGACAAGTCCAACGAACTCGGCATCAAGCCCATCGCAAAGATCGTCGCGTACCACACCTCCGGCGTGGACCCCAGGGACATCTTCGCCGCCCCGATCGAGGGCGTGAAGGGCGCCCTCAAGAAGGCCGGTTGGTCCAAGGACGATGTGGATCTCTATGAGATCAATGAGGCGTTCGCGGCCCAGGTGCTCTGCAACATCAAGGAGATCGGCATTTCCGAGGACAAGCTGAATATCTGCGGCGGCGGCGTGGCGCTTGGGCACCCGATCGGAGCCTCCGGCACCCGCATCCTGGTCACCCTGTTGCACCAGCTCAAGCGCACCGGCGGCAAGAAGGGCGTCGCGGCGCTGTGCTTGGGCGGGGGGAACTCGGTGGCGATGGCCGTCGAGATGGTGTGACTGCGACCAACAATCGGAATCGATCCCGTCGCCCCGACCCATCACCGGCGGGGCTACGCTCTTTTCATGACGATGATCCTTATCACCGGCGCCAATCGCGGCATCGGGCTTGCCCTTGCGCAGAACGCCTCCAAACGCGGCTGGTCCGTCATCGGCACCGCCCGTGACCCCGGCAAGGCCGACAAGCTCAAGAACATCCCCGGGGTCCGCGTCGAGCGGCTCGACGCCGATTCGGACGATTCCTGCAAGGCCCTCGCCAACTCCCTTGCCGGAAGCCCCATCGACATCCTAATCAACAACGCGGGCATCTCGCCGGACAAAAGCAAGAACCTCGAGTCGTTCGATCCGGAGGCATACATGGCTTGCCTGCGGACGAACTCGGTCGGGCCGCTGCTCGTGACCCGGGCACTGCTGCCCAATATCGAGGCCTCCGGCCGCAAGCTCGTGGTCCAGATCTCAAGCATCATGGGCAGCCTGACCAACGCCGCGGACCAGAACTGGAAGGGCAACCTCGCCTACCACAGCTCCAAATCGGCGCTGAACATGGCCAACATACTGATCGCGAACTCGCTGAAAGAGAAGGGCATCGCGTGCGTGGCCATCCACCCCGGCTGGGTCCAGACGGACATGGGCGGGCCCAACGCCCATCTGACGCCCGACGCCTCGGCGGCGTCGATCTTGGACACGGTCGAGAAGCTCAGCGTGAAGGATGCCGGGGCCTACCTCAACTACGACGGCAAGCCCCTACCCTGGTAAGACGGGCACTGATTCCGCTCAAGCGGCCCCTCCGCCGGCCCGATAGCCACCAACGGTTCTCGGACACACGGAGGTTTTCCATGCCGCTGACCCCGCCGCAGCTCGACCGCATCGCCCGCTCGTTCGCCCTGATCGCCGACCGTCCGGAGGATCTCCGGTCATCCTTCGATGCCGAGATGGCCCGTCGCGGCGCGACCTGCCCTCGACCGTCGGCCCGGATCGTGGCCGAACTGCTGGACATCGCTTCCACCGCGGCTCGCACTGACGGCGCGGCGTTCATGCGGGACTCAGCCGACCGGGCCTCGTGGGGCGCCGAGGAGCACGCATTGCTCGCGGCCGTCGCCGATCTCTGCGACTACGCCTGGACCCGTCGGCTGGAGAACGACTGGGCTGTGCTGGTGGCTTGCGCGGTCGAGCGAGCCATGGCGTCCAGAGTCGCCGCCTGAGCGGCCATCCCCAGCCGCCCGCCTACGATTCCGGCCCTCCCGGTCGGAATGCCCGCGCGTCGCGGACGCTCCGCGCCCGGATGCTCTGAAGGCGGGATTGCATGGCCACCCGGACCCACTACTGCGGCTCTCTGACCGCCGCGAATGTCGGCGAAACCGTCACCCTCAACGGCTGGGTCAACGCGTACCGAGCCCATGGCCAGGCCCTCGTCTTCGTCGATCTCCGCGACCGCGCCGGCATCGCCCAGGCCACCTTCGAGCAGGGGTCCACCCCCGACCCGATCATCGAGGCCGGCTCCAAGCTCCGCAACGAGGATTGCGTCGCCGTCACCGGCACCGTCCGCAAGCGTGAGAAGCCCAACCCCAAGATCCCCACCGGCGAGGTCGAGCTGGTCGTCCAGTCCATGACGGTCCTCTCCAAGACCGCCCGCCTGCCCTTCGTCCCGTCCGATGAGAGCAACCTGCCCGACGAGGAGACCAGGCTGAAGTTCCGCTACCTCGACCTTCGCCGCCCACGGATGCAGGAAATCCTGCGCATCCGCCACCGCGTGGCCAAGGTCACCCGCGACTACTTCGACGCCAACGGCTTCCTCGAGGTCGAGACGCCGATGCTCTGCCGCTCGACGCCCGAGGGCGCCCGCGACTTCCTCGTGCCCAGCCGGCTGCAGGAGGGCATGTGGTACGCCCTGCCCCAGTCGCCACAGTTGTTCAAACAGATTCTGATGATCGCCGGGACCGACCGCTACCTGCAGATCGTCAAGTGCTTCCGCGACGAGGACCCCCGCTTCGACCGCCAGGCGGAGTTCACGCAGATCGATCTCGAGATGGCGTTCGTCGACCGCGAGATCGTCATGCAGACCATGGAGGGATTCGCCAAGACCCTATGGAAGCAAGTGCTCGGCGTGGATCTCGCCGACTTCCCCCGCATGACCTACCGCGAGGCGATGGACCGCTACGGCATCGACCGACCAGACACTCGGTACGGTCTGGAGTTGGTCGATGTCTCCGAACTGGCTAAGCAGACCGAGTTCGGCGTCTTTACAAGCGCCCTTGATAAGCGTCGCGGCGTGGTCAAAGCCATCCGCGTCCCTGGCGCGGCGGAGAAGCTCACCCGTAAGATCCTCGACGGCTACGGCACCTTCGTGCAGCAGTTCGGCGCGGGTGGGCTGCCGTTCGTCAAGTATGTCAACGGCGCGTTCGAAGGCGGCGTGGCAAAGTTCCTCGCACCGATCGCCGAAGGCTTGGTCGCTGCCCTTGGGCTGGAGAACGACGACGCCGTGGTCTTCGGTGCGGATACCTACGCCGTGGTCACGAAGGCCCTCGGCGAACTCCGCCAGAAAATTGCCAAGGACCTCGACATCATCCCGAAGGGCGCCTGGAACTTCCTCTGGGTCTACGACTTCCCGATGTTCGAGTACGACGCCGAGACCGGACGGTACTACTCCCTCCACCATCCCTTCACCGCGCCCACCCAAGCCGAGACCGAGCGTTTCCTCGCCGCCGATCCCGCGGATGTCGACACGATCGAGTCTATTGTGTCCGACGGCTACGACATGATCTGCAACGGCTCGGAGATCGGCGGAGGCTCGATCCGCATCCATCGCCAAGATGTCCAGAAGAAGGTCTTCAGCCTGCTCGGACTCACCGAAGAGCAGGCCAAGCTCAAGTTCTCATTCCTGCTCGAAGCTCTATCCTTCGGCGCGCCACCCCACGGCGGCATCGCGTTCGGGCTCGACCGTCTGGTCATGCACATGGCCGGCACGGAGAACATCCGCGAGGTCATCGCCTTCCCCAAGACCATGACCGGCCAGGACCTCATGTGCGAAGCCCCGAACCTTGTCGACGAGGAGCAACTCAAGGAACTGCATGTGAAGAGCACCGCCAGATTGCCCGCCAGCGTGTGATCCGCGGTCCGCAGGCTCCTCTGCCCCGACCTCTAACAGAGCACAACTGCTCGCATCATCGGGGCACAGCCGACCGTTCTCCGCGTCATCCTGCATGATCGGCCGGTGTGACTGCTTTTCGTGCCTTGCGCCTATATGCCGAGGCAATGGCGGGAGCACCTGGCACACATGCTTGCACACTTCGCGCGTTCATGGATGCGTCCTCCAACTCCGCGCTATTGGCTCGTGCGGGCAGTGTGACCTCCGCTGACTGTTGCCGCGTCCCTTCATGATGGCTGCCAGGGTTCCGGCGCACATAAGTCCGGAATGCCGCACACGCAAAGGTCGCGGGGACATGGAATCCAAATGCAAAGCGGCTCCCGCCAAGGGAGCCGCCCGGAAAACAATCGGGAAATCTCGATCACAAGTTCCCGCGCCGCTCCTGCTCGAGCTCGAGTGCTTCGAAGAGCGCCTTGAAGTTGCCCTTCCCGAAGCTCTGGCTACCGCGCCGACAGATAATCTCAAAGAACAGCGTCGGGCGATCCTGCAACGGCTTGGTGAACAGTTGCAGCAGATATCCCTCATCGTCCGCGTCGACCAGAATACCCAGATCCTTGATCTTGGCGTGGTCTTCCTTGACTGCTTCGTGCCCGTGCTGCTTGAGCATGGTGTTCACGCGATCCCAGACGAGCTCGTAGTATGTGTCGGGCAGGCTGAGGAAATCAACACCACGGCGACGCAGCTCGGCCACCGAGTGCAGTTCGTCATCCGTCCGCAGGGCGAGGTGCTGGACGCCGGGCGTCATGTTGTGCCACTCCAGATACTCCTGGATCTGGCTCTTTTTCTTGCCCTCGGCCGGCTCATTGATCGGCATCTTGATGAGGTTGTTCCCGCTCGACATCACCTTGGACATCAGCGCGGAATACTCCGTTGAGATGTCGGTGTCATCGAAGTGCTTGAACATCTTGAAGCCGAGCACATCCTCGTACCACTGCACCCAATAGTCCATCTTCCCCTCTTCGACATTGCCGACGAGGTGATCGACATACATCAGGCCGCACGGATTCTTCTTGTTGTACTCGTTCACGGGCGAATCGATCTTGCGGAAGGACGGCATGAACTCGCTGCCGCCCCGCTTGACCTGTTCGATGTCGTAGTGCCCCGTCCGGCTGACGAAGGTATGGACAACACGCCCGTAAGTCTTGATCGAGGCCACGGTCACCGTGCCCCGGTCGTCCTTGATGACGCGCGGCTCCTGATCCGACACGCCGCCGTTCCGCAGCGCCTGCTCGTAGGCGGCCTCGGCGTCCGCCACCGTGAACGCCACATCTTTCACCCCGTCGCCGTAGAGCTTGACCTCCTCGGCCGCGGGATGACGGTCGTGCAGCGGGCTGGTGAGCAGCAACCGGATGTTGCCCTGCGTAAGCAGGTAATCCGCCTCGTCGCGGCTGCCGGTCGTCAGATCAGCCACCTGCGAAATATTGAAGCCGAAGGTATGGGCATAAAAGTACGCCGCCTGCTTGGCATTGCCCACATAGAAACGAACATGATCGACATCGATGAGCGCAAGCGGATCCGCTGCCAGCGAGCGGCTGGTTTGGGTCGACGCGGTGGTCATAACGGCATGTCTCCAAATCTCTTGGGCGGTTCGGTGCCGGTCGCATCCGGCGGGAGCCCAGGTCCCTCGGTGCCATTATACGAGCCGGAACGGCCCGCTCCAACAAGCCCCTCCGGGTCCGTCAAGCCGGGGGTTCCCCCGCGACCAGGCCCCCCCAATCCTCACCGGATCCACTCGGCCCAGTCTGGAACATACCCGGGCGCGATCCCGCCCTCGCCCCCGACCGACCCGATCCCCTGCTCGGGGTGCGTCAGCCAGTCCGGTTCCGACGCGATCGATCTCGCGTGCCCGTCCGCGTGCATCATCGCCACCCTGCCGCCCCCGTGCCGGAACGCCGTTGTCGGGCTTGGGTTCGGACGCCACCGTCCGCCCCCGGATCTCGAGTAGAGCAGCGGCGGGTCCAGAAGCGCATTGTTGCTCGGCATCTGACTCCCGTAGCCGGGCAGCAGCGTGTCGCCAAACACGAACAACGCCGACGGGCGACGCACATCGCTCACACGCCGCCACGGCCGGTGCCCGATCGAGTATGCCCAGCCCGGTGTCTTCGCCGGGCTGAGGTAGTACCCGTTGTAGCCATAGGTGCTCGTGATCGTCCGGCTCGGCCCTTGCGGCCGATATGTCCCCCACTTCTGCTCCGGGCACTCGAACACCGACCCCTCCCGCAACGAGTCGCTCATGTACGGCGCAAGGAAGCCCCTGTCATAGTCCGGTGGCGTCGTGGCCGTCCCGTGTGTGCCCCACCAGAACACCTGCGGCCCGGAGCCGATGTCTTCGATCGACCAATATGCCAGCGGCATCGCGCGATCCGCCGCATCGTTGGCGTACAGCATCCATGCCACGCCCATTTGTCGAAGATTGCTCAGACACTTGCCCTCGCGTGCTCTCCGATGCACCCCGCTGATCGACGGCAGCAAGATCCCCGTCAGCAGCGCGATGACAGCCATCACCACCAATAACTCCACCAGCGTGAAGCCGCCCCCGAGATGGCCCCGCCGTCCGGTCAATGCACCCTCCGCTCGTTCCTCCGGATCTCCCGTTCGATAAACGCCCCGTCCGCCGCGTTCACCACGCCCGTGCGGTCCACATCCGTGGGTGATCCGTGCCAGCGATACAGGTCATCGATGTCCAGGTCCCCATCTTGGTCCATGTCCGGCCGCGGCGGAGCGGCCCCCAACGCTGCCAGCCCGTCCGTCCCCACCGAATACACCCCACGCCCCAGCAACCCCGGCGTCGATCCCGCGATCGACGAACTCCGCAGCACGAACCCAGGGTCACCCGGCGCCTTGCTCAGATCCAGTTCGTACAATGCGGTACACGGTCCGAAGTATTGATCATCCGTCGGGATCGCCCCCACCAGCAATCGCGTCGCCCCCCCCGACCCGATCGCCGCCGGCTGCGTCGTCCACCCGCCCACCACAAGAAACTCACCGAGATCCAACTGCGAGTTCTGATTTGCATCGTTCCATGTCCCATGCGCCGTGTCCCACAGACGCGTCACCGACCCGCCATGGTCCTGGAACAGCTCCACCATCGGCACCGACCCGAAGCCCATAACACCGCCGGCAAGCGCAATCCGGCAATCGTCCAGCACCACCGGGATCGAATCCGTCCGGTTGCACGCGATTGACCACACCAGCGAGCCGTCTGACGCATCGACCTTGACCATGTTGGCAGAATCCGTTCCGCCGTAAAACGAATAGCTCGCCGCGTAGACGAATGTTCGTTGATTCATCTCGCGCACGGTCAGCCCGCCGAAAAAACCTTCCGTGATCGGATTGTCGAAGATCCATGTCGGTGCTGGAGCGGCATCGACAGTCGCATCGAATGCATAGATCTCTCCGCGTCCGTCCGTGTCCAGACCGGTCCCGCACACATACACCACCCCGTCCATGTACGCCGGCGTCCCTCCCATCGACGAACCGATCGGCACCGACCACACAATGTCACCCGGCTGGTGCGGGTTCGCCCGCGGATGGAACGGAGAGACATTCACGCAGTACAGCCGGCTCGGCCCGCCGAACCCGCCGTAATCCGTCACAAACGCCCGGTTCCGCAGCCCCAGGTCGTCCGTCACCACCGGCGTCACATTCACCGCCGGTCCGTCTAGCTCCGTCGCCCACGCCACGCTCCCGTCCACCTCCCGTAGAGCGATGAATTCCTCGCCCGCCGCGAACAACACCGTCCCCGTCGTCGGATCCAGCGTCGGCGACGACCACGAATCGAAGATCAGGTCCGGCAGCGCGGTCTGCCACACGATCTCCCCGGTCTCCGCATCCACGCCGAACGCGAAGGTTTCGAAGTTGACCAACCCCACAGCGAACACCCGCCCCGGCCCGATCGCCGTCGCCGCCACCCCGGCCTGACCCACCCATTCGATCGGCGTGCCCTGAGCGGTCCCTGAGCACACCCATCGCGCCGGCCACCATCCGTCGGTCGTCGTCGCAAGCCCTCCGGACCGCGCAGCCCCGCCGCCCAGCGTCGACCACTGCGCCATCGACGCCACCGGCTGCGCAAAGCACGAACCGCCCCAAGCCACCACGATGCACGCCGCTGCCCGATCCATGCCGCCGCCTCCGATCGACGCCCGAAGAAGACCCCGCCCCCGCGTCAGCGGAGGCGGGACGAAAACCACTCAGCGACGGCGACGAACGCCCGACACGCCTCCAAGCATCAGAACACCGAGCACGCCCGGCGCGGGCACAGCACGCACCGCCGCGATCGCGTCGATCTCGCCGCCGGAGAAGCCCGAGATCCCATCGATCCGCACATACTCGATCCAAGCGAAGCCGCTCTCGGCCAGGTCGAAGCCCATCCCACCCGCCGAACCGTCGTACAGGTCGAGCATGTCCGCCGCCGACATCCCAGCGATACTCATCTCATACAAGTCTGGATTGATCGGCTTAGTGGGATCAAGCAGCGTGTCGGTCCACTGCGAGCTGGACCGATCCCACGCGTAGGCATTCGTCGGGAAGAGACCATCTCCGGTGCGCCCATCGAATGTATACCAGTTCACATTGTCCGGACTCACCGAGATCCGCACGCTCTCGATCGACACGCCCCCGCTGAGTGTGAAACTGCTGAGGTCGGTATCATCCGAAACGGCCCCTCCCGTACCAACAAAGAAAGCGTTGCCGAACACATTGAGGTCCACACCGTATGGGCTGTTCGGATCGTCATACACGCGCCGACCCATCCGAACCGTCACCGACTGCCCGGCGTTGAAAGTTGTGATCAGCCGCTCGCCTTCCAGGCCCGTGTTGAAGGCCGACTCGATCAGCTTGACGCGGCGGAAGTCCGTCTGTCCCGCAACAAAGGCGTTATTGAACCAGGTCGAGGGCCCGCCCAGCACCGCCGCCGGATCGTTGTACAACGAAGACCCCGGCAGCCCGGTCGACGAGACCACCTCCACCGCAAAGTCGCTCGGGTCGTAGGTGTAACCCGCCAACGCGCCAGCCGTCACGCCCGAAACCGCCGCCGCGACGACCATGCGCCGACGACGACGAGTCCCGACCAACCCGCCCAGCAACAGCGCCAGCGAAGCGGGCGCCGGAACCGTCGCCGCCACAGGCATCGATGGCGCTTGCCAGTCGAACCCGACCGCATAGCTCCAACCGTCCCAAGAGCCATCGGTGAGCACGCGATCAGACATGCCGGTCATCGCGCCTTCCCACGACGGATCGTCACCCGAACCGAGCCAGTAGCTCCAATACCCGTCGCTGAACCAGCCCTCCTGCCAATGGTCGTCGGCATCGGTCGCGTCACGCCCGTCGAAGGGAGAACCCGTCGACAGACCGAACACATCGAATGCGAGCGATGGCGTGACACCGAAGTTCCCGTCGTTGTCCGCGTCGTAGCCGATGCCGTATGGGGAAACCCCGAACGACCCCGGCGTACTCAGGTGGGCAAACAGCCGCGCATCGGCGCTCACGATCGCCCTCAGCATGTCCTCCCCGGTCGCCGTCCCGTCCCACCGGAAACCCCACATCAGCGACTCGTCCGAGATCCCATCGTTCCAATCGATGACGAAGCCAGCCCGGTTCGCCCCCTCGCCGACCCAGAACGCGATGTCATCGAACGCCTGCCCAGACGCCGAATGCACCACCGCCGAGCTGACGACCAGCACGATTCCACCCATATTGAACTGCATAACGACTCCAATCCCCCGCTTTCAGCGGGAAGGCACGCCGAACGCGCGGCGTGGCTCCCGGTCCCTGTGGGGCCGTTCGCGGACATTGGAGACGATTCTCCGGAGGAAAACCGGCGCGGGGAGCGCGTGCCGATTCCGCCGGCGCTCCATGCTGATCCGTCCGACCCGGACGGGGCAGCCCGCGAGAGCGACCATGCGCCGGCAATATCCCGTCGCCGTACGGCGGGGCCGGCATCATCGGCAGGTCTTCCGGCTCAGGGCCCGCGGATCCAGCCTTCCCACTTATCCGCACGCGGCGGAACGAGCAGTGGCGCACACCGGGCATCAAGCCCGGCGGGGATCCGCGGCTTGCCCCCTACGGCGGCGCGTCCGCGGTGGAATTGGCGAGCAAC
Source organism: Planctomycetota bacterium (assembly GCA_003696675.1). Taxonomy (GTDB): domain Bacteria; phylum Planctomycetota; class Phycisphaerae; order Phycisphaerales; family UBA1924; genus UBA6054. The sequence continues at coordinate 49,540 of RFGH01000189.1, forward strand.
CGCCCGCCTGACCACACTTCCCTTTTCACCCACGGAGCCGGCTTTCAAAGACTCCGGACGCGGGCACCGATGACGGGACAACTATACCCATCGGCACGCGAACGCACAAACCGCCTTACGAAGTCAATCTCCTATCATCGCCCGTGAAACCCCAAGCCCCGATCTCCGAGGATTTCCACGAAGCGGCACGCCTCGCGGCCCTGTTCGCCGGTGATCCCGCCAACGCCGATCGCGTCGCCATCGTCGCCTCCGAGGTCGCCGAGCGTCTCAAAGCCGGGGGCAAAGTCCTCGCGGTGGGCAATGGGGGATCCTGCGCCGATGCCGTCCACTTCTGCGAAGAACTCACCGGCCGCTACCGCGCCGATCGCCCCCCGATCGGTGCCATCGCATGCTCCGACGCCGGTCATATCACCTGCACCGGCAATGACTTCGGGTTTGATCACATCTTTGCGCGGTGGGTTGAAGGGCTCGCACGCCCGGGAGATGTCCTCATCGCCCTCTCAACCAGCGGCAACAGCCCCAACATCGCTCTGGCGGTCGATGCGGCCCGCCGACACGACCTTTTGGTCGTGCTCCTCTTGGGCAAGGACGGCGGACGCCTCGCAGACGCCGGCGACCACGCCTGGATCGTCCCCGGCCAGACCGCCGACCGAATCCAGGAACTCCACATGCTCATCCTCCACAGCCTTGTCGGAGCGATCGAGCGGGCCATGGGCTACGCCTGAACCCCGGGAAACCCACGGCCATCAGGAAAGCCCGTTCCCTCTACCCGCGATACACTCCGACCATGATCGGACGGGTCATCATCGCGCTGCTCTTGGCCATCATTCTCGGCGTGCCCTTCCTGATGACCGCCGGCGCCCGCGATCGTCATGACGCGGCCGGCGACGGACCCAAACTCATCATCATCACCCCCCATGTCCCCCAGATCCGCGACGAGTTCGCCCGCGCCTTCGCCGCGTGGCACCAGCGCGAGTACGGCCAATCCGTCGAGATCGACTGGCGCACTCCCGGCGGCACCAGCGAGATCCGCAAACAGCTCGACGCGGTGTTCCAAGCCGCCGTCAAAAGACTCGCCGCCGAGGGAACGCTGACCCCCGATGCCAGCGACGCCGTCCTTCTCCCCGCGGGCAGCATCGATTACGACCTGTTCTTCGGCGGCGGCTCCTACGACCACTCGCAGGTTGCAAACCCCATGCGCATCTCCGCCCGCGACCCCGCCGGCCAGCCGATCGAACTCCGTGTCCGCCAGTCCGCCCCCATGGATCTGACCGAATCAGAGCTTGTCGAAATTTACGGCCCCAACCGCATCGGCCCCCAGGAGCTCTACGACCCCGCCCAGCGTTGGCTCGGGACAGCCCTCTCGAGCTTCGGCATCGTCTACAACCGCGAAGTCCTCGCCCGCCTCGGCATCCCCGAACCCGACAGCTTCAAGGACCTCGGCGATCCCCGGCTCATCGGCTGGGTCGCCCTCGCCGACCCCCGCCAGTCCGGGTCGGTGACGACCACATTCGATTCGATTCTGGGCAACCAGGGCTGGGACGACGGATGGCGCACCCTCCGCGCCATGTGCGGCACCACCCGCTACTTCACCAACTCCTCCACCAAGCCCCCCATCGATGTCTCTCTCGGCGAAGCCGCCGCCGGGCTCGCCATCGATTTCTACGGGCGCGGCCAGGCACAGGTCATCGCCGAAACCGGCGGCGGTGACCGCGTCGGATACGCCGACCCCGCCGGGTCGGTCTATGTCGACGCCGACCCCATCAGCCTCATCAACGGAGCGCCCAACCCAGAACTCGCCAAACGATTCATCCGCTTCTGTCTCACCGAGGAAGCCCAGGCGCTCTGGCAGTTCCGCGCCGGCGACCAGACCAACCCCACCGGCCCCGACGGCCAACCCATGGGCCCACGCGAGCACGAACTCCGCCGCATGCCAGTCCGCCGGGTCATGTACGACCTTTACTTCGACGCCTTCGTTGACCAGGTCAACCCCTTCGAGATCGTCTCCGACATCGCCAATCCCGGCTGGCGGACCGGTGTCCAGATGATGATGGGCTGCTTCGGCGTCGACCTCGCCGACGAATGCCGCGCCGCCTACGCCGCCCTCGAGCGCGCCCGCACCTCCGGCAAATTCACCCCCGCAGAGATCGAAGCCCTCGAAGCCCGCTTCTTCGCCTTCCCCCGCACACGCATCCAGTCGCTCTCCCTCCTGGCCGATCAGGTCAACGCTTCCGAGAACGCACGAGCCATGATCGCAGAACACGGATGGCGCTGGACCACCGAAGTCCGCAACTGGTCCGAGCAACCCGCCATGACCGCCGAGTCAGCCGCGGCCGCCGCCGAAGTCAGTGCGCTGGCGGATCTCGAAATCACGCTCCCCTTCACCGAAGCCACCTACGCAGCCATACGCAACGAATGGCGCCAGCCCGGCCGCGAAGCCCGCCTGAAAATCGAGTACACCCAGTTCTTCCGAGACAACTACCGGGCCATCGTCCGGGAGGTCGAATCACGATGAACACCCTCCGCCAAGACCCCACCCAGGCCCACACCGCCACCCCCCGCTGGCTCACCGGCGACAACCCACGCCCAACCCACGCCAAGATCGTCGCCACGCTCGGCCCGGCTTCCGACTCGGTCGAGAACATCGCCAAGCTCGTCCACGCCGGAGTCAGCGTCTTCCGCCTCAACTTCTCCCACGGCGACATCGACGCCCAGACCGCACGCCTCAACCGCGTCCGCCAAGTCCTCGACCACACCGAGCGGGCCGTCGCCATCCTCGGCGACCTCCAAGGCCCCAAAATGCGCGTCGGCAAGGTCCCCGACATGGACGACGAGGGCGGCATCGTCGTCCAGCCCGGCGACGACATCATGTTCCGCAACGGCCAGGGCGATGCCCAGATCGACAACGGCATCCCCGTCTTCGGTGCCACCTTCGACCGCCTCTATTACGATGTCGATCCGGGCCAGCGAGTCCTCATCAACGACGGCGCCATCCGAATGCTCGCCGTCGACCGCGTCGACGGCCAGTGGCTCCGCTGCCGCGTCACCGTTGGCGGCCGCATCACCTCACACAAAGGCATCAACCTGCCCGAGTCCGACCTCAAGATGCCCGCCATCACCGAACGCGACTGGGCCTGCGTCGAATGGGCCGTCAAGAACCGCCTCGACTACCTCGCCCTCTCCTTCGTCCGATCCGCCGCCGAGGTCATCGAACTCCGCGACCGGCTCGACTCCATGTGCGAGAGCGCCGATGTCCCCGACAAGCCCGGCGTCCCCGCCCGCATCCCGATCATCTCAAAAATCGAAAAGCCCCAGGCACTCGCCAACCTCGCCGAGATCATCGACGCCTCCGACGCCATCATGGTCGCCCGCGGCGATCTCGGCGTCGAAATGGATGTCGCCCGCGTCCCCATCGCCCAGAAGTACATCCTCGCCATGTGCGCCGAGAAAGCCAAGCCCTGCATCGTCGCCACGCAGATGCTCGAGACGATGATCGAAAACGCCTCGCCCACCCGCGCCGAGGCCTCCGATGTCGCCAACGCCGTCTTCGACGGCGCCGACGCCGTCATGCTCTCCGGCGAAACCGCCGTCGGCAAGCACCCCGACCTCGTCGTCGACACCATGCGCCGCATCATCCAGGTGACCGAGGGACGCATCGACGAACTCGCAACCCGCGGCACCATCCCCCAACGCCTCGAGGAATACCCCTACCGCTCCGCCGCCCTCGCCCACGGCGCCTGGCACATCGCCGACGAACTCGGCGCAAAGTGCGTCGCCGTATGGTCACAGATCGGGGGCATGGCCCGTTACCTCAGCCAGCACAACTTCCGCGTCCCAATCTACGCCTACACATCCTCCCGCGTCGCCGCACGCCGCATGGCCCTCTACGGAGGCGTCACCCCCATCTGCATCGAGCCCACCGGCCAAGGCCGGCTCCGAGACTGGACCGACGAGGTCGAGCAACGCGTCATCGCCGACGGCATCGCCCGTGAAGGAGACGCCGTCGTCCTCATCGCCGGCAAACCCTTGGGAGAGGTCCAGGCCCAATCCACCCTGGCCATCCTCCGCGTCGGCGACAGAGCATCCGGATTCCGTGCCGCCGAGCAAAACCAATAGCCCCCGCGCCGGTATCACCGGCATGCCCCGCCTTGGACCGCTTCAGCCACCACCGACCAGCGTGACGATCTCGACCCGCTCGCCGGCCCGCAGCACCCGTTCGCTTCGCTCCCGCTTCGGGATCAGCTCGCGGTCAACTTCCGCCGCGCAGATCGCATCCGAAAGCCCGAGCATTTCGATCAATCCACTGACCGTGGTATGCTCGGGCAACTCCATCGGCTCGCCGTTCACGATGCACCGCATGCCCGATGATAGACGGGGGGACCCATGACCAAACCAGCAACACAGCCAGAACCCGCCCCCACGCCGGAGCACGAACCCCTCCCC
>RFGH01000190.1 GCA_003696675.1 Planctomycetota bacterium
GGCGGGGCGCAACTCCTGGAACGTGGCGCCGGGGAACGTCGATGAGGTCGGCTTTATCAACGGGGTGTCTTTGAACGCGGCGCAGGTGAGCTGGCTCTACAACAGCGGCGCCGGGCGGCAATATAGCGAGCTGTAAAGGGGGTGTGACGTGAAACGGGTCATTGAGTTCTTCGAGGATGAAAGCGGCAAGCTGAGCAGCACGCGGCTGGGTGTGTTTGTGCTCGTGTGGGTGACGGCGGCGGTCATCGGTTGGCAGGTCTACCGGGACACGGTGGACCATGGGCTTATCCTGGAGCTGCTTACGGCGGTCATTGGCTGGAAGCAGATCGCCAAGCACCAGGAGCTGCGGCTGGGCGATGTCGTGCGCGGGAGGGAGGTGCGCCGTGAGTGAGCGGACCTATCGCATAGGCTCCTGGATCGCCAACGTGCTCGGCTCGCTTGCGGTGGCGCTCTCCATTCACCTCATCGGGGCGCTGCGCGACATGGACCGGCGCTTGACCGTGGTGGAGACGAGCCAGTGGACCTCAACCCGGGCGGTCGAACTGGCACAGGAGGTCGCCACGCTCAAGGCGGAGCTGGCCGCGCTGCCGAAGCAGAACCCGCCGCAGTGGTTTGTCGACCGGGTGGACCGCCTCGAGGCGTCGATCGACCGGCAGCTCGGCGCGTTGCGCGAGCAGATTGCGGCGGTGGCCCGGTCAGCCGACGCCCGGGAGGCGCGGCGGTGATGAACCTGCTCGAGGGCATCGTGCGGCCGATCATCGGGCCGGTCGTGGAGCGGCTGGCCAACCTCATTCCCGACCCGCAGGCGCGGGCGAAGGCGAAGGAGGAGATGGAGCGCGAGCTGCTGCGGGCATGGGCGGCGGCAAACGCGGCGCAGACGGAGATCAACCGGACCGAGGCGGCGCACAAATCGCTGTTTGTGGCCGGGTGGCGTCCGGCCATCGGCTGGGTGTGCGCGGCGGGCATCGCCTACGCATTTATCGTGCAGCCCCTGACCAACTGGGTGCTGCTGCTGACGTATGGTCCGGAGGCGGTGCAACTGCCGTCGCTGGAGACGGGGCCGATCTTCGGGCTGGCCACGAGCATGCTGGGGCTGGCCGGCCTGCGGAGCTGGGAGAAATCGCGCGGGGTGGCGCGCGAGCAATAGGAGGTGAGGCATGACTCCCGAAGAGAAACAGGCGGCGGTGGCGAAGGTGTTGAAGGCGCATCCGACCTGGGGTCGCGTGCGGGTGTCGCGTGCGACCGGGCTGCCGCTGGCAACCGTGCAGCGTTGCCTCAAGCAAATCAAAGCCAGCGGGTTGCCGGCCGTCAACCCGGTGGCGGAGGCACGGGACAAGGCCGAGCAGCACAAGGCGCTGGCCGTCGATCCTCATGCGCTTCCGCGCGGGCACATGATCTACCGGGGTGCGCTGGCGCGGGGAAAGTGGCGGCTGCTCGGGCTGGTGAGCGACACGCACCTGTGCTGCCGGGAGGAGCGTCTGGCGGAGCTGCACGCCATCTACGACCTCTTTGCGGCCGAGGGGGTGCGGGACGTTTTCCACGCAGGGAATATGGTCGACGGCTACCTGCCGCGGCTCAACCAGGCGAGCGTGCTCTCGCCGAGCATCGACGGGCAGACGCAATACGTCGTGGAGAACTACCCGCAGCGCAAGGGTATCGTGACGCATTTCATCACTGGCGACGACCACGAGGGCTGGTGGATCAAGGGCGGGTTTAACTGGGGGCGCTACCTCGAGCGGGTGGCGCAGGATGCCGGGCGCAATGATCTGCACTACATCGGCCACGTCGAGGCGGACATCGACCTGCCGGCGCGGCGCGGCAAGGCGATCATGCGCATACAGCACCCTGGCGGCGGCTCGGCCTACGCCCGCAGCTACAAGGCGCAAAAGTCCGTCGAGGCTTTCGAGGGCGGCGAGAAGCCGCAGATTCTCGTGCAGGGGCACTACCACGTGAGCAACTACATGCAGGACCGCAACGTGCACGTGGTCAACCTGCCGGGGTTTCAGGACCAGACTGTGTTTGCCCGCAAGCACAACCTGCGCATGGAAGTGGGCGGCGCGCTCGTGCGGTTCATGCAGAGCGAGGACGGTGCCATTCAGCGTTTTGCGGTGGAGTGGGTGCGGTTTTTTACGCGCCAGTATTACAGGGCCTACCTGCCGAGTGACGCCGGGCTGGCCGGGCGTGGGAAAATGGTGCTGTAAGCGTCGAGCTTGGGACCGCATGGGGTGCAGGCCTTGCCGCCGAACGGCAACGAAGGGAAAATGCGGCAATGAGCCGGTATGAGCGGACAGGGGCGCTGGATTCGCCGGAGCGGAGCGCAGTTATTGTCGACCTTGCCAGCGGCGGGGTGGACGAGCGGCGGGTGACGGCGCAGAGCGAGCCCGGGCTCTATGCGCGGCTGGTCAACGGCGAGATCCGCACGGGCTATCCCACCACGCGGCGCGGGATGCGCCCGGCCCCGTGGGCGTCGCGGGCGGAGTCCGGGGTGCGGGTGCCGCTGGGGAGTGTGTTTCGCGCGGCGCACTGGCACCGACCGCTCGACCCGCGCACGGGCGAGCAGCAGCCTGGGTTTTTGCTGCTGGCGATGGATGACGCGCTGTGGCTGTGCCGGCCCAACAACGAGCCGCGCCTGGTGCGCAGCAGCGTGTTTGACGCCACGGAGCGGGTGGAAATGTTTGCCGCCAACGAGCGGGTGTATATCCTGCGCGGGCTCAAGCGCGCGCCGCTGGTGTATGACCCGCTGGGGCTGGCGCCCTTCCCGAGCGCGGGCCTGCATGAGCTGCCGCCGCCGAGCGTGGGGCAGGCGCTGCCGCCAGCGCGGACGGGGGCATTCCAGAGCAACCGAATCATTCAGCGCTATGGGCTCAACGAGCTGATTTTCAGCGACCTGTTTGCGTGGAGCTATGCCAGCGACGCGCAGATCTTCACGGCGGAGAGCCGGGGCGGCGGCGAGATCGTCCGCGTGTGGCCCTATGCGCGCAACTCGCTGCTCGTCTTCAAGACCGACGCGGTCGTGCAGTTTGTCGGGGTGCACGACCTGAGCACCATGCGGGCGGAACGGGTCTATGCGGCGAGCGGGTGCGTGGCGCCGGATTCAGTGGCGCAGAGCGGCGACCGGGTGTTTTACCTGAGCGCGCGTGGCGTCGAGGTGCTGACGGTCGACAGCGACGGCCTGGTGCGGGCGAGCGGCCCGGAGTTTTCCGCGCCGATGGCCAGGCAGATCGACGCTATCGACTGGGACCGGGCGGCGACGGCGCGCGGGCTGGTGGTGGATGGCTACTACCTGCTGTGGGTGCCGAGCACCGCGACCCTGTCAGACGTCGACACGGTCGGCGAGATGTTTCCCGGAGTGATGCCAGTGCCCCAGGATCTCGATGTAGCGTATGATCTGAGCCAATACGCATTTAGCATCCCGCTGACGTTCCCGTTTGTGTTCAACAACTGAGCTGAGGAGCGAACGATATGGGCGACTTGAACAGGAATTTCACGGTCAAGCAGGGGGATGTGGTAACCGCTTCCGACTTTCACGGGTTTTTCGACGGGCTGACGATCAAGCCGGGCGCGGTGACCGCGGATAAGCTGGGCTTTCAGGCGGTCAACGTGATGAAACTCAAGGTGTTTAGTCTTGGGACTTATCTCAACCAGACGCTGGGCCCCGGCGAAAAGCTTGTCCTCACCCTTACTCACGAGGGGGTCTCAAGTATAAGCCCGGTAAGCGTCTGTGCGCACGGCGAGTGGCCAGTGGTGTGGAATGCGTATGTGCCGGATGGCGGCGGCGCGGTCAAGCTCGTGGGCTGGAACATCTCTGACAGCGCTGTAACCTTCTCCGGCCCCGACGCCCTCGTGAAGGCCTATGTCATCTTGTTGTAACCGTGGGAACACACAACCAGGTCCTCGTTTACGACATTTCCGCCGGACGGTGGGTCGGCGTTTGGGAGGGTGCGCTGGCGCGGGCGCAGGGCGCGGAGGTGTATGCGTTCGGCGAGGCGGAGCGCCTGCTCGTGGTCGGTGAAGACGGCTACCCTTTCCGGGGGCTGGTGGATGGTGCGTGGGACGACAACGGTGAGCACCCGGGGCTCGTCTACGAGCGCGAGGTGGACCTGGGGGATGGCGAGTCGGCGCCGGTGGAGGTCGTCGTGGATGGCGAGCATATGCACGGCGCCTGGGCGGTGTATGTGCTCAGCGACAAGCAAGGCGTTGGCGCGGGGCCGGTGGTGAGGGTGCCTTCGGTCGAGCGGATGCGGCGCTGGGCGGTGCCTCCGGTCCCGGTGGACAACGACGGCAACCGCCAGCTGGAGCCCGGCCGGGAGAATTACGCGGTGGTCGTGAGTGAGCCGCAGACCAACCTCGTCGAGACCATCCTCGAGACGGACGACGGCACGGCGATCGTGCTCGACACGGGAGAGACCATCGCCGTGCAGGTCGAGGAGACCACGCCGTCCGGCGTCTGGGTCTATGCCAACGGGCTGTTTTTCGGGGTGCGGCAGAGCTGGCGCGAGTGGCTGCGGCTGCGCGCGGGGACGCGGCGGGTGCTGGTGCGTTTGCAGAGCTTGCGCGGTATGGTGTCGCTGCAGCGCATCGGGGTGTCGGCTGTTCCGCGGGCGTTCGGGCGCGGGTAATTAAACGGGGGTGAACAATATGGCGACCATTACCTTGACCAACTACAAGCAATTCGCCGCCGACCCGTTGACCGGCCGGAGGCTGGTCACCCTGGCGGATCTGCAGGCGATCAGCGAGGAGATGGTGTTTGGCATTAGCGGCGTGCCGAGGTGGGAGAGCGTGACGGTGACGCATGCCGACCTGGCGGCAGCGGCGACCAGCAACGACATAGAAATTTTCAGCCTGCCGGCAGGCGGCGTGATTCACGCCGTCAAGCTCAAGCACAGTGTGCCCTTCCTCGGCGGCGGGCTGACGGGCTACACCCTGAGCGTGGGACCGACGGGCAACGTAACAAAGTATCTCGGGGCGAAGGACGTCTTCACCCCGGCCGGCGACACGGTGCAGTATATCGAGGGGACCATCGGCACCGAGAACCACGCCGCCGCGACGAGCATCCGGCTGGCGGCGGCCGCGACGGGCGGCAATCTGAACGCGGCGACACAGGGGCAGGCGACCGTGTGGCTGCTGGTGAGCGAGGCGATTTAAGGGAGGAGAGACGACATGCCGGGACTTTTAGACACGCTCTTTGGGGGGATTTTTACGGACACCTCGGTGGATGCGCCGCAGGTTGATCCGCTTGCCGCCGGGCATGAGTCGCTGCTGGCGCAGCGGGCGCTGGCGCCGCTGTTGTTCAGCCTGGAGGCGCAGTATGCGCCGCAGTTTGCGCGGCTGGGCTTCCAGATGGCCAACGAGCTGGGTTTCAACTACAAGCCGCCCAGCGATCAGGAGATCAAGGAGAAGTTTCCGTTTTTTGCCAACGAGTGGGAGCGCGTCCGCTCGCAGGGGGACGACCGGTCGTTTACCGAGTGGCTCAATGCCCACCTGTCGCTGAACCCGCAGGACGCGGGGTCGATTCAATATCGGGAGTGGGAGAAGCAGCGCATGCAGGAGCAGGGCGTCCCGGCGGACGCCATCGAGCAGTATGACCGTGCGGCGCAGGCGCTGGCGCAGACGCAGGCGTCGGCCAACCGCATCCAGCGCGAGGCGGACCTGCGCGATGTGCAGCAGCTCGGCGGCGCGGCGCGGGAGGCCTTCGAGGCGGTCAACCCGGAGCTGGCCGGCCTGCGGCAGCAGATCGCTGGGGATGCGGCGGCCGCGCTGCGGCAACAGTCGGCGCCCTACTATGACGCAATCCTCGACCCCGGCGGCGGCAGGGTGAGCGCGGCGCAGGTGGAGGCCGCGCCGAAGCTGGGCACGTATTTCCAGACCGGACAGGTGCTCGGGCAGGCGCCGCAGGCGCAGGCGCAGGATCCGCGGGCGGCGCGGGATGTGCAGGCGCCGCTGCTGGGGGACCCGGCGGCCGTGTCTGCCGAGCGTCTGCAGGCCCCGATGGTGTCAGCACCTGGCCCGGTGTCTGCCGAGCGTCTGCAGGCCCCGATGGTGTCAGCACCTGGCCCGGTGTCTGCCGAGCGGGTGCAGGCGACCACGGTGGACTCGCCACAGCTCGGTCCGGCGGCGCAGATGAGGTCTTTTGGCGTCGGGCAGACGGCGCTGGGTCAATCGACCGCGACAGCGGCTCGGCGTCTACTCGAGCGGGGCGGGCTGACGGATGTCGGTCAGGCGCTGCAGGCGCAGGCGCTGGCGGAGTTGGGCCGTGGCGGCGAGCTGTCCCCGGAGCAGCGTCGGCTGGCAGAGCAGGCGTCGGCGCAGGCGTTCACGGCCCGGGGCCTGGGGCAGAGCCGTGCCGCGGCGATCGACCAGGTGTTGCGGGTGCTCGACAAGTCGCGCGAGCTGCAGAACGAGCGGCGCGCCTTCGCGGGAGGTGTCGATGCGCAAAACCTCGGCGCGCGCGGGCAGGCGCAGGGTTTCGCCCTCGGCGCGCGCGGGCAGGAGCTGGGCGCGCAGACGTTCAACGCCGGGCAGCAGCAAGCTGCCGAAGCGACCAATGTCGGCGCGCGCAACCAGTTTGCCGCGCTCGGCGGCGAGCTTGCTCTGCGCGCGGGGCTTGCCAACCAGCAAGCGGGTTTGCAGGCGGGGCTGGCCAACCAGCAGGCGCAGCTCGCGGCGCAGCAGTCCAACC
>RFGH01000191.1 GCA_003696675.1 Planctomycetota bacterium
CCCACGGACCCCACCAAAATCCCGGCCGTCGAGCCCCCCCCCGATCCCGACCGGTGTGAGATGCCCTGCGCCGACGAGGATCAGGAAGAACTGACGGTCGTCCCATCCACGGTGCACGCATCCCTGTTGCGCGACGGGCTGACGCCCGACGGCCGATTCAAGTCCGGCCGCCTCGCGGGGCTGACGCTAGGTCCGGCACTGTTCATTCTCTCGTGGCCGGTCATCATGGAGTCATTCCTGAACTCGCTGGTCGGCCTCGTCGACACCACGCTGGCCGCCGGTCTACCCAACGGCGAGGCCGCCGCCGACGCCATCGGCGGCGCGTCGTACATCATGTGGTTCATCGGGCTTGTCATCATGGCCCTCGGTGTCGGGGCGACCGCCCTTGTTTCCCGCGCCGTCGGAAAGTCCCGGCTGGCGGCCGCCCGAACGGTGCTCGGCCAGACGACCTCGCTGGCCCTGATCTGCGGCGTGTTCGTGGGTGTGTTCATCTACATGGTCTCCCCCGCGGTCGTGACCATTCTCAACATGTCCGACGACGCGGGAGCCGCCTTCCGCGACTACATGCACATCATCGCCCTCGGCGTCCCGGCCGCGTCGCTGCTCTTCGGGCTGATCGCCTGCGCCCGCGGAGCGGGAGACTCCGTGTCCCCGCTCTGGGCCATGGTGATCCGCAACATCGTGAACATCGCGGTGTCCTGGGTCGCGTCCGGGGCGGAGGCCTTCGGGCACGCCCCGCCCATTTCGCTGGGCATGGGTGTCGCGGGCATCGCCGCCGGCACGGTCGCGGGAGACATCGCCGGCGTGCTGGTCATCCTGTTGCAGGCCCGATCCGGGCGGTGGGGGATCCGACTCCGACTCAAGCGCATGAGGCCGCACTGGATCACCGTGCGTCGCATCGTCCGTCTCGGCATCCCGAACTTCTTTGAGACCTTCGGGATGTGGATCGGCAACTTCTTCGTGGTCGCCTTCGTGGGTCTGCTCGCCCGCCAGTTGAACACCGAGGGCCTGCTCGGGGCCCACATCATCGCGATCCGTATCGAGGCGTTCAGCTTCCTGCCGGGCTTTGCGATGGGTTCGGCCGCCGCGACGCTGGCCGGACAGTACCTCGGTGCCCGCCGTCCGGATCTCGCCAAGCGGGCCGTGCTTGTCGCCACCGCCGTGGCCTCGACGCTGATGGCCGCCATCGGGCTCGCGTTCATCCTGATCCCGCGCCCCATCGCCGGTCTTCTGTCCCAGCAGGAATCCCACCTCGCGACCGTCCCCCACCTGCTCATCATCTGCGGCTTCGTTCAGATCCCCTTCGCCCTGGGCATCGTCTTCCGCTCGGCCATGCGCGGCGCGGGCGATGTCAAGGCGGTGATGGTCATCACCTGGATCACCACCTACGCCATCCGGCTTCCCTTGGCCTACATCTGCTCGGGTGTGGACATCCCGGTGCCCTTCCGCCCGGACCTCGTGATCCACAACCCCGCCCCGTGGGACCCGTCACTCCAGGGCCTCTGGATCGGGCTGTGCTCGGAACTCATCCTCCGCGGCGTGCTCTTCACCGGCTACTTCATGCGGGGACGCTGGATGAACGCCAAAGTTTAATCCCAACTCAGGGTGGCTGGGTTGTCTTTGTATTTCCGAGTCTCCGATGGCGGACTGCATTCGCAATGCGGTTCAAAGTTGGAGTTGACACACCGTTCGCAAGTTGAACAGTGTCTGTCGCCTTGCCGAGTTTCCAAGCCAGCCGTGTGTGGTGGTTTTTATTTCCAGATCATGAAGGCAGTTTGGGCGCCCGTCTGGTGGCGAGACTCAGTGCGATGGAAGAAAAATCGTCTCGCCGGATTGTGCATCGGTCTCGCCCGTAACACACGCCACAATCTGCTCGGCCACCGTGTCCGGATCGAGCGTCTTGTCCCTCGGCAGCACCTTCTCGTTCCACATCGATCGCAGCATGCCGGTCTCGATCGCACCGGGCGCGACCGCATACGCCCGGATATTCGACTTGCCGGCCTCGTTCTTGATCGCCCGACACGCCGCGTTCAAGGCCGCCTTGGCACAGCCGTAGACGCCCAGGCCGGGGAACGGGTCTTTCGTCGACATCGACGAGGTGAACACGATCACCCCGCCCTCGTCCATCTCCCGCATGCAGCGTGCCGTCAGATCGATTGGCCCGAGCGCGTTCACCTCGAACTGTTCACGCAAGTCATCGATCGTGAAGTCACGAAGCTTCTTCAGCCCGGCCTTGCCCGCGTTGTTGACCACCGCATCGATCCGACCGAAGGCGGCTTTGGTTTCTTCGATAATCCGCGCTCGGTCCGCGTCCACCGAGATGTCCGCGGCCACGGCCTTCCAGCACATCCCCTCCGGCCCCAACAGGTCGCCCGTCTCGCGCAGGGTCGACTCGGTCCGCCCCACCAGCACCACCCGATAGCCTTTCGCCACCAGCTGCTTGGCCACACAACGCCCCACGCCGGAGCCGGCACCCGTCACGATCGCCACCTTACCGTCGGTCATAGCAGCCTCCCGATACTCGCTTGCATCATTGTCACACACGCACTTCGCACGCCGGCCCCGACCGATGCACCCCTCCGCGCATAGCCTCTCCCCCATGCCCCAGACCCGCCCGATCACCCTGGCCCACTCTCCGGACGCCGATGATCTCGTCATGTGGTGGCCACTGACGGGCCAGCGGCACCCCGACGCGGGTCCCTTCGCCCAGCCCCAACTCGACACCCATGGACTCTCCTTCGAACTCACCGCCCGGGATGTTGAGGAGCTCAACAAACTCGCCATCGACCCCGAAGCCACCCCCTACGACATCACCGCTGTCTCCGCCGCCGCCTACCCCCGCATCGCCGACCGCTACGCCATCACCCGCGCCGGCGCCTCTTTTGGTGAGCACTACGGCCCCAAGCTTGTCGTCGCCGCAAACTCCGAGATCCAGACGCTCGAAGACCTCGCTGGTGATCTCGTAGCCATCCCGGGCGTGAACACCACCGCCTACCTGACCCTCCGCCTCGCCCAGCCGAACATCCGGGTCGAAGAGATGCTCTTCTCGGAAATCCCCGCCGCTGTCGCGCGCGGCGATTGCGACGCCGGCCTGCTCATCCACGAGGCCCAGCTCACGCTCCACGAGCAGGGCCTCCGCACCATCGCCGACATGGGCCAGTGGTGGGGCAGCCAGACCAATCTCCCGCTGCCCCTCGGGCTCAATGTCATCCGTCGAGATCTGCCCGATCTCGACGCCATCTGCGACCTGCTCGCAAAGTCCGTTGCCGTCGCCGCCCGCGAGCGAGCCGCCTCCAAGGCCTTCCTCCGGCGCAACAGCGCCGCCAAGCCGGAATGGCACGACGACGCCCTGCTCGACCGCTACCTCGATATGTATGTCAGCCCAATGACGGTCGACATGGGCGATCAGGGTCGCCGCGCCCTCGCCGAGCTCTACAAGCGTGGCCACGACGCGGGCCTAATCGATTCCGTGCCGCCGCTGGATGTTCGCTAGGGTCTTCACCGCCCCCTTGTCGCGACCCCCTCATCACCCCGTCGAAAGTGGCCTACCATTCCGTATGCCACAAACCGTCGCCGCATACGCAGCCCAGACCGCCACCTCTCCCCTCGCCCCCGCCAGCATCGATCGCCGCGACCCCGGCCCGAACGATGTCCAGTTCGAGATCCTCTACTGCGGCGTCTGCCACTCCGACCTCCACACCGCCCGCGGCGAATGGCCCGGCATCACCTTCCCGGTCGTCCCGGGCCACGAAATTGTCGGCAAGGTCACCAAAGTCGGGGCCGAGGTCAAGAACTTCAAGCCCGGCGACCTCGCCGCCGTCGGCTGCATGGTCGATTCCTGCCGCTCCTGCGCCCACTGCAAGTCGGGCAACGAACAGTTCTGCACAGCACCCGCCACCTTCACCTACAACAGCCCCGACAAGCACTTCCCCGGCAAGATGACCTACGGCGGCTACTCCAAGCACATCGTCGTCGACGAGGCCTTCGTGCTCCGCGTGCCCACCAACCTCGACCTCGCCGGCGCGGCCCCTCTGCTCTGCGCCGGCATCACCACCTACTCCCCCCTCAAGCATTGGAAGGCCGACGAGAAGCGCGACGGCCAGCCCAAGAAGGTCGGCATCGTCGGCCTCGGTGGGCTCGGGCACATGGGCCTCAAGTTCGCCCACGCCTTCGGGTGCCACACCGTCCTCTTCACCACCTCGCCCGGCAAGGCCGAAGACGCCAAGCGGCTCGGGGCCGATGAGGTCGTCATATCCAAGAACGAATCCGAGATGGCCAGGCACGCCGGCAGCTTCGACTTCATCCTCGACACCGTCGCCGCCAGCCACAACCTCGACGCCTACACCACACTGCTCCGCGTCGACGGCACCCTTTGCCTGCTCGGCGTTCCCGAGAACCCGCACCCCTCCCCCCAGGTCTTCCCTCTCATCTTCGGCCGCCGCAGCATCGCCGGCTCCCTCATCGGCGGCATCGCCGAAACCCAGGAGATGCTCGACTTCTGTGCCAAACACAACATCACCAGCGACATCGAACTCATCGACATCAAGGACATCAACACCGCCTACGAGCGCATGCTCAAGAGCGATGTCAAATACCGCTTCGTAATCGACATGGCCACCCTCTCCTGACCCTCCCAGGGGTTCCTGCAAACCTTGGCAACCCTCCGCCGGGG
>RFGH01000192.1 GCA_003696675.1 Planctomycetota bacterium
CCGCGATCCGCCCCCACCCCCTCCCGCAAAGCCCGCGGGCACCATCGGCAGCAACATCGGGGAGATCGGGATCGCCCTAGCCATTGGCGTGGACTTCCTGGTGGTCGTGGCCGCGGGGGCGGGCATCGGCTGGCTGGCCGACTCCAACCTCGGCTGGTCCCCGTGGGGCATCATGGGCGGGATCGGGCTTGGGTTCATCGGGGGCCTGTTCCGCCTGATTCACCGGCTCGGCAAGGACGATCGACCCGCCAAGAAATAGGCTCCCGGCTCGCCAGACTCGGGCAGCCCCCCTACCATCGCTCCCCACCGCCGGGGCCTGTCCGGGCCCGACGAACACGCCGAATATCGAACAGACCGGATCGCTCCGGAGGCACGCTTGACCGCCCTGCTCCCGCCCATCAACAGAGTCCGCTTCGCCCTGATCGTGGGCGTCGCGACCCTGTGCGCCACCGGCGTCGGCGCGACGCTCGCGGCACGG
The DNA here is from genome assembly GCA_003696675.1 of Planctomycetota bacterium. Taxonomy (GTDB): domain Bacteria; phylum Planctomycetota; class Phycisphaerae; order Phycisphaerales; family UBA1924; genus UBA6054. The sequence continues at coordinate 479 of RFGH01000192.1, forward strand.
GCCGAAGGCGCGACCGATGCCGCGACCATGGCCGTCGCCGTCATGGTCCTCGCCAGCGCCGCCCCCTCGGTCTTCGCCGTCCTGCCCGGTCTGATCAAGGACGAGATCTGGGGCCTCTCGGTGCTCGGCATCTCCGCCGCCCGCACCCTGCTCGCGATGGGCGCCATGCTCGTGCTCATCGAGGTCGCCGGCATGCCCAACGCCCCTGTCGTGCACGGCCTGCTCGCCGGCGCAATGATTCTGACCCTCGCCGAGGCCGCCGCCGCCGTCTGGCAACTCCAGCGCCGCGAAGCCGCCCGCACACCGACCACGGACCCCGACGCCCCCGCGGGCGTCGCATCTTCCGCTCGGAGGAGCCTGTGATGTTCTCCAGCCTTTCAGTCCTCGCCGCGGCCAGCCCTGCCGACCATGTGTACAACCACAAGTTCTGGGTGTCGGACAACGGCTATTGGCTGTGGTCCGGCAATCAGGGCAATCTGGTCCTCAGCCTTCTGATCATCATCCTCGTCGGGGCTTGGTTCGCCCGCCAGGTCAAGACCGGCCCCGCCTCGGAGGGAGCCGACGCCTTCGTGACCAAGAACCGCTTCGCCCACGCCATCGAGGTGATCTGCGTCTACCTGCGTGAGGAGTTTGCCCGCCCGCTGCTCGGCGCTCGGACGGACAAGCTCATGCCATTCCTCTGGACCATCTTCTGGTTCATTCTCGTCAACAACCTCCTCGGGCTGGTCCCGATCCTCGACATCGTCCATCTGGCCAACAAGGACTGGAAGGCGGCCCACGCCGCCCCGATCGGCGGCACGGCCACCCAGAACATCTGGGTCACGGGCGTCCTCGCTGTGATCGCGATGCTCTTCTTCAACCTTTCGGCGATCCGTCATCTCGGCGTGGTCGGCTTCTTCAAGCACATGACCGCCGGCGCGCCCTTCCCTGCGTCGATCGTCGTCTTCTTCCTCGAACTGCTCGGCCAGTTCTTCATCAAGCCCTTCGCGCTCGCCCTCCGTCTGTTCGCCAACATGACCGCGGGTCACATCCTGCTGGCCACGCTGTTCAGCTTCGCGGGCATGGTCGTCGGAAAGGGCATCTTCCTTCAAGGCCCCGTGACGCTGATCTCCGTCCTCGGCGGGTTCGGCATCATGCTCCTCGAACTCTTTGTCGCCTTCATGCAGGCCTTCATCTTCATGTTCCTCGTCACCGTGTTCATCGCCCTGATGGACCACGATCACGACGAGCATCATGACCACGCCCACGACCACCACGACCCGGTCCACGGCGACCACGACCTCAACCACCTCTCCGAGTCCAAGCCCAGCATCGCTTAAGTCCGTCCCGCGTCCCAGACGGGGCGCGTGAAAACCGCTTTTCGCACGACGATTTCCGTCATACCAGGTAAGGAAGGAACAAACGAATGTCCCTGATCAGCAAGCTTCTCCCCGTCGGCGTCCTGGCCGCTTTCCCCGCCACCGCCCTGGCCCAGACCGCCGAGGCGGCCGGCGCCAGCATGGGCAAGGGTCTCGCTGTCATCGGCGGCGGCCTCGCCGTTCTCGGCGCGGGCATCGGCATCGGCCTGATCGGCAAGGGCGCCACCGAGTCGATGGCCCGCCAGCCCGAGGTCGCCGGCAAGGTCCAGATCGCCGCGATCATCCTCGCGGTGTTCATCGAAGGTGCGACGCTCTTCGCCGTCGCCGCCGGCTTCCTCTCCTAAGCCGTTCCAAACCACGCGGGACGCCTGCCAACGCCGGCGCCCCCGCTTTCCAGCCGAACACCATCCACGGCCACTCGCCGTGCAAGGAGTCCCCTGATGTCGAGCCTGACCCGGATCGCCGCCCTCGCCGTCTTGGCGCTGCTGACCGCCGTCGCCCTCGCCGCCCCCGACACCGGCCACGCCGCCGCTGACCCCGCAGCAGACGCGGCCCACGCGGCCGGTGACCACGCCGGGCACGAAAAAGTCGGGGCCATCCCCACGCCCGAGCAGGGCGCTGCCACCGGCGTCACGGCGCTGGTCGTCTTCGCCCTCGCCGCTGGCTTCCTCGGCGCGGTCGTCTGGCCCAAGCTGACCGTTGCCCTCGACGAGCGGGCCAACAAGATCCGCAGCGAGATCGCCGCCGCCGAAGAAGCCCGCCGCCAGGCCCGCGAGGCCCTCGAGGAATACGAGTCCAACCTCGCCCAGGCCCGCGCCGAGGCCCAGAAGATGCTCGAGGAGACCCGCGCCCAACAGGCCGCCCTCGCCGCCGAGCTCAAGGCCAAGGCCGATGCCGAACTCAGCGCCATGCGGGACAAGGCCCGCATCGAGATCGAGACCGCCAAGAAGCAGGCCCTCGCCGAGATCTACGCCGAGACGGTCAACCTCGCCACCACCATGGCCGGCAAGATCCTCAAGCGCGAGGTCTCCGTCGCCGATCAGCAGCGCCTCATGGAAGAATCCCTCGCCGAAATGAAGGCCGTCAACGCCTGATCCACACCGTCGGAACCACCGCGGACCCCCGACCGACCGCCCGGAGGCGACCATGCCCCTCATCGAATCACAGCCCGACGCGCTCGCCAAGGTCTACGCCCGCAGCCTCTTCGAGGCCGCAGAGCAATCCGGCGCCAGCCCCGAGACCATCCTCGGCGAACTCGAGGACATCCTCGAGATCGCCAGGGCTGACCACCGCTTCTCCGAACTCCTCGCCTCGCGCCTCATCGACGCCGACAAACGCGACGCCGCCCTGGAGCGCATCTTCTCCGGCAAGGTCTCCCCGGTCACGCTCAACTTCATCCGCCTGCTCAACCGCAAAGGCCGCCTGGGCCACATCGCGCCCATCACCGGCGCACTTGACAAGCTCGTCCAGGACCGCTTCGGCCGCGTTGAAGTCGATGTCTTCACCGCCGCTCCGGTCGGCCAAAGCGAACTCGACGGCATCCGCAAACGCCTCACCGAGACCCTCGGCAAGGATGTGGTCATCCACCCGTACACCGATTCCTCCATGCTCGGCGGCATCAAGCTCCGGATCGGCGACCAGCTCATCGACGCCTCCGTCCGTGCCGAGCTCCGCCGCATGCGCGACAGCCTGCTCAACCAGGCCGGCAGCATCCGCTCCCGCTCGGCCCAGATCATCGATCCGAACTGACACAGAGCGACCGACCACGCACTCCGCGCCCGGCCGGCCGTTCTTGGCTCCGCCCGGGCGCTTTTCACAGGAGACGCTCCCATGCCCAAGCAGACCATCGCCAACATCCCCGTCGCCGGCAAGCGCGTCTTCGTCCGTGTCGATTTCAATGTGCCCCTCAAAGACGGCCACATCACCGACGACCGCCGCATTCGGGCCGCCATCCCCACCATCAAGTCCGTCATCGACCGCGGCGGACGCGCCATCCTCGCCAGCCACCTCGGACGACCCGAAGGAACAGGCTACGAGTCCGAACACTCCCTCAAGCCCGTGGCCGACCGCCTGAGCGAACTGCTCGGCAAGCCGGTCCTCTTCCCCAGCCAGGACTGCACCGACGAGCAGACCCGCGCCGCCATCGACGCCATGACCGATGGCCAGGTCCTGCTGCTCGAGAACCTCCGATTCCACAAGGGCGAAAAGAAAGGTGACGAGACCTTCGCCAAGCGCCTCGCGTCCTACGCCGATATCTATGTCAACGACGCCTTCGGCACCTGCCACCGCACCGACGCCTCCATGTACGCCGTCCCCCTCGAGATGGCCGGCAAGCCTCGCGTGACCGGCTTCCTTGTCGAGAAGGAGATCAAGTACCTCTCCGAGACGCTGGCCAACCCCACAAAGCCCTTCTGCGTCGTCCTTGGCGGCGCGAAGGTCTCCGACAAGCTCCCCGCGATCGAGCACCTGCTGCCCAAGGCCGACCACATCGTCATCGGCGGCGCCATGGCCTACACCTTCCTCAAGGCCCTCGGGCACAAGGTCGGCGAATCTCGCGTCGAGGACGACCAGATCAACAACGCCAAACGCATCCTCGAACTGGCCGCCGAGTCCAAGACCGACCTGCACCTCCCGCAGGACCATGTGTGCTCGACCGCCTTCTCCGAGTCCGCCGGCGATCTCAAAGAGGTCGAAGACGCCATCCCCGCTGGCTACATGGGCCTGGACATCGGGCCCAAGACCCGCCTCCAGTTCGCCCAGGTGATCAAGTCATCCAAGACCATTGTTTGGAACGGACCTATGGGCGTGTTCGAGTGGCGTCCGTTCCGCATCGGCACCAAGATCATAGCCGAAGCCATCGCCGACGCCACCGCCGCGGGCGCGACCTCGATCGTCGGCGGCGGCGACTCGGCCGCAGCCGCCGAGACCTTCGGCGTCGCCGACCGCCTCAGCCATGTCTCAACCGGCGGCGGAGCATCCCTTGAGATGCTCGAGGGCAAGCCCTTCAAGGCAGTGGATCTGCTCGACAACGCGTGAACCAGACCTCACGATTCGGCATCGTCCCCGGACGCGTCCTCGCCCACAGCTACCGGGTCGAGCAGTTCCTCGGCTCAGGTTGGGAGGGCGAGGTCTATCTCGTCACCGAACGACTGACGGGGGCGCAACGCGCCGCCAAACTCTTCTTCCCCGAACGCAACCAGAAGGACAAGGCCGCCACCTTCTACGCCAAGAAGCTCGAACGCCTCCGCGACTGCCGCATCGTCATTCAGTACCACCACTCCGAAGTCATCCGGCTCAACAAGGAGCCGGTTACCGTTCTGATCTCGGAGTTCGTCGACGGTGCGCTACTGCCCGATTATGTCAAGGCCGCCCCCAACCAGCGCCTCCGGGTCTTCGAAGCGCTCCACCTGCTCTACGCGCTCGCCACCGGCCTGGCCGAGATGCATGAACGCCGCGAATACCACGGCGACCTGCACGCCGGCAATGTCCTCGTCCGCAGGCGTGGCATCCACTTCGATGTCAAGCTCGTGGATCTTTATGACCGCGGCAAGGCCGCCTCATGGAACATCCGAGAGGATGTCTGCGACCTCGTCCGGATTTTCTACGACATGCTCGGCGGACGCGACGCATACGCCGCACAGCCGGACATCGCCAAGTCGATCTGCTGCGGCCTCCGCCGCTCGCTCATCCACAAACGCTTCCCAACCGCCTGGCACCTCTGCCGCCACCTCGACACCGTTGAGTGGTAATCACGGGCAAGGAGCCGAAAATGAGTCGATATAAGCCATCAAATCAAAGACATTCAGCTCATCATCGCCGTTGAAGTCGGCCCGGGGATCCATAGTTGTGAACAGGCCTAGGTATGCTTGAACATCAAAGATGTTTAGTTGATCATCACCAGTGAGTTCCGCTCGCCAGCAGTTGAGCTGAGCAATTATGGCGTCGCATACATACTCGGACCCAGCGAGCGTGGGATGCACGCCGTCCATCGTGTAGTTATCGTCGATCGATGCGAGCGAGTTTCCGATCAGTTCGTGCAGATCCAAGTGCACCCAGCCACGCGTCTGAGCTAAAGCATTGAGTTCCGAAGCCGCGGCTGAGAACCTAGTGGAAGGATAATCGCCGCTTGCCGCTGGTGGTGTGACAAGCAAAACACGAGGGGGCGGGCTGCCTGCAGCTGCAACAGCCTGCACTGCCGTATCAGCGATCACTTCGATACGGTCGCGAAACACCGGCTGCAAACTGCCATTCCATTCGTCAGGATCCATATTCTGGCCAAGCCAGACCACGACCCAGTTCGGGGCGCGTGGCGAGCTCAATATGTACTCTCTCAGAGACCCTTCAGTCAGGGTTCGCGCGTGATCTCCAGCACTGTAACCGCCGATCGACACACTGTCGTAGAACAATCCTCGGCCCGCACTGAGTAGATCGACAGAATAGAAGTACACCGGACCAAAGGACACCGATTTGCCGCCTTCATCGGCGTCATCTTGATCTGTATCACCGGCGAACCGAACGCCGATGCGAGACGTTGGAACATTCTCAAAGACGGTATCCACCGGTTGCAAGCCCCACCGGTCATCAACCAACTCGACATCAATGATGTGGCCACCCTCAAAGCCCCAGATTGAGTCGCCCGCGCTGCCATCATGGTCTGACAGTGGCTGGACGGCAAAGGAACCAAGATATCTCTCCTCTGGGTCTACCACAAAGACAGTGCGGATACCGAGTGTTCCGCCGAGCCAATCTGTTGCGGCCGCTGGACAAATCCTGTTGATATCAGTCATAGCGATCGACGCAAATCGACCAAACTCAGGCAATGTACCTTGCGGCAAAAGTGTGAACTCGTTTCTGTAGCCAGGAATCGTCAGACTTACGGATCCTTGCAGCAGATCATCGGGTGTCCGCGTGTTGACCCGGGAATCTACAAATTGATCCGTCGAACCACCGCCGAATCGGACATAGTGCTCGACGGCCGTATTTCCCGTCGATTCGGAGACGCGGAAGCCGCAGATTGGGACCGTCGTCGGAAGTCGCCGCAGAAATCCTTCATAGTACGGAACGAAGCCCGATGACCCACGAGGATTATTCGTCGAATCTCCAATGATGAGTATCGAGGATCGCCCGTTGAGAACATCGCGACCAAAATCGTTCAGGTCGTATGCTGCCCAAGCAGGCGCGGAGCACAGCACCAACTGGCCGAGGATCAAACTCTTCATGGTCAAAGTATAACCGCAGACGCTCCCTACGCGAGGATAACGCCTTAGTTTGCTGAGCAGGGATCGATATTTTCCTCTTTTATCACCCCCTCACCGTCCCTCCATCCTGTGCCCGGAAAGTGGTGCTGTTGACGCCGGCCGTCCCGGCGTCGCGGGACATCACCGAACGGATCGCCATCATGACCAAGGTCATCACCGCTATTTTCGAGAGCCACGCCGATACCGCCCGGGCCGTGAAGAGCCTCGCGTCCGCCGGGTTCGGGCGCGACCAGATCCGATTCATCACCTCGGAACAGTTCGATGGCAATGGCTTCGGCATCAGCATTCAAAGCAATCGGACCTACGAACTCCTCACCGAGTCGCTCCGCGAGGAACGCAGCGCCGACTCCTCGCTGACCGACCTCGCAGAGCACTCGATCAACCGGCTGGCGATGCCGGCTGCGAAGTGATCGACCCCAACCATTCGTGCAACGCCCGGCTCCGCGTCACCCGCTCCACACGGACGCCCCGCCCAGCGGTGTGGCGTCTTCATGTGTCAACGCCGGTCGAACAGCTTCTCCAACTCGGCGATGGTCAGACGCACCGTTGTCGCCCGCCCGTGCGGGCAACTGCCCGACCGCTCGACAGACTCGCGCAGGCGGATCAGCTCGTCCATCTCCTCGTCGCTGAGCCGATCGCCCGCTTTGACCGCGGCCTTGCACGCCATCATGTCGAGCACCTCGTGCAGGGCCTCCTCGCTGCCCGGCACGAATCCATCACCCGCCGCCTTGTCCAGCAACTCCTCAACGAACTCGCCCGGCTCCACGCCCCGCGAGATCAGGAAGCTCGGCGCCGCGTGCACGCCCACAGACTTTGGCCCGAGCGCCGCGACCTCGATGCCCAACCGCTCGAACATCGGCTGCAGCTCGTCGAGCATCTCGACCGCGCCGCGGCTGGTCTCAACCACGATCGGCGTGAGCATCCGCTGCCGCTCCAGCTCGCCGCCCCCGGTGACGCGGGCCAGCAGCTTCTCGAACATCACCCGCTCGTGCAGAGCGTGCTGATCGATGATGACCACGCCGTGCGCGTCCTGTGTGATGAGATAACTCGAGTGCACCTGCAGCACCCGCTCGGCCGCCCGCACGCGCGGCATCTCGGCCTCGCGCTGCGACTCGATCGGACGCGGGGCGAAATCCGGAACGGGCGATGCCGCTCGCGCCGGCTCGTCCAGCACCCGCCGGATCTCCTCCCGCAGGCGCTCGGGCTCGGCCGCCTGTTCGGCGCTCCCGATCGGCCGGGACTTGAGATACTCCACCAGCCGATCGACCTGCTCGTCCTGCGTCGGCGCGGACGGCATGATCGCCGACCCGAATGCACCCGACCCCAGCCCCGGCAGCCGCTGCAGCGCCGTCGGCGTCACATCCGCACGCTGCAGGGCGTCCCGCACACCGTGGTAGATGGCCCGGTGCACCATCGACTGATCACGGAACCGCACTTCCAGTTTCGCCGGGTGCACATTCACATCGACCGCCGAGGGCGACATCTCGATCATCATCACGGCCGTGGGATGACGCCCGGGCTCGATCAGCCCGCGATACGCCTCGCGGATGGCGTGCTGCACGGTCTTGTCGCGGATGGTCCGCCCGTTCAGGAACACATGCTGCGCTTTAGGCGTCGCCCGCGCGATGGCAGGCAGGCCCACGAGCCCCCACACGAGCACGCCGCGGCTGTCGTCGAACCGGTCCACCGACACCTCGACGAGCTGGTCTTCGAGTTCTTTGCCCAGGATCGCCACCGCCCGCTCGCGGGGCGTCTGGCCGGGCGGCAGATCGAGTTTGACGCTGCCATCGCACACGCACCGCACCGCGATCGCGGGGTGGGCCATCGCCAGATCCCGCAGCCAGTCCAGACACCGCATCTGCTCGGTCGCGGGCGTCCGCAGAAACTTGCGCCGGGCGGGCGTGTTGAAGAACAGATTGCGGACCTCCAGCGTGGTCCCGACCGCCCGGGCCGCGGGCCGGACCGGCTGGACCGAGTCGCCCTCGACGGTGATCTCCCGCGCCTCGTCCTCGCCGACGGCCCGCGAAATGATCCGCAAACGCGACACCGACGCGATCGACGCCAACGCCTCGCCCCGGAAGCCCATCGTCCCGATACGGTCCAGATCCTCGGCCTCGCGGATCTTGCTCGTCGCATGGGGCGCGATCGCCAGCGTCATCTGGTCGGGTGCGATGCCGTGCCCATCGTCGGACACGCGGATCAGCTCAACCCCCCCGCCCTCCAACTCGACCGTGATGCGGGTCGCCCCGGCGTCGATCGCGTTCTCCACGGTCTCCTTGACCACCGACGCAGGACGCTCGATGACCTCGCCCGCGGCGATCTGATTGACCAGCAGCGTGGGCAGACGCCGAATCTCGGCACGGCGGTCTGTCCGGGGTTGGGCGGCCTCCTCCGTCGGCATCCCCGATCGTACGCAATCGGGCATTCCGGGCCCGCGAGACCCCCCGTCCCCCACTACCATCCGCCCATGACCGATTCCATCTTTTCCAAGATCATCCGAGGCGAGGTCCCGTCCCACAAGATCTACGAGGACGACCATGTCATCGCCATCCTCGATATCAACCCCCTGTCCGAGGGCCACGCCCTCGTCATCCCAAAAGAACCGGCCGAGACCATCGACGCGCTCAGCGACGAGTACGCGGCCGCCGTCGGACGCGTCCTGCCCCGCATCACCCGGGCACTCAAGAAAGTCACCGGCGCCTCGGCCTTCAACATCCTGCAGAACAACGGGGCCGACGCCGGGCAAGCCGTGCCCCATGTCCACTTCCACATCATCCCCCGATTCAAGGGACGAGGCATCCCGGTGCAGGGCAAGCCCGACAAGCAGAACGGCCCCGGACTCGAGTTCTCGTGGAATGCCGGCACCCTGACCCTCGAAGAGGCCCAGGAGATCGGCAAGCAGATCAAGCGTCTGCTCTGACCGCGTCCGCTGTCCGCGTCGTGGCCACCGCGAGCGACCGCTCGCCCGATGCGGTGCGCACGACGATCGATGCCAACGGATCAAGGGCGAGCACCTCGCCCTCGATGTCCGTGCCATCGCACACGAACGCCCGGCGTGTGCCCACCATCGCATCGCGTTCTCGCCAGTGCATTCGGACCCCGTCATCCGGTGTACCGAGCCATCGGCTGAATGATCGCACCAACCCGATCGCCAGCCGGCACCGGTCGGTGTTGCCGCCGATGTCCTCGAGGCATCCGGCACGAGGCGGGCGCGCACAAACCGTGTCATGGTCCACACGGAACACATTGATCCCCACCCCCACCACCGCCACGCCGTCGCGTCGTTCAACCAGCACGCCCGCCAGTTTGCGATCGAGACCATTCGTGCGCCAGACGATGTCGTTGGGCCACTTGATCCGCAGGTCTGCCGTCGGGGCCGCCGCGCAACAAGCGTCCAAAGCCGCCAACCCCGCACGGGCCGCAAGCCCCACATCATCCATCGCGGTTGACAGAGCAAATGATACCGGCAGGGTCAGCCCGAAGCCGTCGTCCCACCGGCGACCACGCTGTCCGCGCCCCGCGGTCTGCACCGACGAGACTACCACAACGCCTTTGCCTGGTAGCCGGTGCCGCCACGCCGCATCCTGCGTGCTCGATACCTTGTCATAGACCAACACCTTCGACACGCAGCAGGCGTCAATCGACGGCAGCGCCGCCTCGATCGCGTCGGCCCAGCGGGTGATGTCCTCCGCCCTGCGGCTCATCCCGGCGTGTCCAGTCCGAGATCGAGCGATACAGCCTGGTGCGTCAGACCGCCGACCGAGATCCGGTCGACCCCGGTTTCGGCGATCGAACGCACGGTGTCCAGCGAGACACCGCCCGATGCCTCGAGGATCAGCCCCGGGGCTTGCTCATCGCGCATGGCGACCGCTCGGGACAGGGCGGCCGGCTTCATGTTGTCCAGCAGCACCATGTCGATCAGCCCGTTCGGGAGTCCGAGCACATGCTCGAACTGCTCGAGCGTGTCGACCTCGACCTGCACAAACCGAAGCATCCCGCCCTGAGACTTGGCGGCGGTGGCGGCCCGGGCCAGCCGGTCCGCCAACTCATACGGCGCGATGCCCGCGATGTGGTTGTCCTTGATCAGCACCGCGTCGTGCAGCCCCAGCCGGTGGCAGATCCCCCCGCCGCATCGAACAGCGTACTTCTCCAGCAGACGCATGCCGGGTGTGGTCTTGCGGGTGTCACAGATCTGGGCACCGGTGCCCTCGATCGCGCGCACAAACGCGGCCGTCCGAGTGGCCACGCCGGAGAGACGGGCGGTCAGGTTGAGCATCGTCCGCTCGAGCCGCACCAAGGCTCTTGCGCTGCCATCGAGCTCGGCAAGTGTGTCGCCCGGGACGATCGGCTGCCCGTCGGCGGCCCGGGGGGTCCAAGCGATGGGCTCGCCATGCTCGCAGAAGACCTCGATCACCACCGGGACGAACGCCAGACCCGCCACGACCCCCTCGGATCGTGCGGCCAGCCGCACACGCCGCCGGTCCCCGGGCGCAAACATCAGCTCCCCGGTGGGATCACGGGGGGGGCGGCCAAGGTCCTCATCCCGGCACAGTTCCAGCAACCGGCGGACCTCGCCCGTCTGGGCGATGGCTGCCGCCAGCTCCGGCAATGCAACGGCGTTCGGATCAATGGGCGAGAGGAGCACGGAGGATGCTACGCCTCGGCCTGACCCGGCAAACGACCTACCATGCCCCCCATCGCGGGGTGCCCGGGAGCCCGGGCCGGATCAGCATGGAAGGAGTCGAGCATGGGTCTTCTGGACGGCAAGCAAGGTCTGATCGTCGGCGTGGCCAACGAGCGGTCGTACGCGTTCCATATCGCCGAGGCACTGACCCAGCACGGGGCGACCTGCGCCTACGCCCACTTGCCGGGCGAGAAGAACGAGCGCCGGACCGGGCGGGCTGTCGAGAAGATCACCCCCAACCCTTGGCTCTGCCCTTGCGACGCCAGCAGCGACGACGATCTTGATGCCCTGTTCGAGCGGTATAAGAAGGACTTCCCCCGCCTGGACTTTCTGGTGCATTCCATCGCTTTTGCCGATCGGGACTGGCTCCAGCCGGGCAAGTTCTGCGTGACCCCCCGCAAGGCCTATCTGGACGCGATCGACATCTCGGCGTACACCCTCTCGGCGATGGCAGGGCGGGCCAAGGACCAGATGGCGGCCAACGGTGGCGGCTCCATCATGGCCATGAGCTACTACGGCTCGGAAAAGGTCGTGCCCGGTTACAATGTCATGGGGGTGGCCAAGGCAGCGCTCGAGGCCACCAGCCGTTACTTGGCGTGGGAGCTCGGAGCGTTCAACATCCGGGTGAACACCATTTCCGGGGGGTACCTCCGCACCTTGGCCAGCTCCGCCGTGGGAGGGGTAGACACCATGGAAGAAATGGCCCGGACGAAGGGCCCGCTGCGTAGAGGCGTAGAGGGCTCGGATGTCGGCAAGACTGCGGTCTACCTCGCCAGTGAGCTGGGCAGCGGCGTCACCGGAGAGAACATCTATGTGGACTGCGGGATGAACATCCTGGGGATTTGACCCCCCGTTCCGGTGCCCGGATTGCACACGACGGTCGGGAAAGACGGGCGATTTCTTCGGACTTTGCTGGCCGAATCACACCCATGGCGCACATTTCAGGACGGAAGAACCCCGAGAGGGGGGTGATCTCCGAGACTGGAGTGTGCGATGAGAGACATGACAACTCTTGCGGGCCTTGCTGCGCTTGTTGCGGCGGCGGGCATCGCATCGGGCGGAATAGGCGAAGGTGATGGCCAAGTGCTGACCATCGCCGACTCGGCCGAGGATTACAACGGGAATCAGGGCGAGAACGGTTGGTTCTACGGCTACTACGACGGCGACGCTGGCGCCGGCTCGTGGTCGCCCGCGGACTTCGAACTCATGAATATCTATGACGAGGACAACGACCGCTGGTGGGTCGATAACTCTCCCGGGGGTCCGCTCACCCTGATCGACTCGCAGTTCATGCACCCGAACGCCTTTGTTGCGACCAGCATGGACTCGTCGCTCCAGTGGGCCGTGCGTCGTTGGGTCAGCGATATCGACGGCCCCATCAATATCCATGTTGATATGTCCCGTGCCAATCCGGAGTTCGCCGGTGACGGCGTGAAGCTCCGGGTGTTTGTGGACGGCGTGCAGCAGCTGGCGGTCGAGATGTTTGCCAATAACGATGCCGGGATCGCGTTCGATCTGAGTGCGGCCGTGGTGCAAGGCTCGGTGATCGATTTCGCGATCGATCCGATCGGCAACGCCCTTTTCGACGCGACCGCCTTCCACGCGATCATTACCTCCAATGTTCCCGGTCCCGGCGTGCTCGCTGGCCTGGGCTTGGCGGGTCTGCTCGCTGGACGCCGTCGCCGATAACCCAAGCTCCGTGAAGTGATTGCAAGCACATTTGGCCCCATGCCGCTGGTCCGGCGTGGGGTCTTTTGTCGATAATCAGGGTGTGATTGATCCGGTTTCCAACCTCGTTTCGACGCAGGCCGCGCGGCAGGCCCGGGAGGCCCAGCGGGCCAACCGCGTGCGTCGCCACGGCTCGGACGCCGAGGACCGACGGGGCGACGACTCCTTTGAATCGACGCTCCAAGCGGTCGAAACGGCAGAATCCGTCCGGCGTCTGGCGGATGCCGACCAGGAGGAAGCCCGGGAAGACCGCCAAGCGAACGGACCCAGCCCTGGGCGGCCGGGGAACGGTGCTTCCCTTGATCTGAGTGCCTGACGATCCCGCCGCTCCCATAAACTCTTGCGAGCAATGACTTGACCGCCCGTGGCCTGCTCCTTGGGCGGTAATTTTTGCGCTTCGCTTGGCGGACTCCCCAAATCGTGGCATTCTCTCTATGTCCCTTCGCAGGATGAACATGCAGGTTCACCGGCGTCGGATGGTCGGGTCGCATCAGCGGCCCATCGAGACAGGAGGAAGAAGAATGGACCGGATCATTTCCGTCTGCGCGATCGCTGCGGGCTCGCTCCTTGGTTCCGTCGCTTCGGCGGACATGGTCAAGATCGCCGACTCTTTGCAGGAGTTCTCCGGCATCCAGGGGGTGGACGGATGGAGCTATGGCTGGTATGCCGATGCGGACATTGCCCACACCCCGGGCTTCGCCGCGGTGAACACTGCGAACTTCCAAGAGTTCGAGTATTACGCTCCCGGCTCCGGCTGGTGGACGCACGACTCTGTCTCGGCCAGCTCGGGTGCCGGCGGTTCGCCGTACTTCCTCACGGTGGTGACCGCCGACGCGATGCATGCGAACGCGCCCATCCCCGGATCGCACGAGATCGCTGACGATATTCGATGGGCCTCTCGCCGCTGGACGAGCGAGATCTCCGGGACGATCGACATCATCGGGCACATCGCCAAGATGGATCAGGGGTCGCTCCTCGGTGACGGCATCGATGCGTATGTGATCATCGACGGCATCTCGGTGTTCTATTACGGAGTCGAGGTCGGCGACTACACCGGCACGGACTTTAGCCTGAGCGCCACCGTGACCGAGGGCTCGGTTGTTGAGTTCATCGTCGGATCCCGCCAGAGCGGGCTGTTCGACGCGGTGAGCTTCCGCTCCGAGATCTATGGCCAGCCTGTGCCCACACCTGGCGCACTCGCGCTTCTCGGTGCGGGTGGGCTGCTGGCGGGGCGTCGTCGTCGCTGAGGTTGCATCAAACAAACCGTCCCGCGGGCCTGTCGCGGGGCGGTGTTCATCGCCGGTTGGCACTCGCCGAGACCGGAACCCACCAGCACGCGTTCACGCGATGATTCGGGGTCTAGCGGCCTTTGAAGAATCGCGTGAACGCGTGCACCGTTGTGGACCTTCCGACCGCCGCGATCGACTCGGTGAGCGGGATGCCCTTGGGGCAGACCTTCACGCAGTTCTGGGCGTTGCCGCAATCGGTGATGCCGCCCGGTCCCATGAGCGCCTCGAGCCGATCGGCCTTGAGGCGTTTGCCGGTTTTGTGCTCATTGAAGAGTCGCACCTGGTTGATGGCGGCAGCACCGATAAATGATGTGTCCCACTTTTCGGGATCGGACTCCTGGAGGTACTGGGGGCATGCCTCGAGACAGCAGCCGCAGGTCATGCACTCGGAGAGGGCGTAGCGCATCTGCTGATGTTCCGGGGATTCCTTCGGGCCGGGACCAAGGTTGTAGGTGCCGTCGATGGGCACCCAGGCCTTGACGCGGCGGAGCGCATGGAACATGCGCTCGCGATCGACCCATAGATCGCGGATGACCGGGAACTTGCTCATCGGCTCGAGTGTGAGTGTGTCTCCCTCGTCGGGAGCGTACTCATCGATCAGGCATGAGCAGGACTGACGCACGCGCCCGTTGATCACCATGGTGCAAGCGCCGCAGACCTCTTCGAGACAGCCGGAATCCCAGACGACCGGGGTGGTTCTTTTGCCATCGGTCGTGACGGGGTGGGAGGCGATGTACTTGAGGCAGGAGATGACATTCGATCCGGGCTCGACGGGGACCTTGAAAGACTCCCACCGGGACGGCTTGCCCGGGCCGTCGCAGCGCTTGATCTTGAGGATGATCGAGCGACCGGGCTTGGCTCGTTGGCGGTTTGCGCGGCGGGTCTCGGCGTTGTATTCGTGGGCGTATGCACCGCTCATGGTGTTGCCTTTCGTTGACTTGCTTACGCGTGGGCCGCTGCGGGCTGAGGCTTGCCGGCTTTGGTGTCGGCCTTGCCGTAGGTTCTGGCCCTGGGCAGGACGAGTGGCGCCCGGACCGGCACGAACTCGATGTCGGACTGCTGGGTCTGCGGGTTGAATCGCGCAATCGAGGTCTTGAAGAAGTTCTCGTCGTCTCGCTCGGGGAAGTCCTTGCGGTAGTGCGCTCCGCGGGACTCCTTGCGCAGCAGCCCGGCCTTGAGCATGGCCTCGGCGAGGATCAGCATGTCGCCGGTGGCGCGGGCAAACGAGAGCGACTGATTTGTCCATGATGCCGCGTCGCAGAGTTCGACTTTGGCGTATCGGTCGCGGAGTTCTGCGACCTTGGCCAGCGCTCGCTCCAAACGCTCACCCGTCTTCACCACCGTTGAGGCGGCGGTCATCTCGTCGCCCAGTTCCTTCGCGATACGGTAGGGGTTGTATGCCTCGTCGCCCGTGGCGGACCGTGCGGAGTTGACGAGCCGATCGTGTTTTTCCTGCTCTTGGCGGACCACTCGGTCATAGATGGATTGGTCGAGCCCGTCCACGCCCGGGGTGCCGGAGTCACGGACGAAGTTGACGACCGATACACCGTTGCAGAGCCCGTCGAAGATGCAGGATAGCAGGGCGTTGGCGCCGAGCCGGTTTGCGCCGTGGTAGGCAAAGTTGACCTCGCCGAACGCGTAAAGGCCTTTGATGTTGGACATCATGTTGTTGGGCGCGCCGATGGTCAGGCCGTGGCCCATCTTGTTGTCCACGGGGACGGGTGCCCCGGACTTATGGGCGGGCTTGGGGACATCCGGCATGTAGTCGCCGGGCGTGTAGTCGGTCCAGAGGCCTCCCATCGAGTAGTGGACGGCGGGGAAGATCTTCATGGGGGTGAAGCGCGGATCGACACCGACAAACTTCTCGTAGATGTCGAGGATGCCGCCGAGCTTGCGGGTCAGGTATTCGGGATCGCGGTGGGTCAGATCGAGATAGACCTGGTTCTGACCGTCGACGCCCATGCCCTCGTTGACACAGATATCGAAGATCTCACGGGTGGCGATGTCACGAGGGACGATGTTGCCATAGGCGGGGTAGCGTTCCTCGAGGAAGTAGTATCGCTCGGCTTCGGGGATGTCGGTGGGCCTGCGCGTGTCGCCCTTCTTGCGGGGCACCCAGACACGTCCGCCCTCGCCACGGGCCGACTCGGACATGAGCCGGAGCTTGTCGGCGCCGGGGATGGCGGTCGGGTGGACCTGGATCATCTCGGGGTTGCCGTACCAGGCTCCTTCCTGGTAGCAGCGGGAGGCCGCACCGCCGGTGCAGATGACCGAGTTGGTGGACTTGCCGAAAATCAGGCCGTTGCCGCCAGTGGCCATGACGACTGCGGCCGCTCGGAAGGCGCGGATCTGCATGGTGCGCATGTCCTGGGCCACGATACCGACGCACCGCTTCTCGTCGCCCTCTCCCTGCGTGACCGGCCAGAGGAACTCCCAGAACTCGTACTTCTTGACCTTGCCCTCGGACTCGTAGCGGCGGGTCTGTTCGTCCAGGGCATAGAGGAGTTGCTGGCCCGTGGTGGCGCCGGCGAAGTGGGTCCGCTTGAACAGCGAACCGCCGAAGAGCCGGAGATCGCGGTAGCCCTCGGCGGTGCGGTTGAAGGGAACACCCATGCGATCGAGCAGGTCGATGATGTTGGGTGCCCAGTTGGCCATCTCCAGCACCGGGTGCTGGTCGGCGAGGAAGTCGCCGCCATAGATCGTCTCGTCGAAGTGCTCGTATTCCGAGTAACCCTGCTGGCGTGCGACCTCGTTGCAGGCGTTGATGCCGCCCTGGGCGCAAACCGAGTGGGAGCGTTTGACGGGGACCATGGAGAAGAGGTCCACCGGGAGACCGGCTTCGGCGATGCGGACGGACGCCGCGAGACCCGCGAGTCCGCCGCCGACCACGATCACACGCTGTTCAGCCATCTGCACTCCTCATTTCGTCCTGCGGGACAGGAAAGATTCGGTGTCGCCTGGATTCTCATCAATCAGTCGAAAGAACCGAAGCCTGAGACTCGGCGGCGTGCGGCGGGACCTGTTTCTCGAGCACCTCGTTGAGATGATCTTCGCCGTACTTATCTTTGAGCATGCGGACCTCTACAGCTCGGGCGGCCTCGTAGTCGCCGACGAAGACGGCGCCCAGAGCGGACCAGGCTGCGAGCATGAGCCCCACGCCGACGGCCGAGCAGACCACACCCCAGCGTCGCTGGGCCTGCTGAGAGATGGTCAGACCCCAGGTGATCGCGGCGGTCCACAGCCCGTTCGCAAAGTGGAACACGAGCAGCGAGACGCCGAGGAAGTATGCGATGGAAACCGCGAGACCCACGGGTGTCCAGCCCCCGGTCGAGCCTTGCAGCGCGGCGATCAGGGTCGAGGCGCTGAACTCGTGGGACCACTGCGTGCCGCCTGGGACGAGGAAGGTCCAGCCCCAGCGGAGGGTCGCAACATGGTAGAAAATAAAGGCGACCCCGATGTAGCCGGAGATACGCTGGAGGGTGTACCGCCAGTTGTCCTGAAAGGGATAGCGGGCGGTGTTGGACCGGCCTGTCGTCGCGTAATAAACCCCGAGGACTGAGTGGAAGAGGATCGAGGCCCAGAGTGTGATCTCGATCAGCAGAAGGTGGGGCACCTGGGTATTGATCCAGGCGACTTCCTTATTGAAATACATGACCCCGCCATCGACGAGCGGCACGCCGTGTCCCTCAGCCCGCAGCCCGTACTTGCCCCATGCCAACGAGGAGTTGGTCGTCAGGTGGGCGATCAGGAAAACACCGATCGGGAGGATGCCGGTCAGGGAATGAAGCCGGCGGAGCAGGAAGTGGTGTCGGTCGAGGAAGCCTTGGCGTTCGTTCACGGTCTTGGCTCCGTGGCCCCGGTGGGCCGGGACGGGTGGCTGGATGCGTGGCGCCCGCGGGCGCGGGAGCCTGCGATGGATCTATCGGCCGATCGTGGGAGATCCCGCGATTGGACCGGCACCGGGGTTGGACCCGTCCGGTGCGAGTCGGCCCTCGGCCTGGGCTTTCATGATCGCGTCGTAGACCTCAACGAAGATCGCCCGCAGCTCGGAGAGGACGCCCTTGAGCAGGGAGGACTCGTCCTCGCTGAGGTTGCCCTTGGTCTTCTCTTCGAGGACCGCGAGCAGGTCGATTTGCATTTTGGCGATATCCAGAGCGACTACCCCACGGCCGGATTGGTCGGGGATCTGGCCCAGGTACATGAGGGCTTGGCTGGCCATGAGATTGACCAAGTGGTCGAAAGATGGTTTGTCCGGGACACCGCCCTGGGACTCGGCCTGCTTTTTGGCCTGTTCGGCTTGGGCGAGTTTTTCCTTCTCGGCGCGGGCGGCCGACTTCCAGTCGTCGTCCACGATAATCTTGGGCTTGTCGGCTTCCGCCATGGCGGGCCTCCTCGGGGCTTAAAAGGAACACGCTCCGCGTGGCAATAAGGCATCGTAGCCCGAAATCGGACGCAGAACCGTGATTTGGAAGGGATCGATCATGCGACAGGGATGCGCGGGGCTGGGTCCGATGCTGGCCGCGGGATTGCTGGCCGCGGGTCTCCAAGGGGTGGGGTGCTCGGGCCTGGGCTCGGGTGACCGCGGCGACGGGCGTCGGGTCCGGATTGAGCCGGCCGACTTCTCCACCGGTCAGACCGGGGGCACGCCGGCAGCGGCGGTTTCTGCCGACCCGATGGAGACCGGCCCGTCGCCAACGCCCGACGACGGCGTGGTGATCCGGCCAGCCGTCCCCCAGGCTCGTCCGGCGGCCGTGGCATCGGCTCCGGAAGGGCTGGCCCTGATCGAGGCCAAGGTGGGCGACATCAACGGCAAGCCGATCTATCTGAGTTCCTTCTTTGAGCCGATCGAGGCCCGACTGAAGGCAGAGGCCGAGCGTCTGCGGCTGTCGGCGTGGCGGCGTGAGGCGGCACAGGTGATCGCCCAGCGGCTCGACGGTCTGATCGCGGACGAGCTGCTTCGGGCCGAGGCCCTGTCCGCGCTTTCCCCGCAGCAGCGGCAGGGGCTGCGCGCGTTCCTGACCAACTTTCGGGACGACATCCTGACCCAGAATCTCGGGTCGGCCCAGCTCGCGAGCCGACGCGGGCAGAGCCTCGACCAGGCGTTGCGGGACAAGGAGATCGAGACGCTCGTCAGTCTGACGCTGTTCCAGGAAGTCAACAAGCGGGTCAATGTGTCCTGGCGGGACATCCGTCAGCGATACGAGCGTGATTTCGAGCAGTACAACCCGCCCCCCACCGCCGTGTTCCGGCTGATCCGGGTTCCCAGCGCGGACGAGACGGCGGTGGCGGAGATTACGGCCCGACTGGAAAACGGTGAGCCATTCGGCGTGGTCGCGACCCATCCGGCCAACACCTTCTTCGTCGAGGATGGCGGTCTGGCCCGGCGTCCGTTTGAGGGGGAGTTCGCTGAAGGCGATTTCTTCCCCGCGGAGGATCTCAATCAGAAGGCCCGATCGCTGAGCGAGGGTGAGACGACCGGGCCGTTCACGCTCGGCAACTTCACATGCTGGCTGACACTGGAAGGCATCGAGCAGGAATCGATCTCCCTCTATGACGCCCAGCTGCGGATCAACCGTGACCTGCTGGTTGAACGGCGCACAGAAGCACGGACCGAGTATCTCAAAAAACTCATCGACCATGCCCGGGTGAGCAATCGCGATGAGATCCTGCTCTCGCTGTTGCGCATCGCCGAGGAGCGGTACGGACCAAAGGAGTAGCCGGGTGTGGCGGCTGTGGCGGATCGATGACTCCGCCCGCGGTATCTGGAGGCGCGGCGAGCGGGCGGCCGCCTGGCGGATGCGACGGGCCGGTTGCGGGGTGATCGCTCGGAACCTGCGTCTGGGGCCTGGTGAGATCGACCTGCTCTGCCGTCACCGCCGAACAGGGTGTTATGTGCTCGTCGAGGTGAAGGCGCGGATCGTTTCGGACGGCCCGTGGCGACCGGAGGATCAGCTGACCGCTGCCAAGCGTCGCAAACTGCTGCAGTTGGCCCGCACGCTGCGCAGAGAGGAACGCGTGCGGCGGGCCGGGTTGCGGATCGATCTGGTGGCGGTGGAGTTCGAGCGGGGCAAGCGACGCCCGGTCGCGGTGCGGCACTACGAAGACGCGGTCACCGGAGGCTGAGTATCTCCCTCGCGGGGAGTGGGCGCGAGGGATCCGCGGAATCGGGCTTCGAGCTTGGCTTCCTCGATGGCCTGGGTATCGAGCCGGACGGGGAAGATGACGGAGAACATCGAGCCCTGACCGAGCTCGGACTCGAGCTGGACCTCACCCTGGAGCAGGCGGGTGAGCTCGGCGACGATGGCCAGACCCAGCCCTGTTCCAGCGTGCGCACGCGTATGGGACGAGTCCACCTGCTGGAACTTATCGAATATCCGCTTCTGATCCTCGGGCGCGATGCCTGGGCCGTTATCGATAACTGAGATCCTGACCCGCTCTTCGGATCCTGTGGCTTCGGGCAGACGCTCGGCCCGCAGGATGACCCGCCCGGCTCTTCCCAGTTCCGGACCGCCGGAGAACTTCACGGCGTTAGACAGCAGGTTGAAGATCACTTGGTTGAACTTCTTTGGATCGGTCTCGATAACCGGCAGGTCAGCGGCGAGGTCCAGCGTGACCTCGACATCTTTCTTGCGTGCGAGCGGGTGGATGAGCCCGGCCAGCGCCTGGCAAGCCTCGCTGAGGTTCAGGGGGCCCGGGTGGATCTCGATGCGTCCCGCTTCGATCTTGGCCATTTCGAGCAGCGTCTCGATCATCTCGAGCAGGGTTCGGCCAGCGCTGACGATGTTGACCAGGTATCGCTCGCGTTTGGCCAGCGCGTCCGGGCCGGGGACCATGGGTTTGCCTTCGGCGGAGACCGCGATGTCGGTGCGGACGATCTCGAGGAGCAACTCGGCAAATCCGATGATGGCGTTGAGCGGTGTGCGAAGCTCGTGAGACACCGAGGCGAGGAACTCGCCCTTGAGCCGGGCGGATTCATAAAGGGCGGTGTTCGCCTCGGTCAGCTCGGTCAGGCGGGAATCGAGGGCCACATTGGCGGCACGGAGCTGGTCCTGCTGACGCTGCAACCCGGCGAGCATTAGGTTGAATGTCTCGGCCAGTTCCTCGAACTCGTCGCCGGTATCGATGTGCGAGCGCGTGTCGAGATGGCCTTCGCGCACGCGCTCGGCGGTTCGCTGGAGACTCAGAACAGGCCGCAGGATGAGCCGGCTGGTCAGGCTGGCAAAGACCACGAGCGCAACCGCGAGCACCACTGAGCCGGCGGCCGCCAGATACAGAAAGTTGACCAGCAGCGGGCCGCCGGACGCTTTGCGTTCGATCAGGACCAGGTCGCGCACCGAGGCGTCAGGGTTGCGGCGTACGCGGGCGTAGCGATACACCCTCCCCCATCCGGTCCAGTCCGGTTGGAACTGTTCGATGACGCCCGGCCCGGCATCAAAGCGATCGATGGAACGACGCACGAATCGCAGATTGGACGATCGCGCTTCCTCTGGGGTCAGCACCGTCACCGTCGCGTTGGCGATGGGTCCCTCATCGCCGGGCTGGTTCCAGGCCTCGTAGATGGTCCGGGCGATGCCGAGTTCCTTCTCGCTCACCAGACCGTTCATTCGGAGGAAGGGAAATGTCAGGGCGATGGCGATAATAAGGGCCGAGGCTCCTCCAAAGAGCAGGAGGCACTTCGTGGCGAGCGAAAGTTCGCTGAACCACGCCCGGATGTCTTCGAGACGGGACATTTGGTGGTACTTTACGGTTTCCCGGGCCCCCGGCGGGGGGCTAGGGTCATGGGTGTTAATGGGCGTCCGCCGGACTTTCCTCCCGGCGGCCTGGACCTCGATCGGCCCAATCGGAGGCAGGCGATGAAGAGCGTGGTCAGCTTCAGCGGGATGTGTCTGATCTTGCTGGCGGGCGGAAAAGCCGCGGCCGGACTGAGCGATCCCTTCGCTCCGCCCCCGGGCTATTACAGCGGCGTCTCGGGCACGGGCGCGATCCTGAAGGCGCAACTCGGCTCGGCCATGACCGTGGGTCACATCGAGCGGACTTACGGCGACTTCCGTTCATCGGCCGCGATCCATGACCAGGACCCGGACAACCCCACCCGCATCCTGCTCTGCTATAACCGGGCTTCGGTTCCAGCAACTTGGGACGGCGGCTCGACCTGGAACCGCGAACATGTCTGGCCGCAGTCCATGCAGCCCGGCACTGCGAGCAATTCGACGCGGGGCGCCTTGGGCGATCCGCACGCCCTGCTGCCCGCGAACCCCTCGATCAACAGCTCCCGCGGGAACAAACCGTTCGGCTTCGCCGAGACGACCGGAGAGCACCGGAGTCTCGGCTCGTACTACTTCCCGGGCGACATGGACAAGGGCGACATCGCCCGCATCCTCTTTTACATGGACACCCGCTGGGGGCCGTCGCTCGGGCTGGCGTTGGTCGACGGTCCCGCGAGCGGGTACCAGATGCCCGGGCTGAGCGACGCCGTGGCGTGGCACTTCATCGATCCGCCGGACACCTTCGAACGACGCCGAAACCACGCGATCTTCAGCCAGACGCTCAATCCGCTGTTCTATACCAACAACCGCAACGCCTTTGTCGACATGCCCGAGGCTGTCTGGTCCGTTTATGTCGATCAGCAGAACGACTCGACGCTCTGGGTTGGCCCGTCGCCCGACGCGGACGGTTCGTCGATTGAAATGGTCACGATCAATGTCCTCGTTTCCACCTCCGCTCCCACCGTGGACATCGATCTGCACAAGTCCGGACAGGACGGAACCTACTTCAGCGTCACACCCAGCCCCGGCCTGACCTCATCGATCACCGGGCGTCATAACGCGTTCGCGATCGGCAGCAATGGCGAGTCCCGGACCATCTCGATCGGGGTCGATCCTTCGCTGCTCGCCCAGCCCGGCGTGCACATCGAGTCGATCGTCATCGACAACCTCGACCTCACCCAGCAGGGCGGGATGGGTAAGGGGGCCAACGACGGCGACGATGTGATCGCGGTCGATGTCGCCGTGTTCGAACCCGCGGTCGCCTCGCTCGATCACGATTCGGTGCTTACGGAAACAGTCATCGACTTGGGCGTGATCACGCCGAACTCCGGCGACGCGGTAGGCTGGTTCGACTTCTTCAACCTGGCCCCCACCGCCACCGGCGCGCCGATGGATATCGAGTGGATCAGCGCTTCCGGCGACACCGGGGCGTTCGTGATCGACTTCCAGCCGGTCTCGTCGCTGCAGCCGGGATCGGGCGTGATCGTCACGGCCATGATGGACGACGCGGTCGCGGGAACCTTTGAAGCCGTCTACACCTTCGCCGCGTACAACGATCGCGGTCTGTTTGCCGAGCCCGGCCCTGCCCAGGACCTTGTTGTGCGGCTGGTGGGTGAGGTCTCCGGCTCGTGCGGCCCGGACTTCGCCGAACCATTCGGCACGCTCAACTTCTTCGATGTGGCGGCCTACATCAGCCTTTACAACGCCCAAGACCCGGCCGCCGACTTGGCCGCGCCCTTCGGCACCCTGAACTTCTTCGACATCAGCGCGTACATCGCCGCCTACGGGGCGGGCTGCCCGTAATCGAGCGTCAGGAACATGACATCGAGCCGCGGGCTTCTGCCCGTGCGGGACCGAGAACCGCGCGGCTGAAGCCCGCAGCTCACATGGGAACCGATCTCGCCCGAGTTTGGCCCCCGTTCCACCCCCTAGAATCCGTGTCCATGCCCACCAAACGCGTCTATCTCGAGACCTTCGGCTGCCAGATGAACGAGCTCGACTCTGAGCTGGTCACCGGGCAGCTCAAGGCCCTTGGCTACTCGTTCACAACCGATAGCCACGAGGCGGACATCGTTCTCTATAACACCTGCTCGGTGCGTGAGCGGGCCGAGCAGAAGGTGTGGAGCCGGCTGGGGGCACTCAGGAACGAGAAGCGCGAGCGTCCGGATCTTGTCGTGGGCGTTCTGGGCTGCATGGCCGAGCGCGACGGAACGGACTTGATGAAGCGGATGCCGGTGGTCGACCTGATGTGCGGCCCGGCCGAGCTGGACAAGCTGCCCGAACTGCTCGACAACGCGGTGCGGACCCGGGCGTCGCTGCTTTCTGATGACCCTGCCCTCGCTGCGCAGCGGTCGGCGAAGGTCGCCGCCCTGCAGGGCTCGGCGTCCCGCCGCTCGGCCACCCTCGCGGCGGCCGAGGACCGGCTGGAGATGCTCGACCTCTCCCGGGCTGTCTCCCCCACCAACGACGACGCGAAGCGGTCCGCCTATGTCCGCATCACCCGCGGGTGCAACAAGTTCTGCACCTACTGCGTCGTGCCGCACACACGCGGCGCCGAGATCCACCGCCCGCCCGAGCACATCATCGACGAGTGCAAGAAGCTCGCCGATGCGGGCGTCATCGAGATCACGCTGCTCGGCCAGACCGTCAACCACTATCGCTTCGAGCACGGGGCGGCCGTCATCGTCGACGGTGTGACGCAGCCCCAGAAGGGCCGGACCTACAAGGGCAGCCACCACCGCGACGCCTTCGCGGGCGAGCGGACCACGACCTTCGCCGACCTTCTGCGGCGCATTCACGACGAGGTGCCCGCGATCGAGCGTCTGCGCTTCGTCACCAGCTACCCCCGCGACTTCGGCGACGATGTGCTGGAGGTCATCCGCGACCATCCCCGCATCTGCCGATACCTGCATGTGCCGGCCCAGTCGGGTAGCAACCGCATTCTCAAGATGATGAACCGCGGCTACACCATCGAGGAGTACGACGAGTTCATCGCCCGGGCCAGGGCCATCCTCGACCAGCCGGAAATCGGACGCCCCCTGATGCTGTCGGGTGACATCATCGTCGGCTTCCCGACCGAAACCGAGGAGGATTTCGAGCTGACCAAGCAGATGCTCGTCCGTTCGCGGTGCAAGAACCAGTTCATCTTCAAGTACTCGCCCCGACCGGGCACGATCGCCTACGACCGCATCCCCGACGATGTGCCCGACGAGGTGAAACGCCGCCGGAACAACGAGCTGCTGGCGTTGCAGACCGAGATCTCCGACTCGATCGGACGAGAGCAGGTCGGACGACGCTTCTCGGTGTTCGTCGAGGGGCTCAGCCGCAGCGAGATGAAGAAGCGCGGCTCGGATGTCAAGCCGGGCACCGGCATGATCAGCATCACGGTGGGCGGGCGCGACCCGTCGGCCGTGGCGACGCTGGACTTGCCCGAGACCGACCAGCCCGTGCAGCTCTCCGGGCGGACCGACTCGGACCTGATTGTGTTCTTCGAAGCCCCCAGCGCCCGGGCGAAGACGATGCTGGGGTCGATCGTTGAGGTAGAGATCACCGGGGCGGACCGGCTTGCGTTGCGGGGCGAGCTCACCCACCGCGTGTAGTCACTCCTCAAACCGCTTCCGCGCCCGCCGCTTTGCGGCGAGCAACCCCGACTCCTCTGGCTCCGGCTTCGATTCCTGAGCCTCGGACACCTCCGGCTCCGACGCAACGGGCTTTACCGCCCGAGCCCGCGCCTCCGCCACCTGCCGCTGGATCCGCTCGCGCTCGATCCGAAGGCGTTCGGCGTCCGCGTCGGTCTCCACGCGGGGCTGCTCGGAACGCGGGGCCCGGCGTAGATCCGACAGCGTCGCCGACCGTGCCGCCGTCGCGGCCACTGTGCCCTCGCGGGCCGAGTCCACCCACCGATCCCACGCCAATCGGCGCATCGCCACGTCGATCAGGAACAGCACCAGCGTCGCAACCAGCAGCGCGGGCCACAGGGCCGTCCGGATGATCCGCGGCGGGCCGTCCCGGTCAAACAGACCCGCCGGCTCGGCCCAATCCAGCACCCGCCCGCCCGTTCGTCGGGCCAGATCGGCCAGGCCCTGCTCGTCGCTGGTCAGCGCCAGGTCCTCGGCCCCCACGCGGACCTGCACGCCCGCGATGCTGGGGGGCAGCGGCGTGCCGGCGAGGCTGGCTCGGGTGGCCGCGACGATCACGCCCTCGGGCAGCCCGGCCGCGGTGCCCTCGTACCGCCCCGGCCCGGTCTGGCGGAGTGCGACCTCCCGAGATGAGCCGTCCGGCGCGTACAGCGTCACACTGACGCCCAGCCCGTCGATCGGCGCGCCCTCGTCGGTCTGGGCCTCGTGGGTCAGCTCGGCCCGGTCGCCAGCCGCGACCATGCGCAGCTCGCCCGGTGTGTCCTCGATCGCGCGGGCGGCCCACGCGGTCATGTTGGTCCAGAAGCGGGCGAAGCCGGGACCGACGATCCACGGCGCGGCCCAGTCGTGCGCGTCGGTCGTCACCACGCCGATCCGGCCCAGTTCGACCGGCCAGTAGGCGATCACCGGCTCGTCGTCGGGCGTGACCACCGGCGTCGCAGCCCGGTCACGCTTGGTGGTCAGCACGATGCCGCCCAGATCGGGGATCTTGGGCACGCCCGCCAGCACCGGGGCGTCCGGGTCGAGGGCGATCGGCTCGAACGGCGTGTCCCGCACCGCTGGCTCGCGCAGCACGCGGATCGCCTTGATGAACACCTGCGGCAGCACATTCGGGTTCGTCACGCGGTAGAACACGCCATTGCCCTGCTCGGCCACCGTCCGCAGCGTCGCGTCGTCGGCCTCGTCGCCCACGGCGATGGTCGAGACCTTCGCCCCGGTGGCCGCGAGCTGCGCCGCCAGCGCGGGCAGACGCTCGGTCTCCTGGCTCTCGCCGTCGGACAGCACGATCACATGCTTGGACTTGGTCTGGACGGTCTCCAACTGTCGCCGTGCGGTGTCGAGCGCCACGGCCAGGTTGGTCCCGCCGTCGCTCGAGATCGCCAGCACCGATTCGCGCGTTGCCTCGGGGTCTTCGTTCGGGCCGATGGGCACCACGACTGACGCGTTGTTGGCGAAGGCGATCACGCCGACGAGATCGGTAGGATCGAGCGTGTCGATCGCGCCAGCCGCAGCGGCGTTGGCGACATCCTGCTGGGAGCGCGACGAGCCGAGCACCTTGCGCCGCATGGAGCCCGAACGGTCAAGCACGAAGACCACGGCGGCCTCGGGCATCACCACCCGGTCGGGGATCTCCAACTCGACGGGCAGAGCGTCCTCGATGGCCGAACCGCGCCAGCCGCCCGCGGTCAGGGCCGACCGCCCGCCGATGAACACCACGCCACCGCCGAAGGAGCGGGCGTATGCGTTCAGCCGCTCGTCCGCGCCGGGGGGCAGCACATCGATCGCGACATCGTCCAAAATCACCAAGTCGTGGGCCTCGAGGGCCAGCAGGTCCGGCGGGAACGCGGCCGGGGGGATGATCTCGACATCCCGGCCCGCAGCCCGCAGCGTGCGGACCAGCGCCCCCTGCTCGCCCGTGCCCGCGCCGTCGACCAGCAGGATCGACCCGGGCGAGCGGGTGATCGTGAACGCGTTGGCCCGGTTGTTGGAGGCGGAGGTATCACCGAACATGACCGGCGCACCGCCCGGCTCCCGCAGCAGGTCGGGCTCGAGCACAACCTGGTAGCGATGCACCCGCCCGTCCGGCAGCGTGAACCGCACCGGCACCACATGCCGCCCGGCAGGAAGTTCGACACGCACACCATCGCCCGGCTCGTCCGGCGTCAGATCCACCGGGCGTCCGTCGCGCAGCACCGTCAGCGTGGCGCGGATGTCACCGGTCGAGCGAACCACCACCCGCCCGTCCACGATCGCCCCCAGCGCGGCCCGTGGTGGAAGGTCGAACGACTCGACCACCGTCTCGCGCTCGACCCGGTATGTGATCGGCGCGACATCGATCGGCGTGCCGGGGGGAATCTCCGACAGCGATCCCGTGGTAGAGCGGCCGTCGGTCACCAGAACCACCCGCCCCTTGGTGTCCGCTGGCAGCAGCGCCCGTGCCAGACGCACGGCCCCGGCGATGTCCGAGCCGTCGGTCTCGGGGATCGACACCGTCCGCTCCAGCGGGTTGTCCATGCCCGGGGTGGCGATCGCGACCGCCCGCCCGTCGAAGACAACCAGCCCGAACGGGTCATCGTCGCCCCTTCCCCGTGCGGCCCGACGGAGCAGATCGATGGCCGCATCCTGCGCTGAGATCGCCAGACCATTGGCGTCGACCCCGAAGTCCGCGTATGACCGCACCGAGCCAGACAGGTCGACCACCCCCACCACCGCGACCCGGTCGGCAGGCTGCCTGTTGTGCAGACCGGCCAGAGCCAACGCCGCGACCACCATCAGCAGCAGCCTTGACAGCACCGCCGACACCCGCCGAATCGGGGGGATGGCCCGCATCCAGCGCCAACCGACCACCGCGCAAAGCACCCCCAGCGCGATCAGCCAAAGCCAGCGGGCATCGTCGATCGAGAGATTCACGGCTGAGCGTCCTGCCCCTGCGGCGCGGGGCCCGGCGCGACCTCTTCGGCCCGACGCTCGACCCGGTCGAACACGCGTCGGACCAGGTCTCGGTAGCGGCGCGGCACCTGCTGGTTGTCCACCGCGTCCCGCGCCTTGCGGACCGCCCGGCGCATCTCACCCGCGGCCGCCGCCCGCTCGGACGGGGGCAGGTCTTCGCGGTTTGGATCGAACCACTCACCGACCACCCGCCCAGAATCGGGGTCCTGCGGGGTCTGCCCGGACACATCGACCGGCTCGTACCTCGACGGGTCATCCGTCAGCGGGTTGTCCTGCGCCAGCGGGGCGTCCTCACGCCCTGCGCCGCCGTCGCCCGGCGGCAGCGAGGGATCGTCCATCAGCCCGCGGGCGCGCTCGCGCAGCGACTCGGCCACCTGACGGTTCCGCTGGCGAGCGTCCTGCTGCTCGCAGAGCCGTTCGATCGCTTGTTCGATGGAACCGGGCGGGGCGTTGGGATCGGGCTGCGGTGTTTCCTGCGGTTGGCCTCCGGGATCGGGCGTGGGAACCTGCTCCGGCTGCTGGCCGGGCTGTTGGCCCGGCTGCTGCTCGGGTTGGTCGCCGGGGTGGCCTACAGGCTGTTCACCGGTCCGGGGCTGACCCTGCTGGGCCGGTTGCTGCGTGGGCTGTTGGGCCGGCTGTTCGCTGGGCTGTTGTTGAGCGTCCTGCTCATTGCCCTGCTGTGGCTGGCCTTGCTCGGGCTGCCCCTGCTGCGATTCGTTCTGTTGCGACAATTGCGGCTGGCCCTGCTGATTGGTGTTCTGGGGTGGTTGTGGCTCAGGTTGCCGCTGATTGGGATCGCCTGACGCGGGTTCGCCGGTTTGCTCACCGGATATCTCGCCGGGCTGACTGCCTTGCGGCTGCTCGTTGGGCTGCTGGGTCTGATCCCGATTGGCGTCCTGTTGCGACGGGTCCAGCGACTCAGGGGCCTGAGATGGTTTGCGTAGCGACTCGGCTTGGCGGCGGAGCGCCTCTGGGAGGCTCTCCGGATTCTGGCGCTGTCGGGATTGCGGCTCCTGCGGCGGCGGGGCGACCTCCGGGGTTTGATGGGGCGGCGATGTCTCCGGCTGATCGGCGGGATCGAGTGTTGGCGGCGGGGTCTCGGGCAGGTCGCTGGCCCGTTCGGCTTGTTCAGGTGGCGTGGGCTCGGGGTCTTCCAATCGGGATGCCAAATCTTCGAGCGCATCCGCCAATGCCCGCAGCTCGTCTTCCGACAGCGACTCGCTTGCCCGGTCGATTGCTCGTGCGGCCTGCTCCGCGGCGTCCATGTCGTTCCGAGCGAGCGCGTCCGCCAGCCGCCGGGCGAGGGGTGATTGATCCGACGCCTCGTCGGTTCGGTAGGCTTCGGCCCGATCGCGGATGGCCTGCTCCTCGCGGGCGGCCAGTTCTGCTTGGCGTTCGAGTTCGTCCGCGGCCTGTTCCATCGCCGCCGCCGCACGGATTGCCGCATCCTCGGCGGCATCGCCGCGACGCAGTTCCTCTTCGAGCGCCTCGATCTCGGCCACCGTCTGGGCCCACTTCTCGGGGTCGGGCAGAGACTCGGGCTCAACCGCACGGGCCGCTTCGAGGCCGGGTGCGGTCTGATCGAGGGCGCGGGCGATCATCGGCGACGGGTCGGGCCGATTCGGCGTGCGGTCGATCGGATCGAGCAACAGCCCGAACGCGACGCACGCCCCAATGCCGGGGACCGACCACCACCAGCCGCGATGGTCCGGAGGTGCGATGCCGCGTCTGGGATCGACCGACATGGCCACACGCTCGCCCCGCCGTCGAGCGAGGGCCACGAGCGAGGGCTCCCCGTCACCGTCCCGGATCTCGATCGCGGTCCGCAACGCGCCCTCGGTGCTGTTGGCCCGGTCGATCTCCCCGGCCGCATGATTCAGCGACCAACGCCGAGCCCACGCGAGCCCTCCAGAGATGGCGATCGACGCGGCCCCGGCCCCGAGCGGGACCACCCACCACCACGGCGCATCGGTCAGCAGGCTTGCGATGCTAACGCCCACCGCGGCCGTGCCCATCGCCCCGGCGAGCGCGTATCCGCTCGCGGTGATGAATCGACGCCGGGCATCCGCAGCCGCGGCGGCCCTAGCCATGCGGACGACCGTCGGGATGGAGGCGTGATCGGGACTCATAGCGGCTTCTTCCTCGATCGTACAGCCCACCCGGTCAGGAGGTTCGGCTACCCTGTGATGATGCCCGAGGAGATCGACATTCAGGCAGTGCTGGCGGCCCTGAGCAGGGGTGAAACGCTGGATGAACCCGCCAGCAAGCGGGTGTTCGACGCCCTGCTCGAGGGGCGGCTGGACCC
The DNA here is from genome assembly GCA_003696675.1 of Planctomycetota bacterium. GTDB lineage: Bacteria > Planctomycetota > Phycisphaerae > Phycisphaerales > UBA1924 > UBA6054. Next base: position 31,454 of record RFGH01000192.1, read on the forward strand.
GCCCCAGATCGGCGCGTTGCTCGGAATGATCCAGACCCGGGGCGTGACGGCCGACGAACTCACCGGGGCGGCCAGGGTCATGCGGGCCAAGGTCGGACGCGTGCCGTACACGGCTCCGCGGGGAACCGTGGTCATCGACACCTGCGGCACCGGGGGCGCACCAAAGACTTTCAATGTGTCGACCGCCGCGGCCCTTGTCGTCGCCGGCGTGCGGCCGCCTCCGGGGTTGGGCGTGGACCGTGTGGTGGTGGCCAAGCACGGCAACCGCTCTCGGACCGGGCGTGGATCGGCCGAGGTCCTGGCCCGACTGGGCGTGAACATCGATGCGTCGCCCGAAGCACAGGCTCGTTGTCTTGAAGAGGCCGGGGTCTGCTTCTGTTTCGCCATCCATCACCATCCCGCGATGCGTCACGCCGCCCCGGTCCGGCGTGCGCTCGGCTTCCCCACGGTTTTCAACCTGCTCGGCCCGCTGACCAATCCCTGCGGCGCGGATCGTCAGCTCATCGGTGTGTACGCATCCTCGTTTGTTCCGCTGATGACCGAGACGCTGCGTCGGCTCGGCGCCGCACATGCCATCGTGGCGCACTCCGAAGATGGGCTTGACGAACTGACCGTCACGGCCCCCACGACGCTGGGGGTTGTACGCTCCGGGTCGGTCACAACCGAACGAATCGAGCCCGGATCTCTCGGGCTGCGCACGGCATCGATCGAGGCGATCCGGGCGAGGGATGATGAGCACGCCGCAGGCATGATCCGTTCCATCCTGGCGGGCGAGGAAGGTCCGGCGGGCGACATGGTTCTGCTGACGGCGGCCGCAGCGTTGGTGGTTGCCGGTGCCGCAGAGTCAATCTCGGAAGGCATCGGGCTCAGCCGGGACGCCGTGGAGTCCGGTCGGGCGGCATTGGCTTTGGAGACCCTGGCCCGCGTTTCCCACGCTTAGGCTCGCCTTCATCGCGAACATACCCGTTGGCTGCCAGCACGCGGACGAAATGCTCCGGAGCCAGATCCCATCCGAGCCGCGTAAAGAACCCCTGCGTGACCAGCAGCGACTGGGGCTCCTTATCCCCATCAGGGTCCGGCGCGACGAACAGCACCCCGTCGAAGGAACGACCCTCGAGCCACGCGCGGGATCGGGCCGCGAGTTCGTCAGAATCGAAGGGCACACGCCCCCGGTCGCGTCGCAGTTCAGCGACCAGTTCGACAGACTCGGAATCCCCCGAGTCGATCAGATCACCCACCAGCACCGCACCGCTGCCTTCGATCACGCCAAGACCGCGGCGGACCGCGGAGGCCGTCTCATCATCAAGCGGCAGGGTGAGATCCGAGACCACGAGCAATCGCGCTTTGATCGACGGCAGATCCTCCGGGCGCACCGGCGGAACAGGGGCCGGCGGCGCGACCATGACCGAACCGGCATCGCCGGAGAAAAGAACGGAACCGTCCGGCGCGAACACACCCGCCCCCGGCGCGACCGCGACGATCGAACGGTCCGCGGGACGCAGCAGGTTGTAGCCGATGGTCCCCAGACCAAAAAGAACGGCGAGGCCGAACAGCGCGGCGAACACAGTGCCGGCGCCCGGCGTGTTGTCGTAGCTCGCACGCCCGCGACGGCGCGAGTCGATGCGCTGCCTGGCGCTCAGACGACGCTGACGGGCGCGGGCGCGGGCATTGCGGATCTGGTCCGCCGCAGGCCGTCGTGCCTCGGGGGGCACCACCGCATGCCGGACCGGCGTGGGCGGCACCGGCACGGGCCCGGGACGATGCTCGCCCTGCGAAGTAGCGACGACGGAGTAGCGTCCAGTCCACCAGTCGGACACGGTGATCGCGGGGCGGCCCTTGGCACGGACGGGCGGCGGGACCGGTGACGCGGCCCGACGCGGCTCGGCAGGGGCCGCGCCCGCGGGCGGCATGAACGCTTCGGGGTTGGGCGTCGGGATGTCGTCGGACTTCTGACCGCTGACCGAGGGCAGGTCGACGGGCTTGAGTTTGAAGGGGTCCTCGGCGTTCTGCACCACGCGCAGGTCCGCGAGCATCTCGGCCGCGCTGGCATAGCGGCGGTCGTAGTCGGTCATGGCACGGCGGATAATCCACCGCAGCGCCTCGGGGCAACGCTTGGAGATCTGGCTCAGTCCGCCGTGCGCGGGGAACGAGTTCTCGATGACCGAATACAGCACCGCCCCGGCGGCGTAGAGATCGAAGCGGCTGCCGTCGATCTGGTGCACCTTCACACCGCGCAACGCCTGACGGACCAGCTCCGGGTCGCGGAAGTACTCGGTGCCGTGGGTGGTCAGGGTCATCGCGGATCGCAGCGGCGTGACCAAACCGAAATCGACCAGGTGCGCCCGCCCGTCCGAGCCGTCGACGATGATGTTGTCCGGCTTCACATCCTTGTGCCAGAGCCCGGCCCGGTGATACGCATCCAGCGAGACGAGCAGATCGGCCGCGTAGCCGAGCGCGGTGGCGAGCCGTCGGTTGTCCAGCCCGTCGCCGGAGGACTCGGCATGCAGACGCTGCGTGACGGTGGCGAGCGAGTCGCCCGGAACATACCGCATCACATAGAAGAACCGCTCGGGGGTGAGTTCATGCTCCAGCACGAGCCCGAGCTTCTTGGCCGCGTCGAGGGCCCGGGACTCCCGCACGATCTGGGGAAGGCTCGAGCCGTCCTTCAGGCTGAAGGCCTTGATGACCACCCGATCGACATCCTCGATGCCGTTCCGGCTGAACGCCGCCCGCTTGATCGCGTCCGGCTCGGCGATGTACAGCCGCCCGCCGGAACCGCCGCCCTGAAGCGATCCGACGATCTTGTAACCATCGAACTGGCCGACACGCCGGGACGGCTTGTCGCGCCCCGGTGCGGCGGCCATGGCCTGCGGCACACGCTTCTCGACACCCTCGAGCGCCGAGCCGAGTCCGAGCAGCCGCGCGGGGTTGCCGACAAACAACCGATACACGCACGATCCCGCGGACCGGATCTCGCTCGAAAAGGCGCCGGCGAAGTGCTTGGACGCCGACCATCGCCCGATGACGATGTTCAGGAGCACGAGCGGTGCGAACACGACCGCGGACAGCAACGCACCGATAAACCGGAGGATGTCCGTGAACTCGGCCCCGATGAAGTGGAAGATGTTGCGGAAGACCTTCCAGGTCAGCCCGAAGATCGTCACGAACAGATAGACGACCGCGGCGAGCAGGAACGGCAGCGCCAGAGCTGCCAGCACCGCGATCATGATCGTTCCTGCGCCGTCCATGCCGGCTCCTCCGCTCAGCGGACGCCCGAGGTCAGGTCGTTGTCCTCGGCCCGCAACTGCATCTGCCGGTGGTAGATCTCCGCGATCGCCTCATCGAACGCCGCATCCGCGGAGCGGTCGGCGGCCCCGGCCGGGCCGTCCGTCCCGGACGCTGGATTGGGATTCAGCGTCAGCCCGTTTCGCTCCGCCTCCTCCAGTTCCTCCCGGGTGAACGAATAGGTCGTCACGACCTCACGCAGACGAACCCGCATCAGATCCCGGACCTTGGCCAGCCGGCGGGACACGGTCGGCTCGGACACCCCCACCGCCTCGGCAACCTCTTTTCCCGACTGACCGTCGAACACACGCATCCGATAGATCGCAAAGTCCGTGAAGTCGCACTCGGATTCCACGGCCCGGATGGCCGCTTCCACCTTGGCCCGGAACACCGCCGCCTCGTAAGCCTCGTCCACGCCCAGGGCTGTCCCGGCGACCATCCAGGTCTCGTCGAACGACGCCTTCGACTTGCCACCCCCCCGCTTCATGGCCATCCGGCGGTCGATCTCGTCACCAAGAACATGCTTGGCGATCGCGAGCAGCCAGGTGCTGAACCTGGCCCCGCGGCTGGGGTCATAGCGATCGATCGAGTTGGACAAGGCCGCCAGCGTTTCCTGCGACAAATCCCGGACTGTTTCGACACCGACCCGCCCCTTGCCCCACTTCATGAGCTGGGCGCGGATGACCGGACCGAAGGTTTCCCACAGTTCGAACCACGCGGCCTCGTCATTCGCGCGGAGTCGCTGGACGAAGCTTGTGGTCATGTTGCTGAGCATCTGATCGTTATCCCCAGATCAGGGCCCTGCGGGACCCCACTCCCCTGTGCGTGCGGCCCTTCGGGCCGGAGAAGCTTGTTCGGATCCGTCCCCGCAGTGTTGCGGGTGCGGGGATGTTCCTTGCTTGAGGATACCCCCCGGACGACCCAAACCCGCCCCGTTGCATCATTTCCGGGCTTTCGGACTGAAAATTTGCGTCGCCCTGAAATCGCTCGGGCTGGCTTCCCAGCAACCCCCAGACGCCCCGCTCAACGGGGCGACACACGAACAAACCCCGGGCGGGCCCGGGAGAATCAATGCCGGGCGGAACCCGGCCAACCGAGTGTGGAAGGAGTTCGTCATGGGATGCATTGGCAAGACGGTGGTCCGGGGCGTGGTGATCACGGCGCTGGCCGGTGGGGTTCTCGTGGCGGTGGCGGGTCCCCATCGCGTGCACGCCCTCATCGATCAGACCCGCGACGGGGTCAACGGCGCTATCGATTCGCTGATCGATGACCCGGTCGCCCTGCGTCAGCAGATCCGCAAGCTGGAAGCCGAATACCCCCAGAAGATCGCGGATGTCCGCAGCGATCTGTCCGAGGTGCAGGCGCAGATCGCGCAGATGTCCCGCGAGAAGCAGGTCGCTGAAAAGGTCGTCCAGCTCGCCTCGCTGGACCTTGAGTCCTTCGATGCCCAGCTCTCCAAGGCCCGGCTGACCCAGTCGGCCAACCCGGGCGCGATCGTACGCGTCGCGTTCGATTCTTCCCGCCCCATCGAGCTGGACGACGCCTACGCCAAGCGGGATCAGATCGAGCAGACCAGAGACATGTACGCCGGTCGCGTGCAGGACCTCTCGGTCGAACTCGACTATCTCCGCGAGCAGGAGGCCCAGCTCTCCGACCTGCTGACCCGGCTCGAGACCGAACGGGCCGAGTTCCAGGCCAAGCTGTTCCAGCTGGATGCACAGATCGATACGATCGCCCGCAACGACCGCCTGATTGAAATGATGGAGGACCGTCAGGCAACCATCGACGAGCACAGCCGCTTCCGGGCCCACTCGGTCGATCAGCTCAGCCAGCGTCTGACCCAGATCCGCAACGAGCAGCGTTCACGCCTCGAGGCGGTCAGCAAGAAAGAGAAGGGCAAGGACTATGTGAACGAGGCCGAGTTCCTGATCGATCAGGAAGGCCGCGTCAAGCAGCCCGAGAGCCGGGGCGAACCGGCGAAGTTCCTGATCGAGCCGCGGATCATTGATGTCCACCCGGATCCGGATGCCCGCCTGAACGGCAAGCCCCAAGCCTCGAGCACCCAGTAATGCCGTCCGGGCTGATTGCCAGCCGATCGGCGTAACCCATCCCCTCCCGCGTGCCCGTCGGACTGCCCGGCGGGCACGCGGTTTTTGCGCTGGCAACGGGGCCGAATCTCCCCCGGGTGGCGGACAGGCCCGAATTTCGGTACCGTCGGCGCTACGATTGCTGTCCAACCTTCCCCGGGCTCGCCCAGCGGCCAGCCCCGTCCCTTGCCGGAGACCCACGCCGCGTGTGGTACGAACGACTCCTCGGAGCCTTCAGCGTCGACATGGGCATCGACCTGGGCACCTGCAACACACTCGTTGCGGTGCGCGGGCAGGGCATCGTGCTGAATGAGCCGTCCGTGGTCGCCGTGAAGAAAGGCACCAACCAGGTGCTCAAGAACGGGCAGGCCGTCGGTTGGGTCGCCAAGGAGATGCTCGGCAAGACCCCCGGCTCGATCACCGCGGTGCGCCCCCTCAAGGACGGCGTGATCTCGGACTTCGAGATCACCGAGGCGATGCTCAACTACTTCATCACGAAAGTGACCGGGCGTGCCCGCTTCTTGGCGCCCCGCGTGGTCATCTCGATCCCCTCGGGCATCACCGCCGTCGAGAAGCGTGCCGTGTTCGACTCGGCCGAGCGGGCGGGCGCACGCCGGACCTACCTGCTCGAGGAACCCATCGCGGCCGCCATCGGGGCGGGTCTGCCCTTCGCCGAGCCGACGGCGTCGATGATCGTCGACATCGGCGGCGGAACGACCGAAGTCGCCATCATGACTCTGGCCGACATCGCGACCTGCGAGTCGGTCCGCGTCGCGGGCGACGACATGGACGAGGCCGTCATCAACTACATGAAGCGGACCTACAACCTGATGATCGGTGAGCAGACCGCCGAACGCATCAAGATCCAGATCGGCTCGGCGGCGCCGGTCGGCGACGACACGACCATGGAAGTCCGCGGACGCGACATGGTCTCCGGCCTGCCGCGTAAGACCGAGATCACCAGCGCCGAGATCCGTGAGGCCCTGCAGGAACCCGTCACAGCCATCATCGAGGCGGTCACCCGCACGCTGGAACGGGCCGAACCCGAACTCGCGGCCGATCTGGTCGAGAACGGCATCACCTTGGCCGGCGGCGGCTCGCTGCTGCGGGGCCTGCCGCAGCGGGTTCAGGAGGCTACCGGTCTGGATGTGACACTGGCCGAGGACCCGCTGACCTGCGTGGCCCGCGGCACGGCGATCTACCTTGAGAACATCGAGCTGTGGAAGGACACGCTCGAGAACAACCTCGAGACCTGATTCAGCGGGCGGGATTTCCCCGCCCGGAAGGGGGACGCGTCCGGCGCGTGCATGCCCGATGGTCCGAAGCTCCCACGCATACCCCATGGCCCGGTCCGCTTTACCGATCCTGATCGGCGCGTGTCTGATCACATCCTTCCTCCCTCTCCGTTGGCTCGGTTGGTCCCGCTGGTTCAGCGAACAGGCGTGGGTGGTGGTCGCGCCGATCACCCAACCCATCACGGTCGCGGTCAATGCTGTGTTCCCGGAGCGGGACAATGTCGGCATCGGCAGCGAGCGCGAGCAGGAGCTGCTCGACGAGATCGAGCGCGTGCGTCTGCGTCTGTACCAGGCCGAGCAGCGGGTGGTCGAACTGTCCACCCTCGCCGATCAGCTCGCCCGGGGTGCCGCGGTGCAACCCGAGGTTGAGGTGGTGCAGCTCCCTCGCCCGCGGATCGGCGAGACCGGCGACCTGCTGGTGATCCGCGCGGGCACCGGCGAGGGACTGCACGCGGGCACCGTGGTGACCGCCCAAGCCGTTCAGCTCATCGGCCGAGTGTCCGACGCCGACGCACGGACCAGCCGCGTCATGCCGATCACTGCCCGATCCGCACCGCGGGTCTCGGGCGTCGTCGTGCTCGACGAGGCCGTGGGGCGCCGGGCTTCCTGCCTTCTGGAGCCCGTGGGGGACGGCACACTCCGCGGCGATGTATCGCCGCCGGAGGACGGGCGAGCCGATGAGCTGGCGATCGGCCAGACGGTTCGGCTGCTCGACGAGCAGTGGCCCAGGCACGCGCAAATGTTGGTGATCGGCGAGATCGAGCGGATCGAGCCCAGCCCGACCCAGCCACTCCGCCGGATGATCATCGTCAAGCCCCGCGTGGATCCCCGCCGGGTGCGTGAGGTCATCGTCCGGCTGCCCGGCGGCGCGGGGGGTGGCGGATGAACATCTTCCTCTTTGCTCTGGCCGCGTGGGTCTGTCTGGGTCTGGAGTTCGCATTGCCCCCGGTGCTGGACGCGGGCTCGGGCGGTGTGCACCCGTCGTTCGTCATCCCGCTTCTGGTGTTCGTCGCATTGCACGCCGAGACTCGGGCGGCGATGTGGTCGGCCGTGGCGCTCGGGCTGCTGATGGATCTGCTCACACCCGTTGCGCTCATCGACGGCGGCTCGGCCGTGATCCCCGGGCCGCATGCCATCGGCTTCCTGCTCGCCACACAGATGACCCTCGCGATGCGTTCGATGGTCATCCGCCACAACCCGCTCACCCTGGTCGTGCTCTCGATCGTTGGCGTGTTCACCGCCAGGGTGGGTGTCGTGGCGTTGATCGGGCTGCGCTCGGCGTTCGACGACGCCATCGTGTGGCGGGGCGCACGAGAACTGGTCCCCGGATTCTGGTCGGCTCTCTACACAGCCCTCAGCGCCCTCGTCATGAGCTTCCCGCTCTTCGCGGCCACACCGCTCTTCGGGTTCCCGCACCCGCACGCCCCGCGGTTCTCCCGCCGGGACTAGCGTTGGAGCCACCACCACCGAGGATCCCCATGCCCACGCCCGCCATCCTCTTCGACGACGGCAAGGGGCTGCTCAGCCCGCTCAACGACCTCCGCGCTTCGTTCGAGATCCGAACCGGCGCCCTAACCACGGCCGAGCGCCTCGTGGCGGCTCTCGACATCGACCTCATCGGCGTGGTCGTGCCGGGGCCCCTCGTCGAACTCATGGGCGATTCCTCGCCTGTGCCGGTCAACCGCCCCCCCACCGCCGACACGCTGCCCGACCACGCCGAGGTGCTGCTGATCAACGGGCGCTGCCCGCTGCCCATCGACGCCATCGCCCAACTCAAGCTGGGCGAGGTCGCGATCGAGAAGAAATCTCAGGACATGGTCGCCATCCGGCTCACCGCGGCCAGCGTGCGCACGCTGCTCACCGGCGGCAACCCCGACATGCGGACCGTCGAGATCAACGACGCGGTGCTGATGGACCGCCCGTGGTCTTGGCGCACCTTCCGCGACCGCTGCATCGCGTGGGATCTGGATCATTTCGTCGCCCACATGCCCGCCGGCCCGACCGGAGATGGCGTGGTCGAGCTGGGCCAGATGCCGATCTGCGTGCACCCTTCGGCGACAATCGCGCCCACCGTCGTCCTCAACGCCGAGGAGGGCCCCATCGTGATCGACGAGAACACCGTGGTCCGCCCCGGCGCGATCATCACCGGCCCCGCCTACATCGGCCCCGGCTCGACCGTGCTCGAGCACGCCCTGATCAAACCCAACACCGCGATCGGCCCGGTCTGCAAGGTCGCCGGCGAGGTCGGCGGCACCATCTTCCAGGGCTACGCCAACAAGGGACACGCAGGGCACCTAGGCGATTCGTGGGTCGGCGAGTGGGTCAACCTCGGCGCCGATACCACCAACTCCAACCTGCTCAACACCTACACCGAGGTCCTGGCCCGCGCCACGCCCGACGCCAAGATGGAGAAGACCGGCCATGTCTTCCTGGGCGCCACCATCGGCGACCATGTGAAGACCGCCATCGGCACCAAGATCATGACCGGCGCGATCATCGGCACCGGCGCGATGCACGCCGCCGCCGAACCGGTGTCAGGCACGATCCCCGCCTACGCCTGGACCACCGACGCGGGCACGAAGCCCTACCGCTTGGGCAAGTTCGTCGAGGTCGCCATGACCGTCATGCAGCGCCGCGGCGTGACCCAGACGCAGGCCTATAGCCGCCGGCTGACGATCCTGCACGAGACGGTCACGCGACAGGCGTCGTTCGATTGGCCGGGCAAGGACAAGAGCCATCTCGAATCGCGTGCGTGATCAGATAACGCGTTTTCGAGCCCCTAACATCGCCCGATGAAGACCCTCTACCTCATCGACGGCTACGCCCAGTTCTTCCGGGCCTATCACGCCATCCGCACCCGGATGACCTCCCCCGTCACCGGCGAGCCGACCAACATGACCTTCGGCTTCGTCGGCATGCTCCTCAAGCTGCTCAAGCGCGACGCCGCCCAGCTCAAGGGCGACGGCGACCCCGCCTACCTGGCCGTGGCCCTCGATGTATCGGGCGACACCGGCACCTTCCGCAGCACGCTCTACCCCGACTACAAGGCCAACCGCGACGCCCCACCGGAGGACCTCGGCCCGCAGGTCGACCGGGCCCTGAAGATCCTCGAAATCCTCGGCGTGCCCGTCATCGGCGCCGAGGGCTTCGAGGCCGACGACATCATCGCCACCATCGCCAGCACCTACTCCAAACGCCACCCCGATATTCGCGTCCGCATCATCAGCAAGGACAAAGACCTCAAGCAACTCCTGGGCGAAGGCACGCCGCCAACGGAGATGTACGACATTCACACCGATGTGCTCATCACCGAGCAGACGCTCAAGGACGAACTCGGCATCACACCCGCCCAGGTCATCGACATGCTCGCCCTGATGGGCGACACGATCGACAATGTGCCCGGTGTCATCGGCATCGGGCCCAAGACCGCCGCACAACTCATCGCCGAGTACGGCACGCTCGACGCGGTCGTCAAAGCCGCCGAGGAAGGCAAGATCAAAGGCAAACGCGGCGAGAACATCCTCGCGGCCAGAGATCAACTCCCTCTCTCCAAGCAGCTCGTGTCCCTCCGCCACGACGCACCGATCGACCTCGACCTCGATAAAGCGCGCACGGACAACCTCAAACTCGCCGACCTGATGCCCGTCCTCCGGGAGCTGGGCTTCAACCGCTACCAGGACGAACTCAAGGCCTTGCTGGGAGAGAACCTCCCCGAGCCGACCGCCAAGGACGCCAAGCCCGTCCAGCACCCCGGCTCAGCCTTCGGCACGCTCTTCGAGCAGGCCGCCCAGCGGGCAGTCGAAGCGGCCGACGGCGACTACCACACCATCACCACCCGCAAAGAACTCGACACCCTCGTTCAACGCATGAAGTCCGCCGAGGTCGTTGCCATCGACACCGAGACCACCCACATCCGCCCGATGCTGGCCCAACTCGCGGGCGTGTGCATCGGCGTCAAGCCCGGCGAGGGGTTCTACATCCCCGTCCGCTCGCCCGATCCCAAGTCGCACCTCGACGAGACAACCGTCATTGACGCCCTCAAACCAGTGCTCGAAGACCCGGCCGTCGCCAAGGTCGGCCACAACCTCAAGTTCGACATGAATGTGCTCCGCAACGCCGGTGTGCGTCTGGCAGGGCATCTGCCCGACGACGACCGCCCGGCAGCGGGCGACACGATGGTCGCCAGCTATGTCCTCGACGCGTACCGCTCGTCACATTCGATGGACGCCCTGGCCATGGCACTGCTCGACCGCCAGAACATCTCCATCAAGGACCTGATCGGCTCAGGCAAAAACCAGAAACGGTTCGACGAGGTCCCCCTCGAGCAGGCCGGGCCATACTCGGCCGAGGATGCCGATGTGACGCTCCAGCTCGATCTGGCACTCACCAAAGAACTGGCCGCCGAGCCGACGCTGCAGAAGCTCTACCGCGAAGTCGAGATGCCGCTGGTCGATGTGCTCGCCGAGCTCGAGTACAACGGCGTGCTCGTTGACCCCGGCGAACTCGACCGCCAGCGCGAACGCCTCCAGGCCCGCATCGACGGGCTCACAAAGGAGATCGACGACGCGGCCATGAAAGCCCTCGGCCGCACCTTCGACTACAACAGCCCCAAGCAGCTCGCTGAGGCCCTCTTCAATAGCCCCGAACACGAAGAAAAGCCCGGCCTGGGGCTCAAACCACTCAAAAAGACCAAGACCGGCTTCTCAACCGACGCCGAAGTGCTCGACAAGCTCGCGCTCGACGACTCCATCGACACCCCCATTCCCCGACTCATTCTCGAGTATCGCCAGCTCTCCAAACTCGTCAACACCTACCTTGTGGCCCTCAAGGATGAGATCCACCCTGTCACCAAGCGCATCCACGCGAGCTTCAACCAGACGGTCGCGGTCACCGGGCGCCTGAGTTCATCCGACCCCAACCTCCAAAACATCCCCATCCGCACCGACATCGGGCGTGATATCCGCAAAGCCTTCGTCGCCCCGCCCGGCCATGTGCTCATCACCGCCGACTACTCGCAGATCGAACTCCGCGTACTCGCCCATCTCTCGCAGGATCCCGCCCTCATCGCCGCCTTCCACGCCGGCGAGGACATCCACACGGCCGTCGCCGCCCAGATCCACGGCGTCCCCACCGCCGAGGTCACCCGCGAACAGCGCTCGGGCGCGAAGATGGTCAACTTCGGCATCGTCTACGGCGTGACCCCCTTCGGCCTCGCCCGGCGTCTGGGCGTTTCCAACACCGAGGCCGCCGACATCATCGATGGCTACAAAAAGCGCTTCGCCAACATCACCACCTTTCTGGACGAGTGCGTCCAACAGGCCGAGGACCGCGGCTTCGTTGAGACCATGCTCGGCCGGCGCCGCCCCATCCCCGAGATCGAGTCCAACAACCCCCAGCGCCGAGCGCTCGCGGAGCGCACCGCCATCAACTCCGTCGTCCAGGGCTCCGCCGCCGACCTCATCAAGCTCGCCATGATCGACCTGCACAGACGCATCCGCGAAGCGTCTGGCTCGGACCCGCTGGCGGGCACCAAGATGATCCTCCAGATCCACGACGAGCTGGTCTTCGAGACCCCAGAAGACAAGGCCGACGACGCGATTTCCGTCATCGTCGAACGCATGGAGGCCGCCATGGATCTCCGCGTACCGCTCCAAGTCGACGCCCACGCCGGGAAGAACTGGTACGAGGGCAAGTAGCCGCGGGGTAGACTTCGCCGATGACCCAGGCCCCCGCTGAATCCTGGACCACCCGCCGCCTCCTCGCTTGGATGACCAAGGCCTTCGAGGACAAGGGCCTCGACGCCCCGCGTCGCCAAGCCGAGATGCTGCTGGCCCATGTCATCGGCTGCGAACGCCTCAAGCTCTACATGGACCCCGACCGCCCCGCCTCCCCGCTGGAACGCGACACCCTCCGCGCCCTGGTCAAACGCGCCTTGAACGACGAGCCTATCCAGTACCTCGTCGGCGAGGAGCACTTCTTCGGCATGACCTTCAAGGTCGACCGGCGCGTGCTCATCCCCCGCCCCAGCACCCAGACCCTCGTCGAGGCCGTCCTCCAGCACGCCCGCAAGAACCCCGACTCCGGCTCCGTCCGAGATTCCGACGCGGGCAGCGGCATTCTCATCGCCGACATCTGCACCGGCTCGGGCTGCATCGCCGCTTCGCTGGCCAAGCATCTGCCCGGCGCCCGCGTCGTCGCGACCGACATCTCCGAGGACGCCCTCGCGGTCGCCCGCGAGAACATCGCCCGTCACGGACTGGCCGACCGCGTCGACCTGCTCCAGGGTGATCTGCTCGATGCCCTCCGCCACCACCCCGCCGCAGGACGCGACCGGTCGCTCCGTTACCTCTGCTCCAATCCTCCCTACATCCCCGATCACGAGTGGGACGCGGTCGAACCCAATGTCAAAAACCACGAACCGACGCTCGCGCTCCGCGGCGGCGCAGACGGCATGGACCTCATTCGGCGCGTAATCCAGTTCGGCCCGGACTTCATCGAGCACGGCGGACTGATGCTCATCGAGGTCGCCGCCTGCCACGCCGAGCAGGCACGCCAACTGGCCGAGTCACACGACCTGCTCACCAACACCCGCGTGCTCAGGGATTCTGACGGCCTGCCACGCATCGTCGTGGCGGAGCGAAGCTGATGGTCAGGATTGCCCGGGGCTGCCCAAGGCCTCACGCACCTGCGTGATCAGCATCTCGATCTCAAACGGCTTGAACAGCACGCTGTGCAGCCCCTCCTGGCTCGCACGCACGATCGAATGGTGCGGGTCGTAGCCAAAGCCGGTCATCAGGATCACCGGAGCCGACGGACAGAACTTCCGTGCCGCCGAGAACACCTCGTAGCCGTTGCGATCCGGCATCTGAATGTCCGACAGGATCAGGTCGAATCCCGGAGCCCCGTCCGCGCACTTCTCCAGCCGTTCGATCGCATGCGACCCGTCGCTGAACACTTCGACAAGCGCGCCGCGGTGCCCCAGCACATCACCGATGATCTTCCGAATCTTGGGATGATCGTCGGCGATCAGAATCCGCCGCCCGTCCATCAGCGGGTCCTTCTCGCGGGACTTGAGCGCCTCGTCTACGCCCAGCAGCGTCTGCGGCCCGGACGCGACCGACTTGACCCGCCGCCGGATCGCCTCGACATCCGAGAGGATCCGCTCGATATGGCGGCGCGTCTCCGGATCGGACGCCGAGCGCCCCGTAAGCCAGTCCACCTCGTGCAGGATGTCCTCCAGCGGCTCGCGCAGCTCGCCCTCGAACCGGTCCGACACCTTCTCATTCACGGTGCTCCGCTCGGTCACGAGCAACTGCAGCATGTGCAACGCCATCGCGATATATCGGCCGAAGATCTCCGCGAACTGCCGGTCCTGATCATCGAAGGCGCCGGGCTCGCGGGACTCGATGTCCATGATCCCGATCACCTTGTCGTGGATCCGCAGCGGCACGGTCAGGCTCGACCGGGCGCCGGTCAGCCCCGGCAGGAACTTCTCGTCCAGCGTGGTGTCGTGGCAGATGTAGCTCCGCCCACTCTTGGCCACGAAGCCGGAGATGCCCGAACCCTCGTCCTCGAGATAGAGATCCAGATCCTGGATCTCTGGGGGAAGCCCCGACTGCATCACCATCTCGAGTTTGTTCCGGCGGTTGTCGATCAGGAAAATCGCGAAGTGGTCGAAGTGCAGTAGATCGCGCGAATAGTCCACGATCCGCCGCTCGAGCAGCTGGATGCGCTCCAGCGCGTTCATCCGCTCGACCTCGCCCGCGTCCATCCGCACGAGCTCGAAACCGGCGCGATCGATCGCATCCATCTTCTGCTGCGTCCGTCGTGCGATGGTCGTGTCACGCACAATCGCCGCCACCCGCCGATCGCCGCCCTCGCTCGGCTGCAGCGTCGTGACATAAACATCGAAGCACCGACGCCCCTCCGCGCACTCCAGCTCGTACTTGCCGGTCACCGCTCCGTTCACGCCGCGATCCGACGACATCGCCAGCTCGCACAACTCCCGCACCCGGGCGCGGGTCTTCTCGTCCAACGCGTCGAAGAACTGGTTGGACCACGGAGCAGAACCATCGCCACCGAGGATCAGCACGCCCTCGCCCAAAGCCCGCAGCACCCCCGCCAGCACCGGCTCCTCAGGCTGACGGACGATCTCGAACCGATCGCCGAGCAGCGAGGTCACCTCCGCCGCCGTCTCCGCGTCAGCACCAACAAGGACCAGCTTCCGATGTGTCTCCACCATGCTGCCCCGCGGACGACCCGGTTTCTGCGAACGCCTCCCGGAAACCGCCCGGACCTACGATTGTTCGCACCCAAACCCTCGGAGGGTGCATGCTTCGGAACGGATCGTCCGAATGGGGTATCGTCCATCCCCCGCCCGGGTCTTGCCACACGAATGATCCTCGTCCGAGAAATCTCGAAGTCCTTCGGTCACATCCGGGCCGTCGATGCCGTGTCGTTCGAGCTGCCCGCCGGCCAGATCGCCGGCCTGCTCGGGCCCAACGGCGCCGGCAAGTCGACCACCATCAAAATGATCACCGGTTCCCTCGCCCCTGACGCCGGCATGGTCACCATCGCCGGAATCGACCCCCGCGAGGAACCGGCCAAGGCCAGGGCCCAGATCGGCTATCTCCCAGAATCCGCCCCCCTCTATCCCGAAATGTCCGTCGAGGGCTACCTCAAATACCGAGCCAAGCTCTGGGGAATCAGCGGCAAGGACCTCCCCACCGCCGTCGGGATGGCCATGGACCGATGCCGCATCGCCGATGTAGCCCGGCGTCGGATCTCCCACCTATCCAAGGGATATCGCCAACGCGTCGGACTCGCCTCCGCCCTCGTCCACAACCCCCCCGTCCTGATCCTGGACGAGCCTACCAACGGGCTGGATCCTTCCCAGATCCGCTCGGCCCGCTCCCTCATCCGCGAGCTGGCCGAGGACAAGACCATGCTGCTCTGCTCCCACATCCTGCCCGAAGTGGAGCGCACCTGCGACCGGGTGCTGGTCATGGCAGGCGGCAAGGTCCGGGCTGACGGCTCACCCGAGTCCCTCCTCACCAGTTCAGGGGGGCCGGTCCGCTACATCGTCGAACTCCGAACAAACCCGAGTGCCGGGCACGACCATGCCCTCCGCGTGCTGGCTTCCGTGCCGGGCGCGGCGTCCGCCTCCCTTGCCGACCGCCAGCCCGAAGACCACCACCGCGGCTGGACCCGCACTGTAGTCCTCGCTCAACCCGACGCCCCCGACCTCCGCGAGCCCATCGCGGGCGCCCTCGAGGACCGCGGCCTGTTCGTCCGCGAACTGACCCGCGTGACCCCCTCGCTCGAGTCGCTCTTCGTCCGACTGATCGATGACGCCAACATCCCCATGACAGGTGGGTCGGCATGATCCGCCAGGTCTGGACCATCGCGGCCCGCGAGATCGCCAGTCTTTTCCGCCTCCCGGTGGGCTGGATCGTGGTGGCTCTCTACGCCTTCCTCTCCGCGCTCGTCTTCGTCCAGTACGCCCTCATCCCCGGCAGCCCAGCGACCATGCGGTATTTCTTCGCGGCCGCGGCGTGGATGATGGTGCCCGTCGCCCCCGCCATCTCAATGCGTCTGCTGGCAGAAGAGGCCAGATCCGGCACCATCGAGATGCTCCGCACCGCCCCCGTCGACGACGGTGCGGTGGCGTTGGGAAAGTTTCTTGGTGCATGGCTCTTCCTGGGCATCACGCTGGCCCCGACGCTGGTGCTGCCCATCACCCTCGCGCTGGTGTCCGACCCAATGCCGGACCCCGGGCCAGTCGTGACCGGCTACCTCAGCCTCATCCTCTTCGGCGGGCTGTGCCTCGGGGTGGGACTGGTCGCATCGGCCCTGACCTCGTCCCAGACGCTCGCGTTCCTGGGCACGCTGATGACGCTGGTGCTGGTGCTGCTCCTGGGAGGCCCGATCGCGAGCACCCTCGGTCCGGGGATCGGCGAACGCCTCCGCTCGGTTTCGGTCATGGGCCGAGTCACGGAACTCGCCAAAGGCGTGTTCGACTCCGGGGCGATCGCCTTTTTTCTCATCGCGATGGTCTGGTCGGTCGTGCTCACGGCCGGGGTGCTCGAATCGCGCCGTCTTTCCCGACCCCGCACGGTTCGGGTAACACTCTGGGCAGCGTTCATCGCTGGCACCGGAGCGAGCGCCGTGCTTGCCGGCGTGCTGTCCCAGACCCACCGGATCCGCGCCGATGTCACTTCGACCGGCGCACACCGGCTCAGTCCCCGTGCCGAACGGATGGTGGACCTGCTCGACGGGCCGACCGAGATTGTGTTCGCACTCGACCGCTCGAGGGCCGATCAGCGTGCCGCCGATCTCGTCGGCGATGTGCTCGCCGCGTATGAGCGTGCATCGCCCTTCATCACGGTGCGGTCGATCGACCTGAGCGGATTGGCCGGGCTGGAGCAAACCGACGATCTTCTCCGGACGCTCGCCGAGCGCGAGTCGGAGACAATCAATCGGGCGATCGACGCGGCAAAGGCGAACGCTGCCACGATGCGGGCCGTCGCGACGGACCTCGAAACGCTCGCCCGTGCGCTCGATGCCGTCCGCGATGCGATCGGCCCTTCTGAAACCGGAGCGCAGACCAACCGCGCGTTCTTCGATCAGCGGGCCGGGCTGGCCCGAGGCGGAGCACGCTCGCTCGCGGAGCAGGCCGATGCGCTCGAAGCCGGATTGAACGAGCCGGCCGAATCCAACGGGCTGCCACCCATCGACCGGCTCACGCCACCGGCCATTTCCATCTGGCGCACGCAACGCACCCAACTCGCCGACTTGGCCGAGCAGGCGGCAGCCTTCGCCGGCTCGGACATCGTTTCGCCGAACGCCGCGTCCCTCGCCAGAGCGGCCGCGCAGCGTGCGGGTGACTTGCGGGATCGCGCCGCGATTGCCCAAGAGCAGCTCGAACGCCTGCCGCGCATCGACGCCCTCCGAGTCGCACGCGCACTCGAAACCGGCGAGGCGCTGCTCGTGATCGGACCGACCGGCACCGGCGTTTCCGCGGTGGACCTCGACGCGCTGCTGCCCCCGACCGAGGTGCTCGAGCGTGCCGGCGTTTCCGCCGCCGGCTTCATCGGCCCGCGGGCGCAGGAACTGATCGCCTCGGCCATCGGACGACTCATCAGGCCCGAACGCCCGATCGTGGTCTTCACCCACGCCGGCCGCCCCGGTGAGTTTCTGGGCGGTAACTATGTCACCAAAGTCGTCGAACGCTTCGCTCGGCAAGGCATCGACTGCCTCGAATGGGCCGCCGTTGAACAGATCGACCCGCCCGATCTCAGCGGCATCGACCCCGCCCGCACACGCCCGGTGGTCTACCTCGTCATCAGCTACGACTCTACCCAAGGCACAACTCAGGGAGGATTGACAGGCACGCAGCGAGCCGAGCAGCTGGCCGCGGCGGTCAAGAGACTGACGGACGCGGGAGAGCCCGTCCTTCTTTCGCTGAACCCATCGATCTTTCCGACTTACGGCGGCGTGGATCCGCTGGCGGCGCTCGCTGAGCCGTACGGCATCATCGCCCGCACCGGCACGCCGCTGCTGCGCGAACGCGTCGGCCCGGGCGGTCGAGTGGCCAACCCGATCATCAGCGTCGTGCCCGCAGGCGGCGACCATCCCTTGGCAGATGCCATGCGCGGCATGAGCACGGTGCTTCCCTGGGCGGTGCCGATCACCGTGCAGAACCGCGCGGACGCGACCGCCTGGCCCGTGATCACCGCGACCGGCGATGACGCCGAGGGCTTGTGGGCCGAGTCCGAGTGGCTGCGGCTGTGGAAGACGCCTGCCGACGGACGCCCGTACATGCCCGATCAGCCCGGATTCGATGCGGAAAAAGACGAGAAAAACGGGTCGTGGGTGCTCGCCGCCGCCGGTCAGCGGACCGGACGGTTCGGTGAATCGCGGATGATCGTGGTGGGTTCCAACACTTGGGCGACCGACGGCGTGGTGGTGGGTGTCGAACAGATGGTCGACGGACGCGTTGTCACCCGATTCCCCGGAAACGGCACGCTGCTGGACACCGCCGTGCTGTGGCTTGCCGGGCTGGACGAGCTTATCGCGCCCGGCGCGGACGCCCGCAGTATCGCCACGATTCAGCCCCTGACGCCATCGCAGCTCACCACGCTACGCTGGGTGCTTTTGGGGGTGGTTCCGGGCGTGATCCTCCTCGGCGGGGCCGGCTTCCGCGCTTGGCGCGGATAGGACGGCCACATCGCTCGAACGCAGGTCGGCCCGCTCAGCGCCGCTCGGGCGGTACACCCGCCGGATCGGCTCGCAGCCGTGCCCGCACTCCGGGCAGCGATCCACGGGGTATGCAAGCCCGTGCATGTCGTACCCGCAGCTCGGGCACATGCCCGGATCGTGGCGACGGGGCGTGATCGCGACAAAGAAACCCACGGCCGCCACCACCATCGTGTACGGATACATCAGGATCTGCAGGCCTTGGATCATCAGTTCGGGGTGGTAATAACCCAGCAGCCAATGCAAGTAACTGATCAGCAGCAGCCCCCCGACGCCGAGCGTGCAGATGCCGAAGGCCATCAGCGTCCGTCGATGACGGGCCGTGTAGAACCAGACCAGCAACGCATAGCCGACGAAGAACGGGATCACGCGGGCACCCCCGCATCCGCGTGCTCACCCGACGCCCTGCGGACACGCGACACCGTGCGGGCGACGATCATGCTGCCGATCAGCCCGATCGGGATCACCGCCAGCGTCTCCGCCGCACGGTTCACGAGGTCACCGGCCAGCGCGGCGTCAAACGCCCGGTCCATCGAGCCGGCGGCAGCCCCTGCGGTGATCGCCACCAGCCACTCGCGCAGCCCGAGCCCGCCGCCCGCGATCGGGACAAGCTGGGCGACCTGGCTCACGCCCGTGACGAGGATGATCTGCACCGGGCCGACCTCCAAACCCATAACCATGAACACCACCGCATATCTCGCTGCCCACAACGCCATGTCGGCATACCGGAGGCTCAACGCTCCCAGCAGCCACGCCCAACGCCCCCTCCCCGATGCGGATGCGGCCGCTGCCAGCAGCCCCACCACCACGATCGGCCCGCCCAGAACCGCGACTGATCCTCCGGCGCCCGATCCGACAGGGATCGCGAACGCCAGCGTGAGGCCCATCGCCCCGGAAACGCCGGCCAAGACCAACGACCACACCGTCGATTCGACCGCGTCGCGGACGCGGATTCCGTTGACGAGCTTGTGATACCCCACCCGCCCGATCAGCCCGGGACGCATCGGCAGGTGGTTGAGAAGCCAAGCCGAACCAACCACCGCGTTCATCTCGCCCCATCCAAGCCGCCCGTGACGGCGGAGGAGCATCCACAGGCAGGAAGAGACAAGCAGCCAGTTCAGCACCGGCGAGAGCAAAATGAACGCCCCCGCCCACAGCGGAGCGTCCGCTAGCCGATCCAGCAGTTGCCGCCACGCGTCGGGCTGCCGTACCGCCACCATCCCGACCGCGGCGATCAGCAGACCGACCCCCAGCGCGAAGCCCGCCCACGCGACCCATCTCGGTCGTCCGCGGTGCGGTTCGATGGCCGGCTCGGGCATCATCCCCCGGACTTCCTTCGCAGGGCATCACTCGGCGGAGCGAGCGCGCCTACGCCCGGGCCAGCGGTCGCGTAGCCCGTGCCCATGGCGCGCGCCCGGTCGGAAAGCAACACGGCCATCGAGCGAACGCGGGCACTCTCGGATGCCGCCGCCAGTTCGAACACCGGGCTGTCCGGCGTGCGGACCCGGGTCAGCATCGCCGCCGCCAGTACCGGATCGCCCGCGGGCTGACCGTCTTCAGACGCCAGCCGGATGATCTCGATCACGCCGGAATCAAAGACCTCCATCTCTGGTACTTGGGCGCCATGCGGCAGCCAGAGCAGGATCAATGCCCGCTCTTCCTCGGATGAGCGGGCGAACCGCTCCAGCCACGCCGCGGCGAGTCTTTGACGCTGGGGCTTGTCCAATGCGATCGATGCATGTTCCTGCATCAGCCTTGTGACACTCGCGATGATCGCCGGGCGGAGTGTGGCGGGGTCCTCGGAGCCGATCAGGTCGATCAGGCCTTCGAAATCCAATCCGAGCGACTCGGCCGCGGGGCGTTGAACGATGCGGGATTCTGCGATGAGTCCGAGCGGTCCGTTGATGAGACCCCCCTTCGGGCCGAGCTGAAAACTCTGGATCGCTCGGTAGCGGTCACGCTGGGTCACATGCGCGTTCGCGACGCGCAGCCATCGGCTGTAGGCGGCATCCGGATCGAAACTGACTTCGATCTCTTCCAGCGGTCGCAACCGCAATCGTCTGTCGAGATCGATCACCTTGGGGATGAAGTCCCCCGAAAACATCGCTTCGGCCGACGCGGGTCGCGGCGCGACCAAGATCCGCGAGCCGATCGGACGCGACGCGCCGACCGCCAAGGGGATGGGCGCTGTGTTGCGCAGCCGCAGCTTTGCTTCACTGGTAAGCATCGGGCTACCGGCGGTCTGCGGAACGGTGATCTCCAGAAGCATGAACGAGCGTGCCTCGCCGAGCATGCGGTCTAGCCACGCGGGCACCTGCGACAGCTTGCGGGAGAGCACCGGGCCGTAGTCCGAACGCAGCGAGCCGGAAGCACCGAGGGCCCGGAGCCGGGTCCGGGCGAAGGCGCCGAGGGCCTCCAGCGGGCGGGCGAACGCGAACGACTGGTACTGCCTGACCGCGTCCTCCGTGTTGCCCAACTGCTCATTCGCCAGTGCGGACAGAAGCTGCTCGAAAGATCCGGCACCCGGGTTCGGACCCACCTTCTCAAGGGCCACCGCGGCATCGCCGGCCGCGTAGGCGATCCACGCCTCGACCGGAAGCAGGCTGCCTGCCGATCCGGGGATGTTCTTGCGCATCGTGGCCAGCTCGTCGGCCATGAACTGTGTGTCTCGGCCCACGATGCCGCGCATCACCTGCAGTTCGGTGAAGACGCGGACCAGCTCTCCCGCGAAAGCGTTCAGATCGGCCCCCGGTGCCTTGATCGCTTCGGCGATCTCCTTCACATAGGCGTCGGTCGACCGGCTCAGATCGAGCATCGACCCGGCGATGGTCTCCTCGTCGCCGGCGGCGTTCGCCGCGAGCAGTCGCACCTTCTCGATCCCCAGCTCGTAGCGGATGTCCTCGGGTCGCTTGATGTCGTCATAAGGCTCGCCTGCCTCGATCCGCGCCTGGATCAACATGCCCGCCTGGGTGCGCATCGTCTCAAGCGGTCCGTTGAGCTCGCGGAGCACGGCCTGGGGGCCTTCCTGCTGCCAGAGCAGCGAGAGCCGCTGCTCACGGATCAAAGGGGGCGGCTCCGGCGCGGTCAGGCGGTATAGCGTGATCGCGTTGTCCACGAATCGCGTCGCGAAGTCGAGCACGCCGTGACCCGCGCAGATGCGTGCGATCGTCAGATGCACATGCG
Organism: Planctomycetota bacterium; assembly: GCA_003696675.1. Classification (GTDB taxonomy): domain Bacteria; phylum Planctomycetota; class Phycisphaerae; order Phycisphaerales; family UBA1924; genus UBA6054. Next base: position 53,562 of record RFGH01000192.1, read on the forward strand.
GATCGAAGGGGTCCGCGAACAGCAGCCGCACCTGCCAGTCGATCACCTCCCCCGGGTCGGTGGCGCTGGCGGTGAAGGTTCTGGCGGCCAGCGACACCGCGCTCTTATTCGTCGAGTCCAGTTCGACCGCGGAGCGGAGGAACCGCTCGAACTTGGCGTTCTGACCGACCTCTCTCGCCAGCAACGCCGCGTCGAGAGCCAGGCTCGACCGGACCGATGCGTCCAACGATCTGCCCTGCGGGCCGAGGAACCGCTCGTACGCCTCCAGCCGCTCCTCGGCGGTCTGACGCTCGTTGATGTTGGAACTGATCAGCCGCAACTGCGCCACAGTGTCGGTCGGATCCGCTCGGATGATCGCCCGGGTGGATTCCAGCAGGATCTCCCGATCGCCGGCCGACCATGCGGCCGTGGCAGCCAGACGGGCGATCTCGGCGTCCTCCGGTGCCAGCGAAGAGCCCAGCGAGAGCGCGTTGGCCGCGAGCAGAAAGTCCGAGGGCTTGGGACTCTCCCGGAGCATCAGGTCGATCGACGCGACGCGTGCCAGCTCGGTGCCGACCTCCGACGCGGTGACAGGGCCGGCAGCCCAAGCCCGCGCCGTCGCCGTCAGGATGATCACCACACCGAGCAATCGGACCATCTCACACCTCATCATCACCCGAACAGGGCGAACACTCCGGACCAAAGCAGACCCAACGCGAACAGCCCGCCGGAGATCGCCTCGGCAGGCACAACCAGTCGCTTGGCGGCCCGCGGGAACACGCGATCGCAGACGCAGACCATGAACACCAACTGACCGCACGCCACCGACGCCAGACCCACACCCAACGACACCCCGGGGTCGCTCAGCATGCGCACCCGGGGGGTGTCGAAAATGATCCACAGCCCCAGGACGGTCATCGCCGCGCTCCACGGCACCGCGAGCAGCAGGACGATTCCGAGTGTGACCATCCGACGCGGAGGCATCCGATCTCTCCGTTGGGTCTGCGGGCAATGTACCCGATCGGCCCGCCCGCGGATCGCGCGAGCCTGGAAGAACGGACACACCCGACGCCAGTCAAGCCCCCATTGCCATGGACATGAGGAACTCTGCGTTGGTCTTGTGCTTGGCCAGACGGCTCTTGAGCAGCTCCATGGCCTCGACCACATTCATGTCCGCCAAGACCTTCCGAAGCCGGTAGACCAGCTCCAGCTCCTTGGCGTCCATCAACAGCTCCTCGCGACGCGTGCCGGACGCGGCCACATCGATCGCGGGGTAGATCCGCTTCTCGACCAGACGCCGGTCCAGGTGCAGCTCCGAGTTGCCGGTGCCCTTGAACTCCTCGAAAATAACCTCGTCCATCTTCGAGCCGGTGTCCACCAGCGCGGTGCCGATGATGGTCAGCGACCCGCCCCGTTCGATGGCGCGCGCCGCGCCGAAGAACTTCTTGGGCCGCTGCAGGGCGTTCGAGTCCAGACCGCCGGTCATGATCTTGCCCGAGTGCGGGATGTTCGAGTTGTACGCCCGGGCGAGACGCGTGATCGAGTCGAGCAGGATCACCACATCATCGCCGAACTCGACCATCCGCTTGGCCTTCTCGATCACGCACTCGGCCACCGCCACATGCCGGTCGGACTGCTCGTCGAAGGTCGACGCGACAACCTCCACATTCTTGCCCGAGCAGTTACGCTTGAAGTCGGTCACTTCCTCGGGCCGCTCGTCGACGAGCAGTACGAAGATCTTGCATTCCGGATAGTTCTTGTTGATCGCCTTGGTCATCCGCTGCATCAGCACGGTCTTGCCGGTGCGGGGCGGGGCGACGATCAGGGCACGCTGGCCCTTGCCGATCGGCGCGACGAGATCGACGATGCGCATTTCGATCTGATCGGGCGTGGTCTCAAGGAGGAACCGCTCCTCCGGGTGCATCGGCGTCAGGTCCTCGAAGTTGACCATGTCGTGGATCGCGCTCGGCTCCCGCCCGTTGACCGAGTCGACCCGCAGCAACGCGAAGTAACGCTCGCTCTCCTTGGGCGGGCGGATCGCGCCCCTCACGGTCATGCCGCGGCGAAGACCGAACCGGCGTATCTGGCTCGGCGACACATAGATGTCGTCCGGGCCCGGCAGATAGCTCATCTCCGGGCTGCGTAAGAAGCCGAAGCCGTCGGGCATCACCTGAAGCGTGCCCTCCCCGAACATGATGCCCTGCTTGGCGGCGCGGGCCTTGAGAATCTTGAAGATCAGGTCCTGCTTGGGGATCTGGTGGAAGTCCTCCAGACCCTCCTTCTCCGCGACCTCGAACACCTCGTCGAGCTTCATCCGCTGCAGATCGCCGATGGTCAGCCCGTCGTCGGCAATCTTTCCGCCCGACGCGGCCACGATCCGCTCGAGTTCCTCGGCCTCGCGTTCCAGCTCCTCATCGGTCGGCAGGTGATCCCAGTTGACAGACCGATGGTGCGACCCCCCCCCGCCGCCACCACCGCCGCCGCCTTGCTTACCGCGACGCTTCTTGTTGCGTCGACGCTTGCCGCCCTCTTCATAGCGATCCTGCCCGCCACCCTGGCCCGATCCCTGGTTCTGGCCGACCGAACCGCGGTCCGAGCCGGCCTGCTCACGCCGCGGCTCGGGCTTCGGTTCTATCGCCTTGGGCTCCGGGGCCTTGCTCTCGCCCCGGCTCTCCGCCTTTCCGTCGGGCGTATCAGCATGCGTGTCCGCTTTCGCGGCCTTGGACGATGCCTTCGACTCGGGCGCTTCCGGCTTGGACTCGGTGCCCTCGGCGCCGGGCTTGTGCTTTGCCAACCGCTTGACAGTGCGCTTCTTGCGAACGGGGGCGTCCTGGCCGGGCAGTTCGGTGGATTTCGACATCGCGGGTTCCTTGCGTCCTCCCGGCATCCGCATGGGTTGTCCACGCTCCCGGGATCGGATTGAAATGAAATGAGTTGTCTGGATGCGTGGCTGGGATGTTTGAGGTGATGGTGCGTGTTACCCCGGAACGGGCGGGTCGCGCCGGATCAGATCCGGGGACCCGACGAACGGGCCGGAACCCAAAGGCCCCGACCGGCTGGCCCGGACCCGCGACCGGCCTTAGACCGAGCCAGCGTCCGGATCGCGATTGTGCTTGCGGATGGCGGCCAGAACCTTGGCCACACGGGATTCTAGCTCTTCCAGTGTCCCGTGGTTGACCACTACATAATCCGATCGTCGGCGCTTTTCTTCAAGCCCCATCTGAGCATTTTCTCTCCTGTCCAACTCCTGCTCGTCCCAGCCCCGCCCCCGGACCCGGGCCAGACGCAGATCTTTGGGTGTTTCAACGAAGACCACCGCATCGCACTCGGCGTCCACACCGGCCTCGAACAGCAGCGGAGCGTCGATAACCACGCCCTTGGCTCCACACTCCCGAGCACGAGCGATCAGCGTCTCCCGCGACTCACGGACGAGCGGATGGACCAACGACTCCAAACGCCGCCGCTCAAAGTCATCCTTGAATACGATGTCAGCCACCCTCTTTCGATCCACGCGGTTTTCTGAATCAAGAATCCCGCGTCCCCACCACGCCACCAACTGCTCGGCCACCTCCGGCCGCATCAGCACCTCCCGCACCGCCTTGTCCGAATCCGAGACGACGCATCCGAGTTTCTCGAATGCGGCGGCCGCGGCCGACTTGCCCGAGCCGATCCCCCCTACCAGCCCGATCACGGGCATCGGCTCCGGCCCGTCGCCCCTTCGGCTCACCGTGTCGATCCGCGCCCGCACCATGCCCATCGCATCGTCCGGGCGGGCCACCGTCCTCCACACCACCTCGTGACCGCCAGTCCCGGCGGATGCCGCCGCGATGGTGCCGACCCCGAACAACCGCTCGAGCAGGCTCCGCGACATCGCCAGGTGCTGCACGCGACGCAGCGGCACATCGAACCGCACCACATGCAGCACGCCGCGCACCGCGACGATGCGGACATCCGTCAGGACATACCGCCGGCAGAACCAATCCAGACACGCCCAAACAAACCGGGCCACCGCATACGCCACGCAGAACACCAGCAGGTAACCCAGCCAGACATCCGTGATCGATGCCAGCGAGCGGTCCAGCTCCGCAGCCAAACCGACCACCGCGGCACGAAGCAGCAGGATGCACACAATCACAACCGCCGCGGGCGCCACTTCGGGCAAGGATCTCACAAAGATGTAGGCGACGCTCGGCCGCGCGTCGTGCAGCACCCGCTCGCCCGGGGGCACCAGCGGATGTTTCCCCCGGCTGGGCGGTGAACCCCCGCTCATCCCCGGCGTTCCGACGCGTCGAGCACCGAGGTGTTCAGAACCGCGATTTCGGGGTGATTGCGGTAATAGCCGTCGTAATCCAGCCCGTAGCCGACCACGAACTCGTCAGGGATCTCGAAGCCCACATAGTCCACAGGCACCTCGACCACCCGCCGGGTCTTCTTGTCCAGAAGCACGGCGATCCGCAGCGACGCCGGTTTCTGCTGCCCGATGACCTGCCTCACCAGCGCCAGCGTCTGGCCCGAATCCAGGATGTCATCGATCACCAGCACATGCTTGCCCGCCAAGTTGTCCGGCAGGGCGGACGCCAGCTTGGCGCCCTTGCTCGCCACCGATTGCCCCGGATAGCTGGACACCGTCACCAGCCCGATCGACAACTTGACCGGCATCTCCCGGATCAGGTCGGCCGCGAAGATCATCGCCCCCGTCATGATGGGCACGAGCACCACTCGGTCCTCGTCGAGCGCGGAGTGCCCGTCGCGGATCAGGTCCGCCCGAAGATCGCGCGCGATCTCCCCGGCCATCTCGACCACACGGGCCGCGATCTGCTCGCGGGTGACCAGCGTCCGTTCGATCTCGGGGAACATGGCCCCATCATAGGGATGCCCGGCCGCTCCCGGGCCGGGTCACAGCTCCCCGGCACGCCGGGCCTCGGAGTACCGCTCCAGCGCCTCGTCGATGATCTCAAACGCCTTCGCCGCCGGCTGGATCTCGTCCACCTCCACCGCCTTGCCCTCCAGGTGCTTGTAGTCCTCAAAGAACCGCTTGAGCATCTTGAAGGTGTGCTTGGGAAAGTCCGTCGCCTCGCGGTAGTCCGCAAACTCGGGGTCGTTGATCAGCGTCGCGACGATCTTGTGGTCCGGCTGCCCGTCGTCAACCATCGTCATCACGCCGAGCGCACGGGCGTCGCAGATGCACAATGGCGGCACCTTCTCCGTGCAGAACACCAGCACATCGAGCGGATCGTCATCCTCCGCGAGGGTCTGGGGAATGAACCCGTAGTTGGCCGGGTAATACACCGCGCTGCTCAGCACCCGGTCCAGTCGCAGCATCCCCGTCTGCTTGTCGATCTCGTACTTGTTGCTCGACGACTTCGGGATCTCGATGATCGCCTTGAAGTGGGCGGGCAGCGGGAGCGACTTAATGCCGGGGCGAACATCGTGCCAGGGGTGGAACATGCCCGGAGCGTAGTCGCCCCGCGACCGGAGTCATCCCCCGCCGCCCACAGAACGCTCTTTCCGCCCCCACGGAACCCCGCGGCCCGCTTATCCTCCGCCCATGCTCACGCTCGACTTTGCCAACGGCCTCTCCACCCGCGTCGGCCCCCACGGCCTCGACCCCGCCCGGGTCCACCCCGACTCCGAGCCCGCCCGCGGCGTCTCCGCCCTCACCGAACGCCTCGCCGCCTCCCG
>RFGH01000193.1 GCA_003696675.1 Planctomycetota bacterium
ATGGGGTAGCGCAGCGGCTGCGCCCGGGGTGGCCCGGGGGCGGCGCTATGCTTGGGTTTCATATAAGGTGTTCGATCGGACGGGAAGTTCGGCGAACGCTGGGATGAGTCGGACCGTACCCGCCGCAGGAGGGTGGCATGCGTCAGAATGATCGGACCGCGGTGAATGGCTCTGTGGGCTTCGGCGCTCGGGCGTTGGGGCTGGTGCTGGCCGCGGGGCTGGTTGGGCTGGGAGGCTGCACGAACTGGGATTCGTACATGAATCCTTCGATCGTGGGGCGTTGGGAGCACACGCCGACGCGGGTGCCGATCCTGACTCATCTGGCGGCGATTGAGGACCCGCAGACGGCGTTTGTGGAGATCAGCGAGATCACGCCGGAGGATCTGCAGGCTCAGACGGATGTGTATCGGGTGGGCCCGGGCGATGTGCTGGCGTTGACGATCTGGGATCTTGTATCCCGCGGATCGGCGGAAGTGATCCCGCGTCAGGTGGACCAGAACGGGTACATCGAGATCCCACAGCTCGGGCGTATCTTTGTGAACGGGCTGACTGAGCCCGAGGTGGCCGAGGCCGTTGCGAAGCGGATGGAAGGGATCGTGGCGGACCCGCTGGTGTCCGTGGTGGTCGAGTCGCGTCGTCAGCAGCTGTTCTTCCTGGTGGGCAATGTGGCGCAGCCGGGGCCGTATGTCGTGCCCAGCGCGGACTATCGCCTGACGGAAGCGTTGGCGACGGCGGGGTGGATCCCGGAGTTTGCGGACGAGATTCTGGTGACGCGGCAGGTGCCGCTGACGGATTCGGGTCTGCGTCCGGAAAGCCCCGGGGACGAGTTCACCCCGCGGCCGCGTGAGACCGGTCCGGGCGAGGATGTGCTGGATGTGATCGAGGAACTGTCGAGCCCGGGCGCCCTTGGCGGTGCGATGGGCGGGGTGGTTCCGGCTCTGGTTCAGCCAGCGGGCGCTGAGCCCCCGATCGACCTAATCGACAGCGGACGCCCCACGGAGAACGCGGGACAGACCGGCAACGACGATGACGCACGGGCAGAATCCCGCGAGCTTCCGGTCCGGTGGCGGTATCGGGGCGGGCAGTGGGTACGCGAGGCGGTGCCGGCGGCGACGCAGTATCCGATCGAGCGGGGCGAGGGCGTGCAGCCGCGTGACTCGCGTGGCGATCTGTTCACGCAGCGTGTGATCCGTGTGCCGGTCAAGCCGCTGGTGGCGGGCGATGCGCGGTACAACATCGTGATCCGCCCCGGGGACATCGTGCGGATCCCGCCGGCGGAGTTCGGCAACTTCTACATGGGCGGGCAGGTGAACCGTCCCGGCGTGTTCAGTCTGCCTCAGGTGGGCAAGATGACGCTGCTGCGTGCGATCGACACTGCCGGCGGGCTTTCGCCGGTGGCGATCCCGGAGCGGGTCGACCTGACGCGGATCGTCGGTCCGGACGAGCAGGCGACCATCATGCTGGACCTGCGGGCGATCGCGGAAGGCACGCAGCCTGATGTATACATCCGGCGGGATGACCGGATCAATGTCGGGACGAACTTCTGGGCGACGCCGCTGGCGGTCGTTCGGGGTGGTTTCCGGACGAGTTACGGCTTCGGGTTCCTGCTGGACCGGAACTTTGGTAACGATGTGTTCGGTGCCCCGCCGACCAACCGGTTCGGCCAGTAATCCCGGGCGTTGGAGTGATTGGCCCGAAGAGTGTATGAACCCGCGAGGGACGCGGGTCGTAGTGCGGTCAACGGATGACCCTTTCCTTGCGGGATTGGTGCGCTCGCTGTCCAGCGGGTGGTTCCGCAGCCCGTGTTCTCGGTACGGGCGAAGTCGGGGTCTGAAGGTGTCGATTCTGGCCGCACGAGCATGAGCACAGCACAGACACAATCGGGGAAGGTGTCGGCGGCGTCGGAGGGCGAGGCCCGGTTGCTTGGTCTGTTCACAACCGCGGGCGCGGCATGGACGGGCGTGCTGGCGGTGGGTTTCGTGGCCTTGTTTTATCGCTGGCTGTGGCAGCAGGGCGTGATCAGCGTCAAGCACCTTGAAGACTGGGGCCACGCCTTGGCGGTGCCGGCGATCAGCGGCTATTTGCTATGGCGTGAGCGGGATCGGGTGGCGGGGACGCCGGTGCGGGTCTTCTGGCCGGCGCTGGTGGTGTTCCTCCTGGGAATCGTGAGTTATGTGTTCTGCGTGATCCATGTGCGCAACCACATGCTGCAGGGCGCGAGCATGGTGCTGACGCTGGGCGGCATGGTGCTGTGGCTGACGGGCCCGGCGATGCTGCGGGCGGTGTTCCTGCCGATCGCGTATCTGCTGCTGGGCATCACGATCGCCGAGGCGATCATGCTGGATGTGACCTTCCGCCTGCAGCTGCTGGCGAGCAAGGGCGCGTGGCTGATGCTCAACCTGATCGGTCAGCCGTTCGGCTGGTTCGGGGTGGAGATCGAGGGAAACACGCTGGAGATCATCACCTCATCGGGTGAGATCCTTCCGATGAATGTGGCCGAAGCGTGCAGCGGCATGCGGATGGTCGTCGCGTTCTATGCGTTGGCGGGGGTCGTGGCGTTGCTCGGCACCAAGGACTGGTGGCAGCGGATCGCGCTGATGCTGCTTGCCGGTCCGGTGGCGGTGCTGATGAATATGGTGCGTGTGGCGGTGCTGGGCCTGCTGATGCTGATCGACGAGGACCTCGCGGCGGGTGACGCGCACATGGTGATCGGCACGCTGCTGCTGTTCCCGTCACTGCTGGTGTTCATGGGGGTGGTCAGGATTCTCAACAAGATCGTCGATCCGGGCGCGAAGACTTCGGCGGGCGGGGGTGGCTCTTGAAGTTGGCCGGGGTCCGGGTTGCGGCGTTGGTGCTGCTGCTGGGTTCGGCGGCGGCGATGGGGGTGGTGATCCGCGCGGCGGGCATCCA
>RFGH01000194.1 GCA_003696675.1 Planctomycetota bacterium
ACGCCGGGCGTGGTGCTCAAGACGGTACCGCGCACTGGGACTTCGCGGGTGGCAGTGAGCTGGACTATTCCTATTCCCTTTTCGCCGACCCCAACGCCGACGGCAGCGTCCTGATTCCGGTCGACCTGTTGCCGGCACAGCCGTCGGTCTCCTCGCTTATCGCGATGGCCGACAACGCCTGGTCGGACTTCACCGTCGCCACCTCTCCGGTGGCGGCGACGGCGAGCGGCAACTTTCTCTACCGCTTGCGGGTCGAGGCGCCGGCGACCGGCACGGCCGGCACCATCAACGTCTTCAAGATCCGCACCTCCGGCGTCGTCACCGTCGAGCGCGCCGACCAGCCTCTCAGCTACATGGGGATGGGGCTCAACGACGCGGACTTCCCACTGCTCTTTCCCAATTTCCCCAACAGCGCCATCCCCTCGGCCTACGACGGCATCTGGAGCTTCTTCTTCGACGTTCCCACCAGCCAGAGCGTCCTCGAGGTATGGGATGGGGACTTCGACCGCGGCAAGTTCGACGGCACGGAGCAGGACACCGACGACCCCAACACGCCCAACAGCCTGCCCCTGCCCTTCACCATCACCCCGGACGTGTGCCCGGAGGGGGTGGCGACCGACAGCGGCACCTGCGGCGCGACGGGTAGCTTGACCGGGTTCCCGCCGGACGACGCAGAGGCGCCGGGCACATTTAGTATCTTCGTGCGCACGCCGTCGATCCACTACGATCTGATCTTTCCCGACGGGCAGGTCTTCAGCAACGAGAATCCTTCCGGCAATCGGGAGTGGGAGCTCTTCCGCCTCTCGACGGCGCCGGTTCTCGATCCGGCGGTCGACGATTTCGTCACGCCCTCGATCCCCGCCGGCGTCTATGAGCTGCGCGCTCAAGGCGTGGACCTCTTCAATCTCAATGCCCTGCGACTGCCACGGCTGGTCTGCGTCGACGAAGCCGGCAACCCCTGTACGCTGCTGCGGCCGTTTCTGGTCGGCGACACGGTTTTTGAGGACGGAAACGGCAACGGCCTGCAGGACGGCGGGGAAGCGGGCATCGCCGGCGTCGCCGTCAATCTCCTCGACGGCGACGGCAATCTGATCGCGACCACCTCGAGCGATGGCGCAGGTCTCTATCGCTTCGAGGTCGAAGCGGGGGACTACTTCGTCGAGATCGACGCGTCGAACTTCGCCTCGGGCGGTGCCCTCGAGGGCTTTACGTCGACCACCGGCGGCGAGGTGCAGGCATCGGTGGTTGCGGGCGCCAACGACCTCGAGCGCGACTTCGGCTACGCCGGCGCGGCGGGCTCGATCGGCGATCTCGTCTGGTTTGATCGCGACGGTGACGGCGTCCAGGACCCGGGCGAGCCCGGCATCCCCGAGGTCGTCGTCCAGCTCTTCGACGGCAGCGGGGCACTGGTCGCCAGCACCACCACCGACGCGGCGGGGCTCTATGGCTTCGGCGACCTGTCCTTGGGCGCCTACCGCGTGGCCGTGGATCCGGCCACCTTGCCGAGCTGCTGCGTCTGCGACGGGGATTCCGATTCCGCAGACTCCGATTCCGCAGACTCCGATTCCGCAGACTCCGATTCCGGCATGTACGGCAAGAGAAAAGGGAACAAGACAGGCGACTCCGACTCCGGCAAGGGCGACTCCGACTCCGGCAAGGGCGATTCCGACTCCGGGGACTCCGACTCGGCAGACTCCGACTCCAGAGACTCCGACCGGATCACCTTCTGCCGCCTGTCCCCGGAGGATGGGGACTCCGATTCCGCAGACTCCGATTCCGCAGACTCCGATTCCGCAGACTCCGGCGACTCGGACTCCGGCGACTCGGACTCCGGCGACTCGGACTCCGGCGACTCGGACTCCGGCGACTCGGACTCCGACTCCGGCGCGGGCGACTCGGACTCGGATCAGGACGGGACAACCTGCCGCCTGGCCGGGGGAAGAGTGCTGAGCCCGACCTTCGACCTCGACGGCGTCGCCACCCCGCATCGGGCCGCGCTCACCCTGGCGGCCGATGCGGCCGAGCGCACCGACGTCGACTTCGGCTACCGCTGCACCGCCGAGCGCAGATCGAAATCCTCGCCCTGAGGCGGCGAGCGCTGCGGTGCTCTTCGCCCCCTCTCACGCCGCCCGGCGAGCTCCTCTTTGGGGGGATGATCCCCTCGCATGCGGCGCCGGTCGAGCCCCTCGGGACCGACCGGCGCCTTTTTTTCGCCCCGCGCTCCTCCTGACGATCTCCTGACGCCCGGACGGTCGATCGACCGGCGATTCCGCGCCGAAATCAGCGAGAATGTCCACTCCCACCCCCCTCCTCCTGACGCTCTCCTGACGGCGCCCTTCTATTCTGACGGCTATTGACATATTCTGTTACCTCTACTCGACCAATCTGGTCATCTTCGGGGAGACGAGATTTCGAGCGGCGCGCGACGGCGTGGCCGGGGGCGCAAACGATGCATACGTACCGACCGATACCGCAGATCACCTCCCGGGCCGCTCGCGCGTTCCGCCCCGGCCCCGTGCCCGGGAGGCTGGATTCACGAGTTTGGAAGAGAGGGTCAGAAGCGCTCGTGCGGCGCCTGACCCCAGTCTCGCATCTCGTCCACGTCTGGACCGCGCCTTGCGGCGGCGGACGCCGCCTGGGGGATCCCGAGTCGACCAGCAACCTGGTCCTCGATTCGCAGGTCGCCGTCCAGGGAAGGGAGCGAGCAGCCCAGGGGAATGTCCGCAGAGAGGTGCCAACCCATGTCTAGGCCAAAAATCCGTCTCATCGGCTCCACGACGTTGACCGTGACCCTGACCCTGCTGGTGGCGCTGGGGACGCTGCCG
>RFGH01000195.1 GCA_003696675.1 Planctomycetota bacterium
GCGGGAGGGCTTGGGCGTACCGTTGAGGCCATAATCGAGCGGGCGTAGCTCAACTGGATAGAGCACCTGACTACGGATCAGGAGGTTGAGGGTTCGAATCCTTCCGCCCGTGCTGACATAAACCCCGGCCACGCCGGGGTTTATGTGTTATGCGGACGAAGTTTCGCGGTTGGTGGATCGTCAGCGGGTCAAATCCGGAGTCTGATGTCGGCCTGCTGGATGATCTTTTCGGCGAGCGTGTTCGGGTGGTATCCGCCCTCGACATTGACACTGGGCACGCCGGCGGCCCGGGCGTATTTGCGGGCTTTTTCGGCGTGGAGATGGCCGGTGAACTTGATAAGGACGATCACGACACGGGTATCGGGGCGGGCAATGGGCGCCTGCATGCGTGACCCACTGCCGTGCTCTGTCAGGCGGACCCACTCGACGGTGGCTTGGAATGCCTTTTCGAGGCGTGCAATGGCATCCTGACGGGGTTGGCCTCCGATGATGACGATGCGCCCGCCGCGGAGGAGTTCTCGGGCCTGTTCGACGCGGGGCGACCAGGGCTCGGATTCGGTGGCGGCGGAGTCGTCGGCGGGCTTGGCGGAGTCGTCGGCGGGCTTGTAGTCGTCGGCGGGCTTGTAGGTGAGATGCTCGTGGGGTTGAAGATCATCCGGGAAACGGAGGTCGCGGACGGTTTCGCGAAACTCCGCGATGCGCGGATCGGTCGGGCCGACACCCGAGTCGCTGATTTCGCTTATTGCGGCATTGATTTTCTCGAAGTCGTCCCGGCTCGGGGTGGCAGCATTTTGGATGCGTCGTGCGTGGTATGCGGCTTTATTGAGGAGCTGCCTTACATTGCGGTTTCTGCGTGATCTTTCCTCTTCCGCATCGAGGAGTCTGCGGGAATGAGCAATCACATCGCAGGCGTGTTCCGGCGATGCGGGGTCATCGAGTTTCATGTGTCGTTCGATGAAGATGGATCGCTCCATGGTTACACGGCGGAGCCAGAGGTGGGCTTCTTCTTGGTCGATATCGTCGGAGGTGAGCCATGTGGCCGCGAGTGCTACGCGGAGAGCGGAGGATGCTTCCGCGAAGAGTTGTAAGGCCTGTTGTATTTCGGATTGAGTAAAACAGGCATCGCTGCTGACCGCGCGGGCGCACAGCTTTGCGGTTTCTGCGAGCGCGTCGTAGCAGGATGCGATCTGGAGAATCGTTGGATCGTCGGGCTGTTCCTGGTAGGACCAAAATACCCAGAGAAAGCAATCGGTCATGCTTTTGGCGACAGCGATCATGTCGTCCATGCGGGCCTTGAGGACACGATCTTGGTCTTGATTTCCGGCTGCTTTGCGTTTTTCGATGTAGAGTCGGCAGGACTCGGCTTTGAGACGCGCACGCTTCTCGATGTAGGCGAGGTCGATGGACCTTGGCGTTGGCTGAGTCTGTTCCTCTGATCGGGCCGTTTCGGATTCCCGTGCGGCGGCGGCGGCGATCTGAATGTCTTCGGGCGTTCCGGTGACCACAACTTCGGCGGATGCGTCGCCGATGACAAGGGGTACGGGCGCGGCGATGGAGGGTGTTTCTGGAGGAGTGTGCGGATGATTTGGGGGCGTATCCTGGTCTTCCTCGGTTGGTTTGGGCGTGGGTTGATCGGGGGGCGGGAAGGCTGCGGACTCTGCGAGGACGAGATTTGCAAGTTCGACGAGGAATGCTCGAACCGAGGGCGATCGTTGGATCTCTTGCCTGAGCAGGGTACGGATGGATTCGGCCAGTTTGTCCGCGTGGTCTTGCATGGAAATCTCGCTGCTTGTGCGGGATCATATGGAGTGACCCGCTACCGACACATGGTCGGCTTGGGGCAGGCCTGGGTGTGGCGAGCTGCAGCTTGTGCGGATCCGGACTTGAGGATCTACATAATTCCACTGATCGTGGCGGATGCCGCTTGCTTAGGGGCCGAGATAGTGAAGCATGGGAGAGGGCCTAGGCCGCGACGCAACGGTTGTCCGTGAGGCGGACGGCGCCGACGGCGGTGTGGTCCCATGACTGACCTTCGGGAAGAACCACATAGATGAACTCGGTGTTGCGGCTGGGGCCGGCGGTGCCGACGCGTTCACCCGAAGGGTTGAAGACGCCGATCTGGTGTCCGATGTATCGCGGGTGGGGCCGGTCGATGCGGTAGGTGTCGCCGCGGGTGGTGAGGACGGACTCGAGATCGTCCGGGCTGAGGAAACCTTCGCTGCTGAAGGACACCATGAGGTTTGGCGCTCGGGTGTGGGCGATCAGGTCGCGGAATGCGTCGAACGCTTTGCGGCGGCTGTTGAAGTCGCTCTTTCGCTCGCGGCAATCGGTGCGTTTGCAGGCGATGCCATAGGTTTCGGGCTTGTCCCACCGAACGAGGGTTTCCCAGATGTGGTAGTTGCCGAGGTAGGCGTGCTGGTTGTAGGGCGGGTCGATGTAGGCGAGATCTGCTTCGATCTCAGCGGCGGCGGAGCGTGCGTCGTCGCAGCGTGCGGAGCACGGGGCGTGGACGGCGGGGAGGATCTCGGGCATCCGGAGTTCGAGGGGGTTGTGGGACCGCGGCGCCCATTTCTTGAGGTAGGCCATCTGGACGCCGGTGGTCGAGTCGACGCGGTCGGCGGCTTCCATCAGGGAGACGAGGCAGACGGCTTCGAGTTCGGGGTCGAGTGATTTTCGGGCGATGGCGTCTCGGATGGCGTCGATGCGTTCGCCGTTGAAGGGCTGGAAGAATCGGCTCCTTTCGCAGAAGGTGTGGGTGAAGTAGCCGGGCGAACCGGGGAGGGCGTTGAACTCGTCGATGAGCATGCGGGCGTGGTGCTCGACTCGTTCGCGGTCGGCCTGGACATAGCAGGCGGCGAGGGCGTGTGCGTAGCGTGTGGCGTCGTTGGCGTGGACGACGAAGCCTGCCTGCTTGAGGGCGTGGCCGACCCGGGAAGTGCCGGAGAACAGGTCGGCGATGGTGCGGATGCGGGGCAGGGCCGCGACCGCGGCGCGGATGGTGGGGATGAGGACTCGCTTTGAACCAATGTACTTGATCATGCCGGACGGCTGGAACATCGGCGCGGGGGCGGAAATTCCGCCAATCACGGGATAATTTCGCGGACGCCCGGGGTGGCCCCGTCGGGGGGATGGAATCCGCTTGGGAAGGGGCACCGGGGGGTGATTTGCGGGTGGTGCAGCGGGTTGTGCTGGGTCCCGGGGGCAAAAACACCGATTGAAGGGCGGCATGAGCGTGTCGGAGCAGGCTGTGATTGGGTGGTGGCGGGGATCGTTCGATCCCGGGTTATCGCTCGGTGAGCGGATCCGGATGGCGGGGGAAGCGTTCGCGGACCGGCCGGCGGTGCGGTTGGGCGACGGGAGCTGGATGCCGCACGGGGCGCTGCACGATCGTGCGGCGGGGGTGCGGCGGGCGATGAGCCGGTCGCTGGAGGAGCGTGGCGGTGCAGTCGGGTGTCTGACCGGCACGAACGAATCGCTGCAAGTGGCGTTGATCGCGGTGCTCATGAGCGCGCCGAGCAGCACGGTGCTGGATCCTTCTTTGCCCGCGTCGAGGAATCGGCAGGCGCTGGACGACATCGGGGCCCGGACACTTCTGGCGGATCGGACAACAGAGGCATATGCCCGTTCGCTGGCTCGCCCAGACGATGTGGTGATCATGCTCGACGGGGTGGGCGATGCGTCGGATGCTGGTCCGGCTCCGATCGTGGACGACGGGGTGCTGACGGTGTTCACCTCGGGCTCGACGGGTCGTCCAAAGGGGGTGCGTCGGCCGTATGGGGCGATGGCACACACCTGCTACAACATATCGTGGCGATTCGGCTCGTCGCCGGATGACCTGATGCTGTATGTGGGTTCGCCGGGCCATGTTGGCACGCTGAACGATGTGCTGCTGAGCATTCTCAATGGCTTCGCGGCGGTTCCCGTGCAGTTGACGGACCTGGATCTGAGGGCGATCTACGGGTTGATCCGTGATTTGGGTGTGAACAAGGTTTCGATGCCGCCGTCACTGCTGCGTTTGCTGCTGCGTCACGCGGCGTCGAACGGTGGCTTTGATCGGGACCTGACGGTGGCTTCGAGCGGTGAGGCCCTGCTGAGGAGTGATGTCCGGCTTTTCTTTG
Source organism: Planctomycetota bacterium (assembly GCA_003696675.1). Lineage (GTDB taxonomy): Bacteria > Planctomycetota > Phycisphaerae > Phycisphaerales > UBA1924 > UBA6054. The sequence goes on from RFGH01000195.1 coordinate 4,119, forward strand.
AGGTGCTGGGCACGGGCTCGACGCTGTGGCAGAGTTACGGATCGACCGAGGCGGGGCACATGTACGCGGGTTTCTACCGACCCGAGCATGCCACTGGTACGGGATCGCTGCCGCTCAACAGTGCTTCCCGCGGCGTTTCGATCGAGGTGCTTGACGAAGAAGGCCGGCCTGTGAAGCCGGGCGAGACGGGGAGCATCCGCGTGCGGACGCCGTCTCTGGCTTTGGGCTACACGACGGGTGAGGCGGGGAGCGGGTTTGGAGAGGATGAACGCGGGCGGTACTTCATGACGGGGGACCGCGCTCAGCTGATCTCGGAGGGTGTGTTCGTTGTTGAGGGGCGGGCGGATCGGCAGATCAACCTGCATGGTCGACGCGTGGAACTGGGCGAGATCGAGTCGGCGATTCTGGCGACGCCTGGGTGGGGCGAGGCGTGCGCCGCATTGGTTGCGGATGCGGGGGGCCGGACGACGCTGCTCGCGATGGTCAGCCCGATTCCGGGGATGACCGGTGATCCGGCGCGGTTGCGGGAGTCGCTGCGGAGCGTGCTTCCGTCGTTCGCGGTGCCGGCGAAGCTGGTCTGTGTCGATGCCCTGCCGCGGACGACGACGGGCAAGGTGGATCTGGCGGGCGTGCGGGATACGCTGGCGAAGTCTTTGGCATCGTCGCAGGGGGATACGGGCACGCCCGCGAAAGGGCCGACGGAGAACTGGGTTGCGGATGCGTGGCAGGCGGTGCTAGGGGTTGAGCAGCGGCCTTCACGGGATGTGAGCTTCGACGAGTTCGGTGGGGATTCGCTGAACGCGGTCGAGCTGTGCCTGCGTTTCGGCCAGAAGTTCGGCGTGGCGTTGGGGATGGACTTTGTGACAGCGCATCGGACGGTGGCGTCGCAGGCGGCTGCGTTGCAGGACGCGGCGGCTACCGGGACGGCGGCAGGCGAGCGGGTGGTCTCGCTGCGGGCATCGGACGAGGGGCCGGTGTGCGTGCTCGTCCCGGGCGCGGGGGGGCACGCCTGGGTGTACCTCGGCATCGCGGGGGAGCTGGCGACGCCGTGCGAGTTGCTGGCGTTGAATCTGAACTTCTCCGATCGGGATGAGCTGCTTCCGGAGCGGCTGCGGGACACCGTGCTCGCCTCGCTGGGTGGTGCGCGTGCCGCACGCCCGGTGGTGCTGGTCGGGTACTCGCGCGGGTGCCTGATTGCGGCGACGCTCGGTGGGCTGCTGCGTGAGAAGGGCGTCCGCGTGGGCGGGATGGCGTTGATTGATCCGAGCCCCCTGCGACGGGACCCGCTGAGGGCCCGGATGGCTGCGGCCGTGCGCGGGTGGAGGCGGTCACGGCGGCGTACGGACCATGCGGGGGCGCGCCGGTTGCTGGACGAGCAGATCGCGGCCACACGGCACGAGATCACCCGTTTGTACCGACCGGAGCACACTGTGATCGGGGATATGCCGTGCGCGATGCTCGTCACGAGCGAGACGGCAAGGCTCATATCTTCGATGGGGTCGCTATACGGTCGGCCGGTCGGTGCGTGCGAGATCGAAACGGTGCCGGAACTTGGTCATCTCGATCTGATGCGCAAGCGCGGGGCGCCGATCGTGGCGGGATGGCTGGCGGCACGCATCGCCGCGTTCGGGGGCGGCTGAGCCGGCGTGCTGTGGCGATCGGTCCGAGCGGGGCAGCTCAGGCCTTGACCACGCGGGCCTTGGGCTTGCCGGGGAGCCTGCTGAGCGCGTTGCGGGTATCGACCACCAGGGTGGCATGGTCGGCGATGGCCTGCCAGTCGGTGACATCGTGATCGGTGACGATCAGGATGCAGTCCGATGCTTTGAGGGTTGTTTCGTCCAATGGGACGGAGTCCATGCTGAATGAGTAGTTTCGCATCTCCGGAAAGTGCGGGACGAGCGGATCGTGGTAGCTGACCTTGGCGCCGCGTTTGGCCAGGAGCTCGATGATCTCGGCGGCGGGCGTCTCGCGGGTGTCATCCACATTGGGCTTGTAGGCCAGACCGACGACGATGATCCGGGATCCCTTGACGGACTTGGAATCGTCGTTGAGGGCTTCGGCGGTCTTTTCGACCACCCACTCCGGCATGCCGCGGTTGATCTCGCCGGCGAGTTCGATGAAGCGGGTTACCCGGCCGTGCTCGCGGGCTTTCCAGGTGAGGTAGAAGGGGTCGATGGGGATGCAGTGGCCGCCGAGCCCGGGGCCGGGGTAGAAGGGCATGAAGCCGAAGGGCTTGGTGGAGGCAGCCTGGATGACCTCCCAGACATCGATGCCCATGGCGTCGAAAACCATCTTGAGCTCGTTGACCATGGCGATATTGACCGCGCGAAAGACATTCTCGAGGATCTTGGCGGCTTCGGCGACATCAGCCGAGGTCACGGGCACGACTTGGGTGACACCGTGGGCGTAGATCGCGCATGCGAGGTCGGTGGAGGTGGCATCGACGCCGCCGACGAGCTTGGGGATAGTGGTTGTGGTGTGGCTCTTGCGTCCGGGGTCTTCTCGCTCGGGGGAGAAGGCCACAAAGACATCCTTGCCGATTTCGAACTTGCCGCGGCCTGCGGCTTCGGCGGCTTTGAGCATGACGGGGATGAAGTCCTCGCGGGTGGTGCCCGGGTAGGTGGTGGACTCGAGAACCACGAGTTGACCGGCTCGGAGACGCTTGCCGATGGCCTCGGCGGTGTTGAGAACATAGGTGAGATCGGGCTCGAGGTGCGGGCCGACGGGGGTGGGCACGCAGACGAGGATGATGTCGGGCTCGTTGAGGCGGGTGAAATCGACGGTGGCTTCGAAGCGGCCTGACTCGGACAGGCGGGTGGTCATGTCCGCGCCGAGGTGCTTGAGGTAGTTCTCCCCTTTGGCGAGGTAGTCGATCTTCTTCTGGTCGACATCGAAGCCGAGGATGCGCATGCCGCCTGTGTGGAGGGCGTCGGCGAGGGGGAGCCCGACATACCCGAGGCCGATGATGCCGACAAGGGCGGCTTTGGTGCGGATCTTGTCGTTGAGTTCGGCGGCGTGATTGGTCACTGTCTGGGTCATCGTTGTGCCCTTCCTGGCGTGTCACGGGCGGGGGACGGCCGATCGGAGGGCCGAGGATCCGGGGATTACTTCGGTCTTTCGGAGCCTTGGATGAAGCCCCGAACGCAAGCGAGCAACTGGGGCGATGCCTGCGCCTGAATGGTCGGAGTGCGGCGTTTGCCGGTCAACCGCGCGAGCGCACCGGGCAGGTCGGACTCGTCCATGGCGACCTCGACCTTGCCGAGCGCCAGGAAGCGTTCGGCGGTGGCAACCTGGTGGTCGTTGCGGGTCTCCATGAGCCGGCCGAGCCTCGGAACCACCAGAATAGGGGTTCCAAGTTCCAAGGCGGTGAGGATGGTGCCCATCCCGGCGTGGGCGATGACCGCGTCGGCTTCGGCCATGTACCGGCGGAAATCGGACGGATCGATCTTGGCGGTGTATCGGATGTGGCTTGGGCGATAATCGGTGTTGCCGATCTGCGCGAAGACATCGCTTCGGCCTTCGGCGGCGGCCCATTTATCGACCGCACGGACGAGCCGGTCGAAGGGCATCTGATGGCCGACGGTGACGAAGATCACAGCACGGCTCCCGCGTACTCTGGGCCGCCCTCGGCGGCGAGGTGTTCCCATTGGGTCAGGCAGCGGTCGGCGTGTTTCATGATTTTCTGGCCGGAGAGGGAGAGTTGCTCAACATTCGCGATCGAGTCGATCCACATGGTGCGTGCGCCGGCGAGCTTGCCGAGACGGATGGCGAAGTAGCCCGGCGCCGCGCCGGTGGAGATCACGACATCTGGGCGTTCCCGCGCGACGACGATGCCGATCTGTGCGAGCATCCTGAGAAGCTTGACCTTGTTCCAGCGGGTGGCGTCCACAACGACATAGAACCGGGCATCGCCGACTTCGGGTCGATAGCTTGGTTCGACGGTCAGATACGCGACATCTGCTCCTTCGAATGCCGGGGCGAGCCGGCGGAGCTGGACCCAATGGCCGCCCCCGCTGGCGACGGCGAGAACCTTGACCTTTTTTTTTCTGCGGTCGGTCATGTGGCGGATGCTCCGGCTGCAAAGCGTGCTCTGATCTCGTCGTCGTAGGCTTTGAGGGTCCGTTTCTTACCTTTGAGCAGGGCACGCCACTCGTACCGGCGGAGGTGACGGAGATATTCGGGATCGTCCATACGCTCAACGCCGCTGAGCATCGCTTTGAAGTAACCCCAGGTCATGGCGCACGCTCCGATGACATAGGGCTTGTCAGCCATGCGATAGACCGCGGTGGCGAGGAGGTACCACGGCGAGGAGCCGATGCGCCACTTGCCTTGGCCGCCTCGGACGCGGCCGTGGAGCACGCCCTTGTGGCTGGAACCCATCTGTCGGAGGTGAACGACCTTGATCTCGTCGTCCATGATTGAGCGGGCGATCCAGCCTTTCATGCGGCACATGTGGCCGTCGATTCCGTCCCATCCGACCATGCGGACGAAGCCGCCGATATCCTCGAAGCAGGTGCGACGGTAGAACTTCGTTGGTCCGGCGGCGTGGTCGTCACCGCGGCGCTCGTGCACCAAGCGCCCGTACTCATCGCGGAGGAACATCTTGCCGGAGACGGCGCCGAGACGAGGCTCTCGCTCCATCTCCTCGATAAGCCGCTCGAAATAGCGGGCGGGGAGCTCGAGGTCGGCGTCCATTTTGCAAATGAACTCGTAATCTTCCGGGTCGACGGCGTTGTAGCCGGCGTAAAAAGCCTCGATGACTCCCGGTCCGACCTTTCGTTCTCCGCGGTCGTCTCGCCGTACGATCTTGATGAAATCGTGCTGGGCGGAGGCTTGCTCGAGTATTTCGGGGGTGTCGTCGGTGGATCCATCGTCAACGATGACCCAGGTGGTGGGACGAACGGTCTGGGCGGCCATGGTTTCGATCGTGCGGCCGATGAACTCGCCCTCGTCGCGGCAAGGGGTCACCACCAGGTAGCGGCGGGTAGAGCGAGTCATGAGACGACCTCCGGCGGGAGGACTCCGTGGGTTCGCATGGCGATGACGATGCGCTCGGCGTTTCGCATCAGGTCGAACTCCTCCTCGACGCGGGCTCGTGCGGCCTTTCCCAGTTCATCGACCCGGTCGCGGTCCCGCGCCAAGTCTCGGAGGGCGGAAACCAGTGCCTGACGGTCGCCCGGGGGAATCATGACGCCGGTTTGGCCGTCGCGGACGAGTTCCCGGATGGTTTCGAGATCGCCCGAGATGACGCAACGGCCGCGTGCCATGGCTTCCATGAGGACGACGGGGATGCCATCACGGTCGCCGGATCGGGCGACCCGGCAGGGGAGTGCAAAGACATCGACTTGGCCCACCAGGTCCATCACGGCGTCATTGTCGGTATCGCCCAGCAGTTCGACCTCTGCGAGGGCGGGCAGTTGACGGACCAGTTCACGGAGCGAGGGCTCTTGCTCGCCGCCGCCTGCGATGCGTACTCGGACCTTGGCCCCGCCCGCACGAGCCAGATCACCGGCGGCCTGGATCAGGACATCAAAGCCCTTCTTCTCGACGAGGCGTCCCACGCCCAGAACTTCGAGCCGGTCGGCTCGTGGCGCGGGTGTGACGGGGTAGCGTCTGGTATCGACGCCGCAGCGGACAATGGGATAGTCGTGGTCAGGGCGGTCCACGATGGACTTGTAAAAATCGCGGTGCCACTCGGAGATGCAGTTGACCCAGAGGGCTCGGCTGAGTTTCTCGGTCAGAAGGGTGCGGTTGGGAAATAGATCGTTGGCGTGGCCGGTGAAGCTGAATGTGATCCCGAGCTGGCTTGCGGCGTACATACCGATGGTAGCTGGGACATGGGCCATGTGGCAGTGGATATGCGCAACATTCATCAGCCTAACACGGCGAGCGAGCGCCACGCCCGCCATGGCTTGCCAGATCACTTTGAGTCTGCGGGGGGTGGGGATGTCACGCGAAAGGAATGCATCGATCTTGGCGCGGATGATGGTTCGGATCGTTCGGACCGGGTGGGACACCAGTTCGGCGAAGTAGTCCGCGAGCAGCTGAACGACACCCTTTGAGTAGATCTCGATGGTGTCCTCGGCCATCCGGCTCAGCGGGCCGTTATCATCCAATCCGCGTGTCGGCTCATGGACGGACGCCGTACGGACATCGACACCGAGTTCACGCAGCGCGAAAATCTCCCGATAAACGAAGGTTTCGGAGCGCTTGGGAACGGTTCCGGACATATAGAGGATGACGGGAGCTTCACGCATGGGTGCCCTCCGTTGGGGAGGACGATGTGGATCGCTTGTACTCGATGAGCGTCGATCGTTGGCCGAAGAGGCGTCGACGCCAGAAGAGCAACACGCCCGATGCCTGCGCGGGCTTGGCCAGCATGGTGAAGAGTCCGACCAGCGTGGCATCGCGACTTGACCGCCCGCGACGGATGTTCCCCTTGCGGATACGCCACGCCTGGAATGTGTAGAGCAGCGCGAGCAGCATGAGCGAGATGCCGAATGTCCACCATGCCGCGAGTGCAGCAAGGACGGGCAGGACGAGCCCCCAAAGTATCGCGGAGCGGGTGCCGCGAACGCCGTGCCGGTCTGGACCGCTGCCGTGCAAGGCGGCGCCTTCCGCGTACGCATGACCGGCCCGCTTGGCCCGCTTCCAGAACTGGGAGAATCGGGTCATAGCCGCGTCGTGGAGGGTCATCTCGTGATCGAGTCGGTGGACGCTCCACCCAGCGGCACGGAGGCGTACGCACAGTTCGGGCTCCTCGCCTGCGATCAGGGAATCACGGTACCCCCCCACCGCCAGCAGCGGATCGAGGCGAAAGAGCGCATCACCGCCACAGGACTTTGTCGGTCCGATCGGGGTGTCCCATTCGAGATCGATGATTCGGTTGTAGATCGACGCATCGGGGAATCGCTCTCGACGGCGCCCGCAAACGCATGCGCATGACGGATGCGCCATCAGGAACTCGCACGCTGACTCGATCCAGTTGTCAGCGAACTCGCAATCCCCATCAACAACCTGCACGAAGACAAGCCCGGGCCACAGCTGTTTGAGTCGTTCGATACCGGCGTTTCGTGCCCGCGCGGCGGTGAATGGCCGTGAAGTATCGAGATCGATCACTTCCACGCCGAGCGACCGCGCGAAGTCACACGAACCGTCTGTCGATCCCGAATCGACATAAACAACGCGATCGGTTGTGGCAATGGCGGAATGGAGGCACCGCTTGAGACGGTCGCCCTCGTTGCGTCCGATGGCGACCACGCCCACGGCGGCTTGAATCGGAGTCGACTCGTCCTGGTTCACAAGCCTGCCCCTTCTCCGGTCCATTCTGGAGCGGTAGCTGGCGTGAGTACCGCCTCACGGTAGGCTGCACATGTAAAGGACAGACCGAGCATCTTTCCGAGCTCTGAGAGGTCTGGATCGAGCTGTTCGGCCAGCCAGCAACGGGCCTCTGACGAGAGCTCGGGCCGATGTTCCATCCGCCAGCGGGACTTAATGCGGTTTCGGACGGACTCGGGGATCAGTGTGCGCCGGAGGGTCTTGAGCAGTCCTATGTCGAGGATTCGATCTCTTACAGGATTGCGTTTCTGGCGTTCGGAAGAGACATTCTTTGGCTTGGCGGCTTGATCCCAAGCGGGTTCGCCGGGCACTCCGACGAAACGGCAAATGCGAGCAAACTCAGTGTCCGGGTCGTGGGTCAGCCGCTCGAAAAACACCGGCAGGATGCGGTCGGTTCCGAACCGATCGATCCACGGACGCAACTGCATGGCGTAGCGAGAGTAGTCGATCAGTTCCGGGCGGAAACGAATGGCCCGATCGATAGGATCTGTGATCTCTCGCATCGTCCATTCATGGATGTAGTGCGACACAAGACGATCGATTGGGTCCCGCATGACATAGATCAGTTTCGCGAGCGGAAGGCAGGCGTGAAGCCGCTCGACGGCATGGGGATGGGTGGGCAGTTTGGTGTAGTGCGTGCTCGATTCGCCGCAAACCGCGTTTTCGGGCGCATGCTTGAACAGGGACGCGTACCAGTCGAGACCTTTGGCCCAAACCGGGTCATCACTGAAGAAGTTGGGCTCCTTAGGGGTTGACATGAAGACGCCGGGTTGGCGTGCCAGCTGATCGTGCAGGGTGCTTGTGGCACACTTCATCGCGCCGATGACAACAAAATGGGGCCGTTGTAGTATCTCAGGCATGAGCCGCTCCGGCTCGGATGGTTGCCGAAGGAGATGGATCCGGCAGCGATGCCGGGCGGCCGGAACGCGGGCCGGACCAGATGTCGAGCCACTCGCGGCTGACTGCCTTCGACTTGCCGCGCACGATCGCCAGAATCCATCCCAACATCCAACATAGGTTTGCCAACAGCCAGCCATGACGCCCGTACCACGATGTAAAATAGCGGGAACGCGCACCGTAGAAGTAAGCGGGGCGCCGTTTCCTGGACGCTGTATTTTTCTTAACTTCTGATGTTCCGCCGCGCAGATGCACGACCCGTGCTTTGGGCTCGTATCCTACGCGGAAGCCTTCGCGGGCTGCCCTGCGGCAGTAGTCCATGTCTTCGAAGTACATAAAATAGCGCTCGTCGAGCATCCCAACGCGTTGGAACACTTCATCACGGATCGCGATGCAAGCGAAGCTGGCCCAGTCAGGGCTGGTACTGAGGTCGTTCAACTCTATCGCGACGACATGCCTTGGAAATCGGCGACCGAGCCAGCCGAGGCTGCCGGCGGCGATCAGCTCGGTGAAAGGGGTGCGAAAGCGGAATGTTGAAATCTGCGGCTCACCATCGGGCCACTCGAGCCTCGGGCCGAGGATCGCGATTTTGGGATCGGTTTCCAAGCGATTCATCAGCGTTCCGATGGCATCCGGACGAACAAGCGTGTCCGAGTTCAGCAGGATGCGGACCGAGGCATTGGTGTTGCGAATACCAACATTGTTGCCTGCGGCGAACCCGCCGTTGACGGGGGAGCGTACCAGCCGAGCCCAGCTCGACCAGCCACGATCACGGATCGCCTGCGCGATACGATCGGCGGATTCATCGGGCGACGCGTTATCCACGATCACGACCTCATCTCGCGAGGGATCGATCTCCGTCTCGAGCGTGGCGAGACAGTCGGTAACCAGTGCCGGCGTTCGGTAGTTGAGCACGATCACCGATAACCGCTTGCGGGGAGGAATCGGAGACTCGCCTGTCACTTGAGGCGCTCCTGATCGATCTGCTGCATGCGCTCCCGGACAGCTGGCCAGTGGCCCCGCGGGGAAAGACGCTTCGTGAGTTGCGCCTTCAGGTACAGGCGGAGACCATAGCGCCGGATACGCCAGCGGATTCGCGATATGCGATTCTGGATGAAGAGAGCCACCCTGGAGACGGGACCGGGCATGCGGGCGTCGAGAGCCGCACGCTCGTAACCACGGGCAGTAAGCAAATCGCCGACCCTAGCCTCGATCAGTGAAACCGACCGTGCGTCGAGCCGCCCATGCCAGCGGGTCGATGCCGACGGGTCCGGCGGCTCATAAGTCGTGTCCTCGTGGAAGCGGAGCATCTGCGGATCGAACGGTACTCCTATAAAGTCGCAGATCCGGGATAGCTCTGCTTCGGGGTCGGCCAGCAGCTGCTCGAATCGGATTTCGATGTATCGTGACGGGTCCAGCCGTGCGGCTAGGCGGTCCCATTCTCGCTCGGTGTGCTCCCATCCCGCTACACCGTAATAGCAGTTTCCGGCCCAACCCATGCCGATGACCGACGGGGCCACATCGCGCGGATCCCGGACCAGGTGGATGAAACGCGCATCCGGCCAGATGCTCACCAACCTCCCGATGTGCCGATGGACCGTGGCCCCGACAAGGTCTTTGTTCTTCCTTTGCCCACACTGATCGAGAAAGCTCCGGACGAGATCCGGGTAGGGCAGTTCAGGATCGATGCGATAGCCTGTCGCACGGAAGACACGGTTGGTATTGAGAAAATCAAGATAGTCGTGCATATCCGGCGCCTTGCCAGAATCATCCACACAATCGACGGCAAACTCGAACTCGTTCTGCCACGCAATGAGCGGATGATGATCGAGCATCAGCCGTAGCATTGTCGTACCGCTTCGTTCGGCACCTACGAGGAACAAGCCGCGTCGCGTGACATCGCGAGCGTGGTCCTTGTCCGAGTGTGTGTATGCGTTTGAGCTCACGCCGCGTTATTCCCTGCTTCGTCGAGCCAGCGATACAAATGGGACTCGAGTTTCTCTGCGGAAAGATCCCAATCGAACTCCCGTGCGATCTCGTAACTTGCTTCGCTCATCCGTCTCCACTCGTCCGCGGACTGAGACAGCACACGCACCACAGCGGCGGCCATGGCCTCGGCATCGCCGACATCGACGAGGTACCCGTTCCGGCCAGGCGTGACAAAGTCCTCTGGGCCACCGCAGCGAGTGCAAACCAGAGGGCAGTGGCTTGCGGCGGCCTCGATGCCGGGCATGGCGAATCCCTCTGAGCTTGACGGCACAATCCAGCAGTCACAAGCCTGGTACAACTTTGGGATCTCTGACTGCTCCGGCTGATAATGGAACTCGACGCCCTCGGGCATTTCCCACGAATCGGGTGGCGGACGCTGCCCGAAGCCGATGATCCGCAGGTCGGGAATCTGCCGACGCACGATCGCGAGGGCTTTCAGCCCGGTGGGCGTATCTTTGAAACTGGCGGTACCCATCAGCATGCCGACCGTCGGGCGTTCGGCGCGCGACCGTGGCTGCGAATCGAACTGGTTCCAGGCAACCCCGTTGGGGATGCGGATCACATCCTGATGCCCGTACTCGCGCATGACATCCGCGAGCCAGCTGGAGATCACGACCTTCGGCCCGGGCAGGGCGTATGCCGCATCGACCTCGGCGCGGGGACCGGCGTACACCTCGTGGTGGCGGACATAATGGACTTTCAGGCCTTTCGATTCCGGCCAACCGGCCACAGCACGCCAGACTCGCCACCAGCTCGCAAAGGTGACATCGGCATCGGGAACGAGGGCGGGATCAAGCACGCGCTTTGGAAGCCGATTGATGGGCACCGCGGCCGTTTCAAGGTGGTGGCGAAACCGTCCTGGCTGCATGCCGAGCGCGGCCCGTTTGACAAGCGTCCGGACACGCCAGACCGGAGGCCAAGGCGGTGTCGGTGGCAGATGGGAGATCGTGACGTGATGCCCCCGACGGGCCATAGCCTCAGCAATAAGCTTATTGGACTTCACCCCGCCGGCGAGCGAGGGCCTGCCTTCGATCCAGTTGAGCGTGAGCGGCCGACCCAATCTGCATCCTCCAAGCCCCTTGGCCACAGCAAGCCACCATTCCGGCGGTTGATTCAAGGCCAGCCCGACCGGCTTCGCTACGGTCCCCCAAACTGGGTGCGTGAGACCAGAACTCCGCTCATTCCCGTATCGGCTGAGGAGCGCATGCGCATTGAGGGTACCCCGGCTGGGATCTATGCTCAGCCTCAAGCAACAGGTCCGAGAAGTGATGCGGATAGGCTCCTCCCGGAACGAGGCGTCCGCCGGGCTGGACCAGTTGGGAAAACAAGGCGATGTTTCCTTGCCATTGGCCGATCGGTTATGGACGGTCGGATCGTTCCTTGAAGCTTCCAGGAGGGAGACGAACCCATGTCGACGATGAACTTTGCACTCTCGCCCCGGCTCGGGCGTGTGCTGGGCACCACCGCCGGCCTTCTGGTGGGCCTCGCGGGACTTGCTCCGACCGTATTGGCGGACGAACGCAACGCCGACGGGTGGACTGTGCTCCGCCCCGCCCCTGACACACGCTTTGTCTTCGTGTCCTCCAGCGAAGGTGACGACCGCAACTCCGGCCGTACTCCGGCCCAAGCGGTGCGGACGATAGCAAAGGCTGCGTCCTTGGTGCGAAACAACTCCGCCGACTGGCTGCTGCTCAAGAAAGGTGATACCTGGCACGAAGGTTTCGGCAGCTGGAAAAACTCTGGACGATCAGAAGAAGAACGAGTCGTGATCGCCTCGTACGGAGATGCTGACACACGCCCAACTATTATTTGTGAGGGTGAAAACGGTATCGCGGCGCCGTATGGCCAGGATGTGTCGCATGTCGCGATTGTCGGCATTCACTTCAAGGCGGTGCGCCCCGCTTCCTCCGATTCTTCTCGGGGCATCCGCTGGCTGTCGGTCGGCGAGGATCTGCTGATCGAGAACTGCATGATCGAGGGATTCTTTAACAACATCTCCATCGAGGGCATCAATGTCGGTTTCGAGAACGCCCAGATCCGTCGGAACATCATTGTGGACGCCTGGTCGGTCAGCGGGCACGCGCAGGGCATCTTCGCGAATGATGTGACCGGCCTTCTGATCGAAGAGAATATCATCGATCGCAACGGATGGAACCCCGACATCCCGGGCGCAGATGGAACGACCTTCAAGCAGAATGTCTATCTTCAGGTCGGAGTAACCGGGGTGGAGTTCCGTGGCAACATCACATCGCGGGCCTCTGCCGCAGGCGTGCAGATGCGTTCGGGTGGTATTGCCGAGGACAACCTCATCTATGCCAACCCGATGGGGCTTCGTTTCGGCTACTCCTCGCTCGAATGGCCGCAGGAAGCCGCCCGCGGCGTCATCCGGAACAATGTGGTCGTGGGCGGACCGCTGTCGCGCGATGTCGATGAAGTCTTCGGCATCTGGACGGAGCGCATGCTTGACACCGAAATCACCGGCAATGTGGTGACCAACGCCGAGGGTACCAACGGCCTTCCCATCGCGTACACGATGGGCGGCAATGCCGCCAATGTCGTGATGCACAATAACACCGCGTATAAGTGGACGAATGGGAATAGGGGTCAGGCGATCAAGTTCTCGGTGGATACTGTTGGGACCGAGCCGGGAAGCGTGACCGTCCGGGACAACCGCTGGATCATGCCTGGCAGCGAAAAAGTCGTGAACATCCGCACGATGGGCATGATCGCTTTCTGGAGCAATGACTTCGAGGGTGTGGACGGCTCTGACGATATCTTCAAGTTTGACGGACAGAACGCGAACATGTCCGACTGGCTCGCCACCCCCAATGTGACGCAGGACCAGATCCTTGACATTCACTTTGTCGACGAGTCCCGGGACCTCAAGGCGTACGCCCAGCACCTCGGGTTCGCAGACGAAGCGGCGTTCCTTCAGGCCGCCCGGTCCATGAGCCGAGACAACTGGGATCCCCGGCTCACCGGAACCGCGGCCTCCGCCTGGATCCGGGCCGGGTTCGAAACCGCTGCGAACTAATCGACGCGAGGCATCCGGCCGATAGACTTACGGCGGCGGGCGTGTCCGACGGGCACGCCCGCTTTGCCGTTGTCCGCCGGAGCAACCATGGATTCCGCCTCAAAGCCAAACACGCCCGCGGTCACCAAGCGCAAGGCCGCAATCGGCAGTGCGTGGGTGGTCGTGGACTTCAGCAGTGACCAGGTCCTGCGGCTTGTTCGCAACCTGCTCCTCACCCGGCTGATCAGCAAAGAGATGCTCGGCCTGCTCGGGCTCGCGAGCATCGTGGTGGATCTGATCGCCAACCTCTCCGAGATGGGGGTTAACCTCTCCATCATGCGCCAGCGGCGGGAGAACGAGCAGAAGTTCCTCGACACCGCTTGGACCCTAGCGGTCGTCCGTGGCACCTGTGTGTGGCTCGTGGCGTCCGCAATGGCCTATCCGGCGTCACTCTTCTACAACGAGCCCAAACTGCTTTACGCCGTGCCACTGCTGGCACTCGGAGCGGTCCTGACCGGCGCCTGGTCGACCAAAATCGCGACCACGAACCGCGATCTCAAGATTGCCTGGGTCACCTCGGTCAAGCTAGGTGCCAAGCTGATCGGGCTGGCGGCCACAATCGGCTGGGCGCTGCTGGCACCGGACAACCTGGGCGTGATCATCGTCGGTCCGCTGCTCGCGGCCACCGTCGTGCTGATCGCATCCTTCGTCTTGCTTCCAGGGCCGAACAATCGTTTCGCTTGGGACAAGGAGAGCCTGGAAGATCTCGTCAAGTTTGGTCGGTGGATCTTTGTCAGCACGATCATGACATATCTGATCCGTAAAGGCGACCTGCTGACCGTCGGCAAACTCCAGGGGACCGCAGAGTTCGCGGTCTACTCGATCGCCTACCAGATCGGGAACATGCCCCCGAAGTTCTACCAAGCGCTTCATAGCAAAATCCTGTTCCCCATCTTTGCGGACATCAAGGACAAGCCGATCAAGGTCATGCGCCGCCGCATGTTCAAGGTGCGGCTATACCTTCTCCTCGCGTTCTTACCGGCCATGTGGCTGCTGATGTTCATCGGGACCTGGCTGATCGACCTGATGTACCCAGACTCGTATATCGAAGCAGGGTGGATGCTCGAACTGCTCGCCGCGGGCACCACCGCTCGGCTGGTCTGTGCCAGCGCGGGCGGCATCCTTCTCGCGAAGGGCAACTCGTTCCGATTCATGATCTGGAAGACCGGCGGCGGGCTTATCATGCTCGCGGGCATGATCATCGGCCTGTACATCGGCAGCCGAACCTCGTATCCCAACGGTGACCTCGCCGGCCTGATCATTGGTATGGGTGCCGGGTACTGGATGAACTATCCGCTGCTCGTCTGGACGGTTCGGGGCCACGATGTCTGGCTGCCGAAGCTGGACTTTTCGTTCCTTGGATTATCCGCCGTGTTTATTGTTCTCCGGTACGCCGTCTTCCCCTGATTTCTGGGACAGCATGGCAGGACCGGCAGGAGCGAGGCTCGATTTGACCGCAACCCTCGGCATCACGGGCCCGGCATGGGCGGCGGTGGCGGTGTTCGCAACACTGCTCGCGATCGCCGTGCTGTGCTACGGGCTGCCGCTGGCAATCAGGGCCTGCCAGACCCGGCGCTGGAGACGCCGAGGCCGAGGCCTTCTGGCGCTCACCTACGACGACGGTCCCGACCCGACGACCACCCCGGCTGTGCTCGGCGTCCTGCAGGAGTTCGATGCCAAGGCCACCTTTTATCTGGTGGGGTTTCGGGCCGAGTCTGCTCCTGATGTGATCGATCGGATGGTGTCTGAAGGCCATGAACTAGCCACCCATACCCATCGCCACAAGAACGCCTGGAAGGTCGGGCCGATCCGGGAGTTCCGCGACAGCGGGCTGGCCTACCGGACGCTCGCCCCTTGGGTGGGTCCGAAAGCCGCCTATCGCCCACCATTCGGAAAAATCTCGCTGCCGACCTGGCTCAGGATGCGGTCGAAGGGGCGCCGTGTGGACTGGTGGACCGTGGCAGCGCTCGATACGCTCGACACCTTCCCCGCCCCCGAGAGGCTCGCCGAGAAGATCCTCGATCGCGGCGGCCCAGTGGTCCTCATGCATTGCCACCATGCCGAACCCCACAGGAGGGCGTTTGTCCTGGCTCTGACACGCGAACTGGTGTCCGGGGCGAAGTCCCGGGGAATCCGGCTGGTGACGATGTCGGAGCTGGAGGCATCTTGCCGATGACCGCTCCAGCCGTGCGAGTCCGAACCGCCAAACCAGGGGAATGGAATGCACTCATCGACCGGGCGACCCTGGGGACGGTCTATCACCGCGACGCATGGCTGGGTGCGCTCGAAGATAGCATCGGTGCGCCGATTCTGCGGCTGGTGGCGGAGAACGAATCCGGGCCCGTCGCCGCATGGCCCGTCGGGCTGATCCGCAAAGGCCCGCTGCGTGTCGCCGGCTCGCCCCTGCCGGGATGGAACACCGCATACCTCGGCCCGGTGTTCCTGGACGGTCGAGCGGCTGACACGGACACGATCCGGCTGCTGCTGCGGTCCGCACCCCTCCGGAATCCCTCGTTCCTGGCCTTGAGGCTCATGGATACGGACCTCGATCTTCGACCGCTCGGCTTCCGGGAAACCCGCCGATTCGCGACCTATGAGATGGACCTGACCATCGGCGAAGACTCGCTCTGGTCGGGTCTGAAGAGCACATGCCGCACGCGCATCCGCAAAGGTGAGAAGAACGGGCTTGAAATCCGGGAGGAGAAGGACGGCTCGTACCTCGATGACTTCTATCGCATGGCGGAGGATGTGTTCGCCAAGTCCAACCAACGCCCCCCTTACTCTCGACGCTTTCTGGAACAGATCGAGCAACGGCTCCGCCCCGCCGGTGAACTCTTGGTCACCTCGGCGTTTCTCGGAAACACTCGTGTCGCGACCCTCATCATCCCGCATGACAGCAGAGTCGCCATGTACTTCGCTGGGGGCACCCATGCCGAATATCTGAGCCTTGCTCCCAACAACCTCCTGCACTGGCGCACCATGATGCTGTGCATGCAGCGCGGCCTTCAGACATACGATTTCATCTCGAATCGCGGCTCTCCCGGGAAGTTCAAGAGCACCTTTTCTCCACGCGAGCGCGTCAGTTGCGTGCATTGGGAGCGAGCATCAAACCCGCTCGTCAAGTTCGCTCGCGACCGGTTCGAGCAATGGGCGCGACGGAAGCGGGCGGTCCGATTGGGCGGCAAGGAGGATGCGTCGTGAGCGTCCACGAACCACGGACCGTGCGCATCGAGCCCGCGACGCCTCAAGACGCGGCGGCCATCGCCCAACTGTGCAAGGCTACATTCCCTGGCGCGCCAGAATGGCGAGCGCCGATGTTCCTGGTACGATCATGGTGGCAGCAGGTCATACATTCAAACCGTTGTCCGGTTTGGGTGGCTCGTGATGGTCAGTCAGCCATTCGTGGATTCGTCGTCGACGCAGCGGATGGCACATGGTGGCGACGGATGCTACGGAGAGGCCCGCACTCCAAAGCCTCCAAAGCGTTCACGGCTTTGGCGCATCCAGGCATAGTACGATCTCGGCTGAGAAAACGATCCAAGGGAAGAAAGGCACAATCTGCACTGGCTGATCACCAAACTTCCATCGCGAGCAAGCCTTGCGTGCAAGGAACACGATATATGGGACTGCTTCTGGTAGATCCAGATGCAAGAGGCACAGGAATCGCCGACCTGCTTCTGGTCACTGCCGAGCGAGCCGCGATCAGCCGCGGCCACACTCTGTTGCGGGTGCATGTCGACGCACGCAATCAGCGTGGCCAGAAGTTCTACGCCAGGAACGGGTATCAACTGATCGGCATTGACAAAGGCTCTGCCATCCTCCTGAAGCGAATCATTAGTCGCGAGGAAGCCGTGTGAACTCTCTCGGGGTGATCAATCTAATCCTGTTTATAGTAATTGCCCCTATAGCAGTCGCTCTGTTTCGCAGCATCCGTGCGATCATGCTGATTATTGCGGCCGGATGGCTTACCCTATCGCCCCGTGCAGGGCTCGCAGTATCCGGCCTTCCAGAGCTCACCAAAGACTTTGCGGTCAGTTATGGCGTTGCGATCGGTGTGCTACTGTTCCGAAGCGATGTCCTCCGAGGATTCCGGATAAGAGCAATCGACGCTTTCGCCTGCATATGGATTTTTGCACCCGGAGTCAGTTCGATCGCGAATGGACTGGGGACCTGGGACGCATTGTCCGAGATTTATGGACATTTATTCAGATGGGGCGTTCCATATTTTTTAGGGCGTGTTGCGATTCGATCGCTGGATGATGTGCGTGAGTGCGCCATCGGCGTGCTTCTTGCCGGAATGGTCGCGGCACCATTATGCCTATTGGAAATTCGACTAAGCCCGCAGTTGCATCGCTGGGTGTACGG
Source organism: Planctomycetota bacterium (assembly GCA_003696675.1). Classification (GTDB taxonomy): domain Bacteria; phylum Planctomycetota; class Phycisphaerae; order Phycisphaerales; family UBA1924; genus UBA6054. The sequence goes on from RFGH01000195.1 coordinate 21,781, forward strand.
CATACACCAAGCCCCGTTTCATATGACGATGCGGCTGGGCGGGTACCGTCCAATGCTGATGTTCCGCCACGGAATCGAAGTCGGCACTTGGATGGCCTGCGCTACTGCCGTAGCCTGCTGGTTTGCCATGATCACTCCGAGGAAGAAGACCGCTCGCATACCACACATCGCCATCGCGATCGGCATGACTTTCACCACCCTGATTTGCAGGTCACTAGGATCAATCGCACTACTATGCGGCACCGTTTGCACTGCGTTTATTTTTCGTTCCAGCAGGGCGAAGATTCTTCTCATAAGTCTCTTTCTTGCAACTCCCGGCTATGTCGGTGTCCGAGCGAGCGGCCTTTGGAGTCCCGAAGGAATCGCCGAATGGATCGAAAAGAATATCGATGCCGATAGGGCAGAATCGCTGCGCGGACGCATCATCCAGGAGGTGGAACTGGGTTCCAAAGCAAGGGACCAAGCGCTTTTCGGCTGGGGCGGGCACAATCGTTTCCGTGTTTTCGACGATTACGGGGAGGCCACGACCGCGGTCGACGCTCTTTGGCTCATCGCCTTTGGCAAAAACGGCTTGTTTGGTCTGGTTGGGCTGTACGGGATGCTGTGCGTACCCGCGCTAATCATACTGCGTCGCGTACCCGCCAAGCTGCTGTTGCACCCAAACATGGCCGGTGTTGTGGGAATCATGCTCGCGTTGGCAATCGCCAACGGAGACTCACTCCAGAACGCCTTCTTCTCCCCGCTCATGATGGTCGGTGCGGGTGCGCTCGCCACCACCGCCGTTTCGCTACGATCTTGGCTGCCGAGGCCGCAGCCTCCGATGCCCGCCCCGAGGAGTTCGCCGTGAATGTGACCGCTCCCTCCCGATTCGATGGACCCGTCGCCGAGGCCTTCCGAAAGGCGACCTCCGATCGAACACCGCTTTTCGTTCCGACCGTTCACTATGCCGACGATCGTGGCTGGTCCTTGATGAATCAGCTCCAGGGCGTCATGTCCGGGGATGGGCAGGTCAACTTCTCGGTGCAGTACCCCGGCGTGGTCAAGGCGTGGCACCGTCACACCAAACAGACGGACTTCTGGATGTGCTTGGTCGGACACATCAAGGTTGGGGTCTTGGATCAGGATTCGGGCCGCGCCTGGTCCATCGTGATCGGCGAGAAACGGCCGGGCGTGGTGATCATCCCACCTCCACTCTGGCACGGCGCCGCCACGGTCGGAAACGAGCAGGCAGGGCTCCTGTATTATGTCACCCATGCGTACGACCCCGCCAACCCCGATGAGGAACGGACCCCTCCCGACGCGTTCAGCGGCTTCCCCTGGCATGTCGAACACCGCTGAGAACCCATCGAATGACGGACAACCCCATCCAACGAGCCATGCCCCGTCAGGCCGTAATCTTGGGCGGCACGGGCATGGTCGGTCGGGCGTGGCACGGGCTGCTGACCGCGCACCGCGTGCCGCATCGCGTTCTCAGCCGGCCCGAAATCGATCTCCTCGAGCCGGCTTCACTCGCTTCGGCCATCGATGAACGGGATGAACTGATCATCAACGCGGCCGCGTGGACCGATGTAGACGGGGCCGAATCAGCCGAGTCCGATGCAACCCGAGCCAACGGCGAGGCCGTGGGCGTTCTGGCCGACCGGGCGGCAAGGACCGGCGCCACACTGCTGCACTACAGCACCGATTATGTCTTCTCGGGTCACGCTGAGTCCCCCTATCCAGTCGATGCCCCGATCCATCCTGTCAACGCATATGGCCGATCTAAAGCGGTGGGCGAACGCCTGCTGATCGCATCCGGCTGTGACCATCTCCTGCTCCGGACGAGCTGGGTCTATGCCCCTTGGGGCCGCAACTTCGTCCGAACGATTGCTTCGCTTTCGGCCGATCGCGACGAGCTTCGCGTGGTCGATGACCAGCGTGGCCGCCCAACTTCGGCCGAGTCACTCGCAGTGACATCGCTGGCGATCTACCTCGCAGGGGGACGGGGTGTGTTCCACGCGACCGATGCCGGGGAGTGCACTTGGCACGAGTTCGCGACGGAGATCGTGACGCTGCTCCGGCGACGATGCCGCGTGCTGCCGTGCTCGTCCGATGCGTTCCCACGCCCAGCCATGCGTCCGGCGTACAGCGTGCTCGATCTGAGTCTGACAGAGCAACTCATCGGCCCGCGCACGCACTGGCGTGTGAGCTTGGCCCGTGTGATCGAACGCCTGGGTGCGTGACACCGGGGCTCGGCCCTGATCCGGTGTGATCAGAACAAAAGACAACACGGGGAGGCCGAAGCCTCCCCGTGTGATCGGTTGCATGGACTGACCGGAATCAGCCGCGGCGACGCAGGCGGGCGCCCGCGAGGCCACCGAGCATCGCCAGCCCGGCGAGGGCGGCGGTCGGGAGCGGGACCACATAGAGCTGATCCTGCGCGTCGGCGTTGGTCATGGCGGCCAGACCCTTCACGCGGGCAAACGGATCGAGGGCGGCTTCGGCCTCAAGGGCGGCCATCGCGGCGATGGTGTTGTTAGTGTTGCCAACGACGGTCGAACCGTCGAAGAGGACCTTCCAGATCATGCCCTGGATCGCGGCGAGCTCGGTCTGTCCGGCGGAGGCCGCCGACAGGTCAGCGTTGATCCAGCCCAGACGGATCGCCGCAGCGACGACCGCGTGGACTTCCTGAGCATCGCCGGCACCGTAGGGCAGGCCGCCGTTGCTGGAGGATGGGTTCGGAGCCTCAGAGAGCTTCTGGATGGTCCAGCTTTCAGGGCTGCGGCTGGTGTTCTGCAGCTCGATGCAGAAGGTGTAAAAGGTCTGGTTCCTGAACTGACCGACCGCCACGGAGGGAATCGGGCCGGTGTAGGTGTGCTGCATGTGACCGGCGTTGTAAGCAACACCGTCGATCAGAACGGCGTTGTTGCGTCCGATCAGAGCATCGAACTCGGCGTCGAAGTCCGCCGCCGTTGCGAACCCGGCCGCAAGACCGAGCGCCAGCACGCTGATGCGAATGTTTTCCATGTTTCCTGTCCTCTCTCGAAAGAACGATCCCGGAAGCACCATGTTCCGCCAACCCTGTTCCTCGCCGTCTCACCCCAGCGGAGCATTTCAGGATTCGCGGCTCTCCACCTTCCCCATGGAGAGTATCAGTACAGTGTTGCCCCATTCCTGGGGTGTCCGCAGATGGAGCGGAGGCCCTTTACCGCAGTCACGCAGACTGAAAAAAAGAGATTCCCCGCCATCCTGACTGTATGAGCATACCCGCTCACGGCCGGAAGTCGAGCAAAACTCCCTACTTCGCCGATTTCCCTCAGAACGGAGGACCGAATAGTTTTCGTTGTGAACACAGACTTTCGGCGCTCGGCCGGGCGAGGTCTCACCCTTCGGACTGCAGACCATGGGCCGACAGAGCGTCCGATATCCAATGCTCGAAGGGGGCTTCGCCTCGGAGCTCGTTCGCTCTCTTCAACGCGGCGTTGACCCGCGTCTCGTCCGCACCCGACACCTTCAGGGCAACTGCCAACCCCGCCCAGGACTCCGCAGAGCCCGGATCCGAGCCCGTCGCAGTCGTGAAGTCTGCTGTGGCCCCAGCGGCGTCCCCAGCGATGAGCTTGGCCCAGCCGCGTGTGCTGACGAACCCACCGAGACTGCGGAAAGCAACAGCTTGCTCGGCAAGGGAAACCGCTTCGAGGACGAGCTGGGTATCCGTGGGAGCCGTTTTCACGATGACCATGGCCAGGTTGTTCTGGACCGCCGCACGGAAGAAGCCGGTGCAGTTGGGGCGGGCGAGCAGCGTCCGATAATGCTGTATAGCCTCCGAGCGGTCTCCCGCGCGGTCCGCCGATCGGGCCGCCCCGAAGAGAAAGTTGAGGTCTGAAGGTTCGATCTGGTCGGCCCGGAGGAACGCCGCGGCGGCTTGGCGATGGAGTGAATCGGCGGAGCCGACATCCAATGTCGCGAGCCGAGAGAGAGCCTCCGCCCGGCTGACGATGGCTTGGAGGTCGCTCGATCCGCTTTCGATGATGCCGTCCGTCAGGGAGATGGACCTGCGGAGCAGATCGGCTGCCGCGTTCGGGAATCGGGCCGATAGGCGGAGCCACGCGTTGGCCGCGTTGCCAATGAACTCGCCCGGCCCGCCCGCCTGGCTGGCCAGACCCATCCACTCGATGGCGGTCGGGGTATCGGGGGCTTCGGCGGTGACGATGTCCAGCCATGAGGACCAACGGAACTGCTCGTTCGTGCGGACGATCGGCGTGAGCTGCTCGAGTACCTCACGCCGATTGCCGAGGCGGAGCTGTGCCCTCGCCCAGAGAACGATGGTTTGGGCGTTCAGTGGCTCGTTCGGCGATTTGATCGAGTCCTCGAGGTAAGGGCGGATGGTCTCAAGGGCTGCCCGAGGGTTGCGAGCATCGAGCTGGGCGGCTGCCAGATATGTGTCCGGACCGCGTCTGGAGCCAGTCTCGAGCCCCCTCCAGTTGCGAATCAGCGGGATCGCTTCCTCGGGGGGAGCGGAGAGCAGGGTGGCCTGTGCAGCAACGGCTGCGATCTTGGCATTCTCCGGGAATCGGAGTGCGGCACGGCGTGCGTCGGCAGCGATGGCCGCGGGGTCATCATTGAGGTCCAAGCGGAGCGGGAGAGCGAAGGCCTGTACCGCGGCGATGGTAGGGAACTTTGAGCCGAGTGAACGCAGGAACTCGATCTGGTCAGCGACGGGCATGGAGCCACGGCTCTGCTCGAAACGGCGGACCATCTCGAAGGCTTCTCGGGCGCTGGCATCGAACGACGATGGGATATCGCCCCGGGCGATGGCGGCAAGCCGGATCAGATCGGCATCGTCAGGGTGGACGGTGAGTGCATCGGCGAGAACCTCGGAGGCTTCATCGCCGCGGTTCTGAGAAAGCAGGAGCTCGGCCAGCGCTTTCCAAGCGAGTATGAGCGTCGGCTCCATGGCCACCGCCTCGCGGAGTCCCGATTCGGCCTCCTCCGGCCCGGTGAAACGGAGATCGAACATTGCTCGGATATACCGCTGCTGCGCAGGGCGAAACCCGAATCGAGCCAAGCCGGTCAGCAGGCCCCGGGCACGCTCCACGCTACCGTTGGCTGCGAGCTCATCCGCGATCGCGACGACCTGCTCAATCGTTAATCCGTCGCTCATGGCCAGCGAGTCCAGCAGCCGGTTGGCTGCCGCCGTCTCGCCAAGGGCAGCGTATGTTCTAGCGAGTAGCACGCCGACATCGGCTCGCTGGGGGCCTGTCATACCGGCCATGGCCTGTTCGTACATCGCGATGGCACCGACAAAGTTGCCTGATCGCCTCAGACGGTCGGCGACGATCTCGACTGCGTCCGTGTCTTGTTGTATGAGTTCTGCGATACGGGTCAGAGTCTGCCGGGACAGATCACCGCCGTCGGGAAGGCGCACCGCCAGATCTTCAATGTCGAAGAGGATGTTGATCAAGGCGGGACCGCTGACGAGTGCTGAAGCGGCCTGGAGTTGTGCAATCGCCGCAACTAGGTCCGGGGCGTACGCTTCCGAACCCGGAGATGGTTCTGCCGCGAGCATGAATGCAAGCGTCTTGCGGGCGAGGAGGTTTCTCGGTTCGGCTGCCACAACTGAGCGCAGCACCGACACTGCTTCATCCCGTGACTGCGCGGTAGCGGCTGTTCCGGTGTCGGCGCCTCCGAAGATTGCGCGTCCCCGAGCGAGGCGGAGATGCCCAGGAAGCTCCCGGCCCTGTGTTTGGGTGATTTCTCTGATCTTCGTGATCGATTTCTCGACAAAGGCACGATCCAATCCGAGCTCAGCGGACTGCACTGCGGCGGAGAGCACATCCAGACGGTCTGGGCCTGCGGCGAGAACTTCCTCCCAAGCTTCCTTCGCCCGCTCCAGCTGGAACGCAGACAGGAACTTCGCACGGGCGAGAAGCCAATCCACTCGATCGGAGGGCTTGGCTCCGGCCATGATCCGGTCGAACCATTGGGCGGCGATGGTGACCCGATCAGGCCCCATTTTTCGTCCGTTGGCATAGCCCGTGGCCATGACCAGTGCGATCTCGGCTTCGCTGACTTCAGAAGGTAACTCCTCGTTCAATCCGGCCGCGAGTGCGGCACCGAGCCCGAACTGCCAATCGAGCGCCCTCGCCTCTGCGATGAGATGAGGGTCGGTGCACTCCTGGAAAAACCTGCTAAGCAGCCGAACCCCATACGCTCGGCGTTCCTCATTGATCAGAATGAGACAGCGGATGACATCAAGTCCGAGCCTTGCAGCCTGCTCCTTTGGATCGCTCTCCGCCGAGAGCAATGCATAGTCCGCAGCCCGCTCCAGGTCAGAAACCGGTGCTTGCAAAAGCATGCCCCGCGAGGCTGCGACACCCGCTACCAGGCGGGGAAAGTGAGGATGCGCGATGTAGCGGATCGAATCAGCACCAGCGAGCGCATCGTCGACGATCTGCTGCGCTTCCGACGCCCGATGCAGTTCCACGAGCAGGTCCGCCCTGCGGAGCATCGGATCCACCCAGACCAACCTGTCGGCGGCCAATGACGCGTTGTGCCATGCGGTCAGCGCGAGGTCATATTGCTCGAGACCGGCGAAAATATCGCCCTGCAGCCGTCGGATGACGGGATCGAGGGCGTGTTTTTCAACCGCCCGGGCCATGGTCGCCCGAGCTTCGGGCAGTACTCCGGAGCGAAGCTGGTCCTGAGCCTTGATGACATCCAACCAGGCGGCCGCCCGGTAGTTTGCCTCAACTGCCTCGAGCTCGCGACGGATCGCGTTTATGTCTTCAACATCCTGATCTTGGATCGCGACATAAGCCTGATACCCAAGAACATCGGGAATATGGCGACCGTCGATCTTTGGGTCCAATGACGCGAGATCCTCAAATCGCTCCAAGAACAAGTAGCGGCGGGCGAGCTCAGAGAGCAGATCTGCGTCGCTACGGGTCACTGAGGACCGCTCGAGCAACTCAACCCCCATCGGTGCTTGTCCGAACGAGTCGAGATAGTCCAGAACCACACGAACGAGTTCTGCATCGCTCAGGTCCGGCTCGACGCCTGGGGCGGCCTGGGGCCCGATTCCGAGCAAGGTGCCCATCTGGGCCTGTACCCAAAGAATCAGTTGGTTCGGCTCACCGGTCGGTGCTCCTCCTTCCGATGGAACGATGAGCATTACATTCAGTAGCTTTGACTGCAATGTGTCAGGGTTTTTCTCGACGATCGACTTTGCGAGCGTGATGACCCCCGCCTGATCACCTGCACGCTGGCGTCGCATGCACGCCCGCCAAATGTCAACAAAGGCGGGAGGATGCTCGGAGAGCAGGCGCTGCTCGATCGCTGAGACCTGCGGATCCGTCGGGCGCAGGGCGGCTCGGGCACGCGCCTCCTCTCGAAGCACCGGGATCATCGAACTCGGAGCGGATGACGGATCGCTCGGACGAATCCTGGCAGCCTCTGCGATCACATCGCTCCATTGGCGCGCCCCCGCCAACGCGGAAATGAGCTCGGCGATCACTTCCTTATCATCTGGAACCAGCCGTAGATAGGCACGGTAGTGCGAGACGGCGGCCTCGAAGTGCGCATCCAGCGGGGCTTGCACCTGTCGCCGAGAACGGGCCAGCGCGAGGAAGACTTCCGGCTCAACATTGGCCTCGCCAACACCGCGAACATACCGGCTGAGCAATACCAGCGCCTCGCTGTGACGGCCTTCTTCGCTAGCCCTGAGCCCGTCCCGCTCAAACTGAGCGATCTGGCGAGACCGCTGCCACTTGGGCACCACCAACGCAGCGGCTCCGCCAAAGGCCACGATGAGCAAGGCGGCCGCAACCAGAATCAATCGACGAGCGGTCTTGGGTCGAAGCGCCACGGATCCTCCCTTAGCCTACCTGCGTGTCAGTGCGCTGATCACCAGTGCGATGGTCTTCCAGATAATGTAGAGATCGAGCCAGAAGCTCGCTTTTTCCACATACTCGATGTCGTAGCGGATCCATTCCTGGAAATCCGCCCCGTCAGAGCGGGTGCGGCGGATCTGCCAGAGACCGGTGACACCAGGGCGGACGCTCAATCGGGCTTCTCGCCATCCCGGACAGTATTGATTCTCCGAGAACGGGCTGGGACGGGGACCGACGACCGACATATGACCGAACAGAACATTCCAGAACTGGGGAATCTCGTCGAGCTGAAGCCGTCGGAGAATCCGACCGACCTTTGTGATGCGCGGGTCGTCCTCCATGAAGAACTGTGGGCCGTCCGCCATATTCTGGGCCATCAGCTCGGCTTTCATCTGCTCGGCATTCCGGTACATCGTTCGGAATTTCAGGCATCCGAACTCGCGGGCATTGATCGACTCGCGCCAGTGCGCGAAGAAGAACGGGCGTCGGTCCTCCACATAGATCGCCAGCATGATGAAAGGGTAGAGCGGTAGTGTCGCCACCAGAGCAAACAAGGCAAACACAATGTCAAAGACACGCTTGAGACGGCTGCTCGTATACGGCGCAGCTTCCTCGATCCGATGGGAGGCGATCGGCTCAGCTTTGGCTTCGATGTCACGCCACGAGAGATCGTCAGGCTCCGGACGACTTCGCGGATCGTCCCAAATCACTGCCGGCCCGACCGCCACCACACCTTCCGGCAACTCGCGCCCCGCGCCAACCCAAACCGGGCCATTGATCTTCTCAGGATCGAGTCGCGTCGCGGACTGGTAACCCCAACCGTTCCGGCCACAGCGTTGAATTCTGGAAATGGTAGCATCCGGCCTGGTCCATGACTCGGCCAAATCACGCACAAAGCGGGCGTTGTCGCGCTCGATATCACCGTTATAGATGCGACCCTGCTCTCGGACCGAGGCGCGGAGGTCAGGCGGTACAACTTGACGGATCTGGCGCCAGACATTTTTTTCAGGATTCATCGTCGCCCAGTCGCGGGCAATCTCGGGATCTGTTGTCAATGCGATGCGTGCGAGGCGGGATATGGCCGCTGAGTACTCGCGGCGGAATCGCAGAAACTGACCGTCCGGCCGAGATTCGACGATTTCCCGATAGTCCGCAACCGTCCGGTCCGCGATTCGCACGAGGAGCAGATCGGGCTTGAGCCAGCACAGCAGATCCAAACACCGGCGAAGCGGGATGATCACGAAACGGCTTTGCTCTATCAGTAGGTACAGCTCGGCGTGTGGGTGGATTTCGGTCTGAGAACCCACGCCGACAACCTGCACGCCACGGGCGGCCCAAAAGCGGCCGTGGAGCTGGGCGGGAGTCAGCCCCCAGAGCGTAGGGCGTCTGGCAATGGATTCCGGCGAAATCATCAACCCTGCTCACCAGAGGACTGCTTCGAACTAAAGAGCGAGCCGGCCAACGGCCCGACGCCCGGCCCGCCACGGGCGGCCTGCTCAACCGCTTGACGGGATGCCTGTCGTGAGAAGTGCACGGACATGCTGCTCGACGACTGACGCAGTTCGGCGACCGACGCACGGTTAAAGACCGTAGCGATGACCTGCCCCCCCACCGCCTGGATCTGATCCACAGCCCGCTTGACCAGAGGTCGCAGTTGGCCGCGGCCGACCACCATCAGCATGCCATCGGTCGCGGGCGCGAGCAGGCCGGCTTCGATCGAGCCGAGAATGGGTCCCGAATCGATGAGGATCGTGTCGTACTGATCACGGAAGGTTTCAACCAGCCTCCGCACAACCGGCGGGGACAGCTTGCTGATCCGCATGTCGTCTCCAAAGCCAGCGGGCAGGACGCTGAGTCGATCGAAGCTTGTCTGGCGGACCATCGCCGGCAGGTCGTCGCCCACGGCCGCGGCATCGGCGAGGCTGGGCGCATCGGGGAAGCCGAAGTGCAAGCTGAGGCCTCGCCCGATGAGGTCCAGGTCGATCAGGAGTGTGCGGTCCCCGCTCTCGGCAAACGACAGACCGAGCGCGATGATCAAACTGGTCTTTCCATCACCCGGCGCTGGGCTGGTGACTGAGAATACCACCCCTCCGGCTTTCCCCCCGTAGAGAATCTGGAGCTGGGAGCGGATCTGGTGGACCGCGAACGCAGAGGCCTCCGCCAGCTCCCGGTCGGAAAGAGCGTTGCCAAGGTCCGGCAGCACGCCGACGATTCGCGAATGAGCGGACTCGAGAATTCCATCATCGGAGAATCGGATCCGGCGACCCATCATCCCCAGAAGCAGCATCGCACCAACCGGCACTGCACCGCCAAACACAAAGCCCGCGCCCGCAAGCTTGATCCGCTTGTCCGACGACGGGACCTTGGGAAGATTGGCTTCGCTGGCGACCGAGATGCGACCGGATACTTCGGAAAAGTCCGCGACTTGAGACTCCGTCTCCAAAGCGGTTATTCGGGCTTCCACGAAGGCAATATCCTTCTCGACATCTTCGCGTTGTCTGTAGAGATCGCGGACTGCGAGATCATCTTTGAAGATCTCACTTCGGCGACGCTCCTGCTCGGCAAGCCGCTCCGAGACCGAGGCAAGTTGTCGATCGATCTCATCGAGCGTCATGCCTGATTCGCCAGTGGAAGAGTGTTCCCCACGCAAGATGGAATCACGCAGGACACCAATTCGCTCATCGATCTGAGCATTCACCTGAGTCAAGCCTGCTTCGACCTGCTTGAATAAGCGATGCCCTCTCAGAACGCCACTCGCGAGCAGCTCTGCACGCTGTGATTCAAGCGCAGCACGGAGCTGAATCAGCTCTTTCACTCCCGGGTCGAGCAGTGCAGCCCGCTCTTCCGTCATCACCTCAGCCGCACCGGAGCCATCTCCACCACTCTTGATCCGCTCAAGCTCCGCTCGCTGAGCCTCAAGCGTTTCTTTCTGCGCTTCGAGCGCCATAGCAGACTCAACGGTTCGGCTCAGGAGTTCACTGATCTTGTCCGTCCCCCGTCGCTCCACGATCTGACGGATCTGTGAATCGATCTTGTCCTTTTCCCGACGAAGGGTCTCCCGCCGGGTTTGCAGCACGCCCATCGTGCGCTCGGAGTCCAAACGCCCCTGACTCCCGTGCTTGCCCATATAAGCTTCAACCACGGCCTCGTTGGCGACCTGTGCAACACGGGCATCAGCGTGCTCGTACGAGACATAGATCAGTTCCTGAGCCGCCCGATTGGTGCTGACTCGCAGACCAGCTTTGAACTGATCGACGGTGACCACGCCCGAAATGGCGGCCACACTCCGCCATCGGTCAGAGGCCATCGCTCGCTCGATCACATCATTGCTCTGCATCAGCTGCGCCTGCGTATTCACGAAGCTGCTGAACATGCGCGGCGCCGACGCCTGCTCGGTCTCATAGAGGATTTTCGGCAGCGAGGCCTCCACCTTGATAACTGACACAGAACGGTAAAGCGGCTCTTGTATCACAAAGCCTGTGATGCCACCAATAGCGGCGCAGACCCCTGCGAGAACCAGAGTGAGCAGATACCGACCGCGCAGCAGGCGATGCACGAGGCCGAACACGCCGCCGTGTGTCTCGCCCGGCTGCTCCATGGACCAGCCCGAGTTGATCTGGGACGCGTTCAACGCTCCGCTCCTTCCCGCAGCGGGGCAGCGCCCGCGCGAAGCAAATCGATCACAGGCGAGGCGATCTCGCGCATTTCGGACAGTACCCAGGCATGATCCTCGTCGGGCTCACTGCCATCGAACACCACCTGAACCTGGGCCGCCCCGTATGACCGAATCTGATAGTCCGCACTCGCCCGGCGAACCTCTTGCATGGAAGCGGTCAGCTCGCCGGTCGGAAGCACGAACAGGTTGTACACGATGATCGAGCGATCTCCCTGCTCGGAACGGCGTACAAACTCATACCGCACGGCCCGCAGATCGCCCATCGCGGCCTCCTGTGGAGTCCCCTCCGTCTGCCACCCGTGGGCGGGATAGCAGTTGGGCGGATAATGCCCTTGCATATCCCGGGTGTCGCCGCAATGAACAACCATCAGCGTCGCGGCATGGCCCCCGCGTTCGGCGGTCTCATACCGCCTGGCAATCAGCACATTCGGCCTGAGCAGCTTGGTGGCCGACGGGGGAACCTCGACCTCTGAACTGATCCAAACGCCCGCATCAACCGGCATCCGGTCGGCGGCCTCACGGACATCGGCCATGTACGCCGCAATCGCATCCTCATCGACCGAGGCGTGAGTAGACACGAGAGCACCGAGCAGAAGCCCTCCACTCACAATACTGATCAGCACCGCCGTCCAACTCATCTGGCCCCCCCCGACATCTGATACGCCAGCGTGAATCGGTATGTGGGCACCAGCGCCCACCGCAATACCCGAGTAATCCCCAGCAGGATGAAGAACGCCAATGGCAGCATCGCCCAACCCGCCGCTGCATGGAACGCGTCTGCGAGCGACTCGTCCGCGTAGCCATACAAAATCACGGTCGGAGTGAGTCGGAAGACATTGCAAAGGATGGCAGCGATCGGGCTGAGCACAAGAATCAGCAGCCGAACGGAGTTGCGCAGCGGGACTGTGAACGCAAAGGCGTACGAAACCAGCAGCAACGCGAACACCATCCGCATGCCGTTGCATGCCTCGTGCACGGCGACATCACGATCATTGATGATCAGCATGTTGCCCGATCGCTCCACCCAATAGCCAAGCGATTCGAGCACGAGCCGGGTGACCCTCGCCGTAGCATTCTGAAGAGGGCCTGCAATCAACAGGCGGATCGAACCCGGGATCGGAATAAACAGAGCGGATACCGCGACGGCCGGAGCAAAGTTTGCGAGAACGCGAACGCCAACGACCGACGCGATCGCACCGATGAGCATCAGCACCGCCCCGCCATGCCAACCGGCCTGAAATGCTGTCCGATAACTGAGCATCGTCAGGGCCCACCCACCGGCGATGATGACCGGTCCGGACCAGCTGTAGCGCGGCCTGACCCGACGAAAGCGAACCCGACGCACCCAGACCAGCCAGATGATGATCGGAGGAATCAGCAGGATGTGACTGGCTTCTTCATCACGCCAGGCGATCGTGAAGATGTCCGCCCACTGTATCCAACCGGCCACAACGGCCAGCGTCGCCAGCACGCCGAGCACCGCAAGCCGCCACCGGTCCCACCCGTATCGCCCGAGCGAAGTCACCCCGCATCCTCCCCGCCGACCACTGCACCGGCGATACGCCGGCCGGCCTCGACGCGTGCCCCTGGACAGACGACCGATCGAACCACGACGGCACCCCGCCCGACAAACCCGCCCTCCAGCACGACCGAGTCGTGAATGATGGCTCCGGACTCGACCGTCGCACCGTCCTCCACGATCGCGAAGGAACGCTCCCACTCCTCGCGATACGGGTCCTCGTCGACAGAGCCGGAATGCAACAACCGGTTCGCGTCCATGCGGACGGCGTTGAGGTATTCATTGACCGTGCGGGTCCGAAGAGCCGACGCTCTCGGCCGCTCAATCACGCGGATATCCCAAGCCCCGCGCCAGTCCGGCAGTGCCTGCTCCTTCAAATCGACATAGCCCACCGGACGCACCGTCTTCAACGGAGCGCACCGAAGCAGCCACAGCCCAACGGGCGTCCCATCCATCGACGCGATCATCGACACATCGCATTTGGTACGAAGCATGCGTCGAACAAGCTCGTCCATCGGATCACGGAACACCTGAGATCCATTCAGCACCACGATGTAATCGTCCGGGTCGTAGCCTTGAGTCGCGTCGGCCAGAACACCCGCCACCCCCCGGATCGGGCTCGCGTCGCGTTCAACCACGCACCGAACCAGCCCCCGGGCCGGATGTTCTCGGGGGACCTCAGATCCGGAGTCCACCAAAATTCGGACCTGCAGATCCTTCAGGCTCAGGCTCTTGGCGAGGCGTTCCGCGGCGTCCAAATGACGGGTGGCGATGGTCCCACCCCCCGAAAATGGAAGATCCAGAATCGAGCGTTTGATCGATCGTGCGAGCGGTGTCCGACGCACCGCCCCGGCGAGCACGATGATGGATCGCAGGCGTACCGGCGCCCCAGTGGCATCTGATGCCGCTTTGAGCTCTCCGGTTTCACTGGTCTGATCCACGGTGCTCAAGCCGATCCCTTCTCGTAGGAAGTCACACCCGGTCCCCGATCGGGAGTGAGCGAAGGAACCGGGCACCACGTACTCAAAAATCGGCCATAACTGGACCGATCTTGCACCCGACTGCCAGACTGTAGCAAGGAAGTGCATGAGCCAGACGCGCAAGAACGGCGCGTCCACGCTCGACACTACGCGGCCGAGGCCTCCAACGCACTGTCCAGGTCGATCAGATCGAACTCCTCCGCCGGCGTGGAGCAGGCCACCGCACCTTCGTACCCATCGGGCATCCGCAGCCGACGCACCCACCACCCGTTGCCGGCCACCTTGGCCTGATTCCACCCCCACAACGACCGAACTTCCGCCGTGATCATCCCACTCCCAAGGTGGACGCCCCGCCCGTCGGCTTGCAATAGGGCTTGATGCAGTCCCCAACAGCAGGCCAATCGCTCCGCCCTGTCCGGGATGAGATCCAATGCAGGCCCCGTGATGACTTCGATCGCTTCGGCGACGCGGTCGTCCATGGCAGCAGTCAGCCGGTGAGCCAGCCCGACCCCGAGCCTGACGCCGTCTCGCGCCGCGGCCGCGAGAACTAGACCCTTTGCGGAGGCGACGGCGATGTCCCCACTCGTTCTGGGGAGGCCAGACGGCACAAAGCGCCCGAACGCCGTCCGCTCTACTCCCACCGCATCGGGGCGTGTTCCGAGCAGCCCGGCGGCCAAGACCCGCCACAGCCCCCTCGTCACGACCGCATCATCGCGATCCGCTGAGACGGCAAGGCGATCCACATCGCTGATTTCATCCTGATCCAGAATACCTCGCAGCTCAGCAACTCGCGACTCCTTCGATCGAGCGAGCCACGCCCGGATCGCACCCACATTGGGGGGGTCAAGTCGCATCAGGTTGGTCACCGACGATTCCGTCGTGGCCATGAGGTGGCTCCTGTGATCCTCCCGATCACCGCACTCGGAAAGTCCATGTACGGATCGCGCGATTCGGCTCGTCGGGATTCTCGGCGCGGGAATGAAGGACGAGGTCGACCTGGGTGTCCGGCGCGTATTGGAGTTTGATGGGAGCGAAGAGCGTGTCGCCCCCGCTGAGTTGGTCGCCTGAACCGGCCGGCCGCTCTTGGCGTGCCACGACGCCGTCGAAGGAGAACTTCTCACCCTCGATGACCTCAAACTCCATAGAGGACTGAACCAGCTCGGCGCCCCAGATGTAGACGGTCCGTCCGACGACCATGGCTGAAATACCGGCGTCGAAGAAGCGGACATCTTGGCCGCCGGTGGCCCCGCCATCGCGATAGGTTGGCGCGCCGAGGGTGGAAACCCGCGGCCCGGCGGACGAACCGGATCCAGCTCGGTTGGTGTTGGAGGGAGCGGGCTTGCCTTTGGCGTTCCTCTTGGACTGGCGCGGCGCGTCGGCAGCGCCGTAGCGGACCCGTGATCCATCAGGCAGCACGCGGTCAACCGTGGTGCTGCCGATGCCCGCATCGTTGCGTGATGGTTGGGCCTTCTCTTCGAGAACCACTTTGCGCCCGTCGGGCAAGCTCACCACGACCTTGACGGTCCCTTCCGTGCTCGCTGGCTCGTCTGCGACGGACTGGGCCGAGCCGACCGCGACGAGTACGCAGGCGAGGAGACCAAGAAGAGGCTTGTCGGTTCGCATCGCATCCTCCTGCAACCACGGGGCCGAGTTCCCAAGAACCGCGGCTCTTATCCAACATCGAAAATCACCGCTTGGGTTGCGAGTCAATCGGGGCAACTTGTGAGCGGCAGGTCCGGACATGCCGGAGTTTCCGGTCCGATCATCCACGGCAGCCCGAGAACACCGAATGCAATACCAATGAAAAGACCGGCCACGGGGGCCGGTCTCACGATCACCGTGTTGCGCGATCGATTCAGCCGAGACGGAAGCGCCCTATCAGGTTCTGCAAGGTCTCCGCCTGACGGGCAAGATCGGCTGCCGCCTGCGCGGCCTGAGCCGCCCCCTCGGTCGATTCCCTGGTCACGGCGTTGATGTTCTCCACCGCCCGAGCGATCTCGGTCGAGGCGGAAGACTGCTGATTGGCGGCCGCCGCGATGCCCTGAACCATCGCCTGGAGGCCCTGTGAGCTGCGGACGATGGTGGTGAGCGCTTCACCCGCACGGGATGCGAGTTCGACGCCCTGATCCACCCGCTCGGTGCCCGCCTCGATTCGGGTGACGGCCGAACGGGTCTCGTCCTGGATGCCGCGGATCGAACGCGACACTTCCTCGGTGGCCTGCTGGGTGCGCTCTGCCAGCTTGCGGACTTCATCGGCCACGACGGCGAATCCGCGCCCGTGCTCACCGGCCCGAGCGGCCTCGATCGCAGCGTTGAGCGCGAGCAGATTGGTCTGATCCGCGATGTCGTTGATGACCCCGATGATCTCGCCGATCTTCTCGGACTGCTCGCCCAGAGAGCGGACCGTGGTCGCGGAGGCGTTCACCTCGGTCGCGATGCCCTGCATGGTCTCGACAGTGCCCGCGACAACCTGGCCACCATCCTCCGCGAGCCGCTGGCTTTCCTCGGCGGCCGCGGATGCATCCGCGGACTTCGCCGCGACCTCCATCACGGACTGGGACATCTCCTCGATCGCGGCCGCGACCTGCTGAGTCTGTTCTTCCTGGGACTGCAGCCCGCAGGACATCTGCTCGGCTGATGCGGCGATCTGGGTCGAGGCCGAAGCCACGATCTCCGTGCTGGATCGGACCTGGGTCATGATGCCGTGCAGATTGCCCACGAACACATCGATCCAATGACCGAGCATGCCGATCTCGTCCTTGCGGTTCAACGCGAGACGCTTCGTCAGGTCGCCCTCGCCGGTCGCGATCTCGCGGACCATTTCAACGAGTCGGTTCAGCGGTCTCGCCAGTAGCCAACGAAGCAGAAGAATCAGCCCGAGCACCGCTCCGATGACGAGCGGCACAGTGAACATCATGCCTTTGCGGAAGAACCCGGCCACCTGAGCATCCATGATGGACAGAGGCATCTGAACTTCGTAGGCGCCATGCATGTAACCGACGGGCCAGGACTCCATGCGGAACCCGAGGACATCTTTCCCATCGATGCGACCGTTCTCGTCCGGGATGTCGTACTTGGAAGGATCTCCATGGCATGACATGCAGGACTCGTCGAGACGAATCGCCCGCATGTAGTGCAGCGTGTTGGTGGCGTGATTGATCCGGCCAAGTGTGCTATCGCCGCCAGACTTGACCTGATCGGTCAAGTCCCGGATCATCTGCTCCCGGAAACTTCCCGGCTCCGGCGCGTTGTCAGGATTGCGGGCTTCAAGGGCGACGATCTTGAAATCGATCTGTTCCTTCTCGGCGGCGGACTTGGCAACATTCCATCCGACGATGACCGGGATTGAACCAAAGAACCGTGTCTTCGAGTACTTGGTGCCGTTCTCCATCTGCTCGATCGCTTCGGCGAGCAGTTCTTCTTGATTGATCTGCCCATCGAGCAGTTTCTTTGATGCGTCGGACTTGGCCTCGTCCGCAACCGCGGTGAATGCAGAGGCCCGCTCAAGCATTGCCCGCTGCGCTTCCACCTTGTATCCGCTCAGAAACACCGCATAGTTCACGGCAACAACGACCATCAACACCGCGACCGATGCCGCAATGATCTTGACACCAAGCCCCATACTTGGACGCTTGGGCTCGTCGTAGTTGGCTCCCTTAGGGATCCTTGGGCCATCGCCCGTGCGACGGAATCGAGGACTAAATGTATTGTTCTGCGGACGAGACATGGCGTGACTCCTTGTGCGCAGGGTGCAAACCGGCCGAGCCAAACTCATCGTGGACCTTCCTATGCGGATTCAGTAGAGTTCCGCATGGGCACAGAAATGAGACGCCAAAATCCTTTTTTCATCAGGGGTCCTGCTCGTTACCCTTTTTCATCACTCTTCGCAAGCGAGTTCTTTGCCCAAGCCCAGCCTCGATAACGGAACAGTCCCCTCGACATGCACGCCGGAAGAGCCGTTGGATCTGAGCATCGCCACAAGCTCGCGAATTTCCGGCCTCGGATGCGAAACAAACACCAATGGCCCACCCCCGACGGGATGCTCAAATGCTAACAAAGCAGCGTGCAGCGCTTGTCTATCGAGGAGCGCTCCGCTGGGCAGTACCACGGATCGACCCCCGTACATGTCGTCACCCACAATAGGGTGACCCAGGTGGGAGAGATGCACACGGATCTGGTGCGTTCGTCCGGTCTTGAGTTCCAGCTCGACAAGCGTGAACTTCGCACCGCCCGGTTGCTCGTAACGCTCTCGCACCCGGCAGATGGTCACCGAGGGCTTGCCGAGATCGTCGTGACGGACCACCCGCTTCTCGCGAGCGCCCTTGGCCTTCGATGGATGCGGCCCCAACGGCAGATCGATGACCTGAAAGTCCTCGGAAATCCAGCCGTGGACCACGGCGAGATATCGCTTGTCCACGGTCCTGTTCTCGAACTGCCGGCCGAGCTTCCAGTGGGCCTCTTCCGACTTCGCGAAGACGATGCAACCTGAAGTGTTCCGGTCCAGCCGGTGCACAACACCGGGGCGTGCGAACTCTTCCCCGACCGGCGAGAGCTCCCCGCCAGAGACATGCCGAAATCGCCACGCCAGCGCATTGATCATCGTGCCCGTGTTCTCGGACCGCGCCGGATGCACGATGATGTCCGCCGGCTTGTTGATCACGATGATGTGCTCATCCTCGTACAACACCTCAAGCGGAATCGCTTCGGGAGTGATCTCGCCGGACGGAGGCGGCGGGATGATGAGATCCACCGTGTCCCCGCCGCGCAGCCTGGTCGAGGCCTTCGCCGGACGCCCATTGACAGTCGCGCCGCCATCGTCAATGAGTCGCTGCAAAGCGCTGCGGCTCATAAAGGTCACCCTCGTGACAAGGTATTTGTCCAGCCGCGTCGAGAGATCCCGTTGGAGCGCAAATCGCACATGCGCGAGGAAGTCGTCGTCCCCTTCTTCGCGTGCTCTGTCGTACGCCGCGCGGACCGCTTCCGGATCGACCTTGCCCCCGGGAAGGATGAACGGGCTGTCAGCAACAGGTACGCCGTCAGGGTCGGCCATTGGTTCATCCCGGGCCTGTCAAGGCTGCGCGGGGGCGTCGCTCTGCGGGTCAGACACAGGGGCGTCCGTGCTCGGATCACCCGGCTCTTCCGAGGATGCGTCCGCGGGAGCGTCGATGGCCGGATCTTTGGTGACGGGTGTCTCGGCGGGCTCCTCACCCGGGAGAGGCTCGAGCAGATCCGCCGCGGG
The DNA here is from genome assembly GCA_003696675.1 of Planctomycetota bacterium. Taxonomy (GTDB): domain Bacteria; phylum Planctomycetota; class Phycisphaerae; order Phycisphaerales; family UBA1924; genus UBA6054. The sequence continues at coordinate 41,063 of RFGH01000195.1, forward strand.
CAGGACCACGCCCGCGACACTTCCGGCCGCCGCGGCACGCTCTTCGGCGACAATCGCGATGGCTTCATAGCCCCCCGCGCGGGCGACCTCTGCCGCACGCGCATAGCTCGCCTTGGCCTCGTCGGTCGCTCCCAATCCTTCCTGCGCCGCCGCGACGCGCATCCAGGCACGGGCGCCGATGAGCGACTTGCCTGCCTGCCCCTCGACGGAGTCGGCGACCTGCCTGGCCAGGTCACGGGCTTGGGCGAGGTAGCTGCGAACACGATCCTCATCGAGGAGGTCGGAAGGATTTGCCGGAGCCTGCGTGGCCGGATCGAGTTCTGCTCCGGGCTCAATGCCGATCGTGGCCGCACGCAGGTAAATATCAACCGTGTCGAGGAGAGCCAGCGCGGAGACGGACTTCACGCCCGAATACTCCGCCGCGATCGACTTCAGCGACGGCGGCGACGGGTTGCCGCCGGAAATCGCTTCGGAGTACGACGCGAACGCTGCGTCCACCTTCGCGATCTTGTGCTGCTTCCAGTAACGGAGCCCCCACCACGCCCCGCCGATGATGACGAGCAGCCAGAGCACCGGCGTGCTCCACTTCGTCAGAAAGTCGATGAACTCCTGGTTGATCCGGGACTCCTCGAGCCCGGCACCGGCGCGGATCTGGCGTTGGCGATCGTCCATAGGGTGCCATCATAGCGCGAAAAACAGCGGGCTCCCCGTGGAGGGAAGCCCGCTGCGTCCGATCAGAATCGCCGGGCGTTCAGCGGATGGAGAGCAGTTCCCGGTAGGTCGGCATCGGCCAGAGATCCGCGGCCACAACATCCTCGATGGCGTCGCCCAGCTCCCGCAGGTCCTGCATGGCCGGGAAGATCGCGTCCCGGGCATAGCGGGCCCCCTTCATGGGGTCGCCGTGGGGCACCCCGGCGACGGCGTCGCTCAAGGCAGCGACCTGGGCACGGAACCGGGCGATCAGATCGGTCAGGGCCTCGAGTTCCTCGCGCCCATCGCTTGCGTCGACTCCGGCCGACTCGGTCGCCGATACGGCCTGGGCAAGGCGTCGCTGGTGCTCCGTGGCCGCCGGCAGGATCTGCTGGCGGGACATCTGGATCATGGTCTGGGCCTCGATCACCAGTCGGGTCGTGTAGGTCTCTGCGAAGATGTCCGCGCGAGAGTCCAGCTCGGCCTTGCTGAGCACCTTGTACTTCTTGAAGAGATTGCGGGCCTTGGCGGTCTGGAAGGCGGGGATCGCGTCCGGGGTCGATCGCAGATTGGGCAGGCCGCGCCTCTCGGCTTCTTGGTGCCACTCGTCTGAGTAGCCGTCGCCGTTGAAGATCACCCGCTTGTGCTCCTTGACTACTTGCTGGAGCACCGCCGTAACCGCCTTCTCGAGCTGGGCCTGGCTCGGGCTCTCGCTCTTGATGCGGGCCTCGATCTCCGTGGCGAGATAATCGAGCGACTCGGCCACGATGGTGTTGATGACCGTGTTTGGCCACGCCACCGAAGCACTCGAACCGACCGCTCGGAACTCGAACTTGTTCCCGGTGAACGCGAACGGGCTGGTGCGGTTGCGGTCGCCGGAGTGGCGGGAGAGCGTGGGCAGTGTGCGTGCGCCCAGATCGAGCTTGCCGCCCTTGAGGGTCCGCTTCGGCGTACCGGACTCGAGCTGCTCCACGAGGTCGGTGAGCATGTCGCCGAGGAAGATCGAGATGATCGCCGGCGGTGCCTCATTCGCCCCCAGACGATGGTCATTGTTCGCCGTGGCGACCGACGCACGCAGAATGTCCGCATGGAGATCCACCGCACGGATCACCGCGCACAGGAAGACCATGAACTGGAGGTTGGTGTGCGCCTCGTCCTGTGGGTCGAGCAGGTTCACACCCGTGTTGGTCGAGAGCGACCAGTTGTTGTGCTTGCCGGATCCGTTCACGCCGGCGAAGGGCTTCTCGTGCAAGACGCAGGCGAAGCCGTAACGCCCCGCGACCCGCTTGAGGGTTTCCATGGTGACCATCTGGTGGTCACAGGCGATGTTGGTCGACTCGAAGAGCGGCGCGATCTCGAACTGACCGGGAGCCACCTCGTTGTGCCGCGTGCGGACCGGCACGCCGAGACGGTACAGCTCGTCCTCAGCTTCGGCCATGAAGCCGAGCACACGAGCCGGGATCGCGCCGAAGTAGTGATCCTCGAGCTGCTGATGCTTCGGCGGACGGCTGCCGAACAGCGTACGATCGCAGGTCGCCAGATCCTGGCGGGCGAAGTACAGGGCGCGATCGATCAGGAAATACTCCTGCTCGGCGCCCAAGGTCGAGCCGACAGACGACACACCCGCGTCGGTCCCGAAGATCTTGAGGATTCGCATCGCCTGGGTATTGAGGGCATCGATCGAACGCAGCAGCGGGATCTTCTTGTCCAGCGCCTCGCCGGTCCACGACACGAAGGCGGTCGGGATGCAGAGTGTCGCGTAGTTCGCACCACGGACGATGAACGCCGGCGAGGTCGGGTCCCACGCCGTGTAGCCGCGCGCCTCGAAGGTCGCACGCAGCCCGCCGGACGGGAAGCTCGACGCGTCGGGCTCACCCTGCACCAGGTCCGAACCCGACAGCGAGAACACCACGCCGCCCTCGCCATCGGGAATGGTCAGCCCGTCGTGCTTCTCCGCGGTCAGGCCGGTCATCGGCTGGAACCAGTGCGTGAAGTGGGTCGCGCCACGCTCGATGGCCCAGTCCTTCATCGCCGTCGCGATGACATCCGCGTCGAGCTGGCTCAGGCGCTCCCCCTTGCTCACCGCGGCAACCACAGACTTGTAAGTACCCTTGGGCAGACGCTCACGCATCTTCCGGAGGTCGAACACATCGCTCCCGAAGATCTCGTCGATCCGTTGTGTGCCCGCCTGCGCCGCGGCGGACTGGTTCTGCCAACGCGTCGAGGCGGCCACAGCTTCGGAATGCGGATCGGTCGAGGTCATCATGTGAGCCTCCGGGAAAGCACTTGCATGTGCTGGTTTATCGACCCCCCGGACAACCCGAGGGTTCCTTTATCGTTTGCGGCCCGATCCCCGCTGACAACCGCCCGCCCTCCTATCCTGAAAAGAACATGGACCGCTCCACCCGCCAACGAGATGCCATTCGGGCTTTGTTCACCCCCAAAGGCCGCCCGCTCTCTCCCAAGGAGATCCAAGAACGGGCCGACCGTGAGGCCCCCGGGATCTCACTGGCGACCGTGTACCGGACCGTCAAGGCACTCGAGGAACTCGGTGAGATCGTCCGCGTTGAACTCCCGGGCGAGACCGCCCGCTACGAACTCGCCGGCAAGGAACACCACCACCACTTCCAGTGCGAATCGTGCGGCCGAGCGTTCGAGATCCACGGATGCCCCGGCGGACTGGGCAAACTCGCACCGCCCGGATTCCAAGTGAACCGCCACGAGATCACGCTCTTCGGTTTATGCAGCACCTGCGCCCGGAAAGCGGGGTGAACGCGCCGGGCCCGTGGCGGAATCGGCAGACGCAGCGGCCTTAAAAGCCGCGTCCCGGAAACGGGAGTGAGGGTTCGAGCCCCTCCGGGCCTATTTCAAACTCTGGATGCACAAGGAGGAGCCGATGGCCCCCATCAACCCCGGACGAAAGGCGCCGGATTTCACGCTGCCCGATCAGGACGGTCGCCCCTTCAAGCTGTCCGATCACGAAGACAAAGCCATCGTGCTGTTCTTCTATCCGAAGGACTGCACCTCCGCGTGCACCATCGAAGCCAAGGATTTCTCCGACCTGCGGGCCAAGTTCCGCAAGGCCGGCGCGGAGGTCGTCGGCGTGTCCATTCTCGGCACCGCAAGCAAGCAGAAGTTCGCCCAGACCGCCGGACTGAAGATCCCGCTACTCGCCGACGATCGCAAGAACGACGCCAAGAAACCGGACCCGGAAATCGCTCAGAAGTACGGCGTCTGGGGCGAAAAATCCATGTACGGCCGCACATACATGGGCATCATCCGCACGACATATCTCATTGGGCCAGGCCGCAAAGTTGTCAAGCGCTGGGACAAAGTCGATGTGCCTAACCACGCGGAAGAGGTCCTCGAGCAGGTCAAGGCGCTGGGGTTGGATCCGATCCCGTCGCGCTGACCGCCGGGCGAGGCCGAATCAACTGGCTGGCCAGCATGCCCCCGAGCATGAACCCACCGCCGATCCACTCGCGTAATCCCAAGGTTTCGCCCAGCAGTAGCCAGCCGAAGAACGCGGCAAACGCCGCCTCGCTGCTCATCAGCACCGTGGCGTGGGTGGCGGGAGCATCCCGCTGCGCCATGAACTGCAGCGAATAGGCGACCGCGGTCGCGAAGACGCCCGAGTAACCGATCGCGATCCAGGCGTTTCCAACCTCCCGAACGCCGCCACGCTCCAGCCCGAGCGACAAACCCGAGGAAATCACCGCGGCCACAAGAAACTGGATCGCCACCAGCGCGGTCGGATCCCGACGCGGCGCGAGGTGACCGATCAGCACCACATGCAACGCCCACATCCCAGCGGATGCCAGCACCAGCCCATCGCCCCTGGCGGTCCCGCCACCGACCTGCCCGGCGAACAAGGCCAGCCCCACCGCGGCCAGTCCAATCCCGATGAGGTTCCCGACCGTTGGACGAATCCCGGACATCCAAGCCAGAGCGGGCACCATCAGCACATACAGACCTGTGATAAACCCGGCTCGCGACGCGGTCGTGAAGACCATACCGAACTGCTGCAGGCCCGCCGCCGCGGTCAGGACCAGCCCCAGGATGATCCCGTCCCGCCACAGGCACCGATCCCAACCCGCGCCCCGTCGGCGGAGAACCAGCCAGGCGACCGGAACCACCAGAGCCGCTCCCAATGCGTATCGAAGCGCATTGAAAAGCAAGGGTCCGATGTGCTCCATACCCGCTCGCTGAGCGATAAAGCCGGACCCCCACAGCCCGGCCGCGACCAGAAGCATCGCGTCCGCCTTGAAGGTGAGTGACCGCATCCATCCTCCGCCCGCCCCGGGGTCGGGTTATGAAAGGCCCCGCAGCGGAGTATCCTTAGGGCCCGCAGGAGAAGAAATGGACCCACTGCTCACATCCCTCGCCGATTGGAAGCCTTTCCGGGCCCTCGTCATCGGCGACTTCATGCTCGATCAGCTTCTCTTCGGCGCGGCCGATCGACTCAGCCCGGATGCCCCTGTCCCGGTGCTCCGTGTCACCCGCCGCGAAGACCGCCCGGGCGGCGCGGCCAACCTCTGCCTGAACTTCATCGCCATGCGCGGACGGGTCACCGCGCTCGGCGTCGTCGGTGCCGATCAGGACGCCGTGCTTCTCCGCACCGCCCTTCTGCAGCAGGGCGTCGATGCGGGCGGCATCATCACCGATCACACACGCCCCACAACCGTCAAGCGGAATCTCATCGGACTCGCGCAGGGTCGCCACGCCCAGAAAATGTTCCGGGTTGATTTCGAGTCGCGCGAGCCAATCTCTGAAGCGATCACCGAGCGGCTGCTCTCCGCATTCGAGGAGACGCTCCCCAAGGTCGATGTTGTCTGCATCGAGGATTACAACAAGGGCGTCTGCACGCCCGCGCTTTGCCAGGCGATCATCTGCAAATCCCGGGAAGCAGGCAAGCCCGTCTTCGTCGACCCGGCCCCGATCGAGGACTACACCAAGTACCGCGGCGCAACCGCCATTACCCCGAACCGGACCGAGGCGGAACGGGCCACCCGCCTGCCTACGGACGACCTGGGAGCGCCCGAACACAACGCCACGCTCGCCCGCGCCATGCGAGACGAGCTCGACCTCGATGCGGTCGTGCTGACACTCGACAAGCAGGGGGCCCTGCTGCTGACGCGCGAGGATGACACGCCGATCCCCGTCCCGACGGTCGCCCGGGAGGTCTACGATGTGACCGGCGCGGGTGACATGATGCTGGCAGCCTTGGCCGCCGCCCGCGCCAATCGAATCACATGGCCGGACGCGGTCCGATTCGCCAACGCCGCCGCGGGTCTCGAGGTCGAGGTCTTCGGTGTCGCCCCCATCCCGCTCGAAAAGATCCACCACGAGCTGCTCATCCAACAGACTAACCGCTACGGCAAGCTGCGGACGATCGACGAGCTGATGGTCATGGTCAATGCTGCCCGCAAGAGCGGCAAGCGGGTGGTGTTGACCAATGGCTGCTTCGATGTGATCCACGCAGGCCACATCTCGCTGCTCGAACGGGCCGCCGAACTGGGAGACATGCTCATCGTCGCCCTGAACGACGACCACTCGGTCCACGCACTCAAGGGGGACGGCCGACCCATCAACGACCAGGAGCAACGGGCACGGGTCCTCGGGGCGTTGGGCTGTGTTGATGCCGTCGTACTGTTCAGCGAAGAAACGCCCATCCGGCTCATCGAGACCATCCTGCCCGATGTCTTGGTGAAGGGCGGTGACTACACCGTCCAGACCGTCGTCGGAGCAGACCTGGTCCAGAAAGCGGGCGGCAGGGTCGAGATCATCCCCCTGATCGAGGGACTCAGCACCACCGCCACAATCCGCAAGATGAAAGGCCAGAGCGACAGTCCCGCCACTTCTCCCGGCAGCTGGCCTATCAAGCAGAAGTCCTGACGCCATCGGTCCGATAGTGGATCTCATGCAGACCACCACCGCCCGGACCACGCACCTGATGATCGTGCCGCCCCGCAGCGTTCCGGATCTGCTCTCAGGACGCCGCACCGTGGAGCCCCGGCTCGGGCGGGACCGGCGTGCTCCCTATGGCCGGGTCTGTCCGGGCGACGACGTCTTCATCATGGCCACCGGAGGCACAGTCTTCGGCGTGTGCACCGTCGAGCGGGTGGACGAGTTCGACGGGCTTGAACCGTCCGACATCGACCGGCTCCGGGATTCGTACGAAGCTCGGGTCAACGCCGGTGCCGAGTTCTGGTCCTCTAAGCAGGACGCGAGCTTCGCAACGATGATCTGGCTCGGAGCGATCCGCCCCGTTCGGGACGCATCTCGTATTCCCCCGGAGCTGACCGTGCCTTCTGGCGACTCCTGGCGTTCCGCAAGCCCGGGCACGGACGCGGTCCCGCGTCGTGCGGCCTGATCGAAACCGCAAGAAATGAACGACGCCGCCACGAGGTGGCGGCGTCGGTCGTTTGTCTGAACTTCGTCCGATCAGCCTTGCTTGGCTTTGCAGGCATCGCACATCTTGCCGTCCTTGCAGTCCGGGCACATCTTGGCATGCTCGTGACCGTGTCCCTCGCCGCCGCAGGTGCCGCAGCACTCGGCCTTGTCACCGCCGCACTTGCCGCAGCACTCTCCGCCCTTGTTGCAGCAGCCGTCTTTGCAGGTCTCGCCGGCTTTGCAGGCCCCGCAGCAGGCACCGCTGGTCTTGCAGGTCTGGGTGCTCGAGCAGCCGACGGCGGTGGCGGCGAACAGAACGGCGGCGGTCAACATCAGTCGCTTCATGGTGTCTCTCCGATCGGTTGAGAAAATCAGGTGGAATACCCCTCAACGCCGTTGGGTGCCAGCGCGGAGGGTTGGCATTGTGTTAGGCGAGTGCCGCATAGACAACCCCGAACGGGGCCCCTTCATTCCGGGGGGATCAAAAAAAAGCCGCCCTAAGGGACGGCCGTGTCGAATGAAAAGAAAAACGCTTACTTCTGAATGGTCTCAAGACCCTCGACATGCTTCATACCGCGGCGGCGGTCGCGGAGGCGTCGGCTCTTGCCAACACGGTCGCGGAGGAAGTAGAGCTTCGCACGACGGGCATCGGTGCGACGGACCACTTCAATCTTGGCGATCATCGGTGAGTTCAGCGGCCATGTACGCTCGATGCCGATGTCGTCGACGACCCGTCGGACGATGATCGACTCGTTGATGCCGCGGCCCTTGCGAGCGATGAGCGTGCCCTGGAAGACCTGGACACGCTCCTTTTCTCCTTCGACGATACGGGCGTGGACATTGAGGGTGTCGCCGATGTCGAAACGGGGCAGGTCGGTCCTGAGCGCCCCCTCGTTGATCGACTCGAGAATCTGCTGGTTGCCCATGTCGGACTCCTGACGGGATCGCGTCACCCCGACGGGGACGCGGAAGTTTTCATGTGGGGATCGAACGCAAAAGGGATCTGTTATTCGGCGGCGGCTTCTTCGGAAGCGGTCGGTTCGGGCGCGGGCTTAGAAGCCTGGGCCCGCTTCAGGGCGGCCTCGGCCTCGCCGGCGGCTTTCTCCGCGTCGGCGACCTTGGCCCCAGCCACGGCGAGCTTGGCCATGTTCAGCGCCTTCTTCGCGGCGTTGATGTCGGCCTGATCGGCGGTATCGAGCTCGCTGATCGCTTTGACTGCTTCCTCGGCACGCTTCACGGCCGCCTTGCACTTTCCACGCTCAAGGGCGGCCTTGCGATTCTGCTCCCACTGGGTCTTCATATCGCCTTCGAGCAGACCGGCCCGCCCCAGCATGTCCATCACCGTCTCGGACGGCTGGGCTCCCTTCTCGATCCAAGCCTTGATCTTGTCGCCCTTGAGGACCACCTGCTTGGACTCGTCCGGGTCCATCGGGTTGTAGTGCCCGAGGTTCTCCAGAACCTTGCCATTGCGGCGGGTGCGGATGTCGATCGCGTTGATGCGATAGAACGGACGGTGGCGACGACCGAGACGCTGCATACGAATCCGAACCATGCCGGCTCCTTTCGAGTCCCTCGCGTTATGACGCGGGGAGGTGGTTCAACCCGCGGTCTGGCCGACGCTTGCGTCGGGTAGTCCAAAGCCAGCCCGGACCTTCCGAGCAGCCGCGTACCGCGGGTCTCGATTGTTGGCCCCCCACCCCTCGCAGTCCACTTGGCGTACCCCGAACCACGCTTGAGCGGCTGGGGTTGCCCATCTTGACCCAGCCGCTACCCTCCGACCATGAAAGCAATCGTGGTTCAAAGGCAGGGATGGCCGGTTTCCAACAATGTCCTCCTACGGGCGGACTGGCCCGATCCAGAACCGCCGGGACCCGGGCGGGCGGTGGTCCGCACGCTCTGCTCGGCGTTCAACCACATGGATCTTTGGGTGGGGCGAGGTGTGCCGGGGCTGGATCTTGACTACCCCCGCGTGTCCGGCTGCGACGCCTGCGGCGAGGTCGAAAGCGTCGGGCCAGGGGTGGACCCTTCCTGGGTCGGGCGTCGGGTCATCTACAACGCCGCCGTGCGGGTTCCGGAGGGTCCGCGGCCAACGGATCCGCCCGGGTCCAGCCTCGCCCCGAACTACGAACTGATCGGAGAACATCATTTCGGGGCCCATGCGCAGCGATTCGGCGTCCCGGTCGACAACCTTGCGGATGTGGGCGATGCCGACCCCATCGAAGCGGCCGCGTTCGGGCTGTGCGCGCTGACCGCCTACTCGATGATGGTCACCAAGGGGCAACTCCGCCCCGGCCAATCGGTGCTCATCACGGGCATTGGGGGCGGTGTGGCAACCAGTGCGTTGGCGATCGCCAAGCACCTCGGATGCCCGGTCGTGGTGACAAGCCGCCACCAACACAAGCTCGATCTCGCCCGGAATCTCGGCGCCGATCACACCATCCTCGACGATGGTAAAGATTGGTCCCGCGATGTCCGGCAGTGGACCGGCAAGCGCGGCGTGGACATGGCCGTCGACTCGGTCGGCAAGGCGACCCATCTGAACTGCATCAAGTCGCTGGCCCGCGGCGGCGCGTATGTCACCCCGGGCTGCACGACAGGGCCCGATGCCACCACCGATCTGGCTCGGATCTTCTGGAATCAACTTCGGATTCTTGGCTCGACCATGGGCAGTAATGAGGAGTTCAAGGAGGTCACGGCGATGTTCCGGGCCGGTCTGCTGCGGCCCGTCGTCGACAAGGTCTTCAAGCCCGAGCGGTGTGCCGAGGCATACGAACGACTTGAGGCGGGTGATCAGTTCGGCAAACTCGTGATCGACTGGCGCTGACCCGCCCGTCGACCGCGAGAACCCAAGAACCACGAAGATCAGCACTGCAAAGCAAGCACCCCCGGACACTGGCCCGGGGGTGCTTTGATTCGTGGCTGATTTCCGGGCAGGGCCCGGGACTCAGATCACTCGTACAGGTTGGTGGCCTCGGTCTCGATGACCGGTGAGGTCAGGTTGTCCGAGGTCATCTCGATACGGAAGCGGACATCGCCAGCGGCATCGGCCTTGACGACGATGCGCCAAGCCGCCTGCTGGCCAACACCCAGGGTCCCCACCGGGGAGAAGGTGATGGTCTTGCCGTTGGCGGCGACATTGGTAGCACCGGTCGCGCTGACAAACGATTGCTGGTCCGGCAGGGTGGCGACCACACGGACATTGCGGTCCGGGGCCGAACCCTGGTTGGTGACTGTGATGACATAGGTGGTGTTCTGGCCGACCTCAACGGGGTCGGTCACATCGATCACCTCGAGCAGGATCGCGGGGATGCCTTCGATCTCGGTCGAGCAGCTGTCGGTGACGGTCTCAGCGCAGGAGCCGTTCACGGTCGCGGTGGTCTGGTAGCTGCGGGCATCGGGACCGGCGAGCGTCACGCTGAAATCACGCGACTGACCGGCCGCAAGCGAACCGAAGTTCCAGACGACGCGCCCGTTCTGGACCTCGCCGCCCTGAGAGGTGCGGACGACGGTCGTGCCGTTGGGGATCGAGATCGAAGCGACGGTATCGTTCGCGACGCCATCCCCGGTGTTCTTAACGCTGTAGCTGTGGGTGAAGTTGCGGCCGAGGTACTGGTTATCGCCGCACGACGAGGAAATCTCGAACTTCGGAGCCCGGACGACGGTATCGACTTTGCTGGCATCGGCCTTGAGGTCGCCCGAGGCCTTTGCCATCGCGGGCGAACCGAAGGAACCGGTGCCCGAGGCATTCACGAGCACCTCGTAGCCCTTTGATTCGCCCGCGGGCAGCGTGCCCACGGCGATGCGGATGTCACGCGAGCCGTTGGGCAGCGCCAGGCCCTCGGGCAGGGTGTCAGTAATGACGACATCAGGAGCGGGGCCTGAGCCGGTGTTCTTGACCACATACCGCAGGGCGATCTGGTCGCACTTGAGAACCTCGGCGGGCGCGGTCTTGGTCAGGGCCAGGGCCGGTTCAACCACTGTGGTGGTGGCGCAGAGGAAGTTGTTGTACGAGACAGTGATGCACTCCGAAGCGGTGCCGACCTTGTCGGCCGAGCCGGTGACCTGGATCACCTTGGTTTCGCCGGCGCCGAGGGTGCCGAGCGCCCAAGACATGCCACCGGAGGAATCGCTCCCAACGGGGTTCGACTTGCTGACCGAGAGGTTACTCTGGCTCTCGAGCATCACCACGACATTCTGCAGGTCGTTGTTGGTCAGGTTTGTGACATGATACGAATAGTTGAACTCCTCGCCACGCCGGACGGTTTTGGGCATGACCTGATGGAGAAGGATCGCGCTGGTACCGATTTCGCCGGTGGGGAAGGCCATCATCGAAGCAGCTTCGTTCTCGGCGAGACGGGGGCGATAGTGACCCCAGATGGCGGCGCTCTGCGGCTCTGCCTGCTGCGACGATCCGTCGTCACTGGCCGAGGTGGTCTGCTGCGTGCAGCCGACCAGGGAAGTCCCGGCCAGCAGGCCCGCGGCGAGCAGCCCCGCGAGGTTCCCTAGGTGCATGTTCATGACTTACTCCAGTCTCCAAAGTTTCATAACGAGGCGTGGTATCAACCCCACGACAGGCGCGAGAGCATTAAGCCTACCTCCGATAAACTGGGCGGACAATGACCATCGGACTCTGGAAGGGGGGCATTTTCCGAACGAAAGCCGCACTGCGCATAGTGTGCGCTAGGAAACCGCGCGGCAAACCGCATCGTGCAACTCATGGCCCGATAACTCAACCGAGACCTCGGGCACAAACACCACGCCGACCCGAGCCAATGCATCCGTCCGGCGCAACTTCACCCAGTCCTTCATGGTGGTCACCACGCCCGAGGCACGGCTGGGGGCGACGCGTTTGGATAGTTCCCGGACCACGCCCGCATCGAACTTGGCATGATCGGGCAACACCAGCCGATCCGCGATATCGACCTGAGCCTGGATGACGGCCTGCTCGAACGCTGACGGATTGCCGATCGCAGTAACCAGAATCAGCCGCTTGCCCCTGAGGACGGAAACGGGCTCGGTGCTGGGCGAACTTCCATAGACATGAACCCGATCCCACCGCATCTCCGCGGCGACAACAGGAATGCTCGGATCGGCCACCATGGCACGGCATTGCGACATCACGACACTGAGGTCGTCTTCTCTCAGCCGCTCGGCTCGGGTCACCACCACCGCACCGGCCCGCCCCAGCGCCGACCCGGGCTCCCTGAGAAAGCCGGTGGGCAAGAGCGCATCACGGAAGAACGGCCTGGTTGCGTCGACGAGCACGATGTCGAGGTCCCGTGCGATTTGACGGTGCTGGAATCCATCGTCGAGCACCACACAATCGATCCCGCGACCTTGATCGGATCCGAACAGCGCCCGGAGACCGCTGATCCTGTCCGGCTGGGCCACGATCGGGATGTTCGGCAGTGCATCGGCGTGCTCGGCGGCTTCATCCGACATGCCGTCCCGTCCGGCTCTGTATCCCCGCATTGCGATCGCCGGATGATGACCGAGCCGGAGCAACTCACGCACAACCCATCGCACCATCGGGGTCTTGCCGGTGCCGCCAGCCGAGAGATTGCCGACGGAGATTACGGGCCGGTCCAGCCGCGTGACGCCGAGACCGCGGTCGAACCGTGCGTTTCGGCGGCTCACCTCCGCGCCATATAGCCGAGACAGGGGACGCGTCAGCCACCTGGGGAGCCCGGTCGGTGCGGGCATGGACTCAGGCGATGTCATCAATGTCGCCCTCACGCATGCGTTCCCAGTCCTGCCTCAAGCGCCGCGTAGCCCGCCTGTGCAGGCGGATGGTGTTCAAGGCGTCGAGCACCGCCAGAAGCAGAACAACACCGACCAAACCCACCACCATCGTCCAAACCAGCAGATAGGTGCCCGCCCGCCCGGGGATCGCGATCCCAAAGGCGTAGGCGGACAAGGGGATGGCGAACATAATGACCCAGCCCGTCGCCGTTCGAATCCGGCGTCTGGAATCCGGAAGTGCGCCCTTGGGGGCTTCCTTGAGCGCGATCAGGTGAGCCGCGGTCGAGAGTAGGGCAACGCCCGCAAGGGGAAGCACGATCCACCACGGCGCTAGTGGCCCGGATGCCAAGAACGGACCGCTCACGCCGAGGCTCCCCCCGCGCGGGGTTCGACGCGGAACACGGGTCGGGATGGCCTCAAAGTTCGCTTCACGGCGGTCGTTCCTGCCCGAAGATCGTACCGCGCCCCTTCCTACACTGCCGTCCCATGATCGATCTCAAGGCATTGCGAGAAAACCCGGACCGCTTTATCGACGGCGCCCGCAAAAAGGGCGTCGCCGTTGACATCGCCCGCCTGCTTGCGCTCGACGCCGAGCGACGCGAACTCGGCGCCCGCCAGGAGGCCCTCAGGGCGGAGCAGAATCGGCTGTCGAAAGAGATCGGGCCGAAGCTCGGGCAGCTGACGGGAAAGCTCAAGTCCGCCTCGGGTGATGACAAGGCCGCGATCGAGGCGGAGGTGGCCGAAATCAAGGCCGCCCCGGCACGACTGAAGGAAGATATCCAGGCCTTAGAGCAGCGGATTGCGTCCTTGGAGCCTGAGTTCAACGAGATTCTCCTCCGCGTCCCGTTGCCACCCGACGCGGATGTCCCGGTGGGCACATCTTCCGATGACAATGTCGAAATCCGCCGCTGGGCCCCGAACGGGTGGGATTTCGGCAAGTCGTTCGAGGCCAACCGAGGTTTCAAGCCTCGCACACACATCGAGCTCTGCGAGATGCACGGGCTGGTCGACTTCCCCCGTGGCGTCAAGATCGCCGGGTCACGGTCCTACATCCTCACCGGCGATGGCATGCGATTGCACCAGGCGGTCCTTCGCTTCGCCTTGGACTTCATGACGAATGAAAACGGCTTCCGTCCCTTGTCCGTGCCGGTGCTCGTTCGAGAAGAGGCCATGACCGGGACGGGTTTCTTCCCGGCCGGGAGGGATCAGGCTTATCAGATCAACGAAGCCGACCGCGGCGGCGGTTACGACATGTTCCTCACCGGCACCGGCGAAGTCGGGCTGATGGGCCTGCACCAGGACGAGATCCTCGATGAAGCGACGCTGCCCCTCAGATATGTCACCGTCTCGACCTGCTTCCGGCGTGAGGCCGGCGCCGCTGGCAAAGACACCGCGGGGCTGTACCGAATCCACCAGTTCGACAAGGTCGAACAGGTCGTCATCGATGTCGCGGATGAATCGAAGAGCCGCGCTCACCACCGGGACATGATCGGCTTTGTCGAGACTCTGCTCCAGCGGCTCGAGCTGCCGTACCGGCTCCTGCAGTGCTGCACCGGCGATCTCGGCGTGAAGAACGCGGACATGGTCGACATCGAATGCTGGATGCCCGGCCGCGGGGAGCCGGACGCGAACGGCGTGCCGTCCGGCGCCTTCGGCGAAACACACTCGGCCAGCCGTCTATATGACTACCAGTGCCGCCGGCTCAATATGCGGTACCGGCCCGGCGGTGAAACCGGCAAGGGCCCCACCACCTTCTGCTACTCGCTCAATAACACCGTCGCCGCGTCCCCGCGCATTCTCATCCCGATTCTCGAGATGCATCAGAACGCCGACGGCTCGGTAACGATCCCCGAACCACTGCGTCCTTACATGAATGGACAAGCCCGAATCGGGTAAGGTCTGGACGACCCTTCCACCCACCCGGAGACGCCATGCGAACGATGGACCGTCGCGAAGCGTTTAAAGTTCTGGCCGGTGCCCCACTCACCGTGGGAGCGTTGACCTCCTGCGCGTTGACACAGCGTTCGGTCGAGCGAAGCGGATTGCCCGCCTTCGGCTCGGAATCACCGCCCAGACAGTTCCGCGGCGTATGGGTCGCTACGGTCGACAACATCGATTGGCCGAGCAAGCCCGGGCTCTCGACCGATCAGCAGCGAGCCGAGATCGATCGCATCCTCGACACGGCCCAGCGGCTCGAACTCAACGCGGTGATGCTTCAGGTCCGACCGACCTGCGATGCGCTGTATCGCTCTGACATCGAGCCATGGTCGGCGTTTCTCACCGGACGGCAAGGCGTCGGCCCGAATCCGGACTATGACCCGCTACAGCATTGGGTGCGGGGGGCACACGAGCGGGGGCTCGACCTGCATGCTTGGGTCAACCCGTTCCGCGCCCGCCATCCTAAGAGCATCGGTCCGGATGCCGCATCGCATGTGTCCCGCCTGTTCCCGGCTTCGGTCCGGACCTACAGGGGTCACCTCTGGCTCGATCCCGGCTCGCCATCGGCCCGTGAACTGTCGCTCAGGGTCATCGATGACCTGCTTTCCCGCTACGACCTCGACGGCATCCATATGGATGACTATTTCTACCCCTACCCGGACGACAAAGTCCCATTCCCGGATGACGAGACCTTCGCGGACTACACGCGCAGCGGTGGCAAACTCGACCGAGACGCATGGCGCCGGAGCAACATCGATACCTTCGTGAGGGAAACCCAGGCGCTCATCCGCCGCAAGAGCCCGCACGCGCTGTTCACGATCAGCCCATTCGGCATCTGGCGCCCGAATCACCCCGAGGGCGTCAAGGGATTCGACTCGTACGCGGGCCTCCACGCGGACGCCCGCATGTGGCTCCGCGAGGGATGGTGCGACGCCATGATCCCCCAGCTCTACTGGCCCGTGGCCTCCCCCTCCCAGCCGTTCGAGCCGCTGATGAACTGGTGGGCCGACCAGAACACCCGCAACCGCCATGTCTGGGCCGGGCTGTACCTGACCCGCATCCTCAAGCGGGACGACCCCGCCACCAGCTGGGAACCGGCCGAGATCCTCGATCAGATCCGCATCGTTTCACAGAGCAGCCGGGTCACCGGCTTCTCGCTCTTCAGCATGATCGGGCTGCTCGAGAACCGGCGGACCATCGCCGACCTGCTCGCGGCGGGCCCGCTGGCCGGCCCCGCCCTTGTGCCCGAGAGCCCGTGGCTTGAAGCAACTCCGCCCGGTGCTCCGCTCGTGGCGGTCC
The DNA here is from genome assembly GCA_003696675.1 of Planctomycetota bacterium. Lineage (GTDB taxonomy): Bacteria > Planctomycetota > Phycisphaerae > Phycisphaerales > UBA1924 > UBA6054. Next base: position 57,125 of record RFGH01000195.1, read on the forward strand.
GCAGAACGCCGGGCCAGCTCGAACTGAGCATCAGCCCCGCGCCGGGAACCCCCCGCCCCCGCCGCTATGTGGTGGCTTCCAAGGCGGACATCGGCACCGCCGGCTGGGTGCTCCCCGGCGGCGACGGCGTGATCCGCTCGACACTCCGTCCTCGCATCATGCCCGGCATCGGCGCCGAACTTGTCGTAACTCCGATCGGCGCCAACGGGCTGACCGGCACCCCGACTCGAACTGTCTCCTGAATCATCCGGAGCGAGCGGGTATCCTGACCCGATGCCGCCCGCACGACGCGTGATCGACACCCCGCTTGCCCCGCTGATGATCGCGACGACCGACCGGGGCATCTGCCTCGTCGAGATGGGCACGCCCGATCGTGTCAGCCGTGAACAAACCGAACTGGAACGCGCTTTCGGTGAATCGTTCTCGGAGACGGACCACCCGCTGCTCGATCGGCTCGAAGAGCAGTTGCACGAGTACTTCGCCGGCCGCCGCACCGAGTTTTCGCTCCCACTCGACACCCCGGGCACCGCATGGCAGCGCCGCGTGTGGGACGAACTGGCTCGCATCCCCTTCGGGCACACGGTTTCCTACGGCCAAATGGCTGCGCGTCTGGGCAATCCGGGCGGCTCGAGGGCGGTGGGGCTTGCGAACGGCCGCAACCGCGTCAGCATCGTGATCCCGTGCCACCGAGTGATCGCATCGGACGGCACGCTGCACGGCTACGGAGGAGGGCTGGATCGCAAGCGCTGGCTGCTGGAACACGAGGCGGCATACACACCCGCTCAGCTGTTTGCACCGGCTTGATGCTCAGGCAGACGCGACCTGCTCGGCACGGATGCGCTTCAGATCACGGCGGATCCAGTTCAGCATGTTCCAGTACAGCACGAGCGCAATCAGCGGACCGATCACGATGCAGGACCCGGGGATGTAGAGGACCGGTCCCAGCCACATCAGCGTCTTGGCCCGCCCGCTGGCTCTAGGGTTCGGTATCCGCGGGCAAAGCCACCGCAAGTACAGCATGGACGCGAAGAAGCTCACGCCCCAGGCCACCACGCCGACCACCCCGATCACGCCATACAAAATGATCGCCATGTTGCCCGTCGCCGGCCCCCCAGCGGGCGTGGCAAGAGCGGCCGGCGGGGCCGTGAAGTTCATGACGGCGGAGACCACCGCCATCCCAGCGTTGATGATCGTGGTCACCCGCACCACTCGTCTCGCGGTGGAACCGTCGAAGCGACCCGTGAAAGCGGGATCTGGTGAACTGAACAGCCACCAGCCGTACGCGATCCCGAACGATGCGGCCGTTGAAACCACCTGCATCGCGATTTCCGGGGCGCGACCGGTCCGGACGCCGGCCACGGCCATCGCGATCGCCGCACCGACCCCTCCGAAGATGGTCAACAGTTGCGTGATGATCCCCGCGAGGATCAGAACCACGCCGGTGTGAAGCCGGGCCAGGTAGCCCGGCGCACTGTGGATCAGCCGGTCGTCCGTCAGGGAGCGCTCGATGGCCATGCCGCATTCCGGGCAGACCCCGCCAGCATCCAGGCCCGCCAGGGCGTACCCGCATTGCTTGCAGACGCAATCCTGCGGAATCCCGCGTGTCTCGCCCGAGCCCTCCTCGTTGTATGCATTCTGTTCGTGCATGGTCCCCTGAGGGTACCAAGTCTGGGCGGTGTGAGCATAAAGGCCCGGTAAATCCCCCAAGTCGACTGGCAAACCGCCCGATCTGTGGCCCATTTCAGGCGGGAGACCCGACCGCCCGGATTTCGCCGGCGCGGTCATCGACACCACGGAGAGAGGACCCATGCGCCACACCATTCTTCTCGGCTTGCTCGCCGCCACCACTGGCGTAGCCACCGCAGGCTCGCCGACCCTGATTCTGGACGATTTCGATGCCGACCCGAACGACGACGCCGGCGGGCCGCGCTCGCTCGCGTCGCAGGTCTTCACCGACCCCTTCGGTCTCGGCGGATCGTTCTTCGTCGCGACGGCGTCCAATCTGGATTCCGACATCGGTGCCGCCGTGTTCGCCTCGGGCACCGGTGTCTCTCAGGAGGGTTCGATCACCTGGGACAACGACGGCGCCGGGCTCGCACTCGACGCGGCCTCACTCGGTATCGTCGGGTTCGAACTCGACTTCTACCTGGTCGACCAGGCGTTCGAGGGCGGCATCGTGCTCTCCTCGGGCGATGGCAGCGACGCGAACGATTCCGCGGTCGCCTTCTTCACCGTCTCGGCCGGAAACGGGCTTCAGACCATCTCGCTCGATCTCGGGTCGCTGGATATCGGTGCGGGTTTCGACGCGTCCAATGTCAATCTCGTGCGGCTCTACTTCAACCAGGGCGGAGAGACCATCGGACTCGACTTCGCCGTTTCCGAGTTCCGCGCCGTGGTCCCCACCCCCGGATCGCTCGCTCTGCTGGCGTTCGGAGGCCTGACTGCGATCCGCCGTCGCCGCTGAGCACATTCAACTTCTCGAAGAACCACACAGACTCGCTGGGGACAAGGGAGATCTGATTTATGTCCACACGATTTGCACTGCTGCTGATCGCTTCGGCGACGGCCACGGCTGCCGCCGGCAACCCCACCCTGATTCTAGACGATTTCGATGCCGACCCGAACGATGACGCAGGCGGGCCGCGCGTCCTTTCGACGACCATCACCGACAACCCATTCGGTCAGCCATCCAACTTTGAGGTCGACACCGCGCTCACGATCGGCTCCGATGTCGGTGCCTTGATCTTCAACTCAGGCATCGGGGTCGAACAGGAAGCACGGATCAACTGGGACAACAACGGGGCCGGCCTGTCTCTGGACGCCGCCGCCCTGGGCCTGGTCGGTTTCGAACTCGATTTCGCGGCGATCGACCTCGACTTCAACTACCTGTTCCGGATGTTCGACGGTTCGGGTGAAGTCGTCGGAGGGACCGGCTCATTCGCCGCCGGCGGCAGCCGGACAGAGACGATTGCACTCTCCGACTTCGACCTGGCAGGCTTTGATGCCTCTGATGTCGATCGCGTCGAGATCGTGTTCAATGTCCGTGGTGACACGGCGTCGCTCGACTTCATCCTGACCGAGTTCCGCGCCGTGGTGCCCGCGCCGGGTGCCCTTGCCCTGCTGGGCTTGGGTGGGCTGTCCACCATCCGCCGCCGCCGCTGATCGCCCTGTTATAGCTGCAAACAACCCCGGGACATTTGTCCCGGGTTTTTTCATTGGACATGCGATTCCCAGAACCGCCACGGCCGCGGATCACTCAGAACCGCATCCGGCACAAGCGTTTCTCGGATCGCCCGTACCAGATCGGTCAACCCGGAACGCTCGAGAGCGCTCGTGCGCAGCCCACCACCGTCCGACGACCCTCGATCCGCCCTCGTGACGACATCGATCACCGGCACCTCGCAAGCGATGTCCGGTCCCGGCTCCACCGATGCGGCGTCCCTGCAAGACAAGACCAGGTCAGCGGAGCGCACCGCGTCCTCGATGAGCCGCGCCGATCCCACACCGTCGAACCCAGGGGTGTCGACCCAACGCACCACCAGGCCCGCACAGTCCACGAGCACACCGACCGCGTCGCGCGTGGTGCCGGGCCGATCGAACGCCAACGCCGCGGGGCGACCCGCCAGCGCGTTCAGCAGCGATGACTTGCCGATGTTCGGAGCACCCACCGCCACCACGACCGGAGGCGACAGCAGACATCCGAGCACGGTACCGTCCGCGAGCCCGCGACTGTCACCCTGCTCGGTCCATCGCCGCGGCTGATCGAGCAGCAAGTCCACCGCCAGTGGACTCGACGCCCGGGCGAGCGCATCGTCCAGCCACGCCTGCAGATCAGAAGCAGGCGGAGCATCTTCCTTCGCGCCCAAAGCCAGCAGCCGTTCAAGAACCGCACGCATGACCGCCCGACCGCCGTGCGGCATGAGCAGCACGCACCGCTCGTCCGGGCGGGCGACGAGCATCTCATCCATATCGAACACGGCGCGGACCCGTGCGTCACCGAGCGACACCTGACGGCATCCAAGCAGCGCGAACAAATCTTCCCCGGACTCCGATCGAAGTCGGATCACACCGACCGCGCCGGGCGAAGGGCCGGTCTCGATCGAGAAACGAACAGTCATTCGTCATCCACATCAAGCAATCGACGGCAGGCGTGACGGATGCCGATCAACTGCAGATCGGGCACGAACGATTCAACTATTCCCTCCGCTTCGAGGATGCCCATATCCCCACCCGTCGCCACAATCCGGGGATACGCCTCGTAGAAATCCGCGTACCGCTCGGCGAGATATCGCACCGAACCCCGGATCATCGCCGTCACGCCCAGACGCATCGCGGCCGGCGTATTCTTCCCAAACATCACCGAGTCGTCCGGTGTGCCGTAATCAATCATGGGTAGTGCAGCCGTCCGATCCTTGAGCACCGCCAGCATCATGTTGACGCCGGGCGCAATCGCCCCGCCCTGGAACACGCCCTCTCCATCCACAAAGTCGACCGTCACAGCCGTGCCGACATCCACCACCACGCAGGCCTGCCTGACGGTCTCGAACGCCCCTAGGGCGCACAGGAGGCGATCCTGACCGACCGTCTTGGCTCCTTCCCCGTCCAGCGCGTGCATCATCGGGATCGGCATGTCCCGTCCGAATCGAAGTACGCGTAGGCCCGCTTCGCCGAGCTTGCGTTCGATCTCGTCGGTCGCGGCAGGACTCACCGTCGAGACAACCACGGGGGGGTTGTCGTCGCCTTCTGCCTTGTCCGCCAGAGCGACACAGGCCTCGGAGATCCCGTCGGCATCACGCGTCGCGTGAACGCTCGACTCACTCAGCTCAGCCCCCACAAACAAACCCAATCTCGAGCGGCTGTTGCCGATCGCCAAAGCGATCAGCTGCTCGGATCGGGTGAGATCGACCACGGAGTCGGGGATGGGATCTGCCATGCGTCAAGGCTAGGCCCGCCCGCCGCCGAGACGGCCTGCGGGGTACGCTCTCTCACCCGGCGGACACCCCGCCCGGAAGGAGCCCGACGATGGCGCGATGTGCCGCGGACGAATCGATCGATCGAAAGGTGATCGACGGCTTCGCATTCCCATTGGGGGTCTATCCCGTCGAGCCCATGTCACCTGTCCCGGGATACACCGCCGACTTTGAGCCCGCCGACCCTGAGGACGACGAGCCGGGCGAATGGGAGTCCTGGCCCGACCGGTATGTCTACGACATTGTTCTGCCCGCCACCCGCATGCCCGCGCTATGGGATCAGCTCTTCGCCCTGATGCCCGGGCGGGTCTTCCCCATCCTCGATTTCATCGGGCACGACGCCTTCCGTGAGGTCGATCCTTATATGGCCTACGAACCCGTGGGCAAGGAACGCCTGATCGACGCAGTCCGACGCTTCCGTCCGTTTTTCTTTGAGGACGGGCTGGTCGGTTTCGGGGCGGTGTCCGACGAACCCTTCTTCTACCTCTTTCTCGACGAGCACAAAATCCTGACCGTCCGTGTCGAACCGGATCTCCGCAAAAAAATCGAGTCCATCCTCTCAGCATTCGATCTCGAACCCGTCGACGAGCCCGCCGGAGCCGATTCGGCCGCCCACGAGCACCGAGGCGTGCTCCTCGCACCCAAGGACCGCCCCGATCTTCTGACCGCCGAAGAGGTGGTCGAGGAGCTCCGGGACCGCTGGCGCCTTGTTCTCAACATCGATCCGGAGACCAACCTCGACGAAGACGGCCAGGACCTCGGACCGACCGCCTGGCGCTGCCTCGTTCGCTGCGCAACGGAAAACCATCCACAGGATCGGTACGCCGAGGTGATTCTCACCGCCGACTGCCTCCGAGCCGCCGAAGAGCTCGCGCTCGCTTCGGTCAGTGAAGAGATCGGCGACCCCGGCGAGTGGCAAGACCTCGTCGTGGTCGGGGCCGATCGGCTCGATGCCGAAGGGGTCACCAGGGCACTGGCCGCGGCCGGGTCACGCAACCGATTCACCCGCAAGCACTTAAGCAAGGCCACCAAACTTTCGCTCCGCTGGCTGGGGCAATGACCCCCAGCGATGGAACCCGCTGTTCATTGCAATCCCACCCCCATTGGTGGGAACCGGTTTCCGCACCCGGTCGAATCGGAACCCCATCACGCAACGCAACGGACCGGCCCCGCTTCCGTCCCGCGGCGTGACAGAAGGGCGAATCGCACGGCAGAGGGATTTGCGATCCGGGTGCGACCCCGATATCGTCCCCCCCACCGCGAGGTTCGCCGAAATACGCGTTCCCTCACGGAAACCCTTCGGGCGTTTGCCCGAACGGCCAATCCGGAGACCAGACGACCCCGAGGCGTCCCCGACGCCCCCTCCCAACACCACGACCTGGAGTGCACTGGATGTCTCGCGCGACCCACCGTTCCATCTGTTCTCTTCTCATCGCAGCGTCCACCTCCGCTTGCTCGGTCTGGGCCATCCCCGCATTCGCGGCGGGCACCTCGGGTGCGCCCAAAGCCGAGATCCAGCCCGTCCGGATTCTGGACCACGCCGCCGAGCTGATCTCCAAGGGCGAACTCATCCGCGCCAAGGCGATGCTCGACGCGCTGCAGAACTCCCCCGCCGCCGCCACCCTCGGCGACGCACAGGGCAGCCGCCTCTTCACGCTCCGCACCGGCGTTGAGCGTCAGATCAAGCAGGCCGACCGCTACGAGATGAGCCTCCAGCAGGCCAAGCTTCATCTCTCGCAGGACAATCTGCTCGAGGCCTCCCGCCACGCGAGCGCCGTCGCCCGCGCCGCGTCGGCCGATCTCGCTCAGGTCGAGTCCGCCAACGCCGTGCTCGCCATGATCGACATGCGCCGCGCCGAGCTTGCACCCCGCATGCCCGGCGCGGTCTCCGCCGCCACCGAAGCCTTCGCCGCCGGCGATTATGCCCGCGCCAAGGACCTGGTCACCATCGTCGCCCAGTCCGGCGTTGAGCTCTCCGATGCCGACCAGCGTGCCCTCGACCGCACCCGTGCCCGCATCGTCGAGCTCGAGCTCGCCCGCGGCAGCGCCTTCGAGACCGCATCCCTCGGCCTGCTCGCCCCCGAAAGCGGCAACGCGAGCGAGTGGCTCCTCGGCAACGCCCAAGACGGAGCCCGCAGCACCGGCTCCTATGTCGGAGGCCAGCAGCCCGAGCAACCCGCCCAGCCGATCGAAATCCAAGTCACCGAGCAGGCCCCCTCGGCCGAGCCCGCAACCGATCAGCCCGAACAAATCGATCTGATCGAAGCCGCCCGCCGATTCGAGGCCCAGACCCTCCTCGGCGAGGCAACCATCGCCTACGAGGAACGCCGCCTCGGCACCGCCCGCGATAAGTATGAGCGGCTGGTCACCGAGTTCTCCTCCTACCTTACCGCCGACCAGCTCGCCACCGCCCGCAACCGCCTCAGCGAGCTGAAGGTCGACCTCCGAGCCCAGGGTGGCCCCAACGACGCGCTCACCGGGGTCACACAGGACCGCCAGCTCGCCCGCGACCGCGCCATGGCCGCGTACAGCAATCAGATGGAGCAGGCCCGCGCCGCCCTGAATCAGGGTGACACCGCCCAAGCCCGCGTCCTCGCCGCCCAGGCCCGGCTAACCATCAACCAGGCCCGCGAGGTGATGGCCGAGTCGGATTACAACGCCCGCATCGCCGAAGTGGACAACCTGCAGGCAGACATCGCCGTCGCCGAGGAACGCATCCGAATTCAGAACCAAATCGAGACCGACCGTCGCCTCGCCGAGGAAACCGCCCGCCTTGAGGCCGAGCGTCAGGCCGAGCGTGATCAACGCATCATCGCCGCCATCGAGCGCGTCCGCGCCCTCCAGCAGGAACTCAAGTACGAGGAGGCCCTCGAGGTCGTCGAGCAGATCCTCTTTATCGATCCGACCAACCCCTCGGGCCTGCTCCTCAAGGAAATCATCGAGGACACCATCGTTTACCGCAAGTACCTCGGTTACCAGCGTGACAAGGGCCTGTCTTACGCCCGCCAGAGCCTCGACAACCAAGAGGCCATGATCGCCGTTGACGATCTGATGGGCTACCCCGCAGACTGGCCCGCAATCAGCTTCCGCCGCGGCGAGCCCCTCGAGTTCGCCGAATCCGAGTCCGATCGCGCCGTCCTCACCGCCCTGCGTGAAACCCGCATGCCGGTCGACCTCAATGAGAACGCCTTTGAGGATGTCATCGCCTTCATCGGCAGCACAGCCCGCATCGACATCGATGTTGACTGGGACTCGCTGGCCGACATCGGCGTCGACCCCGATTCGCCGATCACCCTCCGTCTCCGCGAGGTACCGCTCGAGACCCTGCTCGACCGCATCGTCGCCAAAGTCTCCGATCCGACCCTGCCCGCGGGCTGGGCCATCCAGGACGGCATCGTTGTGATCGCATCCGACGAGGTCCTACGCCGCAACACCGTCCTCGAGATCTATGACATCCGCGACCTGCTCTTCCTCGTCCCGCAGTTCGACAACGCCCCCGCGTTCGACCTGTCCACCTCGCTCCAGCAGAGCGGAGGCGGCGGTGGCGGCGGCCAATCCCCCTTCCAGGGTGCTCAGGACGACGACGAGGACATCGATCCTGAGGCACGCGTGCAGCAGATCATCGATCTGATCCAAGCCAACATCGATCCCGACGGCTGGGTCGACCTCGGCGGCAGCACCAGCTCGATCACCCAGCTCAACGGCAATTTCGTCATCACCACCACCCCGCGCAACCACCGCGCCATCATCGGGCTGCTCAGCAAGCTCCGCGCCGTCCGCGCCCTCCAGATCAATGTCGAAGCACGCTTCCTCACCGTCAGCCAGGACTTCTTCGAGCAGATCGGCTTCGACCTCGATGTCTACTTCGGCGCCAATAGCTCCAGCTTCCAGGCTGCACAAACCATCGACCCCTCGCTCCTGCCCTCCGACTTCTTCAACAACGGCCAGCTCATCGACAATGTGTCCGGCGGCGGCCTCTTCCCGATCGATACCGACGGCGACGGCATCCCCGACACCGTCGCGCCCATCACCCAGCCCGTCTTCCAGCCCGGCGCCACCGACGACGAGTGGTCGCTCATCGGCGCCCCGCAGAACTCGCTGGGCATCGTCGAGTCCCTCGCCGGCGCGAGTTCCTTCGCCAACACCATCCTCCAGCTCAACCCCGCCCTCGGTGTCACCGGCCGATTCCTTGATGACATCCAGGTCGACTTCCTGGTCCAAGCGACACAGGCCGACCAGCGCTCGGTCATCCTCACAGCCCCGCGTCTGACCTTCACCAACGGCCAACGCTCCTTCATCCAGGTCGGCACCCAGACCACCTACATCTCCGACCTCCAGCCCGTCACCTCCGATCAGTCGGGCGCCTTCGACCCCACCATCACCCCCATCACCGCCGGCGTCCAGCTCGACCTCGAGGGCGTGGTCTCGGCCGACCGCCGCTATGTCACCCTCAATGTGCGCACCGGTCTGAGCAGCTTCGAGTTCGCGGCCGACCGCACCATCCAGGGTGCTGTCGGCGGTGGCGGCGGCATCGGCGGCGGCGGCGGCGGCGTGACCTTCGACGGCAACATCCAGGTACCCATCGTCACCGCTACGAGCATCAACACCACCGTCACCATCCCCGACCAAGGCACCATCCTGCTCGGCGGCCAGCGCCTGATCCAGGAAACCCAGGTCGAGTCCGGCGTGCCCGTCCTTTCCAAGATTCCGATCCTCTCCCGCTTCTTCTCCAACCGCATCGATGTCAAGGAAGAGCAGACCCTCCTCGTCCTGCTCAAGCCCACAATCCTCATCCAGAACGAGGAAGAAGAGAAGAACTTCCCCGGCCTGCTCGATCAGCTCGGCGGCTAAGCGTCATCGACCTTCCGACCCCCGCGGGCGTGCCATCGGCACGCCCGTTTTCTTTGCGCCCGCGCTCCCCAGCCGCCGCCCCGGCCCGCCACGGGTTCTATAGTCCCGCCCGCGGGTCCCCGGCCCGCCGACTGCGGAGGTTCTACATGGCACAGGCGGAGTCCAGGCTGCGTGTCTCGAATCGTGCGGGCGTGACCACGGTCGAGTTCGCGGACCGCAACATCCTCGACGAGGCAAACATCCAGGCGATCAGCGAGGAGATCTCCGCCCTGATCGACCGTGCCGACGAGCCCAAGCTGCTCATCAGCTTCGCCAATGTCGACCACCTTTCCTCGGCCGCCCTCGGAGCCCTCATCACCATCAATCACCGCATCCGCGACCGCAAAGGGCAGCTCCGCTTGGCGAACATCGATCCGCAGATCTACGAGGTCTTCGTCATCACCCGCCTCAACAAGCTGTTTGACATCCACGACACGACCGACGAAGCCATCGCCAGTTTCGACTGATCCCCACGCGGACGCATGACCGGCAATCACACCGCCATCCCGGGAGCCACCCGCGTGGTGCTCAAGCGAGACCGCACCGATATCGATCGTGTCATCGACACCATCCTCGAGCAGGCGGCCCGTCACGGATTCGAGAACGGTTCGGCATTCGCCATCCGCCTCGCCCTTGAGGAAGCCATCACCAACGCCTTCGTCCACGGCAACCAGAAGGCCCCCCCCGATGCCGAGGACACCGTCATCGTCGAGTATCGAGTGGACGATGCCGCCGTGGATGTCGCCGTCGAAGATCATGGCCCCGGGTTCAACCCGGACGCCCTGCCCGACCCCACCAGCGAGGAAAACCTCGCCAAGCCTTCCGGACGCGGGGTCATGCTCATGCGCGCCTACATGTCAGAGGTCTTCTTCAACCAGCCCGGCAACCGCGTCCGGCTCATCTACCGCCGCGGATCCTGAACCCACCCGGCAACGCCCAACGAACCCTCACCGACGATCCCCAAAGGGTTGCTCGGGAGCCCCTCCATGCGTACGATAGTTTAGAATGATTCTGATTTTCAGGATCGGTTTATCCTGATTCCGCCTCCCCCCGGAGACGCCCATGACCATCAAACTGCCCATCTACCTCGACCATGCCGCCACCACCCGCACGGACCCCCGCGTGGTCGAAGCGGTGCTGCCGATGTTCACCGAGAACTTCGGCAACCCCGGCTCTCGCAACCACTCGTTCGGCTGGCGCGCCGAGGAAGCGGTCGAGACCGCCCGCCGCCAAGTCGCCGATCTTCTGGGCGCCGAACCCAAGGAGATCGTCTTCACCTCCGGCGCCACCGAGTCGAACAACCTCGCCATCAAGGGCGCCGCGTACATGTACGCAAAGAAGCCCGCCGGCGAAACCGGCCGTGGCCACATCATCACCGCCATGCACGAGCACAAGGCCGTGCTTGACCCGTGCAAGCGGCTCCAGAAGGAAGGCTTCGATGTCACCTATCTCCAGCCGCAGCGCGACGGGTTGATTACCCGCGCCATGGTCGAAGCCGCCATGCGCGAGGACACCATCCTCGTCAGCATCATGTGGGCCAACAACGAGATCGGCACCATCAACGAGATCCCCGAGATCGGCGCCCTCTGCCACGAACGCAATGTCGTGTTCCACACCGACGCCACGCAGTGGGTCGGCAAAATGCCCACCGATGTCAACCGCGACAATGTCGACCTGCTCTCCCTGTCCGGGCACAAGATCTACGGGCCTAAGGGTGTCGGCGCACTCTATGTCCGTAGGCGACGCCCCCGTGTCCGCCTCACCGCCATCCAGGAGGGCGGCGGCCAAGAACGCGGCCTGCGTTCCGGCACCCTCAATGTCCCCGGCATCGTCGGGCTCGGAAAAGCCTGCGAACTCTGCGCCCAGGAAATGGACAACGAACGCGACCGCCTCCTCGCCCTCCGCAAGCACATCGAGGAAAAGGTCACCACTGCCCTCGATGTCGTCCAGATCAACGGCCATCCGGACAAGCGCCTGCCCCACCTCACCAACATCTCGTTCGGTTTCGTCGAGGGCGAGAGCCTGATGATGGCCACAAAGGAGATCGCGATGTCCTCGGGCTCGGCGTGCACCAGCGCCAGCCTAGAGCCAAGCTATGTCCTCAAGAGCCTCGGCATCGGCGACGACCTCGCCCACTCCTCCCTGCGCATCAGTATGGGACGCTGGACAACCAAGGAGGAAGTCGACTACGCCGCCGACAAAATCATCGAAGCCGTCCGCAAACTCCGCGACCTCTCGCCGCTGTACGACATGCACAACGAGGGGATCGACATCACCAAGATCGAGTGGCAGGCCCACTAACCCTGACACACTCCGATGCCACAGGAATGAACACGAGCCGAACCGGGTTCGTACCAACGAGAGACCCCAGCACCGCGAGGTGAATCATGGCATACAGCGACAAAGTCATCGAGCATTACGAGAGGCCCCGCAATGTCGGGACCTTCGGCACCCAGAAGGAGATCAAGGAACGCCGCGACATCGGCGTCGGTCTCGTCGGCGCGCCCGAGTGCGGCGATGTCATGCAGCTCCAGATCAAGGTCGATGATTCCGGCAGAATCGAAGACGCCAAGTTCAAGTGCTTCGGCTGCGGCTCGGCCATCGCCTCGTCCAGCCTCGCCACCGAGTGGCTCAAGGGCAAGACCCTCGACGAGGGGCTCTCCATCAAGAACACCCAGATCGTCGAGGAACTGAGCCTTCCCCCCGTCAAGATCCACTGCTCCGTACTCGCAGAGGACGCCATCCGGGCCGCCATCAACGATTACAAGACCAAGAACGGCATCACCGCCGACACCAAGGCCCATGCCCACTGATACCCGGCCCACGACCCGAACCAGCCGCCCCCCACCGCCGTAGAATGTTCCGCGAAAGGAACTTGCACCGATGACCACGACCGACACCACCCAGGACAACGCCGTGATCCTCACCGAACTGGCGGCCAAGGAAATCACCCGCATCATCGCCGAGCAGAACCTCGACGCTGAAAAGGTCCGACTCCGCGTCGGCGTCAAGGGCGGAGGTTGCTCAGGATTCTCCTACATCCTCGACCTCACCGAGACCCAGAAGGACTCGGACGAGGTCTTCGAGCAGCACGGCATCAAGATCATCGTTGACCCCAAGAGCCTGCTCTACCTGGGCGGCACCACTGTTGACTTCAAGGACGAAATCATGGGCCGCGGTTTCGTCTTCTCAAACCCCAACGCGACCACCAGCTGCGGCTGCGGCTCGTCCTTCGCGGTCTGAACCGCCCCCCCATTTCTGGATCCACAAAGCCCGGCTCCTCGCCGGGCTTTTATCATCACCGCCCGAACCTCGCCCCCCTCGGCGATAATCGCCTACCCCAAAACTGGGCATCAGAACGGCTATCTCTTTTGGAGCGGCGGGGTTGCCAACGCCCGCCCGGGATGGTTCAATGAGCGTCCCCGCGGCGGACGCCCGCGGCACGCACCGGACCGGAAGGACCCGCATGAACGAGGCCGCCACGCCCCTGGAGACCACCCACGGCTTCGCCCCGCCCACGGTGGTCCAGTTCAGCGTGTTTCTGGTCAACAAGGTGGGAAAGCTCCTCGACCTCGTCGAGAACTTTGATGAGGCATCCTGCTCCATCTGCGCCATCTCTGTCCACGAGTCCTCCGACCACGCCGTGGTCCGAGTCATCACCAACAACGCCGCCGAAGCCCGCAAGCTCCTCCGGGAGGACGGCCTGCCATTCGGCGAGCACGAGGTCCTAGTGGTCTCCCTGGGCCCGGGCTACAGCCTCTCTCGGCTGTGCCTGCACCTCCTGGGAGCCGAGATCAATATCGCCTTCGCGTACCCCCTCATGATCAAGCCCAACGGCGCCCCCACCATCGCCATCGCGGTCGATGACCACACCCTGGCTGGCCAGATCCTCCGCCGCAAGGGATTCACCCTTTTGGGGGAGGCCGATCTCCCACGAATGCCCTGATCCCCCGCAGCCGAGTCCGCCGACCGCGGTACACTCCTGCCGGGACGAACTTACCGAACCAAAGGAGTGCCCATGTCGCGCATACTGATCGTTCTTCTGACCGGGCTCTCCGCCGGTCTCGCCCATGCCAACCCCGACGCCAAGCCGTCCAAGGCCCCAGAGGGCAAGTCGGCGGACAAGGTCGCCGCTGAATCCCACAAGACCCTCGCCGAACTCTTCCCCGATGTGAAAAAGCCCGAGCTGTGGATCGGCTCCAAAGCCCCCGCCCTGCAACTCGCGCATTTCGCCCGCGGCGAGGCCATCACCTCGTTCGAGCCGGGCCAGACTTATGTGGTTGAGTTCTGGGCCACTTGGTGCGGACCGTGCATCGCCGCCTTCCCCCATGTCGCCGAACTCCAGAAAAAGCACGGCGACAAAGTCCGCGTCATCGGCGTGAACATCTGGGAACAGACCTCCGGCGATGAACGCATCGAGATGGTCAATAAGTTCGTCGAGAAGCACACCGAGATGCAGTACACCGTCGCCATCGAGGATGGAACCTCCATGTCCGAGACATGGATGCGCCCCGCGGGGCAGAACGGCATCCCGGCCGCCTTCATCGTCAACGGCCAAGGCGAGATCGCTTGGATGGGTCACCCGATGGCGATGGACGAGCCCCTGTCCAAGATCATCGCCGGTGAGTACGACATCGAGGCAGGCGCCAAGGAAACCTGGAACCGCCAGCTCGCGATGACCGCCTTCACCGACCTCCGCAAGGCGGCCATGAGCGAGAACTGGGAGCGTATGTACGACATCTCGTACGCCCTGACGAACGAGGCCTTCCAGGACGAGCCTTCCGGGCTCAACGCCGTCGCCTGGATGCTCCTCCAAGCGGAAGGCGCCCCCGAGAAGTGCACCAAGCTCGCCTACAAGGCCGCCAAGACCGGCTGTGAGAAAACCGACTGGGAGGAATGGATGCTGCTGGACACATACGCCCTGGCCACATTCCGCAATGGCAACAAGGAAGAGGCGATCAAGTGGCAGACCAAGGCCATCGAACTCGCCCCCGACGAAGCCAAGCCCGAGATGCAGGCCCAGCTTGCATCGTTCACCGCGGAAGGCTGATACGCCCCGACCGACCGCAACAACAAACCCCGGGCCTTGCCCGGGGTTTTTCGTGCGCTCACCATCCGAATCGCAGGCTCAGGTCAGCCCGCGAGCGCCCAGCCAATGCTCGGCATCGATCGCGGCCTGGCAACCCATGCCCGCCGCCGTGATCGCCTGACGGTACTTGGCGTCCGCCACATCCCCGGCGGCAAACACACCCGGGATCGTCGTGGCGCTCGACCGTCCCTTGAGATCGATATAACCCGCCTCGTCAAACTCCAACGCGGTATCACGCAGAAACTTGGTCGCGGGCGTGTGTCCGATCGCGATGAACAGGCCCTTGACCTCCAGCGTGGACAACTCGCCGGTCACCGTGTCCTTCAGCCGAACACCGCTGATTTTCTCATCACCGAGAACATCCACCACGATCTTGTTCCAGAGCACCCGTGCGTTAGGCTTGCTCAGGAAACGCTGCTGCATGACCTTCGATGCCCGAAGCTCTCCGCGCCGGTGAATGACGAAAACCTCGCTGGCGAACTTGGTCAGGTAGGTCGCCTCCTCCATCGCCGTATCACCGCCGCCCACCACCGCCAACGGCTGGTTGCGGAACGCCGGCAAAGCACCGTCGCACACAGCGCACGCGGAGACCCCCCCGCCCGAGCGTGCCAGCCGCATCTCGTTCTCCAGCCCCAGCCAGTTGGCGGTCGCCCCGGTCGCGATGATCACAGCGTGCGTCTTGATTGTCTTCCCCCCCGAGGTGTGCAGGGTGTGGGGTGAACCGTCCGACGAAAACTCGCAGCGGACGATGTCCTCACCGATAACCCGGGTCCCGAATCGCTTGGCCTGCTCCTCGAACTTCAGCATCATCTCTGGCCCGGAGATTCCATCGGGGAAGCCCGGGTAGTTCTCAACATCCGTAGTCAACATCAACTGCCCCCCGGGAAGCACGGGCCCGGGGTCCTGCTTGGGCACGCCGACATAGACCAACGGATTCAGGCTCGCCCGGGCCGCGTAAATCGCCGCCGTCCAGCCGGCCGGCCCGGAACCAATGATCACGACCTTCTCAATGCCAGATTCGCTCACGCCGTTCCTCCGGGCTTGTTCCGCATCCTTCGGCCGGACCAACGCGGGCCCAGCCATCGCTATTCCGCCTCACCCCTGTTGGGGTGGGAGCCGATCGTACGGTCCCGACCGACCCCGGCGGGATGGCCAAGCGCACGAAAAAGCCCGCGTCGGGGACGCGGGCTCGGGGGATTTCACTCTCGGCCAGCAGACCTCAACCGGCAGCGGAACGGGTCTTGCCGAAGTCCGTAGACTCGCGCCGCCCGAGGTCGGTCGGCCCGGCGTCTAGGTCCTCGAACGCGTCGCTGCGTCGGAAGAACCGGCTCGGCTTGGAATCATTCAGCCGCTCGTTCAGACGCTGCAACGATTCCTCTACGATCTGGCGGACCCGCTCGCGGGAGATGCCCACCTCGGACGCGATCTCCTTGAGCGTCAGGGGCTCCTGACCGTCCAGCCCGAACCGCAGGCGGAGAATCTGCGCCTCACGCTCGTCGATGGTTTCCATCAGACGGCGGAGGATATTCAACTCCTCGCTGTGGAGGGTCCGTTCCTCCGGGGTTCCGACGCGATGATCCGCGATCATCTCGCTCATCTGCATCAGCCCGCCCTCGGGATCGACCGGCGCCTGGCTGGGGGCGTGGAACGCCTTGACGGCCCGCCGGATGATCTTCACCTTCTTGACCGGCAAATCCATCGCCTCGGCCAGCTGCTCCATCGTCGGCGGATGGCCCAGCTCGGCCTCCAGACGACGCGAGTGCATCTTCCACTTGGCGATCAGCTCGACCATATACGCGGGGATGTGGATCGGCTGGTTTGCGTTGATCAGGGCACGCTTGATCGCCTGCTTGATCCACCAGCTCGCATAAGTGCTGAACCGAGCGCCCTGCGCCGGGTCGAACCCCTCCACCGCCCGCATCAGACCGATGTTGCCCTCCTCGATGAGGTCGCTCAACGGCAGCCCGCGGTTGTTGTAGTTCTTCGCGATCGACACCACCAGACGGAGATTCGACCGGATCATCCGCTCGCGGGCGAGCGGGCATTGATCGTTGATGATCCGCCAGCCAAGCTCCCGCTCTTCCTCCGCCGTCAACAGCGGGTAGCGGTTGATCTCCTGGAGGTAGACCTGGATGGACGACCGAACGCCCCCTGCCCCGCCGTCTACAGACGACCGAGACCGGGACCTTGCGGGCGCACCCGTACCACGAACACTTCTCTCGCTCACTTTCCTACCCACCTTTCTGCGGCGAGCGCCGCAAGAAAGAGATCAGGCCGACACAGACTCCGGCCTCCCTACGGTTCGTGAGTCTACACAATCGGTTCCATCGACAGAAGCCCAAACTCCCTGAAGAATGGGGAAAATCCGAGTTTCCAAGCCCATCCGACCCTTCGGTTTGGGCCGGTTGGACGGGCTGGCCGAGAAAGTGAACAATGTGATCGGCCCATCCGAAATTTTCCTGGCATGGGCCGAAAACCGTGGCACACTGCCCGCCATTTGCCCCCGGGAGGTCCCTTGAACCGTGATCTGACCGAACTGCTCGAGGAATGGCCCTTCCAGCCCGGGCAGATCAATGTCCGCCTCATTCAGGGGAACGACGGAGAGCCACGGATTCAGGTGCGTCTCGATCTGGGGCTACTCCAAATGTTCGTGGACGGACGCCCCGACGGGCAACGCCCCCACGGCTTTGACAGCCTCCTCGAGTACCACGAGGCCCGTATCGATGAGCTTTCCGCCGGGGCCGAACTGGCCGCACAGGGTCAAGACGAGGAAGACGAGGACGAAACGCCCGAGTCCCTGCGGATCCTGACCCCGGATGAGTGTCGCCTGCTCCGCGAGGAGGCGGTCCAGTATTACCACCGCTACATCGCCCTGCTCGTTCTGGAGGACTATGAGGGCGTGGCCCGCGACACCTCACGCAACCTGCGGGTCTTCGACCTCCTCAGCGAGCACGCCGCCACCGAGGAAGACCGACGCTCGATGGAGCAGAACCGGCCCTATGTCATGATGATGCGCGCCCGCGCTCTGGCGAGCATGGCCCTCCGCGACGATGAACCCAAGGCCGCGGTCCACGCCATCGAAGAAGGCATCGAAGCTCTCCGTCAGTACTACATCGACAACGACGCGCTTGAAGCATTCGAGCAATCCGGCGAGGTCGCCATGCTGCGGGAGATGCGAGATGCTCTGGTGCCCAAACTGCCGCTCTCCCAAAAGGCTGAGCTCCGCCAGCGGCTCGAGGCCGCCATCGCCGCCGAGAACTACGAACTCGCCGCCATTCTCCGCGACGAGCTGCGACTCATCGGCGGCGACCCCAGCCCGCCCGCGAAGTCGTAAACCGGTTAGACCGTCCCGGCTTCGCTCGCGGCCGTCGGCAGATTGGGCTGGCACAGACTCAGCACATGATCGGCCAGCACGGTCGCCGCGACCGTTTCCTCAACGACGACTTCGTCAGCACCGAGCCCCTCGGCCAATGCACGCCTTGACTCGAGCGACACCCGCACCGCGATGTGGATGTCCTCCGAGATCGAGCGGATCGATCGAATCGCCCGCATCGTCGCGTCGGAGTCCGGAAGGCTCAGGATCGCGACTTGGGCGTGCTCGATGCCCGCCGATTCGAGCACCTCGCGGTTGGACACATCGCCGAACATGATCCGTCGGCCCTTGGCCCGTTCGGCCCGCACCGTCTCCTGATTCATTTCGATCACCGAGCACCGGACGCCCCGCTCCTCCAGCAGATCGGCGCAGGTGCGCCCCATCACGCCAAACCCACCGATGATGACCTCCGGCGGGTCCAGCGGGCCTGATTCATCCTCCGTCATGCCGTCGCCACGCAGCCAAGGCGGGCGGCCGACACGCTTCTGGAAGAACGCCCCCACACGCGGCGAGATCTGCATCACCGGCGGAGTGACCACCAGCGACGCGATCACGATGCCGATGAGCACCGAGGTCTCAGCCGATCGCAGCAGCCCCGCTTCCTGAGCGACCGCGAACACAATCAGCGAGAACTCGCCCGCCTGGGCCAGTGTCAGACCCAGGCGAGCGGCCAGCGCGGTCTCAGCGCCGACAGCCCACGCCACCGCCGCCGTGTTCAGGAACTTGAAGAGCATCAGCGCCGCGGCACCCGCGGGCACGACCCACCACACCGGGGCGAGCGCCTCCAGATCAACCTGAAGCCCGATCGCGGTGAAGAACACCGCAAGGAACAAGTCCCGCACCGGCGCGAGCTGCCCTGTCAAATGATGGCGGAACGGCGTCGACGACAGCATGAAGCCCGCGATGAAGGCACCCAGTTCGGCGCTCAAACCGAGGGACGCCGTCAGCAGCCCCGCACCGAGCGCCGAGGCGCCGGCCAACACCAACATCACCTCGTTGCCCCCGAACCGTGCCGCGTCCCGCATCACCCGCGGCAGAACCAGCCTGCCCAGCACGATGATCACGCCAACCCCGCCCATCGCGAGCACGGCGTGCGGCAGAATCTCCCCGAGCGAACGCTGTTCGCCCTCGCCCGAGACCGAGGCCGCCAGCAGCGGGATCGCCGCCAGATAGGCAATGACGATCAGATCCTGGATCAGCAGCACACCGAGGGAGGCACGACCCGTGGTGGTGTGCATCTTGCGTCTCTGGCTGAGCAACTGCAGCACCACCGAGGTCGACGACATCGCCAACCCCATCGCCGTCGCCAGCGCCCCGGGGCCAGAGATCGGCGTGAGCCACAGCAAACCCCACCCCAGAGCGGTAGCCGTCAGCGTTGTTGCGACTCCGATCGCCACGATTGACGCCGCCCCCTTGCGCAGCATGGTCGAGTCCAGATGCATGCCGATAGAGAACATCAGCACGATCAACGCCAGGCTGCTGATCTGTTCGACCCGCTCGGGCGATGTCACAAAGCCCAGCCCGCTCGGACCGATCAGCACGCCCGCCAGCAGGTATCCCGGGATCACCGCCACACGCAGCCGCGAAAGCAGCAGGGAGATCACCCCCGCGCAGGACAGAACAATCAGCAGATCCGTCTGGACCGGAGACACCGCGCCGCCCGCCGCCAGCGTTGTCATGCCCCCACCCGCTCCCGCTTCGCCCGCTCGACCAGCACGCGCAGCAGCGTGAGATCCGCAGGTGTGATGCCCTCAAGCCGTGACGCCTGCCCGAAAGTCTCGGGTCGGAACTTCGCCAATGCCTGTCTCGCCTCGGTCCGTAGATCGGTCATGCTTACAAAATCGACCCAATCGGGCAGGCGGCGTGATTCATGCTCGGCCCGCCGCCGGATCTCCGCTTGTTCCCGCTCGACATACGGCTCGTATCGGGCCTCGGCGTGCAGCGTCCGCACCACCGAAGGCTCGAGCCCCTCGGAACGCAACGCCACGCTCAATGCCTCCGCTGTGAACGCCGGCTCCCGGCAACGCTGCCAGAGCGTCTTGTCACCCGTCCGCGTCCGCTGCATGAACGCCCGTCCCCGGGCCAGCCCCTCGGACCTCTTGCGGAATCGTGCGAGCCGCTCGCGCCCAAGATCGTGCCCCTCCAGCAGCCCGAGCCGCTCCGCCAGCGGTGTCAGCCGGTCTGCCGCGTTATCGCTGCGGAGCAGCAGACGGTGCTCGGCGCGGCTGGTGAACATCCGGTACGGCTCGGTCGGCGTCTTGGTGACCAGGTCGTCCATCAGCACCCCGATGTAGGCCTCGTCGCGACCCAGCACCACGCGGTCTTCGCCCCGCGCCAGTCGGGCGGCGTTGAGCCCCGCGATCAGGCCCTGCGCCGCGGCCTCCTCGTAACCGCTGGTCCCGTTGATCTGCCCGGCGAGGAACAAGCCCGGCACCGATCGCACCTGTCCCGACGCGTCGATCTGGTGCGGCAGCACGGTGTCATACTCGACGGCGTAGCCGTACCGCAGGATCTCCGCCCGCTCGCAGCCCGGCATCGTCCGCACGATCGTGTCCTGAACATCGGTCGGCAGCGAGGTCGCGATGCCATTGCAATAGACCCAATCGCTGCCGATGCCTTCCGGCTCGAGGAACACGCCGTGGCTGGTGCGGTCGGCAAATCGCACCACTTTGTCCTCGATCGAGGGGCAGTACCGCGGTCCGACCGAATGGATCTGCCCGGAGAACATCGGTGCACGGTGCAGATTGGCCCGGATGTGCTCGTGGGCGGACTCGTGCGTGGTGGTCTGGCGGCAGGCGATCTGCTCAAGCACGGGGAACCGGTCGCAGGCCAAGCCCTCGACGCTCCAGCCGCCCGCGGAGAGGTCGGAGAAGGGGACCGGCTCGGCGTCGCCCCACTGCTCGGGGAGGGCTTCCCAGTCGATCGTGCGCTTGCTCAGGCGGGGCGGGGTGCCGGTCTTGAGCCGCCCGAGCTCGAGACCGATTGCGCGGAGCGACGCCGAGATGCCCTCGGCCGACGCCTCCCCGTACCGCCCGCCGGGCGTGCGGCAATCGCCGGTATGCATCAGCCCGCGCATGAAGGTGCCGGTGGTCACCACGACGGCGTCGGCCGTCAGGCGGGCCTGCCCGCCACTGGGGGTGCGGACGGTCACGCCGGCGATGCGGCGGTCGACGCCGTGCTCGGTCAGTTCGAGCGACTCGACCGAGCCTTCGATCACCCGGATCTGGGGTCTGGATGCGAGCAGGGACTGCACGGCGCGGGGGTAGGCGTGCTTATCGGACTGACACCGCGGGCCGTGGACCGCCGGGCCCTTGGAGGTGTTGAGCACCTTGAACTGGATGCCTGTGGCGTCCGCGGCCAGCCCCATGAGCCCGCCGAGGGCGTCGATCTCGCGGACGAGCTGGCCCTTGGCCAGCCCGCCGATGGCGGGGTTGCAGCTCATCGCGCCGACGGTGTCGCGGCGCATGGTGAGCAACACAACGGTTCCGGATGAACCGAGGGCATTCGCTGCGGCCCACGCGGCTTCGGCGCCGGCGTGTCCTCCGCCTACCACGATAACATCGGCTCGGTCGATCACGGGGAAACCTGCCCGGTTCTGGGTGCTGACCCCTCGGCGCGGGGACATTGTTCTGCTAGCATATGTCGGGCCGGCTCCTTTCCGGAAGCGCGGTGATTCAGGAGGCTCACATGTTCAAGACTTCGTTCCGGGCTCTCGGTCTCACGCTTGTGGCTGGAACGCTCATCGGTGTGTCCGCCTCCGTTGCGAGCGGGGACGAGGTTGTGCTGCGTGATGGCACGGTCTACACCGGCACGATCGTCTCGCAGACCCGGCGCGAGGTCGTGATCGATACCGAGGTGCACGGCATCCGCACACGCATCACGCTCGACCGACGCGAGGTTGCCTCGATCGTGCGCGGCGAGACAACAACCACGCCGACGACCATCGACAACCCCGGCATGCCGACGCTCGCCCCGGGCGGCTCCCGGGCCGATGAGGAAAAGGCCCCCGTCTCTCTGAAGCGCGAGGGCTATGACCTGATCCTCGAGGTTCCGATGAACGGCACCTTCGGGCAGGACATCTACCCGCTGGGCATCTACGAGTCGCTCAAGTGGGCCAAGGAAGCCGGCGTGACGGACATTGTCTTCCGCATGAACTCCGGCGGCGGTGAGGTCTGGGCGGCGATGGAGATCGTCGAGATCATGGATCAGTTCGCCGGCGACTTCCGCTATCACGCGCTCATCGAGCACGCGATCTCGGCGACCATCTGGCCGGCGTTCAACTGCGACACCATCACGATGACGCCGGGCGCGACCTTCGGCGGCGCGGTGGCGTATCGCATGAACGGCAGCGGCTCGGCCGAGGTTGATAAGAAGATGAACTCGATCTGGGCGGCCAAGCTCGCCGCGTCCGCGGAGGCGCACGGGCACAGCCCCTACCTCGTGCACGCGATGATCGTGTCCGACAACGCTGTGTACGCGGTGCGTCGAGGCGGGGAGTGGGTGCTGACCGACGAGGTTCCGCCCGAGTCCGACTACGACACCATCGACAGCCCCGACGAGGTGCTGACGCTGACCGCCGAGCAGGCCGCCAAGTACGGCATCGCCATGCAGCTCAACGATCGTCGCATCGAAACCTGGACCGAGGCCCAGGGAATCATCGACTGGGATAATGCGGGTGAGATCGGCAACCAGCTGACCGGCAAGGCCAACGCCGAGTGCAAGGACCTGCGCAACGACATCATGGGCGTGATCCAGTCGTTCTACCGCGAGGTGGAGGTCGGCGACAACCGCAACAGCCGCCGCCAGTTCGGCCAGTCCATCCAGAACATGCGTCGCCAGCTCGGGCGCTACAAGGCGCTGATGCGTAAGGCCGAAGAGAAGAAGATGGACGCCATCACCGACAGCTTCGAGCGGACGATCGATGTGTCGTTCTGGGAGAACGAGCTCGAGATCCGCATGCAGGAGCTGCGGAACCTCGGGCGTCCGTGATCGCCTCAGAACAGCCCCGAAATCAGAAACGCCCCCGGAGCGATCCGGGGGCGTTTTCTTTCTTTGGACATGTTCGATGGTGGGCGTTCCGCGGTGCGGTGGCCCGGATGTGCGGGTGCACCCGATCAGGGGGCGACGGGCTGGCCGGTGTTGATTTCCTTGCCGCCGATGTCGATGCCCTTCAGCCCGCCTCGGGTCCAGCGGACACGCCCGATCAGGCGTTCCATGCGGTCGCCGATGATGGGCGGCTCGAAGGCCTGCGGGCGGTAGAGCATGGTGGTCGGCTCGGCGGATTCCGGGCGGTTGGGCTTGAAGCCGGGATTGATGTCGGTGTTCTTGACGAAGCGGGACGAGCCGTCGAAGAGCAGCAGTTCGACATTGGCTTTGTCGTAGGCATAGAAGATGCCCTGGCGCTCGGAGTGGAAGTCGTAGAACTCGAACATGAAGGCCTTCTGGCTGGGGAAGGTGACCTCGTACTGTTTGCGCTTGCCCAGCCGGTCGAGCGGGGCGCCGTTGAACCAGTTGTGGTCGCCGGGGCTTTGCTCGACGGTGCGTGCGCGGTTGGAGCCGATGTCGGGCGACCACGACGCGGGCACGACCTGGTAGGTCGAGCTGAACCACCACCAGTCGTAGAACTGGTCCCACTGGCCGCCGGTGGGGACATTGGTGCGGTCGGTCGGATCGGCCTGCCACTGCTGGCGCTGGCGGTCGGAGGGGCAGGCGACGATCGGCTCGGGGAGGTTG
Organism: Planctomycetota bacterium; assembly: GCA_003696675.1. Classification (GTDB taxonomy): domain Bacteria; phylum Planctomycetota; class Phycisphaerae; order Phycisphaerales; family UBA1924; genus UBA6054. The sequence goes on from RFGH01000195.1 coordinate 81,180, forward strand.
AGCGTGAGGTAATCGATCAGCACGAGGTGGGTAAACTCGCGGTGCGGCAGCCTGTTGGGCGGCACGGGCATGTCGGTCAGATAGGTTCGGCGGCGGATGATGTCGGTGGCCTGCATGCGGGGGGCCGCGTCGACATCGGGCGCGAAGGCGAGGTCGTCGAAGATGCTGCCGGTCGGGCCGGGCTGCCACGAGTAGGCGGGGATGAAGTCGCGGCTGTCGTTGGCGTAGGTGCCCTGCGCGACGCCCATCTGCTTCTGGTTGGCCATACAGATGACCTTGCGGGCGCTCTCCCGGGCCGCCTGGATGGCGGGCAGCAGGATGCCGATCAGCAATGCGATGATGGCGATGACCACCAGCAGCTCGATCAGGGTAAAGGCGCGGCGGGGGTGCGGAGGGCGGAGCGTCGGCATGGGTGAGACCTCTTGGCGGGGGCGGGGCTCGGCCCGCTTGACGCCATTCTAACAGAAACGCCGCAAAAAGAAGCGGGGACCGAGAGAATCGGTCCCCGTTCAGAGATCAGGTGAGGGCGACTGTTGGCTTACGGGCCGCAGTCAACCGCAGAGGTGTCGGGCTCGAGCCCCGGATACTGACGGCGGCCGACATCCTCGCCGCCGTAGTCGATGCCCTGGAGCCCGAAGCGGGTCCAGCGGAAGCGGGTGCACAGCGGGCTGCCATTGCCCAAGCCCTCTTCCGGTTCGGGGAAAGTGTCGAGCGGGATGTACACTTGGCGCCATTCCTGGTCCGGGAAACGGGGGTTCCAACCGGGGTTGGCGTCGGCGGTCACAAGTCGGCGGACGGAGCCGTCGAAGAAGCTGAGGTTGCACTGGGCGTCGGGGTAGGCGAAGTACTTGCCGTTGCGATCGCTCAGGCGGTCGAACTCCTCGAACTGGAGCACCTTGCCGCCCGGGAAGGCGACCTGAGCGTACTTGCGCTGGCCGAGGCGGACAATGCCTTGACCGCCGGAACGGTTCGGGTCGTACGCTTGGAAGAGATGCGGGGTGTCGGCCACCGGGATGTAGGTGGCGGTGCCGATGCCGTCGGTGTTCCACGCGACGGGGACGGTCTGGTAGCTCGACGCGAAGGCCCACTTGTTCCGAACCTGCTCGTTGGGCCAGTTGCCATCGCTATCGTAACCTGCGCCCGGACTGCCGTTGGCGTACGGCACGGTGCTGCCGGGCCCGTAGTTGAGTGGGTCGGCGGCCCAGTCGAGTTGGTTCTTATCGAACGGCGACGAGGCAATCTGCTCGGGCTGGGTGTCCGAGAGGTAGTCGAGCAGGGTCACATGGCTCCAACGACGCTGCCACAGACGGCCTGTCCAAGTCGGATCAAAGTCATCGCACCGCCCGGTGACGCGGCGCAGGATCTCGACGATCTGAGCGGACGAGGCATCGAGGTCGGTCGCAACGAGCACGGTCTCGTCGCAGCCCACATTGTAGGGGGTCTTGACGAAGCCCTTGCCGTTGGGGTTGGGCTTGTAGCCGGTCCAGCTGAAGCTGAATATGCGGTCACCGTTGTCGGCGGCGTAGGAGTTGGCGCCGACATTGAGCTGGCGCATGCGGTTCTGGGACAGCACATTCCTGGCGGAATCGCGTGCCTTGCCGATAGCCGGCAGCAGGATGCCGATGAGCAGCGCGATGATCGCAATGACCACGAGCAGCTCAATCAGCGTGAAAGCCTTCTTGTTCTTCACGGTGACCTCCGTTGGACCCTTTGTGCTCCCGAACGCCCACGGTAGGGGGTGATGCCGGGATCGCCGGAGCGCTGGATCGGCCCTCCGAGACCGATCCGCTTGTTTCGATTCGTCCCCAGACGGGGGTCGGTTCCAGCCGGGGGCGTTTCGCCCGCGACATTCTCGGCCGCCGTTCACGGGACCGTATTTATACGGCCTTGACACGCCGGATGCAACCTCCGACCCAAAACCAGTTGCGTACAAAGTCCTTACATTGCATTGGGGTGGACAAAACCGCGGATCAGGGTGAGACCGAGAATCCGCAGGTCGAGCCAGATGGACCAGTTGCGGATGTAGAACAGGTCGTACTGCAGACGCTTGCGGAGGCTGGTATCCCCTCGGAAGCCATGGACTTGCGCCCAGCCGGTCATCCCGGCTTTGACATGCTGGCGGAGCATGTAGCCTCGCCAGTCGTCGCGGAAGCGGTCGATCAGTTCGGGACGCTCCGGGCGGGGCCCGACGAGGGCCATGTCGCCGCGGAGGACATTGAAGAGCTGGGGAAGTTCATCGAGGCTGGTTTTGCGGAGCCATCGCCCGACGCGGGTGACGCGGTCATCGTCGCGGGCGGTCCAGGCGGGGAGCCCGGTCTCGTCGGCGAGGTGACGCATGGTGCGGAACTTGTAGATCTGGAAGGACTCGCCGCCGAGGCTGATGCGGGTCTGGCGGAAGATGATTGGGCCGGGGGAATCGAGACGGACGGCGATGGCGGCCGCGAGCATGACGGGCGCGAAGATACACAGGGCGATGCAGGCGCCGACGATATCAATGGCGCGTTTGAGGACCCCGCCGGGGCCGGAGAGGGGGGACTCGCGGTAGCTGAGGATGGGCATGCCCTCGAGTTCGGACACGGCCATGCTCACGGGGAGGTATCGCGGCTGGACATCGGGTATGACGCGGACATCGACGGCGTGTCGTTCGAGCCTGCGGAGGAGGCCGGCCAGTTCGCCGCCCATGGACCCGGGCAGAGCGACATATACCGCGTCGACGGGGCGTGCGTCGATGATGGCGTCGAGGTCGGCCAGCCCCCCCACTACCGGCACGCCTTGGCACTCGGTGCGCTGGGTCTGGGCGTGGTGGCTGATGAAGTAGGCAACGCCCAGACCGGTCCAGGCGTTGCGGGTGAGGGTGCGGTGGGCGATCTGCCCAAGCCGCCCGGTGCCGACGATGGCGACATGGCGGAGGTTGCGCCCGCGCCGTCGCATGGCGCGGAGAACCAGACGCAGCCCGAGTCGCTGCACGCCGACCAGGCCTGGGATCAGCACCGCGAGCGCCCCGAGCTGGAGCCGCGCGGGATCGGTGATCGCCACGCCCAGCACGATCGGCGTCGGCGAGCCGGGCGGGAGCGGGGCCTGGAGCAACCCGCTGCCGATCGCCCAGAGGGTCACCACGATCGTGCCGACCGAGACCAGACCCGCGCGGCAAACGAGCCAGAACTCCCCGAAGAGGGACCCCTCGCGCCGGGGTTTGTAGAGTCCGAGGGCGGCGAGGGTGGCGACGGTCACCGGCACGGACACGGCGATGAGTGCGGCGCGGACCCATCCGATGGCACCGGCGGGCCACGGTTCGGCCGGAAAGACGGCGTGGCGGACAAGGACGGCGGCGAACGACGCGGCGGCGACGGCAACGGCGTCGGCCACGCCGAAGAGGGTCACGAAGAGCCGGTGGCGTTGTTTGAGCATGAACCCCTCCAGGACCGGCCGATGCGAGCGAGTGTTTCACACGCCGGAGCGGGGGTCAACCGGGGTGGCGGGATGTTCCCCATCGAGCAGGTCGTCGCCGGAGGCCCGCACGACGCGGATCACCACGATGAGGTCTCCGCTGGTGCGCGCGGCGAGGCGCACGCCCCGACCCGGCACGCGGATTTCCTCGGCGTCGCGGACGCCCGGGGGGACGCGGATGGTGATCGTGCCGCCGGCGGGCACCGGCACGGGGGCGGACACTCCGCGCGCGGCCTCGTGCGCGGAGATCGGGTACTCAAGCTCGAGGTCATCGGTGCCCGGGCGACGCCGGAATCGGGTCTGGGGGCGTCTCGGTGCGGCGGATCGTCGCGAGAAGAACGCGTCGTAGACGCCGGAAGGCTCGTGCTCATCGGGATCGTGCGAGACCGGCTCGGGATCGGGACAGGCGGGCTGTTCGGTGAGGATCTCGTAGGCGCGGGCGATCTCGGCGAAGATGGCCGCGGACTCGGGCGTGCCGGAGACATCGGGGTGGTGGCGGCGGGCGAGGGCGCGATAGGCGCGGCGGATCTGCTCGGGGCTGGCACCCCGTGGAACACCGAGGACTTCGTGCGGCGGACGCATCGGGGGGAACGGTATGGTGCCAACAAGAACGCGGCGTTCCCGATGGGAACGCCGCGTGGTGGAACTCAATCTGAACGGGGATGATCAGTCCTGGGGAGCGGTCTCCGACGCGTCGTTGGCGGTCGGGGCGGGCTCGGTCTTCTCGACGAGAACGAGATGGATGTTGAAAAGGAGCGGCGCGTCGGCGGGGATGCCGGCGCGGGGGTTGCCGTTGGCGCCGTAGCCGAGATAGCCCGGGATGATGAGCTTGCGGCGGCCGCCCTGGGCGAAGTTGTCCATGCCGATGCCCCAGCCGGTGATGGCGCGGGTTCCGGGGGGATAGGCGAAGATGAAGGGCTGGCCGCGGGTGTAGGAGGAGTCGAACCGCGTGCCGTCCATAAGGAAGCCCTCGTAGTGGACATGCATGCGGTCGCCATTGGCGACGAGCGGGCCTGAGGCCCCGCCGTAATCGAGGATGACCATGCCGTCTTCACGGCGCTGGACGGAGACCGGGCTTTGGGCACGCTCGAAGACAAATGCCTTGTCGCCCGAACCGCCCCAGACCACATTCCCTTGGGCGTCGAAGCCTCGGTCCGCGACGGTGAGGGTATCACCGGAGAGGTTGACGGAGGAGGTCATCTCGACTGCGCCGCCGGCCCCGGTGGGGAAGGGATAGGGCGAGGAGCCGGTGAAGCCCTCGGAGGTCGGGCGGATATCGATGTCCATGGTGGCGATGAGGTCATCGCGGGAGAGCCGGGGGAACCACTCCGGGGCGGCGTACATGCCGTCGAAGGCGCCGTCGGAGGCTTTGCCGACGGCGAGCTCGTAGGTGCGGAGACGGTGGCCGTCCTTATAGGGGTAGATCTGAAAGATGGCCCGGCGGTAGGGCGTCCAGGGGGAGTCGCTGCGGGCGGTCTCGACATAGAGCGTGTCGGAGATGCCCTCGACCGGGGCGGGGGCAATGGACATGATGATGTAGGCGTCGTTGGTGGAGCCGTCGGCGCCCTTCATGGTCTCGATGGGGTCCACGGTGCGCCACGAGCCGGTCAGTCCGGTCGCCACGCGGGCGATCTCGGGGCTGGACCAGGAGGGGGTGTAGAGTTCTCGGGCCTTGGTGGGGGTAGATCCGGCCTCCGAGGCGTTCTGAGCGACGGCGGCGGAGCCGGAAAACGCCAGAAGGGCGATTCCGATGGTGGCGAGTTTCGATATCATCATCGCGTGATTCTCCGATGAGGGTTCTGTCCAGTTCCCGAAACCGGGGCGACTCTAGGCCGTACGGGTCTGCTGGGGACGGTTCGTGAGGGCATCGATGGGTACGAACGGCTCGAGCAAACTGTTTGAAACGCCCGCGGGGATCCGCATCATCGACCGGATCGACCTCTCGTGTGAGTCCACGGTGGCGTTCGAGTGGCCGGAGGACGGGCTGGCGGCGGGGGAAGACCTGTTCATCGGGTTTGATCCGGAGGCCCGGATCGCTCGCGTGCGGGACGGGACGATGGTGCCGGTCGATGCCGCTCCGGTGATCCGGCGTCGCCCCGGGGGGCGGCCGGCGCTGATGACCCGGGGAGCGCGGTTCGTGTACGCGATGGTCGGACTTTGCCTGAGCGTCGGCGTGCTCGCGCTGGCGGCCGTGACCGCGCAGGAGGCGCTGCTCTGGATCTCGACGATCGGCACGATCGTGTGCGGGGTCTGGTTCATGGCCAGTTTGCTGATGTGGCTGGACCGCTCGCCGTACTTCTACCGGCTGATGACCTCACTCGGCGAGAATGCAGACAACATCTCGCAGTTGACGGTGCTTCGCTGGCTTCGGCAGAGCGTACGGTCGCTGTACTCCTGAACACCCTGTGTGATCGTCGCGCATGAAAAACGCCCGCCGCCGGCGGGCGTTTGTGTTGATGGGCATGGGGAGATGCTCAGCTCAGTTCGGGGAACATCTTCTTGACGATGTTGACCAGATCGGAGACATGCGAGGCGGACTCCTCGAACAGCTTCTGCTCTTCGGCGGTGAGCTTGAACTCCACGACCTTTTCGACGCCGTCCTTGCCGAGCATCGCCGGCACACCGACGAACAGGCCCTTGACACCGAACTGGCCGTCGCAGTAGACCGCGGAGGGGATGATGCGCTTTTTGTCCTTGACGATGGCCTCGACCATCTGGATCGTGCCCAGGGCCGGGGCGTAGTAGGCGCTCGTGCCCATGAGCTTGACGATCTCGCCGCCGCCGACCTTGGCACGCTCGACGCACGCGTTGATCTTTTCGGCGGGGAGCAGGTCGGTGACGGGGATGCCATGGACGGAGGTCAGACGGGGCAGCGGGACCATGTCGTCGCCGTGCCCGCCGAGGAGGAGGGCCTGGACATCCTCGACGGAGACGCCGAGTTCCCATGCGATGAAGGCGCGGTAGCGGGCACAGTCCAGGGCGCCTGCCTGGCCCATGATGCGCTGGGTCGGGAAGCCGGTGGCCTTCCACGCGGTGTAGACCATCGCGTCGAGGGGGTTGGAGACGACGATGACGATCGAATCCGGGGCGTGCTGCTTGATCTGCTCGGAGACGGACTTGACGATCTTGACATTCGTCTCGATCAGGTCGTCGCGGCTCATGCCGGGCTTGCGGGGCAGGCCGGCGGTGATGACAACGACATCGGAGCCGGCGATGTCCTTGTAGTCGGCGGTGCCGACGAGCTTCCCATCGAAGCCGTCGATGGGGGCACAGCAGCCCAGATCGATCATCTTGCCCTTGGCGACGCCCTCTTTTTCGGGGATATCGAGCAGGACGATATCGCCGAGTTCCTTGGCGGCGGCCCAATGGGCGCAGGTCGCGCCGACATTGCCGGCTCCGATGATCGAGATCTTGGCACGCTGGGGCATGGGTGGCTCCTCTGTTCGTTCTTTGATAGGATATTGTGCGTCTGGAAGTCTAGGCTTTCGTTTCGGGCCCGCAACCTTGCTCGCACAGGGTGAAGTGCCCCAGTATGATCATTTCTGGAACCCAAGAGTGCTTTCCCCGAATAGGAGACCTGCACCACGGGTTGTTCCGAAGAGAACTGCGACACGACCCGGAGAAAAGGAGATAGGGATGAAGAAGATGCTCTGCATGCTGGCGCTGGTCGCCGGCGGAACCGCGACCGCGAACCCGACCTTCCTCGCGACGCAGGGTTCGACCCTGATTCGCTATAACCAGGGCAACGCGACGGTCGATTCTTTCGCGTTGTCGGCTCCCATCGTGAGTCTGACCACCAACCCGAGCGGTCAGATTCTGGCCTCCTCGTCGAACGAGTTCGATCCTGCCGAGTTCTTCCGTCTTGATGACCCCAACGGCACCCCGTCACTCTCGTATCTTGGAAACTCGGTCGGCGACAACATGTTCACCAGCCTGACCTATGTCGGGAATCAGCTGTACGGCTTCTATGACGGCTCGCAGCAGCTCTGGTCGATCGACGACACGACTTATCAGGGAACACTCCTCGGCTACATCGGCGTGAACAATGTCACCTTTGGTGGCTCGGCCTATGACGAGGCAACCGACACCTTCTACGCGCTGGGCTACAACCTGTTCACCCTCGAGGCCTCGGTGTATCGGATCGAGAACTACAGCACCACCCCGAGCGGCGTGCTGATCGGCAACACCGGCATTCTCGCGGATGGAATGTCACTCGAGTTCTACGACGGCGTGCTGTATGCCGCGATCCAGAACCGCACCAGCGGCGCCTTCGAGCTCGGTTCGATCGACACCACGACCGGCGCGTTCTCACTGATCCAGACGCTCGCCAGCTCGTTCTCCCCTTCGGGCGATCCGACTTCGCTGGCGATCATCCCCGCGCCCGGCACTGGGCTGCTGATCGCCGCGGGCGGTCTGCTCGCGACCCGTCGCCGCCGCGGCTGAGTCCTTGGCATGATTGAACTATCCAACCGGGCCCATCGGGCCCGGTTTTTTCATGCGAGTTCTTCAACCGGGATCGGCGTCATTTTCGCCGCCGGTCTCGGCGGCGGGATCGAGCCAGGTGCCCCGCCCGACACCACGGGGATCAGCAGCGGCTGCCCCGCCGGCAGCTCGTCCGCGCCCACCACCGGCACGAGCAGGTCCCGCACCGGGCCGCCCTTGGCGAAATCAAACTGGCGATAGACCTGCCGCAGGGGAAGGCTGATCATGGGCTGCTTGGAGCACTTGCCTTCGGCACGCTTGAGCCAGGTCTGGATGATGCCGCGGATCTCTTCATCAACCGGACCGCCGTCGCGTTCGCGGGCGGTGGCGCAGACCGACCCTTTGAACAGGGTCGTGCCCGGCGCCGGCACGAGCACCTCGCCGATGAAGCCGGCGTCGAGCAGCTTCTCGGCAAGGTCGGCGGGGTGGAACGCCACGAATGAATCGGACTCGACGGTCCACTCACACCCCTCGTGCAGTGCCGCTTCCCAGGCCCGGCGGGCGTCGTCGATCAGTTCGGACAGCGACTCGGGCATCGGCTCGGCACGCCAGATTTCGTTGAGCGCGGCCGCGTGCTCGCGGATGAGCATCTCGGAACGGTCCATTGCCAGCGGGCGCTCCTCCGGGTCGAGCTTGATCAGTTCGGGCAGGGCCATTGCGACGGCATGCAGCGCGATGGCCGGGGCGATCGATGCCTTCCAGCGCGGGCCGTCGCCGCTTTCGGGCAGAGCGACGGCGGATCGGGCGAACTCGGTCCATCCGGCGAGCAGGGTCGCCCAAGTCGTGGCTTCTTCGGTGTTCATCAAGCCATGGTATCGGGCGGGAACAGGCGGCCGAAACGGACGCTCTTGACCATGAACTCGGTCAGCGTGATCGCCAGGCCGATGGTGATCACGCGGGACGCCGTGGCCGCCCACGGTCCGAGACTGTTATCGCCCAACTCGAACAGCCCCCACCAGAGGTTCATGAAGGTGTGCAGGGCGATCACGACCCAGAGATTCCACCGCCACCGCCAGAACAGCCAGGCGTACATCACACCGCCAAGCCCGATGAACGCCAGGCCGGTCCACTGCCCGGTCAGGGCACTCAGGGAGTACCCCCGCAGGTGCACGAGCCCGAAGATGGTCCCTGTGAGAACGGCCGCGGGCCACAAACGCATCCGCCCGAGCTGGATCAGCAGCCCGAACGCGAAGGCACGGAAGAACCACTCTTCAAAGAAGCCCGCTTGGACCGTGCCGTAGAAAAGCAGGTCGCGATCGGGCGACGGCGGGCTGAGCAGACCGAGCGCCAGCATCGGGACCGCGCACACGAACGCGAAGACAACCGCGAATCCGGCCCGCGCCGGGGAGATCAACACGCCCATCCGAGGGCGTCGGCTGTCTGCGACCTTCCGACGCATGTGTTCCAGGATGACCCACCCCGACGCGATGCACACCGTCCACCACGCGGGCTGGATCCACAATCGCAGGTGGATCGACCACTCTGAGCGGTGAGATTGGTACCACGAGCTGTAGAAGAAGATCTTCGGGGCTGCGATTCCCAGCGCGAAGAACGCGAGGATGACCAGAACGAAGCCGGGTCTCAAAGGGCGGCGATTTGAGGCACTGACCTTCACAGGGCGGATCGTACCGGAACGAAAGAACCCCCGGGCCGTGGTGGGCTGCCCGGGGGTCAGGAGGCTGGGGCTCGGCGCTGCTGGAGGCAAGGCGCGAGCCCCGGCTGGGTGGGAAGGCGTCCCGCCCGGGGATCGGGCGGGACACGGATGGGTTCGGCGGCCGGGCCCGTGGTGGGTCAGGGCATCCGGTTGGGTCGGGCGTCGTTTCGGGAACCCCGTGGCCGTGAGGCCCGTCCCGTCGTCCGCCCGATGGTGACGGGGTCCGGCTGGTCCGTGCCAAGCCCCGCAGCGCACACTCCTTTTGCTTGCTGACCTTGCTTCCTCCGGGAGTGCCCTGGGTTCAGACCCGGGCGCCGGTTGTCCATCCGTTGGGTTTCAGGGATTCAGCTGCAGCCCATCGAGTTGCCACAGTTCAGGCACTTGTAGCAGGTGCCGGAACGGACGGTGATGGTGCCGCAGACATCGCAGGGCGGGGCGTCGCCGGCCGACTCGAGCGCGACCGAGAGGGTGGATGCGGCGGTCCGCTGGACGACGACGGTCTCGCCCGCGGGCTGGGGATTTGAGGCTGCCTTCACCGCTTCGGGCTTGCCCGCGAGCACGCGTCGCTCCGGCTTCATCTCGGCCTCGGACTCGGCGACGATCCGCCGGGCGTTGCCGGTGGCGATGCGCCGCTCGCCCGCGAGCATCTCGGTCTTGTCCGTGGACTCTTCGCCCGGGCGCTTCGGTGCGTTGGCCTCGCGGTAACCGGGGATGAACTCCATGCCCAGCCAGCGGAAGATGTAGTCCACCAGCGACTTGGCGAAGGGAATGTCGCGGTTGGTGGTCATGCCGGCTGGCTCGAAGCGTTGGTGGGTGAACTTCTTGACCAGCGATTCGAGCGGCACGCCGTACTGGAGTGCGACGGAGGTGGCGGTGCCGAGTGAGTCCATCAGGCCGCCGATGGTCGAGCCTTCCTTGGCCATGGTGATGAACAGCTCGCCGGGCTGGCCGTCCTCGTAGATGCCGACGGTGAGGTAGCCCTCGTGGCCCGCGATGTTGAACTTGTGGGTGATCGAGCGGCGCGTCTCGGGCAGGCGGCGACGCATCGGGCGGTGGACGATTTCTACTTCCTTCTTGACCACGATGCGGACATTCTCACCGGCGACCGCGCCGACCAGCTCGCCCAAATCGTCCTCGATCTCGGCCAGGGCCAGGTCGGTATCGGCATCCTCGCCAGCCTCGTCCTCGATGTCAGCATCGGACTTGACATTCAAGGGCTGGCTGAGCTTGCAGCCGTCGCGGTAGAGCGCGTTGGCCTTGAGCCCCAGCTCCCAGCTCATGCGGTACGACTCTTTGATATCCTCGACGGTCGCGTCGTGCGGCAGGTTGATGGTCTTTGAGATCGCGCCGGAGATGAACGGCTGGGCGGCGGCCATCATCCGGATGTGCCCCCCCACTTCGATGAACCGCTTGCCGGTCTTCCCGCAGGTATTGGCACAGTCGAAGACGGCCAGATGCTCTTCCTTGAGGTGCGGGGCGCCCTCGACGGTCTGCGTGCCGCAGACCAGGCGGTTGAGCTCCTCGATCTGCGAGCCGGTCAGCCCCAGGCGCCGGAGGGCGTTGAAGGACGGGTCCTTCTTGGCATCGTCGGGGTCGAAGCCCAGGCGGGCGAGGGCGTCGTCACCCATTCCCCACGCGCTGAAGGCGAAACCGAGTTCGAACACACCGGGCAATGACCGCGTGATGGTGTCGAGATCGGCCTCGGTGAGACCCTTTTCGCCCAGCCACTCGTAGAGGCTGACGCCCTCGGCGTCCTCGACGCCCCGGGGCATCGGAACATGCAGGTCCAGCGTGCCCATCAGGTAGCGGAGGATGTCGTTGACCTCGTCCGGGCTGTAGCCGAGAGCCTTGAGGGCCGGCTTGACCGAGGCGTTGGCGATCTTGAAGTAGCCGCCGCCGGCGAGCTTCTTGAACTTGACCAGAGCGAAGTCCGGTTCGACGCCCGTGGTATCGCAGTCCATCAGCAGCCCGATGGTGCCGGTGGGCGCGATGACAGTGGTCTGGGCGTTGCGGTAGCCGTGCTTCTCGCCGAGCCTGAGGGCCTCGTCCCACGCCGTAACCGAGTGCGTAAGCAGGTCCATCGCGTTACCGAGCCTGACCTTGCGGTCGCGGATCAGGTCATGGTCGATCGGGACCGGGGCGATACGGAGGCCCTCGTACTCGCCCGAGTCGCGGGCCACGCCGTGTGCGGCACGCCGGTGGTTGCGGATGACGCGGAGCATGTTGTCCTTCTCCGGGGCGTAGCCGGGGAAGGGGCCGTGCTCCTTGGCCATCAGGGCGGACATGCGATAGGACCGCCCGGTCAGGATCGCGGTCAGGCACCCGCAGATGGCCCGGCCCTCATCCGAGTCATAGGGGATCCCGGCCTGCATGAGCATCGCGCCGAGGTTGGCGTAGCCCAGGCCCAGCGTGCGATACTTGTAGCTCAGCTCGGCGATCTCGCGGCTGGGGAACGCGGCCATCAGCACGCTGATCTCAAGCACGATCGTCCACAGGTCGATGGCGTGCTCGTACCCCTCGATGTCGAACTCGCGGATCTCGGGGTTGTAGAACTTGAGAACATTCAGCGATGCAAGGTTGCACGCCGTGTTGTCCAGGAACATGTACTCCGAGCAGGGGTTGGACGCGTTGATGCGGCCGGCGCCCGGGCAGGTGTGCCACGCGTTGATTGTTGTATCGTACTGCACGCCCGGGTCGGCGCAACGCCAGGCGGCATAGGCGATGTCATCCCAGAGGGCTCGTGCCTTGTAGGTCTTGGCGACTTTGCCGGTGGTGCGGTAGACGGTGTTCCAATCGGCGTCGGCGTCGACAGCGTCGAAGAACGCGTCGGGGATGCGGACCGAGTTGTTCGAGTTCTGGCCCGACACAGTCTGGTAGGACTCGCCGTTGAAGTCGTAATCGAGCTTCAGGCCCAGGCGGGCGGCGGTCTCGCCGATGGTCTCTGGGTCGGACTTGCTGGCCTTCTCGTTCTGGATGGCCTTGAAGCCCTCGACCAGGGCGGCCACCTTGATCTCCTCACGCACCTTCCAGTTGATAAACTGGGCGATGTCGGGGTGGTCCATATCGAGGCAGACCATCTTGGCCGCCCGGCGCGTCGTGCCGCCGGACTTGATCGCGCCCGCAGCCCGGTCGCCGATCTTCAGCCACGACATCAGGCCGGACGACTTACCGCCACCCGACAGGCTCTCGTTCTCCGCCCGCAGATTGGAGAAGTTGGTGCCCGTGCCCGAGCCGTACTTGAACAGGCGGGCCTCACGCAACCACAGATCCATGATGCCGCCCTCGTTGACGAGGTCGTCGGACACGGACTGGATGAAACACGCGTGCGGCTGGGGATGGCTGTAGGCATCATCCGCCAGGCGGGGCTCGCCGGTCTTGGGATCCACGATCCAGTGGCCCTGGGCGGGTCCGGAGATGCCGTAGGCAAAGTTCAGCCCGGTGTTGAACCACTGCGGGCTGTTGGGGGCGCACATCTGGTGCACCATCATGTAGACCAGCTCGTCGTAGAACGCCTGAGCGTCCGCGGGCGAGTCGAAATAGCCGTGGGTCTCGCCCCAGTGACGCCAGCAGCCGGCCAGCCGGTGGATGACCTGGCGGGCGGATCGCTCCGGCCCGGTGGCGGGCTTGCCGCTCTCGTCCTGCTTGACCTTGCTCTCGCCGGGGAGGGCGAAGGGCTGCTCGGTCTGGGGGACGCCCGCCTTGCGGAAGTACTTCGAGACCATGATGTCGGTCGCGAGCTGCGACCAGGTGCTCGGGACTTCCGCGTCCTTCATCTCGAACACGACGGAGCCGTCGGGGTTCGAGATGCGGCTCGAGCGGGTGGTCCACTCGACCGAGGCGAACGGGTTCTGGCCTTCCTTGGTGAACCGGCGGGTGATCTTCATCGATGGCTTTCCAGATTGAGAGAGTTTCGGGATGTCATCACCGACGCCGCGCGTCCAGCGGGGCGTGGATCACTTCAAATCGCGAGAATCAATCGACCTTCGGCAGCGTCAGCCCCGCCTGGTCCTGGTACTTGCCCGCCTTGTCGGCGTACGAGATCGCGCAGACCTCGTCGGCCTTGAGGAACACGAACTGGGCGATGCCCTCGTTCGCGTAGACCTTGGCCGGAAGCGGCGTGGTGTTGCTGATCTCCAGCGTCACCTTGCCGCGCCACTCGGGCTCGAGGGGCGTGACATTCACGATCAGCCCGCAGCGGGCGTAGGTGCTCTTGCCCACGCACAGCACGAGGATGTCGCGCGGGATGTCGAACCATTCCACCGTCTCGCACAGGGCGAAGGAGTTGGGCGGGATGATCACATGGTCGGTGCCCATCGCACGGGTATCGACGGTGACCATCAGATCGTCGGTGAAGTTCTTGGGATCGACGACGGTGATGCCGCCGGTGCGCGGGGTGGGGGTGAAGATCTTGAAGATCGGCCCGACGCGGACATCGTAACCGTAGGAGGAAACGCCGTAGGAGATCATGCCGGGCCGCTTGGTGGCGGGCTCGAAGGGCTTGATGTCCACGAGGTTCTGAATCTGGGTATCGCACAGCACGCCCATGGCTCGCTCCGTCTCTCCGCCCCCCGGGTCGTGGCCCGGGATGGCCGCATGTTTCCCGCCAGCCCGCCCGGCTCCGCCGGTGTTCGGGTCCAGCCTCCTGAATCGGCGGCGCACCGACCGCGCGGCGGGGATGAAGCATCACCCCGCGTGGTCACGCACGCTGCTCTCGCCGCACGCGCCCTTTCGGGCACTTGCCTCCGCCGGCCGCCCCCCGCCCACCGGGAGACGCCGACCCTTGGACCGACCGGATCATTTTACGAACAAGATCCGTACACGCAAGTCCAATCTGAAATACGCCGAGGGGCGATTCCTCGCCCGAAGCGTATGGCCTGAGCCCGCAAGAGGCCCGGCAAATCGGCCCGGATCGGCCAGAGATGGGGACAACCTGTCGGCTGCTTCCAACCCCTGATGATCCCGGCACTTCCGGACAACCCCCGCGGGGGGCGTCCCCAACCGACCCCCAAGATATCGGCGATCGGCTGGGCTGGCACTGTAGCGAGACACAATGGATTGTGGCAGGTTTGACGAGAGCTTTTTGCCGGATTTTTTTGTTCGGGTCCGAGTCGGGGCGAACGGCGGGCTTCCGGGGAGGCCCCGAAGCCCCTGAAATGTGCTTCGGGTCACGCCGAGCAAAGCCCCATCACGCGGAGGGTTGCGCGATCCCGCTCACCATCAGCCGGAGATCACCCCAGCCTGGGCCAGTGGCAATCAAAAGTCGATCAATAACCGTACAAAGTAGCGATACCGAATCTCCCCAAATCCGCCAGCCGGTTGGGGAAAAGCGAGTCAAACCCGAGGATGGACAGGAACAACGCGCCGACCGGCGCGCGTACCTCTCCATAGCATTGCCTCCCGCTCCGCCAGACAGGCAAGATCGCGACGCGGCCGCGGGTCGGCGTCGCGCACCAATCGGGACGCATTCCGGACGAGAACATCGGGGAAGCCAAGCGCGATGACGAACGCTGCACATCGGATGTCCTACCGCCTCGGCACGATGCCCGTCGCCCGCTGGGTGACTGTCTTGTTGCTGGTCTGCATATTGGCGGTCGTTCCCGGCTGTAACCGCAGCAAACGCAAGACGCCCCCCCGCCCCCGCCAGGCCGACACCAAGCCGCTCGTGATCCGCGATGTTCCGGCACCGCTGCGGGGCACTGTCGGCGCCGAAGCGACCATTCGCGGCGTGCGCCCGACGCTGGTTTCCGGTATCGGATTTGTCGTTGGCCTGAAGGGCACCGGAGGGCTGACGCTTCCCGAGCAGTACGCCGCGCACATCGAGCGTGAGATGGGGCTCAACGGCATCAGCGCCTCAAACCGCAATATGGGGCCGTTTCTTTCCGGCCGAAGCCCGCGGGAACTGTTGCGGGACCCGAATACGGCCGCGGTGATCGTCCAAGCGGCCGTCCCTCCCGGGGCGAACGAGGGCGACTCGTTCGACATTTATGTCCGGGCGATCAATGCGACCAGCCTTGAGGGTGGGATTCTGTGGACGACCGATCTGCGCATCGGCCCGCCCTCGGCGTTCGGTGACCCGCAGGCCCGCATCCTCGCCAAGGCTCGCGGTCCGATCTTCCTCAATCCCTTCTCCGAGCCCGGCTCGGAAACGACCGGGGTACGGAAGACCGTCGGACGCGTGCTGGACGGAGGCACGGTGACCTTCCCCACCCTGATTGAGGTGATCCTCGATAACCCGAGCCACCAGCGTGCGCGACAGATCACCAGCGCGATCAACGCGGCCTTCCCGCGCGGACCGGGCGACCCGGAGCAGATCGCACGCGGCAAGGATGATTCCTTGATTCAGGTCCGCGTGCCGCACCGGTACAGCGACCGACGGGAGGACTTCGTCGAGCTGATCAAACACTTGCCGATCGACCAGTCATTCCCGGAGGCGTACGCCCGACGGTTCGCGATGGCGATGAAATCCGACCCGTATCTGGCTCGGGAGTTGTCTTGGGGGCTCGAGGCGATCGGCGAGCGGTCCAAGCCGTTCCTCGCCGATCTGTACGACGCGCCGGAGGCCGGCCCACGCCTGGCGGCCCTCCGGGCCGGGGCCCGCCTGAACGATCCCAGGGCTGTGAAAGCCCTTCGGGACATCGCGCTCAATGGCGAAGCAGCCCTCCGGACCGACGCGATCCTGCTGCTTTCGCAGATCGACGGAGGCCCATCAATCGATGACACGCTCCGGTCGCTGCTCGAGTCACCCCTTCTTTCCGTTCGTGTGGAGGCCTATGAGGGACTGATGCGTCGGGCGGTCGAGTCGCAGAAGCGGCGATTGGCGCTGGCTCAGGCCCGGGCACGCAGCGAGGCCCGGATCACCTCCGGCGGCTCGCGCGACCAGATCGAGGCGTTCGCCCGGTCCTTCATCCCCGCCGGGACGCTCTACGGCGTGTCGCGTGAGTTGGTCGAGGGCAAGTTTTTCCTCGACCGTGTGCCGTTCGGAGAGCCTCTGATCTATGTCACCCAGCAGGGCGAGCCCCGCATTGTGGTGTTCGGCGAGGACCCTGAACTGGTGACGCCGATGCTCGTGTCCGCCTGGTCCGACCGGCTGATGCTGGCGGCCGACAACAAGGGAGATCCGATCCGTCTGTACTACCGGGATGACATCCAGCGGCGGACGGTCACCATGGAATCAGCCCCAAAGGACCTGACCGAGTTCATCCGTTTCCTGGCCCGAGAGCCGACGCCGGGCGATCCGAGGCCGGGGCTGGGGCTGGGCTATGCGGAGGTGGTGGGTGCCTTGTACGCCCTGAACGACGACCACGGCACGCTGGCAGCGTTCGCGACCGAGAGCGACCGCCTGCTGGCCGAGTTGCTCCAGACGGCCCAGCCGAACCGGATCGAGGTCCGTCCCGAGGCCCCTGGCGACGAGGTCACGCTCATTGCGATCGACGACCCGCGGGAGGAGGTTGTGGACCGTTCCAAGTCGGGGCTGGTGCGGGAGCGACGCTCGCTGCTGGTGCCGGTCAATCCGCCCGCAGAGCCGGTTCCGGGTTCCGAGAACGAGCCGGGGGATCCCGCCATGGGTACGCAGGGCGCAGGAAACAGCGCCCCGAAGCCCATTGGTCGGCGAGAATGACGCTAAGGCAGCGCATTTCTGCGCGTTTGCGGATATCCTGATTCGGCCGGGCGTGGACCCGGATGAGCGAGGAACGCGTCTCGGCGTTGTGCCCTTCCGTGTGGGGGCGACGCGCCGGCCGAAGGATTCGGCTTTGAGACGACCGGCGGGGGCCTTGTCCTCGCCGGGAGCAGCACGGAGGTTGCTTCGACGATGACGCCCGACACCCTCGCCGAGCCTATGGTGAGCCTGGAAACCGGACCCGCCGAGCGGATCACACCGCCTGCCGACATGCCGACGCGGGGTCTGCGCTTGGCCAGCCTGACGCTCGCGGGCTTCAAGAGCTTCGCGGACAAGGCCACCTTCACCTTCGACGATCCGATCACCGGTATCGTCGGCCCGAACGGGTGCGGCAAGTCCAATGTGGTCGATGCCATCAAGTGGGTGCTCGGCGAGCGTTCCAGCAAGTCCCTGCGCGGCAAGGAGATGATCGATGTCATCTTCGCCGGATCCGCCGCCCGCAAACCCGCCGGCATGGCGTCGGTGACCCTGACCTTCGAGAATCCCATCGTTGAGTCCCTCGTGGTTGAGACACTGACCGAGGAGGCCGACCGGGAGACGGGCGCGGACGACCCGGAAGTGACCCCTGCGGGCGAGTCCCCGGAGCACGCCCCCGAGACCATCGAGGAAGCCTCAGAGGCAGAACAGGCCCCTGAGCACGACAGCCACCTGAGCGACGCCGAGGCGGAGCACGCGGTGGAGGAGGGTGAGAGCGAGGCGGCCGCGATCATTGCGATGCGCGGGCGGATCAAGCGTCCCCTGCCGATCGATGCGGACACCGTGGCAGTTGAGCGTCGTCTGTACCGTGACGGCAAGAGCCAGTACCTGATCAATGGCAAGCTGGCTCGGCTGAAAGACATCCGTGACCTGTTCCTGGACACGGGCATCGGCGCCGATGCCTACTCGATCATCGAGCAGGGCAAGGTCGATCGGATGCTGCTGGCGTCGCCCATGGAGCGTCGGTCGATCTTTGAGGAAGCCGCGGGCATCGCCAAATACCGCCAGCGCCGGATCGAAGCCGAGCGCAAGCTGGAGAAGACCGAGCAGAACCTGGCGGTGACACGCGAGCAGCTCGATTCGACCGAGCGCCGTCTGCGGATGGTCAAGGGCCAGGCCGCGAAGGCTCGCCGGTTCCGCGAACTCGACGACGAGTACAAGGCGCTGCGTCTGGCACTGGCGTTCGATCAGTATCACGACATCCGCAGCCGTCTGGATGGGCTGACCAGCCGGCTGGCGAACCTTGAGGGCAGCAAGAAGGCCGTCGAGGAATCGCTGCGACAGGCGGAGGATGAGCGGATGACGCTCGAGTCCGAGCGTCACGCCGCGGCGGGCGAACTTCGCAAGATCGAAGACCGCATCCAAGCGGCCCAGCACGCGGCGGACGCAGCCCGGCAGCGGGCCGAGTTCATCCGCCGGTCCATCGAAGACGCGGCCCGAACGGTCGAGACCGAGACCGGTCGGCTGGAGCAGGCCGAGACGCGTCGCGCGGAACTGGAGCGGTCGCTCGCGGCGCGGCGTGCGGAGACGGTCGAACTCGAGGCCCGTGTGCGCGAACTCGAGCAGTTGCTCGAGAAAGCCAACGACGAACGGGCGGAGTCCGGTCGG
Organism: Planctomycetota bacterium; assembly: GCA_003696675.1. Taxonomy (GTDB): domain Bacteria; phylum Planctomycetota; class Phycisphaerae; order Phycisphaerales; family UBA1924; genus UBA6054. The sequence continues at coordinate 100,025 of RFGH01000195.1, forward strand.
GCGGCTGCCGAACTGCGTCGGGAAATCGACCAGGTCCGTGCTTCGTGCGCCTCCATGGAGCGTGAGCACGCGGGCATGCTGGCCCGAGCCCAGGGCGACGATCGCCGGGTTGAGACGCTCCAGGAGCAGATCGCCCGGGTCGAGTCCAAGCTGAAGACATTGGATACGGATCGGTCGCAGGTCGAAGAACGCATCGGCACGCTCAAGAAATGCATCGGCGAGGCTGAAACGAAGCGCGATGGGCTGAAGATCCGGGGCGAGGCCGTTCGCGCTCGGCTGGACGCGCTCGGCGCTGACCGGAGCGAGCGGGCCGAAATGGTCGGCACGCTGGACGAGAAACGGGTGCGCCTCGATGCGCGGCGTGCGGCGCTCGACGACATGATCCGCTCCCACGAGGGTCTCGGTGATGCCGCCCGCGCCGTCCTCGAGGCTCGCGACGCGGGCGAGGGCTTCCGTGGCGTGGTCGCCCCGCTGGCGGACCTGATCTCGGTGGAGCCGGAGCACGCGGACGCGGTGGAGTCGGCCCTGGGGACGGCGCTGGGCGCGCTGGTCGTCAGGACAATCGCCGACATGCCCTCGGCGGACGAGTTGGCGGGGCTGCCGGGTCGGGTCATGTTCCTGATGGTCGAGGGTCTTGGGTCGCAGGCAACGATCCCGGGCCTGGACGAGCTGGAACGGACCATGAACGGGCGGGTTCGCTCGGCGCGATCGCTGGTGCGTACCACGAGCGATGACGCACGGCTGGGTCGTCTGCTGGACCGGTTGCTCGGCTCGACCGTGCTGGTCGAGGATCTGGACACCGCCCTGCTGCTCGCCGCCGGGCCGCTGCGCGGGAACACGCCGCGGTTCGTCACGCGGTCCGGCACAGTGCTGGAGCCGGACGGTCGGGTCACGGCAGGCCCGCGGGGCGCGAATGAATCGGCGGGCATGTTGGCTCGCAGGGCGGAGCTTCGGTCGATCGACGAGGAACTGACCGGCGTGAACGCGAGCCTCTCGCAGGCTCGGGCGGCGCTGGACGCGGTGGATTCCGAGGCATCCGATGTCGAGCGAGAGCGGGGCGAGATCAGCGCTGCGCTGAGCGATGCGGATCGCGAGCTTGTCCGGCTGCGGCATGAACTGGACCGGGCCGAATCGGACAGGGCCCGTCTCGGACGCGAGGCCGATGACGCGGAGGGTGAGATCGCCCGCCTGCGTGAGCGGCTCGATGAAACCCAGCGCGAGCGGGCGACGCAGGTCGAGAAGGCCGGCAGTCTGGAGCGCCTGTTGGTCGAGCAGCGGGCCAAACTTGAGAGCATGAGCGCAGGTCTGAGCGAGGCCGAGGCGCGTCACGCCGACGCGTCAGAGCGGGCTGCCAACGCCCGAGCCGAGGCGAGCGCTGCCCATGAGCGGGCACGCTCAGCCCGCCGTGAGGTCGGCTCGATCGAATCCGCGGCCGAGGACGCCAGACGATCTGCCGAGGAAGCCCGCACGCACATCGAGCGGGCTCGCGGCACGCTGGAATCGCACACGGCGTCATTGGGCGAGGCTCAGGAAGCGGTGGAGAAGGCCATGAGTGAGGCCGAGGCCGCGACTCGGGAGGCCGAGGAGCAGCGTTCGGTTGTCCGAAACGCGGACGAGCGACTGCGTGAAGCCGGCCAGGCCGTGGCCGCTGCCCGATCCAGGGCGGAGATCGTGATGCGTGACTGGCACGCGCTCGAGACCTCGCGGCGCGAGCTGGAGGTCAAGCGTGAACACGCCGAGGACCGCGCGTCGGAGGAGTTGGATCTGAATCTCGCCGGGGAGTACTTCGAGTACCGCGCTCTCATGGCCGACGGGGTCGTCCAACGGATCCAGGTTGAGGAATGCACCGCACGCGCCAATGTGCTGCGCGACGAGATCAAGAAGCTGGGCAGCGTGAACCTCAACTCGATCGAGGAAGAGGAGCAGTTGGCCGAGCGGAACGAGGACCTGATTGCACAGGTCAAGGACATCGACGAGGCCCGCATCCGCCTAGCCACGCTGATCGAGAAACTGAACATCGCCAGCCGCGAGCAGTTCGGCGAGGTCTTCGAGCGGATCCGCGAGGAGTTCGGCGGCAAAAACGGCATGTTCCGAAAGCTGTTCGGCGGCGGGCGGGCCGAGGTGCGCCTGATGCCGGTGGTCAAGGTCGATGCCGACGGCAACAAGATTTTGACCGACCAGACGGACCTGCTTGAATCCGGGATCGAGGTTATCGCCAAGCCGCCGGGCAAGGAACCACGCTCGATCAGCCAGCTTTCCGGCGGTGAGAAGACGATGACGGCCGTCGCGCTGTTGCTGGCGATCTTCCGCTCGAAGCCCAGCTGCTTCTGCGTGCTGGACGAAGTGGACGCCGCGCTGGACGAGGCCAATGTGGGCCGATTCTGCGCGACCGTAAAAGAGTTCACGGACTTCTCGCGGTTCATCGTCATCACGCACAACAAACGGACGATGCAGTCGGCCGACCGATTGTTCGGCGTCACGATGCAGGAACGCGGCGTTTCGAAGCGGGTTTCGGTCCGATTCGATCAGGTCGGTACGGACGGGCATATTTCGGTGACCGCCGAGGCCGAGCCGGACCCGGTGGTCGAAGAGAGCGAGTCGCCGAAGCCGTCGCCGACCGGATCGCTGCGTGCCGCGCTAGCGCAGATGCGGAAATGCGACGCGGTCGTCGAGAACTGATCGATCCGGGTGCTGACGAGGGCGGGTTAAATCCTCAGGCTCCGCAGGCTGGCGATGCGCTTCTCCGTCGGCGGGTGGGTGGCGAACAGATTGATCAGCGTGCTGCCGCCGCCGAGGTTGCTGGCCAGAGGCTCGATGATGAACAGGTTATTCATCGCCGGGTTGGGCTGGTTGAGCGGAATGCGGCGGCTCATGGCGTCGAGCTTGCCGAGGGCTGAGATCAGCCCGTCGGGTGAGCCGGCGATGCGGGCGCCGTCGGCATCGGCGACGAACTCGCGGCTGCGGCTGATCATGGCCTTGATGAGTGCCGCACCCAGTGCGGCCAGGATGACCACGGCGAACATCACCAGAGGGTTGCCGCCCTCGCGCCGCCCTCCGCCCAACAGCAGGCCCCACTGTGCCAGGAAGGCCAGCACCCCGGAAACGGTGGCTGCGATGGTGCTGGTGAGGGTGTCGCGGTTCTTGATGTGGGCGAGCTCGTGGGCGGCGACGCCCCGAATCTCCTCGCGGGACATCGTCTGGAGAAGACCCTGCGTGAAGGCGACCGCCGCCTTCTTCGGGCTGCGCCCGGTGGCGAACGCGTTCGGAGCCGCGTGGGGGCAGATGTAGACACGCGGCATGGGCAGGCCGGCGTTGATAGCGAGCTCCTCAACCATCTCGTAGAGCCAGCCCCCCTGCTCTCGGGTCACCTCCTGGCCCCGCATGGACTTGATCGCGATGGTGTCACTGAACCACCACGCACTCAGGTTCATCAGCCCGCCGAAGACCAGGCCAAGGATCATGCCCTCGGCGCCCCAGAGCGAGCCGACGACCACGAACAGGCCCATGAGCCCGCCGAGGAGGAGGACCGTTTTGAGGTTGTTGGCTGCGACGACACCGTTCATGGATGCTTGGCTCCCGGAAAATCACCCCGTATTCGGGGTGGACCGATCATGCGATGCAGGGATGACTGCAACCCGCGTGCCGGTGTGAAGCGAGATTTCATCCTCGCCGCTGGCCTCGAGCCTGCCAAATCGGCAGGCCACGAGCGATGAAACGGTCACGGCTTTTCGACCGCGAGGCCTTCCTCCATCAGGAACGTGCGGATCGAGCCGAGCACATCCACCTGCCGCTCCCGATCGGGAACGGCGTTCATGCCCACCACGATCGCCAGATCTTGTGCGGGGTGAATGAGTATCAGTGCCATCCACCGGGTGTTGCTGCCGGAGTGCATGGACCGGCGGTCGTCAGCATCTCCGGTGATCCCCCATCCCATCGCGTAGCCGTCGCCCTCTGGATCGTCATGAAGGATGGCGAAAGTCTCGGGCTTCAGCAGCCCGCCTTGATTCCGCAGACCCGCGAGGTGCGCTCGGGCGTAACGGGCTAGGTCAGCCATCGAGCAATGGACGCGGCCGGCCGGCCCGAAGACCGGCGGATTGTCGGCACCGATCACCGCCGGAACCGGGTTGAAACCGTTGGGACCGCGCCCGTGCCCGTGTGGGAGCGTGGCTTCGGGATCATTGATGCCCGGAGGCCCTTGGCCGGCGGAGGACATCTTCAGCGGCTCAAAGAGCTCGTGCTGGATGAGGTCCTCCCATTCGTTGCCCGTGACCGCTTCGAGCATGTGGCCCGCGATGATGTATCCGGCGTTGGAATAGACCCAGGCCTCCCCGGGCGGTTTGGTGCCTGAGGCATTGAGAACGAACTCACTGGCCGCCCGACGCTGATCGGATAGGGGTCCCTGCAGCGACCAGAGCTTCATCATCATTGGGGCCGAAAAACGATCATCCGGCAGTCCCGCCCGGTGGGAGAGCAGCTGGCGGAGCGTGATCGACTTGGCCGGGTCCGGGATCGCTGCGGCCAGTTCGGGGGAAGCCATTTGGATGGTCGTATCCCAGTCGATCACACCCCGCTCTACGAGTCGGGCCGCGACGGTGGCCGTCATGGATTTGGTCAGCGAACCGATATGGAACGGGTCCTCACGCCGGATGGGGTCATCCCCGTCGGACGAACGGACACCGGCGACACCCCACGCGATTTCCCCTTCCGCATCGCAGGCGACGAAAGAGAGCCCCGGGACATCGACCGATTGACGCAGCCGTTCCGCGAACGCGGAGCAATCGCGGGGCTGTTCCCCGCCCCGGCCCACGGCCCAGGGGGCCAGAACCGCTGCGAGCGAAAGAAGCAACGAAATCAGCTGGCTCATCGGTGGCTCCCCCTGTTCGGGCCGGGCAGCGGCCCGGCGTGGCATTCTTACCCGACCGAGGTGCGTACAGTGGCGTCGGATGCTTTTCTCACTGAATGTCAACTCGATCCGGGACGCGCTCAAGAAGCGTGGTGCCCGGGCACTGGCCGTGCCGGACTTGCCGCAATACGCCCAAGAGCAGACGGGTCTTCATGCCATGACGATGGCGACCGATCTGCTCGCGGGAGCGACCAGGGACGCGCTTGTGCGGTTCCGTGAGAACGGCGACCGCGTGGGGTGCGCCTGCCTGCTGCTCAGTCAGACCGAGCCGCTGCCGTTCGGTGATCCGAAGGACAAGGCCGGCGAAGAGGCCGTGATCCGGATGACCAAGGTAGTGGAAGCCGCGTCTCTGCTCGGTTGCAACTCCGCTTCGCTCGAGATCACCGCCAAGGACACCGACGAGGTGATGGAGCTTGTTTCCCACCGAATGCGACGGGTGCTCGAGAGGGCCGATCGGCTGGAGATCATGGTCCTGATTCGACCCGGAAAGGGCCTGACCGAGGATCCTGAACGCCTGACGGACCTGATCAAGATGATCGGCGGCTTCCGGATCGGCACCATGCCGGACTTTGAGTCGGCGGTGGCGTCCGGCGATCCGGTCCATTACCTCAAGAAACTCACTCCGTACGCCTCGGTGGTCAATGCCACGACGCTCGGCTTCAGGGACCCGGAGCCTGAACCCGCCAAGCCGGCCAGATCCAGGAAGTCGGCGAAGAAGGCCCCCGAGCCCGACCCGTCGGATGATGACGATGAGCTCACCGGCGAGGATGCCCTGCTGGCGGCTCTCCAGGCCGATCTGGACGATTTCGACGAGGTCCCCCCCCCCGAGCATGAGGGGTATGATCTTTTTCCGCTTGTGGGTGCAATCCGGGCAGTTGGGTTCGACGGAACGCTCGCGATCGATTATCGTGGGAAGGGCGACGGGACCGTGGGTGTCCTCCAAAGCCGCGACGCCCTCGAAGCGGCGCTCGAGGCGGCGAGCGAATGACCCCTCGGAAATCCGTTGCCTTGAAGGAGGCATGGCTGTGACCGCCACGGACACACCGACCGCCGGAGCCACCACGAGGACAGCCTTCCGCGTGCCGACCCACCTCCCAGTCATCATCACGATCGACGGGCCAGCGGGGACCGGTAAGTCCACCGTGGCCCGTCTGCTCGCGCACCGACTCGGCCTGGACTTTCTCGATACGGGCGCGATGTACCGCTGCGCGGCCGCGATCATGATCGATCGCGGGATAGACCCTGAGGATGTGGGCGAGCTCGTCAGCACAGTCATCGGCGCGGATCTTCACTTCGATTGGCAGACCGATCCGCCCATGATCCTCGCGTGGGACGCACCGATGGATCACCGCATCCGCCAGCCGGATGTCACCGCGGCGGTGTCGAAGGTTGCTGCGATCGGCGAGTTGCGGAACCACATGGTGAGGAAGCAGCGGGTGATCGCCGCGCAGCACCCGCGACTGGTCACCGAGGGACGCGACCAGGGATCGGTGGTGTTTCCCGACGCGGAGGTCAAGTTCTATCTAGATGCCGACCCGGGCATCCGCGCACAGCGGCGTGACGAACAGCTCCGGGAGGGCGGGGTCGAGATCGATCTAGAAACCCTCAAGCAGCAGATTCTCGAACGCGACCGGTTGGATTCCACCCGCGCGGACGGGCCGCTGATCTGCCCGGACAACGCCATCCGCGTTGATACATCCTCGATCGACCTGGATGGAGTCGTGGACCTGCTCGAGAAGCATGTCAGGCAGCGGATCGGGGCACTGGTGGGCGGATCGGGAGGCTGACGGTTGGTCATCTCCCGGCTTCGTCGCAAGCATCCCGGTTCGTCGCTGGCGTCGCTGATCTTTTACGAGTTCTGCCGCGTGTTCGCGACGGTGCTGATGTCCGTTCTCTTCGGCTATCGCCGGCGGGGCGGGAACAACCTCCCGCGCGACGGTGCGGTGCTGGTGGTGGCGAATCATCAGAGCTATCTAGACCCGCCGATGGTGGGCTGCGCGATGCCCCGCCGGCAGTTCGACTTTCTGGCCAGGGCGGGCCTATTCGAATCCAAGTGGCTCGGTCCCCTGATCACCGCTCTGCACTCGGTGCCGGTGAAAGAGGGCGGGAGCGATCCGGCATCCATCAAGGAGATTCTCCGCCGCCTCGAGAAGGGGCGCGTGGTATTGATCTTTCCGGAGGGTACTCGCAGCCGAAATGGGGAAATCGGTGAGTTCAAGCGGGGCGTGGCGCTGATCCTGCGAAAATCGGTGTGCCCGGTGCTCCCAGTGGGGATCTCCGGCGCCCACGAGGTCTGGCCGCGCGGCGGCAAGCCGAGGGTGTTCCATGGGAAGGCTGTGGTCCAGGTCGGCGAGCCCATCGCTCATAACGAACTCATGAAGGACGGCCCGGACGCGGCGCTCGCCAGACTCCGTGAAGAAGTCTCGCGGCTAGTCGATATCGCGGATGGGCTCCGAACATCCCGGCCGATTGACTCGCTCGATGGAGCGATCAGACGACCATCTTGAGCGCCGCGAGTGAGAGCACAACCACGATCACGGCCTTGAGAGCCGGGATTTTCAGCGTGTGGCTCAGCCATGCGCCAAGAAAGCCGCCTGCGAGTGCGCCCGCGCCCATGGGACCCGCGATGGCGATCGCGTCCATGGGAGTCAGGCCGAGGGCCTCGAGGTCGGCGTTGAAGTGGATCTTGATGAGTTTGCTGGTTGCTCCCACGGCCGCGCTGATCCACATGACCGCCGCGCTGCCGGCGATAGCCTGACGAAGCGGCATGCCGGCGACCTGAAGCAGGGGAACGAGGAGAATGCCTCCTCCCACACCGAGAAACCCCGCCGCGAATCCCGTGAACAGCCCGATGATCGCGAGCACGATGGGCTTGGGGGTCGGGGCATCGTCGGGTCGCTCGGGCAAGCGCCGGACCAGCGTCACGATGGTGTACAGGCAGTAGGCCCAGATGAAGCTCGCGAAGACCCACTTGTTGACCGTGCCTTTCACGAGCCCGGACGCGAGTACGCCCGACAAGGCGCCGACGCTCATCGAGGTGGCGAGCCAGGCCATGATGCCCGGTCGGACGGCTTTCTTCTGGCGGTGCTTGAGTGATGCGGACAAGGCGACCACGATGTTGACCAGCATGGACGCCGCCATGTAGATGTGGTGTTCGTCGTCGTTCTCGGTGCGATAGCCGTGAAACAACGCCAGACCGGGCAGCATCACGATCGATCCGCCGATGCCCGCCAGCCCGCCCACCACGCCGGCGACGAGCCCGATGCCGAGATCGATCACGAACGTTTGGGTGTCGAGCAAGAAGGGTCCTTTCGCTGATCAGGCATCATTGCGCCCCGGGCAGGCGGCCGCGATCACGCCTTGCTGCGCGAGACGCCCACACCTCTGGCCCGGCAATATGGGCTTGTGTGGCGATCTTTACCCCCGGTCTAGGGCAAAAACCCCATGCCCTTTAGAGCGGTTTTCGGCCTGAAAAGGTGGTTCTGTGCTGCCTGTATCGCTCATGCGGCGTTGCGGATCGGCCGAGTGTGGACAAGTCCCGGGCTTGCCTGTGCCCGGGTGGCGAGTGGGCTACCATACGCCAACGGCCCCAGGGACGGGGCCGCGAGCGCCTTGGCTGGCTCGCTTCGGACGGAACCGTTCGCGTAACGGACACACGAAGACTCGATGCCGCCGGAGGCCCCTTTGACCCATCCGCAGACTCGCAAACGACTCCGCGTTGATGCGTCGTCGCTGGCCCGCTTTGTTGGGGCTGCGATCGTCGTATCGGGTGTGATGGGAAGCGCGATCTGGACCAAGCGGGCCGGCACGCTCCCGGCCCTGGTGGGCATTGATCGCGGCAGCACGCTTGGTCGGCGTGCCGAGACCACGAGCGGAACGCATGTCGAGACCGTCGCGTTCGTGGCTCCCACCGCTCCCGCCATCGAGGTCCCCGACGAACCGACGATCGAGATCATCGGCGAGGAACCCATCACCGAGTCAAGCCCCGAGTGGACGCCGGACACACGCTGGTTCGACGGGCGGCCGGTGCGCCCGAACAAGGTGATTCTGATGAAAGTGACCGGCTATTCGCCGGATCACCGCTCCTGCGGAGCGTTCGCCGACGGCCAGACCGCGACGCTCCACTCCGTGTGGACCAACGGCATGCAGCTGGTTGCCGCGGATCCCAAGGTGCTCCCGTACGGCACGATGATCACCGTGCCGGGCTACGCGGGCGAGCAGATCGTTCCTGTCCTGGACTGTGGCGGTGCCATCAAGGGAAACCGACTGGACCTGCTCTTCCCGACGCATGAGGCTGCGCTCCGGTGGGGCGTCAAGACGCTTCGGGTGACGGTCTGGGAGTATGCCGACGGGCTGCCTGCCCCTAATCCACGCAAGGTTCGCTGAGCCAAACCGGCTTCGACATCCGCATTGCTTCGTGACTCAGATGCGATCGTCCGGGCGTCAGCGGTTCCTCTTCTGGCGAGCGCCTCACTCATGATCGAAGTCGATCTCACCAACCAGCGAGCGGATCGCGCTGACGCCCTGACCGGCGGTCCATCGTTCGAGGCCCTTGATGACCTTTGAAGCGCACTTGGGATCAACAAAGGAGCCAGCACCGATCTGCACGCAGGTCGCCCCGGCGAGGATGAACTCCGCGGCATCTTGCCAACGCGTCACGCCGCCTGCCGCGACGATTGGAACGCCGGCATCGCGGGCGAACTTGCGGTAGACATCGTGCACGATCTTGACCACGACCGCGTGGACCGCGGGGCCGGAAAGACCGCCAGTGATGTTCGCGAGCAGCGGCTTTCTTGTGCGCACATCGACGCCCATGGCGGGGATGGTGTTGCACAGGGTCAGCCCGTCCGCACCGGCAGCCACCGCGACACGGGCCAGATCCGCCGGGCCGTGGGGTGTGCCGACGGTGACAGGACTGAGCTTCACGAGCATTCTGGTCGTGCCGAGGACCGGACGCAGGGCGGACAGCAACTCTTGCAACGCCCCGGGGTCGGCCCCGAACTCCACGCCGCCGTGGACATTCGGACAGGACACATTGATCTCGACCATTGGGATCGCGGGTGCCCGCTCCATCGCGGCGGCGACCGCGAGGTAGTCCTCGATCGTAAAGCCGGCGACCGAGCCGATGACCGCGCACGGCACGGATGCAGCCCGCGGAATGATCTCGGACTCAAAGACCTCGATTCCCGGATTGGCCAGACCGATGGCGTTGAGCATGCCGGCCCTCGTCCAGGTGATGCGGGGCTCTGGGTTGCCTTGCCTGGGAAGCCGGGTGATCGACTTGGTGACAATCGCCCCGATGTCGTCGAGACGCAGCACGCCGGAGGTCTCATCGAGCAACCCGGCCGTCCCGCCCGCCAGCATGACCGGGGAGGCCAGCGGGATGCCGCACAGATCGGTCTGGAGCCGGGGGGAATGAGTGCTCGCCATCGCCGAAAGCCTACCCGGATCGCGCTACCCTTGTCCTATGGATCCAGAAACCCGCATCGCCCAGTTCCGCAAACTCATCGAGCAGGACCCTACTTCAGACATGGCCTACTTCTCCCTCGGTCAGGCCCTCAGCCAAGCCGGGCGATTCGAAGAGGCCGGTCAGGCGTTCGAGAAGTGCACCGAGCTCAACCCGGCGATGACGAAAGGCTTTCAGCTCGCCGGTGCCGCTTTTATGGCCGCAGGACAGGACGAGCGGGCGAAGGACTTGCTCAAGCGTGGCTACGCGGAGGCGACCACCCGTGGGGACCTCCTGCCCAAGAAGGCGATGGCCGACCTGCTCACACAACTGGGCGAACCCGTGCCGGAAGTGACTGACGGACCCGCCGAACCGAAGCCCTCGGGCGATTTCAAGTGCCGCAAGTCCGGACGGATGGGTAACCGGCTTCCGAGGCCTCCCTTCCGAACGGGTGTCGGGCGATGGATCCAAGAGAACATCTCGCGCGAGACATTCGACGAATGGATCCGTCTGGGAACCAAGATCATCAACGAACTCCGGCTCGACCTGTCCCGCGATGAGCACGACGCCGTGTATGACTACGCCATGCGCCGTTTCCTCGGCATTGACGACACGCTGTACAGCGATCTGATGGACGGTCGGACGCCTCCGCCGATAGACCCGCAGTTCCGTGATGTGATCGACGAGATCATGAAACGGGGAGGACATCTTGAGGAGTTCCAAGGGGATATGCACACCCGTGTGCGGTAAGCCCATCGGTGCTCCAGCCGATCGGACAACCCCGGACGCACCAGCTACGATCTCGCCCGCCGAGGCCGAGTTCCCCGACGGCCCAAGATGAGGAGAACCCGATGGATATCCCCAGCGACCGCAAGTACACCGAAACCCACGAGTGGATCCAGGTGAAGGACGATGTGATCACCATCGGGCTGACGGAGCACGCCGTCGACCAACTCACCGATGTGACATTCGTTGAGATGAAGTCGCCGGGAACCTTGGTCGATGCAGGCGACTCGGTTGGTGAAGTTGAATCGGTCAAGACGACCTCGGATGTCTACTCGCCGGTCCGCGGCGAGATCATCGAGGTCAACTCTGCGGTCGCGGATGCGCCCGAAACCCTGAACAGCGATCCGTACGGTGCCGGCTGGCTGGTCCGTGTTAAGGTCGCGGACGCCTCCGGGCTGGCTGGGCTGCTGGACGCGGCGGGGTATGAGGCGAGCATCTGACGAATCTGCCGCCGCCCCCTCTCGCGGGTGAAACCGGGCGGCACATTCCTCGAAAGCACACCCGATGATCCGCTGCACCGATGTCCGCAAGACCTACCGCGTGGGCGGGCGATCGGTGGAGGCTTTGCGCGGTCTGTCGGTTGACATCCCGGAGGCTGGCTTCGACGCGATCATGGGCCGCTCGGGATCGGGAAAGTCGACCTTGCTGCATCTGCTTGGCGCTCTTGACCGCCCGGACTCGGGAACGATCGAAGTCTCTGGCAAACGGATCGATTCTCTGACGGAACGCGAGGCGACGCTTTACCGACGCCGGGACATCGGCATCGTCTTCCAGGCATACAACCTCGTTCCGACGATGACCGCCGCAGAGAATGTCCAACTGCCCGGGTTGCTGGGCGGCGAGGACCCAAGGTTTTTGCGTCAGCGCTCCGCCGAACTGCTCGATCGCCTGGGGCTTGCCGAGCGGGCCAACCATCGTCCCGAGGCGCTGTCCGGCGGCGAGCAGCAGCGCGTCGCGATCGCACGGGCGCTCCTCTTCAAGCCGCCCGTGCTGCTCGCGGACGAGCCGACCGGCAATCTCGACTCCCGTTCCGCCGCGATGGTCTGGAAGCTGCTTAGGGAGATCGCTGCCGAGGAAGATCTCTGCGTGCTGATGGTCACCCACGAGCCGGAGGCCGCGAGCTACTGCCGACGCATCTTTGTCGTGGGCGACGGCATGATCCGCGGCGTGATCGATTCGGAGGCGGAAGGAGGACTCGATGCGGGCGGCGTGGCGACTCGCGCGCAGCATCTGCTCGGCGAGACCGAGTAGGGTTCTGCTCCTGGCGGCGGCGGTTGCGATGTCAACCGCGCTGGTCTCGGCGGTCGCGTGCGCCATGGCATCACTGAACGCCGCGGTGCGTGCCCAACTCGATTCTGCCGTCGGCACCGCCCAAGTACGCGTCCAGCCGGCCGGACGCGACACGATGCCCGATCGTGCCCTTGAGATCGTCCGAGGATGGGAGGGCGTCCGCCGGGCGTCCCCAAAGCTCGAGCAGACGCTGGCGCTGGTCGCCAAACTCCCAACTCTGGTGCAGCAGCCCGACGGCTCGTGGACCGCCGAGGAGCGCCCGTACCGCTCAAGCACCTTCGTGACCGGGGTCGACCTGAGCGCCGAGTTCGCGAGCCGCCCGCCGAAGCTGATGATGGGCCGCCTGCCCGAAGCTCCGGGCGAGGTGCTCATCGACGCGGTGCTTGCCCGGCGACTGTCATTCGCAGAGTCGGAGCGTTTGCGTCGCGGGGATGCGTTCGACATCTTCGCCGATCCGGTCAAGTACCTGCAGACCGATCCGGTGAAAGCCGACGAAACAGCGGCCGACGCGGTTACCGCGTCAGAACGAAACGCGGGCGTTGGCGTGCGGATCGGAGACACGATCAGCGTGGTCAGGATGTTCCGCGAGCGGGGTAATCTGACCGTTGTCGGGATCGCCGAGCCGGCCCCGCTGGGCGGCAAGCCCATCGCCATAGTGGACATCGCGAGTCTCGGGAATCTGGCCGGAATGCCGGGCATGATCTCCTCGATCGACATCGTTCTCGAAGACTCGGTGGACCCACAGGCCTTCGCCGACCGCTACGCCGGCGAACTCGGACGCAATGTATTGGTGCAAACGACCGAACGCATCACATCCGGCGTGGAAAAGAACCTCGCCGCGTCGCAGTTTGGGTTGATCCTGATCGGCTCGGTATCACTCCTGTGCGCCGGATTCATCATCATGACTGGGCTAACCACCGGGGTCGCCGAGCAGCAGAGGACACTGGCGGTGCTGCGGTGCGTCGGGGCACGCCGTTCTCAGCTCGGCGCGGCACAACTGATGGTCGGGCTCTTCGTCGGCTTGAGCGGGGCCCTCGTCGGCGTCCCGCTGGGCGCCGCCATGACCTGGGGCCTCTCCCAATCATTCGAGAAGGAACTGCTCGAAGGCGTGGTGGTGCCTCCGGTCATGCTCAGCCTGGTGCTCGCCGGATCGCTCCTCGCCGGTGTGCTCGGGGCGTTGTGGCCCGCCTGGAGGGCCGCGTCGATGTCGCCCCTCGGGGCGCTCGCCGCCCGAGGTGTTCCGCCCTCCGCCACGGGACTGCGCCGTGTGGCGGCGGCGGGCCTGATCGGCATCGCGATCCAGGCGGTCATTGTCTCGTTCGTGCACGACTCGCAGGCTTTCTTCTGGTCCTATGTCAGCCTCGGCCTGCCCGCGATGTTCATCGGCTATTTCCTTTTCTCCGTGCCCGTGATCGTCCTGATCGCACGGGCCGCTGGGCCAGCGGTGGCCCGGGTGCTCGGCCTGCCCGCCGGATTGCTCACGCGCACCGTCGCCGCGACGCCGTACCGCCACGGGTTCACCGCCGGGGCTCTGATGACCGGGCTCGCCCTGATGGTCGGCATCTGGACCAACGGCGGGTCCGCGCTCCGCGATTGGCTGGGCAAGATCCGGTTCCCAGACGCCTTCGCCTACGGCCTCCCGCTCTCGGACGATGTCCCCCAGACGGTGGCGGCACTCCCTTTCGTGGAACGCACCACCGCGATCACGCTGGTCAATGTCGATATCGACGGCTTCGGAGTCGAAGGTCTTCAGCAGTACAAGACCAGCTTCTTCGGACTGGACTACGGCGTGATCTCCGACATGTTCCAAGTCGAGTTCGTCGAAGGGGATCCCGCGACAGCCGCAGCCCGCATGGAACAGGGCGGCGCCGTGCTTGTGGCACGCGAGTTCACGAGCGCCAAGGGGCTTGGGCTCGGTGACGAGTTTGTCTGCCGATACCAAGACGAGGAACACCGATTCGAGATCGCGGGCGTCGTCACCTCCGCCGGGCTGGAGTTCATCAGCCAGTACTTTGACTTCGGTGATTCCTTCGTCAATCAGACCATCCACTCGGTTGTGGGATCACGCAAGGATGTCGCCACCAAGTTCGGCGTCACCCGCCCATACATCGTGGGCATCCAGCTCCTCCCGGACGCCGACGAGGTCGCCGCCGTGAATCAGATCCGCGAGGCCACCATGGGCATGGGCGTGCTCAATGTCGGCTCCGGACGCCAGATCCGCGAGCAGATGGAGATGGCGTTCAAGGGCACGCTGGGCGTGTTCACAACCGTCGCGATCGGTGCCATGCTCGTCGCCTGCTTCGGCGTCGCCAACCTGATTATCGCCGAGGTCCAGTCCCGCAGGTTCGAACTCGGAGTGATCCGGGCGGTCGGCGGTTCCAGAGGCCAACTCGTGCGCCTCGTATGCGGGCAAGCGATCCTGATCGCGCTGGCGGCATCGGTCCTCGGCACCCTGCTCGGGCTCCAAGCCGCCTGGGGCGGTCAGACCGTCAACCGAAAACTCATCGGCATCGAGATGCATGTCCGACCCCCCTTCGGCGCCATCGCCTTCGGCTGGGGCGTCGCGATGGTGATGGCGCTGCTCGCCGCCGCCCCCACCGCGTGGCGGATCGCCCGCTCCTCGCCGCGTGTGCTGCTCTCGGCGAGATGACTCGCCTGCGGTACACTGCTTCGCGATCGGAAACTGCTCATGAGGCGACATTGGAGACACAAAGAGGCGGCCGCGGGTGGGGCCGGCGTGTTCATCCTCATGATCGCCGTCGTGGCGTTCCGTGAGTTCGCCGGGGTCGGCCTGCCGGCGGAAGCCCCGGAACCGGCCGCCCCGGAGCACGCCGATCCGGCGGACGGTTCCCGAATTTCCGAAACCGCTCTTCTCGAACGGCTGTACCGCGAGCAGGTGTCCGACATCATGATCACCCTGACCGGCGAGGTCATCAAGACACTCCCCGATGACAACGACGGCTCTCGCCACCAGCGCTTTATCCTCAGGATCTCACCCGACCGGACCGTGCTGATCGCGCACAACCTTGATCTGGCCGAGCGTGTGCCGCTCCGCGAGGGCGATTCGGTCACCGTCCGCGGTGAGTACGAATGGACCGAGCAGGGCGGAACCATCCATTGGACCCATCACGACCCAAAGGGCTGGCGCGAGGGCGGCTGGATCGAGCACGCGGGCATCCGGTACGGATAACCGACCGAGCGGAACTCACGCCGACACCGCAGCCCCCCGCCCCGCCCCCGCCGGGTTCGCCCGGTCTTTATGTGACCATACCGTCACCTATTGTGAAGTGCGAGCATTGTGGCGGCAGTTCACACTCGGACTCTGTTCGGGACGGTATCATCCCTCGTGCCCCACACGCAGCGTTTCGAAGTCGTCAGTCCCTTTGCCCCCGCCGGCGATCAACCCGAGGCGATCAACCAGATCGTAGCCAAACTGCAGGCTGGCGAGCGCCATGTCTGCCTGCTCGGCGCCACCGGCACCGGCAAGACCTTCACCATGGCCAATGTCATCGCCCGGCTCCGGAAGCCCACCCTGATCCTCAGCCACAACAAGACCCTCGCCGCCCAGCTTTTCGAGGAACTCCGCGAGTTCCTCCCAAACAACAGCGTCAACTACTTCGTGTCCTATTACGACTACTACCAGCCCGAGGCCTATATCCCAGGACGAGACATCTACATCGAGAAGGACGCCAGCCGCAACGACGAACTCGACCAGCTCCGGCTGGCGGCGACGAGCAACCTGCTCCAGCGGCGCGACACCGTGGTGGTCGCGTCGGTCTCGTGCATCTTCGGGCTCGGCTCGCCCAGCGCGTATTCCGAGAAGGTCTTCACCATCACCAGAGGCTCGACCATCGGGCGGCGGGACTTCTTCCTGGCCCTCAACGCCATGCAATATCAACGGGCCGACATCGACTTCAAACGAGGCACCTATCGGGCACGCGGCGACGCGATCGAGGTCTGGCCGGCCTACGAGAAGTTCGCCGTCCGCATCGAGCTGTTCGGCGACGAGATCGACTCGATCTGTCTTATCAACCCTACAACAGCCGAGGTGCTGGCCGAGGAATCGCAGGTCTTCCTGTTTCCGGCTGTCCACTATGTCATGCCGGACGACAAGCTGCAAACCGCGCTCGACGGCATCCAGTCCGAGCTGGACGCCCGTGTCACGGAACTCCGCAGCCAGGGCAAACTGCTCGAGGCCCAACGCCTGCTCGCCCGCACCAAGCACGATCTCGAGATGATCCGCGAGGTCGGTTTCTGCTCCGGCATCGAGAACTATTCACGCTACATGGACGGCCGCCAGCCCGGCGAACGACCCTTCACCCTGCTCGACTACTTCGACTACGCCCCGCCCGACCC
>RFGH01000196.1 GCA_003696675.1 Planctomycetota bacterium
GGCCATCCGCTTCCAGCGCGCCGTCCGCCTGCGAGTCCTGCAAGCGGTGGCAGAAAGCCAGGCGGCGCGTCGGGCGAGTCGGATTGGGGGGTATTTTGACGCGGAGGCGGGTTTCGTCCCAAGGGGGACAACGGCCACAGAGACCGTTGACCTGTTCCGCGCTGTGTCACCGGCGGAGTTTGAGGACATCTTCAGGATTGGTGGCTTTAGAGCAGCTCCTGGCGGCCAGAGCCTTGCCGGCAAACAGTTCACCTTGAGCCTTTACGAGGCTCTCGGCTTCGCCGATCAAGTACCTGACGCGGCCGCAATCATTCGGGTGAGAGTGCCCAGGAGCACTTTGAACCAGTTGGAGTTCAGCCGAAGCATCGACCCCTTCATCTTCAGGAATGGCGTCGTTACAGCGCAGCCGGGCGCCCAGCAGCAGCTACTCAACCAGACTCTAATTACCATCGAGCACGCATTCTGACGATGGCGGAGACCGTGACCCTGTACCGGCCCGTCGGGCCGAAGGAGCTAGACCTGATCCGGGAGTCGGGCTGGCGGTGCTTCCCGCCGCGACTCCCGGGGCAGCCCATCTTCTACCCGGTCCTCCAAGAGGAGTACGCCGTTCGGATCGCCCGCGACTGGAACGTCCCCGAAAGCGGTGCCGGCTTCGTTACGAGGTTCTCAGTGGGCGTCGACTACTTGTCTCGCTACGAGGTCCACGAGGCCGGCGGCCGACAGTTCACCGAGTATTGGGTACCGGCCGAATGCCTGCCAGAGTTCAACGACCACATCGAGGGTCTGATCGAGGTTGTTGCCGAATTCCACGAGGCGCAGGAGGAGGCACCAGCGGCACATGGGTGAGTGGGTGAAGGTGTATGACCTCGCCGAAGATGAGGAGACCATCCGGCTGGTCCAGCAGGCGACACTGAACACCGAGGATTTTGGCCTTGTGCCAGAGGTCGCTCTCTTCGGCTCGGACGAGTGGTGGCAGGCGATTCAGGAGGGGCGCATTCCCAGCCATGCGCTCCACGGCGTCATCTCACGAGTTTTCATGTCCGGCCATGGCGACTGGCCAGAGTTTGAGCTTGAGGCTGCTGGCGAGAAATCGAGGTGGACTCGGCTGGGTCCCGATGATCTCTATCGCGTAGGCAACGAGGTCAGGGTGGAGTACGTCCTCCAGAAGGCCAAGAAGCACTGGCTCGGCTCGCGTGAGCAGAAGCAAGTCCTTCGGATCTTTGTGAAATCCGTAGAGCAGGTGCCGCCTCTTTCGGCTGCACCAACGCCATCCGCGATGGCTTGACGACGGCGGCGAGTTCCGGACGTCCGAACACTACACCCCTACATCCGTACTGACCTGATAGAGGCCGCCGGGCGCGGCGGCCGTGGCTTGATGATCTCGAGAGGATTGCCGGACGCCTGCACCGGATAGGCGCCGCCGGCGGCGACCCATTGAGGAGGGGGGCTGTTGGAGGAGTCGACTCGAAAGGAGCGGCGACATAGCCGAGAAGAAGCCCACCGCGACCACCCGCCTGAAGCCCGAGCGCATCCAGAGCAAGCTGAAGGCCGAGCGCGTGCAGGGCCAGCTCCGGCCGGAGCGGGTCGGCTCGAAGCTCAAGTCCGAGCGGGTGTAGACCCGCCTGCGGCCGGAACGCACCCAGACGCAGCTCGAGGAGCTGCCCGGCTGGGAGTCTCGCCGGCGACGGCCGGTCGCTGGCGCGGGCCTACCTCTTTCCGACGATCCGCGCGACGGTAGCCTTCGTCGCCGTAGTCGCCGAGATGGTGACGCTACGTGCCCGACGTCGGCCTGCGCCACCTCGAAGTCACGCTGCGGGTGGCGACCAGCACCGAGGTCGGCGTCACCGAGGTGGACTTCGACGTAGTGCGGAGGTTGGGCGAGCTCTGAGGTCTCAGTAGGGTCGGTGATCGTCGGGTCAGGCAGCTCGCTGAAGCGACGTACATCTGCTCCTGGCGAGCTATGCCTACGACGGGCTCTACCGCATCACCCGGGCGGTGTCGGGCACTGCGCGGCGACGGAGCTTGCTTGCCTTCGGCGCGGCTGGGGGAAACGATGGTGGGCAAGGCGCCGCAGAGGGCGTCGGTTAC
>RFGH01000197.1 GCA_003696675.1 Planctomycetota bacterium
ACCATCGGCTGCCACATCTGAATGACCGGGAACGTGCTCAGGAACCAGCGCACCGAATAGAGGAACGGGCCCAGGAACATGAGCGCGATCAGGGGCTCGGTCAGACCGAACGTGGCCTCCTCGGCCGGCCGCAGGGACGGCATCACCATCAGGTGACGCTCCAGCCAGATGCCGAACAGGGGGACCAGGGTGATGAAACGCACCCATCCCGGAGTCATCTTGCCCTTCTTGCCGACCAGACCGGCGAAGGGCAGGACGAAGCAGCAGAGGATCACCACCACCGAAAGAGTGCCCCAAAGCCCGCGCGAGCGCTCGATGATGAACGACTGCTCGTGCGGCAGCTTGCCGTACCAGATGACGAGGTACTGGGCGAAGAACAGGTAGGCCCAGAACACGCAGAACGCGAACGCCAGCTTGCCCAGGTCGTGCATCTGCTGGCGTCCCATGGCTCGGTCGAAGTCCCGGTCCGAGCGCTTGAGCCCCACCACGGTGTGATAGGTCGCGACCACCCCCATCCAGAAGGCGCCCATGAAGAACCATGGACCCATCATGGTGGAGAACCAGTGGGGGTTGAGCGACATCACCCAGTCGTAGGAGAAGATGCTCATCACGACGGCATAGAGGAGCACCATGGCGGGGGCGATACGCGTCATGCGCTGATAGCTGCGGACCTCTTCCGCCTCCTGTCCGGCGTAGTCCTGCGTCAGCCGCTCGCGCCAGCGCGCCCGGCCTGCATCCCCGTCGTCCTTCACGAGCCCCAGATCGGGGCGGAGGGCGAGGTAGATGAAGTATCCCGCCAGCCCGAACAGAAGCAGGGCACCCACGACGTTGCGCGTCATGAGGAAAGGCTTGTTCAGATAGGCGGCCTTCTTCTGGATGATGGGGTCGTGCGCCATCTCGGCGATCCAGGGGAAGAAGTTCTCCCCGAGCCCGAGCATGGGCAACAGCAGCAGGAACGAGATGGGCAGAAACGCCCCGAAGGCCAGGCTCACCCGCCGCACCGACCAGTTCCACTTCGCCTTCACGATCCAGGTGACGGCGCCGAAGAGCACGGCCCCCATGGCCACCGAAGTGAAGTAGAGCCAGTTCGACACGTAGTCCGACCACGCCCGCACCGGATCGGCGTTGAGCGTGTAGACGAAGGTCCCCAGGCCGATCACGAACAGCACGCCGCACAGCGCCGCCCACGATGAGGGCCGCCGGACGTACTTGAGCGGGATCTCCGAAGGAATGTGGATGTGCGCCATGGTCAGTTTCCGCCGTTGTCGCCGGGAGCGTTGCCCGCGCGGCGCTGGAGCTCTCGCACCCAGTTCACGATGTGCCAGCGGTCGTAGTGCGACACCTGATGGGCGTAGGGCGGCATGAGGCCCCGGCCCACCCGGATCATCGCGTAGATGTAGCCGTCGGAGCGGGCCGCGGTGACCGGCCCCGAGAGGTTGATCGCCGGCAGCATGGGGTGCTTGTCGGCGATGTAGGCGTGCGCCCCCACCCCGTCCTCGCCGTGGCACACCGCGCAGACGCGGTTGAACATCTGCTCACCCCGCGCCAGGGAGCGCTCGTCCGCCGGAACCGGGTTGACGAGCGTCTCGATCGCCGGATCGGCGATGTTGGCGAAGGGCGCCGGCATGTCGTCGGCCACACGCTCGGGCTGGCCGGTGTTGATGCGGTACGGATCGTTCGTGAGGTTGCCCGCCGCGAACGGCACCGAGTGCTCCGGCGGATCGAGCGGGTTCTCGTACGGATCGAACGACCGCTGGTCGCGCATGCTGCGGCCGAAGATGGCCACCATCGCGTTGTCGAGCGGGGTGCACGCTCCGGTCACGAACACGAGGGCCAGCGCGGCGGCGAGTCGGGCGCTACGCGGCATGGGTCACTCCCTCCGGATCGGCCCGCAGCTCGGCGGGCTGCTGCCGCTCCAGGATCTCGCGCGCCTCGCCGATGCGGTCGGCGTCGGCGGTGACGTAGAGTCCGAAGCGGCCCGCACTGAACTCGGGATCGTAGACGACCATCGGCTTGACGTATGGAAGCCGGCTGTTGATGAAGAGCCCGATCACCGTGGCGAGCGCCCCGAACAGCACGGTCAGCTCGAAGGCGATCACCACGTAAGCGGGGATCGACAGCAGCGGCTTCCCACCGGTCACCAGCGGCCAGTCGAGCGACGTGAACGAGGTGAATCCGAAGCCGGTCGCCGCCCCGCACAGACCGCCCACGAGGGTGAAGACCCGCACCGGGCTCTCCTTGTACCCGAGCGCCTCCTCGATGTGGTGCTCGGGTACAAGG
>RFGH01000198.1 GCA_003696675.1 Planctomycetota bacterium
ATGCAGGGCCGGGGACACCGGGGGTCGGCGGGCGAAAATGGTTTCCTTGAGGGGATCGTCCGAGGTCCGGGAAGATGGGCCTGGGAAAGCGGTATCGTTGGGTATGACCACCGCCACCCTGCCGCACGCGTCGCTCGCTGATCTCATCGACCGGGTCAAGCCCGGGGACCTGTTCCGATCGGCGATCGAGGAGGTGGCCGAGTCGATCGGGCCGGTGATCGAAGAGAACAAGTCCTACCAGAAGCACCGGGTGTTCGAGCGGCTGCTGGTGCCGGACCGGGTGATCCGGTTCCGGGTGGAGTGGTCGGACGACAAGGGGCAGGTGCAGGTCAACACGGGGTGGCGGATCGAGCACTCCAACCTCATCGGGCCGTACAAGGGCGGGCTGCGGTTCCACCCGTCGGTGACGGAGGACACGCTGCAGTTCCTGGCGTTCGAGCAGTGCTTCAAGAACGCGCTGACCGGGCTGCCCATGGGCGGGGGCAAGGGCGGCAGCGACTTTGACCCCAAGGGCAAGAGCGACTTCGAGGTGATGCGGTTCTGCCAGGCGTTCATGCGGGAGCTGTACCGGCACATCGGGCCGGACATGGATGTGCCGGCGGGCGACATCGGCGTGGGCGGGCGCGAGGTCGGATTCCTCTACGGCCAGTGGGTGAAGATCACCAAGCGGCCGGGCGGCGTGCTGACCGGCAAGCCGGTGGAGGCCGGCGGGCTGCCCGGGCGGAGCGAGGCGACCGGCTACGGCTGCGTGGCGTTCGCGCGGGAGATGCTCGATGACGCGGGGGATTCGCTGGAGGGCAAGCGGGTGATGATCTCGGGCGCGGGAAATGTGGCGCTGTACGCGGCGCAGCGGGCCAGGCAGCTCGGGGCGACCGTCGTTTCGCTGAGCGATTCGGGCGGCGTGATCATCGCCGAGGAGGGGCTGAGCGACGATCAGGTCGAAGAGCTGATCGACTTCAAGGAGGTCCAGCGCGGGCGGCTGAAGGACTGGAGCGGCAAGGGTGTCGAGTTCCACAAGGGCGAGACGCCGTGGGGCAAGACCGACGCGTCGGTGGTGCTGCCTTGCGCGACGCAGCACGAGCTGGACGAGGACGACGCGAAGCGGCTGGTCGAGCACGGGGCGAAGGTGGTGGCCGAGGGGGCCAACATGCCGTGCACGCACGCGGCGCGGGCGGTGTTCGTCTCCAAGGGGGTTCGCTTCGGGCCGGGCAAGGCGGCGAACGCGGGCGGCGTGGCCACCTCGGGCTTCGAAATGCACCAGAACGCGACGCACGCGGCGTGGACCAAGAAGGACACGCTGGAGAAGCTGGACAACCTGATGAAGGACATCCACGAACTGACGCTGCGGCACGCGCCGAAGGAGAACGGCGTGCCGAACTACGGCATCGGGGCGGACCGGGCTGGGTTTGTGAAACTGGCGGACGCGATGGTGGCGATGGGGGTATAGACCCGCTTTGCGGTGTCATCGTTCGAGTTCGCGGCGATGCGATCGCTCACATCCGGCGTGATCGCGAGCGGGGCGGTATGGCGCGTCCGGCGGTCATGCGGGTCGGATGGGTTGTGCATCACGCCGGGTCCGGCAGCGTCTCCGGTCCGTCCGGGCCTTGCAGTTCCGGGGCGTGGGTGACGCCCTTGGGCTTGGCGGTCGAGCGGGCACGGTCGGCGCTGAGGAGGTCGGCCACGGTGGGCTTGGTGAGTTCCTCGCCGCGCATGAGTTTGTGAACCTCGTCGGCGGTGAGGGTCTCGTGCTTGAGCAGTGCCTCTGCGACGGCAACGACCTTGTCCCAGTTCTGCTCGAGCAGGCGCTGGGCTTCCGCGTAGGCTTCGGAGGTGAGCCGCTTGATCTCTTCGTCGATGATGCGGGCGGTTTCTTCGGAGTAGTCTTTCTCGGGGATGAACGAGTCGCGGGTGTCCTGGCCGGCGTAGTTGATGAACCCGAGCTTGGGCGACATGCCCCACTCGAGAACCATGGCGCGGGCGATGGCGGTGATCTGGCGGATGTCCTGGGACGCACCGCTGGACACATCGTTCATCGCCTTCTCTTCGGCGATGCGTCCGCCGCAGACGACGCGCATGGTCGCCAGCAGCCATTTGAGGCTGTAGCCCATGCGGTCTTTTTCGGGCAGGGAGAAGGTCGCGCCGCCGGAATCGCCTCGGGGGATGATGGTGACCTTGTGGAGGGGGTCGGCGTCCTTGAGCAGGGCCTGCAGGACGGCGTGCCCGGCTTCGTGGTAGGCGACGAGCTTGTTCTCGTCCTTCTCGCGGACGCGGGACTTCTTGGCGCGGCCGAACTTGACCTTGTCGCGGGCTTCCTCGAGGTCTTCGTGCTCGATGAAGTCCTTGTTCTGCATGGTGGCGGCGATGGCGGCCTCGTTGATGATGGCCGCGAGATCGGCGCCGGAGAACATGGGCGTGCCGCGGGCGATTTTTTCGAGGTCAACATTCGGGCCGAGCTTGACCTTCTTGGCGTGTACTTTGAGGATCTCGAGCCGGCCCTTGACATCGGGCAGCGGCACGCTGATCTGGCGATCGAAGCGTCCGGGGCGGATGAGCGCCGGGTCGAGGACATCGGGGCGGTTGGTGGCGGCGATGACGATCACGCCGTCGGTGGAGTTGAAACCGTCCATCTCGACGAGGATGGCGTTGAGTGTCTGCTCGCGTTCGTCGTGCCCGCCCTGGCTGAAGCCGGCGCCGCGGCGCCGGCCGACGGCGTCGATCTCGTCGAGGAAGATGATGCAGGGCGCAGAATCCTTGGCCTGCTTGAAGAGGTCTCGGACGCGTGAGGCGCCGACGCCGACGAACATCTCGACGAAATCAGAGCCGGAGATGGAGAAGAAGGGAACATCCGCCTCGCCGGCAATGGCTTTGGCGAGCAGCGTCTTGCCGCACCCGGGCTGCCCGGAGAGCAGCACACCGCGGGGGATGCGTCCGCCGAGGCGTGTGAACTTCTTGGGGTTTTTGAGGAACTCGATGATCTCGGTGACTTCGTCCTTGGCTTCTTCGATGCCGGCGACATCCTTGAAGGTGATGCCGGTCATCTCCTTGGTCAGGGTGCGGTGGCGGGACTTGCCGAAAGAGCCGAGCATGCCGCCCGGGCCGCCTCCCGCGGCGCGCATGCCGCGGGCGATGAGGAAGTAGAGCAAGCCGAAGAGCAGGATGACCGGCCCGAAGATGTAGATGAAGTTGATCCAGCCGGGCTGGGGGCGCAGACGGACACGGCCGTCGGTGAGTTCGAAGAGGCGCTCGGAGATGGCTTCCCTGGCCACGGCGTTGACCGGGACGCGGACGACCTCGGGGGTGCTGGCGACCTCGGTCTGGATGAGCTTAGCGACGATGGCGGTCTCTTTGAGTTCGACCGACTCGGGGATGATCTGGTCGGTGGTGTAGTACTGCTCGAACTGCTTGAAGCTGATCTCACGCCCGGTCTGGGCGTTGGAGAGGAAGAGGGCCATGGTGGCGACGAGCATCATGACGACGACCAAGCCCATCCACCCACGGGAACCGCCCGTGGGCGCTCCCTGGGGGTTGGGCTTGTTGCCGGGCTTGCCATGCTGGTCGGCGTTGGGCTTGTCGTTCTTGGTGGGCTCGGTCATGCGAATTCGTCGCCTCCTGAGGACTCATCGGCCGGGCGGGGTCAGGTATTCCGCCCGATCGGGGGATTGGGCGCGTCGGCTCGTGCCGGGCCGGCGCGGGATCCCGCCCGCGGGAAGCGTAGGGGCGGGCGGAGGGTCATACCGGACCGGCGGGTCCGCGCGGGCAGCGCTCCTGCCGCATACGACGCCCGGGCGTGTTCGGATCGGGATGCTGTTCGGATTTCGGGCGTGGTGACCCCGGGTTTGGGCGGTCACCAGGCGGCGCGGAGGGACTCGACGATGTCCCGGGCGAGTTCGTCGATGGCGTCCCGCTGGCCGACCTCGATCCGCTCGCCCGCGCCGCGTGCGGGCGAGAAGACTCCGGCGGCGGTGAACTGCTCGCGCAGAACGCGGGTCTCGCCGGTCCGGTTGTCCACCCAAGAGAAGCGAACGGTGAGTTCGTACACCTGCTCTTGGGCGAGCCCGGTCTGCGGGTCGTCGGAGAGACGGGCGAGACGGGCTTCGGTGATCGCGCCGGACAGCGTGGTATCGGCACGGTCGGTCGACACCACGCGGTAGGGCGTGTGGCGCTGGAGCCGCTTGATGATCGCGTCGGTCAGGGTCAGTTCGAGTCCGCGGGCGAAGGTCTCGTTGCCCCAGTTGGGCACGGCGACGGTGCGGATCGACTCGTCGTATGACTCTGCGAACGCGTAGCCCTGCGTTGGGTCGGACGAGCATCCGCCCAGCCCCCCCACCGCGACGGCGGCGAGGCACAGCAGCCCGGTTCCGATCAGTTGGGCGATCACCGCGAGACCTCCTCCGCGTCCGCGTCGGCGGGGTCGGGATCCTGCGGGGCAGGCAGCGGGGCTCTGGGATCGGCGGCCAGCCAGCCCCGGTCCATCATGATCGCGACGGCTTCGCCGGCCGCATCGCTGCCCGCGTGCCTGCGTACCAGTCTGGCGAGGATGAAGCGGGCGCTTGGTTCGTCGCCGGTCTTGAGATACCACTTGGCGGTTTCGAGCGTCTGCTGGGCGGCCGACTCGTCGACCCAGCTCTCCAGCCCATCGATGATGCCGGCCCGGACGGTCTCGCCCGGGTAGGTCTCGGCGTATTCCTCGATCAGGAGCTTTGCGTCGATCAGCCCGGAGCCGTCGTACCGAGGGCCTTTGAAGCGGGCGATCTGGCACTCGATCTCGCGGAGCATGGCGAAGCGGTAGTGCTGGCTGTCCGGGTAGTTCACCCGGAAGATCGAATACATCTCCGCGGCCAGCGGCAGGTCACGCCGGTCGTAGTAGTGCTGGGCGAGGTCCAAGGCGGCCTGTTCGGCCAGTTCGGACCCGGGCAGCCGCTCCTGCACGCGGATGATGAGTTCCTCGCCGGTCAGGCGGGCGTTCTCGATCCTCACGCCGAGGAACCGCCGTCGCAGCCCGCCGAGATACGCCATGCCGATCTCGTATTCGCGTCGGACGGCCCGCTCGTAGTAGGGCGTGGCGGAGAAATCGCGGATGACCATCTCGAAGTCCTCGAGGGACTTGTACTCACGGTCGTTGGCCAGGCGGGCCTCGCCGCGGAGGAAGTAGGCTTCGGCGAGGTATGGATTGCGGGAGCGGTCGTTCTTCTCGAGCCAGTCAGAGAGCAGCCCGGTGGCCTTGCCGGGCTTGCCCTCGGCGAGCAGCTTGCGGGCCTGCCACATCACGAACTCGTCGGTTCCGGGGAGCGGCTGGGCGGTCTGCTGCCATGCCCCGTCGTCCTCGAGGGTGAACTCGGTGCCTTGGGCGAGAGCGGGGGCCGTGTATAGAAGGATGGCGAGCAAGGCGGTCAGGCGGATCATGGTGGGAGGATAGCGGGATGGGGGGCGGGGCGGGTCATGCCGGTAGACTCTCTGATGAGAAGAGCCTGCCTCATCCTGCTCGCGGGGCTGGGGATTTGGACGGGGCTGTGACCCCTTGGCGGCCCGTAATGCCCGGGAGGCCCGGGAGCCCACACCCGTGCGTCGGACCTCGCCCGAGGGACCGGCCGCACACGCCGGATAGTCTTTGCCATGGACCTCCGCACCATGCGCTACATGATGGCCATCGCCGAGCACGGGCACATGACCCGGGCGGGAGAGGCGCTCGGAGTGTCCCAGCCGGCGTTGTCGTCGGCGTTGCGGAAGCTGGAGGACGAGCTCGGGGCCGCCTTATTCCATCGCACGGGGCGCGGCGTTGAGCCGACCGAGGCTGGGCGGGTCTTTCTTGAGCATGCCGCCCGGGCCGTGCGGCAGGGCGAGCAGGCCGTCGAGGCGGTGCGGAACCTTGTCGGGCTGGAGACCGGTTCGATCCGGGTGGGCGCCGGTGCCACGGCCACCGGATACCTCCTGCCCGAAGCGATCCGCGTGGTGCAGCAGGAGCACCCTGGGCTGCGGTTCTCGATCCGCGAGGCCGGGAGCGCGGCCGTCGCGCAGGGCGTCCTGTCCGGCGAACTCGATCTGGGGATCGTCACGCTGCCCATCGAGCACCCGCGGCACGAGGACCTGATGATCGTCCGCACCATCCCCGATGAGCTGCGGCTGATCGTGCCGGATGGGCACGCGCTGGCCGGGAAGAAGACCTTCCGCTGGTCGGATCTGGCTGGCGAACCGGTCGTGGCGTTCGAGGCGGGGTCCGCGGTGCGGAGGCTCATCGATGATCTGGCCGCGGCGAACGGCGTGATGTTGCATGTGGCGATGGAACTCCGGTCGATCGAGTCGATCGTGCAGATGGTGCGTGCGGAGATCGGGGTGGGGTTTGTCAGCAAGCACGGCCTGCCGCCCGGGGCCGGGCTGCGACCCATGACCGGCGCGATCGAACGCCGGCTGGGCCTGATCCGGCGGGCCGACCGTGTGCCTGGGCACGCCGCCGCAGCGTTCGAGCGTGCGCTGCTCACACGACTGCCGAAAGAAGCGCCGCGCCGGGAGGAGAAAAACGGATGAAGATTCTCTGCGTCAGCGATCTGCACGCCGATCTGGAGGCCTGCCGATCTGTGACCGAACGGTCCAGATCGGCCGATGTGGTGGTGCTCGCGGGTGACTTCGCCCGGCAGCACCGCCTGCTCGGGGAGACGATCGGCGTCCTGCGGGACATGACCGTGCCCTGCGTCCTGGTGCCGGGGAACAACGAGCGGCCGGACGACCTGCACGCCGCGTGCGAGGGGTGGGCGAGTGCGCATGTGCTCCACAGCGCCGGCACCGTGATCGATGGCGTGCCCTTCTTCGGGCTCGGCGCGGGCGTGCCGGTGACGCCCTTCGGGTCGTGGAGCTTTGATCTCACCGAGGATGAGGCCCGCGCCCTGCTGGCGGATTGCCCGGTGGACGGTGTGCTCGTCTCGCATTCTCCGCCCAAGGGCCACGGAGATCGAACGAGCGACGGCCGATCGGTCGGGTCGGTGGCTGTGATGGAAACGATCGAACGATGCCGCCCGAAACTCGTCGTGTGCGGTCATGTCCACGACAGCTGGGGGTCGGACACGACCGCCGGCCCGACACGCATCCTCAACGCCGGGCCGGCCGGAAGGTTGGTCACCATCTGATCGGTCAGCCGTCGGTGCCGGGCATGCAGCCCGCGTTGTACAGGTTGATGTACGCAGAGATGTCGAGGAAGTTGAACACGCCGAAGGGCTCCGTGAGGTCGGCGGACGGATCGCCGTCGATGTACGCGTTGATGTAGGCGGCGATGTCGAAGAAGTTCAGCACCCCGAACGGCTCGGCCAGATCCGCAGCGCATCCCGTGCCGGAGGCCGAGCTGACCGATCCGCCGCCGCAGAATGTCGCCACCACCGACCACGGCTGGGTCGGATCGAGACCGAGGTCATAGTTCAGCGAAAGACTCGGCATGGGTACGCTGAATGGAGTCGCCAGGCCGAGGGGCACGACGCTGCCCGCGAAGACGCCGGAGCCGGTGGAGGCGATCACGGCGCCGCCCGCGACCTCCAGCCGCATCGAGCCGGTCTGAGTCGGATCGACCACGCCCGCGGGGATCTCGATGGTGATCTCGAACTCGGGCCGGTCGACCGTCAGCACGCCGGCCTGCCATTCGACGGTGCCCACCCCGGCGCCGGAAAACGCCAGAATGTCGAGCAGCCGCCATTCGATCACATCGCCGGTGATCAGATTGGTGGCGGTGAACACGATCGGGTCCTGCACCGCGAGATCCGTGGCCTGTCCGCCGACCTGTTGCACTTGGAAGCCGGGGATCCACTGGACCTGCCCGCTGGCCATCTGGAAACCGCCGCGGGCCGTCAGCCCGGCGGTGGATGCCGCATAGGCAAAAGACGCGCCAGATCCGATCGTCACGGCGTCGGCGTAGCCGGCCGACTCGATTGTCGCGGGGATCGACAGCGGCGTCTGCTGCGTCCACGCCGGCACATCGACGCGATTGCACGCCCGGGCGTGCGACGGACCGGCCGGGACATCGACGCAGAACCACGACGGGTTCGACCCGGTGGCGGCGTCGATCAGGCCTGAGCCGTACTGCACCGGCACCGGGCCGGGCATCCCGGTGTTGATCCAGGACGGCCAGCCGGGGGCGTCGGTGCCGTAGGGATCGAAGCCGGGATCCTGCGCCTGCGGCTCATGCCCCTCGTTGTCGCCCCACAGCGACCGGATCCACGCGTGGCGGAACTCGAAGTACCGCACCTCCGCGACATCTCCGGCCGGATCAAATGTGAATGTGTGGCTGACCGCGTACGAGGGCGGCTGGGCCCCCGCGTGATGAGCGATCAGGAACAGGACACAAAGTGATGCGCTCTTGCGTGGCATGGCTTGCCTCCTTCGGAGTATGGCACTCCAAAGAGAGTGAGCGGGAAGCACGCACAAGGCTCACGCGAGTCACACCGAAATCAGGGGCAACCCTGGTTGAACTGTCCGATGTACGCCTGGATATCGAAGATGTTGTATGTGCCGAACGGCGCCGCCAGATCCGCGGCTGGGGACATGGCATTGAACGCCGCGATGAACGCCTGCACATCAAAGATATTCAGCACACCGATCGGCTCAGCGAAGTCTGCGAGGCAATCTCTGGCAAACTCGTAAGCCCCGATGTCCACGACCGCCAGACCGCCCGGACCTGCAAAGCCCGCATCCGGAGTCACCGGATCGTCGTGAAAGCGAGCGAAACCGGGGAAGTCGAACGGCAGTGGTTCGGTGGTGCTTCCATCGCCATCGTCATCGATCGTGTCGAGTGGCACACGAGCGTTGTCGCCCGCGTCGATCGCCGGCGAGCCTGATCGCAGCGAGAAATCGCCGGCACCGGGATTGCGGAACAGCGGGTCGGCCGCGATGTTGCCCGCGCCGGGCCAGGCGCCCGCCGTATCGAAGATGGAATGTGTCACAAGCGATCCGCTCGGAACGCTCAGTTCAGCCCCCTGGTTGTCCCACAGAATCGAGTTGTGGACCTGGGCGGGAACCACGCCGATCCGGAGTCCGTTCGTCACACTCGTGCCCGTGTTCGAGGCGATGACGCTGTTGACCACGGTCGGAGTGACGGTGCCGCCTCCGAGCAGCAGCGTGCTCATTATGATCCCGCCGGTCCCACCGTCCGCGTCGTTGCCGTGGACGACGCTGTTCGCAAGCAGGAACTCGGCATCCAGCGGCGAACCGACCGAGGAATATGACATGTTGATCGCGCCGCCCTCCAGACCCGCCGAGTTCGCCCGCAATCGTGCGTTATAAATCCGCAGCACACTCGAAGAACCTGCACCGGAGGTCGATGAGATCGCGCCACCATTCTGGACCGCCTGGTTGGCGATGAACTGACCGATGTTGGATATGAACGATGAGCTGGCGGCCTGGACAGCCCCGCCGGAGTTGGCCGTGTTGCTCTGGAACAAGTCCATGGTGGACTCCGCCACCGCACCCGTCAACAGTCGCATCGCACCGCCCGGACCGGACGCCGAGTTCGCAAGAAACGAGCATCCCGAGGTGGTCAGGACCGCCCCTTCCGCGTAGATCCCGCCCCCGGCGTCCGCGGAGTTCCGATCGAACTCCGTCAGCACGGCGTCGAGCTCTGCACCGTCGAACAATGCCAGCCCACCGCCGACACCCGACGCCGAGTTCAGCAGAAAACGAACACCCGGATCGATCTCAATCCGACCGCTCGCCATGTGGAGAGCACCACCATCACCAGACGCCGTATTGGCCTCGAACAGGGTGTCTTCGATGCGGACTTCGGCTCCGGTCAGCGCATAGATCGCACCGCCGTCCGAATCGGAGCGATTCGCCCAGAAATCACACCCTCGAATATACGCAAAGGCGTTGACACCGATCACCATTGCTCCGCCCGCGGCCGCCTCGTTCTGCCACAGCCGGGAGTCGAACAGCAACACCCTCGCGTTCGCATCAACCTGGATGGCGCCGCCGAGCGCCGCATCGCCATCCAGAATAGTCAGATTGTTCAGAGTCACAACACCGACCTGGCCAGCGGTCGGACGCACCCGGATGACCGGTCCGCCCGGTGTTCCGATCAGCGTTGGGGGATTCACAGCAACCCCATTGATAGACAGCCGCTTGCCCAGCGTGTCCAGACGCTCTGTGTATGTGCCGGATTGGATGATGATCGAGTCATCGTCAGATGCGGCGTTGATGGCACTTTGGATTGTCGGAAAGTCCTGAGGGACAAAGAAGGTATCTGCAACCGCCCCGGCGACGAGAAAGCCGATCGCGACGACTCTGATCAAGACACAACCCGATGATCGCATCGCGCGACTCCTCATAGCACAAACACGCCGGTCACGGCACGAGCGTGACCGCACCGCACTCGCTCACGCAATGCTGCAAAAATACTTCACCACGCCGTATAAGCAACCCGTTTGCCCGTCTCGCCCGACTGACAGCCGTCCGGATAACCCGACGCACGCGCCTGCACGAGCTTCGCCCCCCGCTCCGGCCGCTGCGCCCCTCGCAGAGAGGACTCACCCGGGGCAAACGACCATTCATTGATTCCATGAATCGAAGTCGTAAACTCGATTGATTTGATTCATAACGCCAACCGACCGACCCTTTATCAACACACACCCGGAGGACACCCCATGACATCCGACCCCTTCCACGCCCAGTCCACCCTCACCGTCGACGGCAAGGAATACCGCTACATCCGGCTCGCCGCCCTTCAGGAGAAGGGGCTGGGCGACATCAGCCGGCTGCCTTTCTCCATCCGCGTCCTCCTCGAGGCCATGGTCCGCAATCTCGACGGATTCGTCGTCACCAACGACGATATCTCCGGGCTCGCCGGCTATCGGGCGTCGAAGGTCAACGCGGTCGAGATGCCCTTCATGCCCGGGCGCGTGGTCCTCCAGGACTTCACCGGCGTGCCCTGCGTCGTCGACCTGGCCGCCATGCGCGACGCCATGAAGAACCTCGGTGGCGACCCCGCCCTGATCAATCCCGAGGTCGCGTGCGACCTCGTCATCGACCACTCCGTCCAGGTCGACGACTTCGCCACCCGCGTCGCCCTAACGATCAACGCCGAGAAGGAGTTCGAGCGCAACAACGAGCGCTACACCTTCCTCAAGTGGGGCCAGGAGAGCCTCGACAACTTCCGCGCCGTCCCCCCCGCCACCGGCATCGTCCACCAGGTCAACCTCGAGTACCTCGCCCGCGGCTGCCTCGTCAAGAACGCCGGCGGAACCAACTGGGTCTACCCCGACTCGCTCGTCGGCACCGACAGCCACACCACCATGATCAACGGCGTCGGAGTGCTCGGATGGGGCGTCGGCGGCATCGAGGCCGAGGCCGTCATGCTCGGCCAGCCCGTCTACATGCTCACCCCCGAGGTCGTTGGCTTCAAACTCACCGGCAAGCTGCCCGAGGGCGCCACCGCCACCGACCTCGTCCTGACCGTGACCCAGATGCTGCGCGCCCACGGCGTCGTCGAGAAGTTCGTCGAGTTCTTCGGCCCCGGCATGGCCGAGCTCTCCGTGCCCGACCGCGCCACCATCGCCAATATGGCCCCCGAGTACGGCGCCACCTGCGGCTTCTTCCCGATCGACGCCAAGACGATCGAATATTTCCGGTTCACCGGCAAGACCGACCACGAGGTCAAGCTGACCGAGGCGTGGGCCAAGGCGTCCGGCTTCTTCTGGACGCCCGACTCCCCCGAGCCCGAGTTCACCAGTATGCTCGAGCTGGATCTGTCCACCGTAGTCCCCTCCGTCGCCGGCCCCAAGCGCCCGCAGGACCGGCTCGACCTCGCCTCGCTCAAGAAGGCCTGGAACGACATGCTCGTCGCCCCCAACGGCCCCAAGGGCCTCGGGCTGAGCCCCGACCGCCTTGGTGACAAGGCCGTCGTGGCCCACACCGCCGAGCGCCCCGGCGAGAAGCCCGGCATGACCAGCGAGCTGCATCACGGATCGATCGTGATCGCCGCCATCACCAGCTGCACCAACACCTCGAACCCCGATGTGCTCATCGCCGCCGGCCTGGTCGCACGCAAGGCCAACAAGCTCGGGCTGACCCGAAAGCCCTGGGTCAAGACCTCGCTGGCCCCAGGCTCCAAGGTGGTCACCGAATACCTCCAAAAGGCCGGGCTGAGCGACGACCTCGACGCACTGGGCTTCCAGACCGTCGGATACGGCTGCACAACCTGCATCGGCAACTCCGGCCCGCTGCCGCCCGAGATCGAGGCCGGCATCAAGGAGGCCAACCTCGTCGCGGCGTCGATCCTCTCGGGCAACCGGAACTTCGAGGGCCGCGTGCACCCGGCGGTGCAGGCCAACTTCCTCGCCTCGCCGCCGCTGGTCGTCGCGTTCGCATTGGCCGGTCGCATCGATGTCGATGTCTACAACGAGCCGCTGACACACACCGCCGACGGCAAGCCCGTCTACCTGCGCGACATCTGGCCGAGCCGCGCCGAAATCGACGAACTCCGCGCCCAGTGCGTCACCACCGAGCAGTTCGTCCGCAAGTACGCCAAGGTCTACGACGAGAACGAGATGTGGAACGCAGTGCCCGTCTCCAAGTCGGAGCTCTTCCCCTGGGATGAGAACAGCACCTACATCCAGAACCCGCCGTTCTTCGAGGGCATGACGGACGAGGCCCCCGGCTTCTGCCCCATCCGCGGCGCCCGCGTCCTCGCACTGCTGGGCGACTCGGTCACCACAGACCACATCTCCCCCGCCGGACGCATCGAGCCCGAGACCCCCGCCGGCCAGTATCTGCTGTCCAAAGGCGTGCACAAGAACGACTTCAACTCCTACGGCTCACGCCGCGGCAACGACCGCGTCATGACCCGCGGCACCTTCGCGAATGTCCGCGTCAAAAACCGCATCGCCAGAGACGGCGACAAGCAGCCCGAGGGCGGCTGGACCCGCAACTTCACCAAAGGCAAGGACCTCGCCTCCGCCCCGGTCGAGTACATCTTCGACGCCGCTATGGACTACAAGGCCGCCGGCATCCCCCTCGTTGTCATCGCCGGGAAGGATTACGGCATGGGCTCGTCCCGCGACTGGGCCGCCAAGGGCACCATGCTCCTCGGCGTCAAGGCCGTCATTGCCGAGTCCTTCGAGCGCATCCACCGCAGCAATCTGGTCTTCATGGGTGTGCTGCCGCTGGTCTTCCAGAACGGCCAGTCCGCCGCGAGCCTCGGGCTCAAGGGCGACGAGACCATCGACCTCGCCCTGCCCGACCCCCTCGAGCCCCGCTGCGATGTGACCGTCACAGCCACCTCGCCCGACGGCAAGAAGACCGAGTTCACCTGCACCTGCCGCGTGGACACCCCCGTCGAGATCGAGTATTTCCGAAACGGCGGCATCCTCCAGACCGTCGTCCGCAAGAAACTCAACGAGTCCCGCCAGCCGGCGTAACGACCCACGATCCACGCTCCAAGGCCCCGCTCCTGCGGAGCCTTTTTCGTGCGCTCCTTGCGGGGGTAGACTCCCCGCACGGGAGCAACCATGTCCGACATCAACAGCAAGCACAACCGTTTCGTCTGGACCGATATCCCCGTCGCCGATCTCGACCGCGCCTGCCGCTTCTACGAAGCCGTAGCCGGCGTTGCCTGCCACCGCGAGACCTTCGAACACTTCGAGTTCGCCGTCCTCGACCACAAGGACGGCAACGGCGGCTGTCTGATCGTCAAGCCCGAAGACATCAGCGACAAAGGCCCCCTGGTCTACCTCAATACCGACGGCCGAATCCGCGATGCCGTCGCCCAAGCCAAGGCCCACGGCGGACGCATCCTCCAGGATGTCCACGCCATCGGCCCCCACGGCTGCCGCGCCGTCCTCATCGACAGCGAAGGCAACCGCATCGCCCTGCACTCCAACACCGACGCCTGATCACGCCGCTCACCCAGCGACCTCAATATCGCAAAAAACCAAAGTGCATCCGACAATGGTCGAGATGCAGCAGCACCCACTGCTCGTGCGTCATCTTCCCCAGCACCGGGGATGCGTGCGTCATCTTCTCCCCCGCGTCGATGCGGGCCAGCTGCCCCCGCAGCGCCGCCAGCCCGTCTTCCACGCTCACCTCGTCCGGCGGCAGCAGCGCCGCCGCGCTGCTCGGAAGCTTGATCCCCGGCTTCATGTGGCTCTTGCCCAACCGTGGCTTGAACAGCATCGACCCGAGCGCCCGGATGACCGCCGGGGCCCGAACCTCGCCGAACCCGTCAAGCGACATCTTCATCAGCCGGGAGCAGTGCTCCAGGATCTGCCCCGCCGACCATCCACCCTCCGCCCGCAGCGTCCCGGCTTGGTGCGCCGACTCGATCGCGTCCAGCGCCCTCTTCAGATCGTCCAGCGATTTGAAATCCCGAGGCTGCCAGTTCGCTCGTTTGCCCATGCGTCGTCCCTCCCATCCGGGTCGACCATGGTACCGGCCAAGCCCCGTCAGGACCGCACCGAACATCGCAGCACCACACGACTCCGCGCCGGCGGAGTTCAAGACCCCGCCCCTCGCCAGACCCAACGCCCCTCCGGCCCCGTGCCGGGGTGTCTTTTCGCGCGCACCGCCCACTCCATTCCGTCGTACCCACCCCGTGACCACACGCCACGAGATCCTCGTCGCCCTCCGCGTCATCGACGAGCACCGCTACCAGCGGTACCGAGATGCCATGACCCCCATCCTCCACGCGATGGGCGGCCGCTTCCGCTATGACTTCCGTGTCGCCGAGACGCTGACCGGCGACACGCCCGAGCCGCCCAACCGCGTGTTCGTCCTCTCCTTTCCCGACGCCGCCACCAAAGACCGCTTCTTCAGCGACCCAGCCTACAAGGCCGCACGGACCGAGCACTTCGAACCGTCCGTCGGCGGCGCCACCGTCATCGCCGCGTTCGACATCGCCGATCCCCTCTGACGACCGCCACGAAAAAGCCCCGCCGATCGGCGGGGCTTGATGTTTCAGATCGTCGGTCCTGTTCAGGCCTTCGCGGCGGCCGCGGCGGCCTTCTTCTTCGCGTCGTCGAGCGTGCCCACATACATGAACGCCGACTCCGGCAGGTCGTCGCCCTCGCCCTCGCACAGACGCTCGAACGAGTCGATCGTCTCCTCGAGGCTCGAGTTCACGCCCGGGAAGCCCGTGAACACCTCGGCCACATAGAACGGCTGCGAGAGGAACCGCTCGATGCGACGCGCCCGCGCCACGATCCGCTTGTCCTCTTCCGACAGCTCGTCCACGCCGAGAATCGCGATGATGTCCTGCAGGTCCTTGTACCGCTGCAGAATCTTCTGCACGCGGCTGGCCACGGCGTAGTGACGCTCGCCGATGATCCCCGGATCGAGGATTCGGGAGGTCGACGCCAGCGGGTCCACCGCGGGGTAGATGCCCTTCTCGGCGATGCCGCGGGCCAGAACCACGAACGCGTCCAGGTGAGCAAACGCCGTCGCGGGGGCCGGGTCGGTCAGGTCGTCGGCCGGCACGTAGATCGCCTGCACCGAGGTGATGGCGCCCTTGGCCGTCGAAGTGATCCGCTCCTGCAGTTCGCCCATCTCGGTCGACAGCGTCGGCTGGTAACCCACCGCCGACGGCATGCGCCCGAGCAACGCGGACACTTCCGAACCCGCCTGGGTGAAGCGGAAGATGTTGTCCACGAACATCATGGTCTCCTTGCCCGACGCGTCGCGGAACTCTTCCGCCATCGTCAGACCGGAGAGGGCCACACGCAGACGCGACCCGGGCGGCTCGTTCATCTGCCCGAACACCATCGCCACCTTGTCGAGCACGCGGGCGGTCTTGCCGTCCGCGTCGGTGTACTCGGCCTCGGCCATTTCACGCCACAGGTCGTTGCCCTCGCGGGTCCGCTCGCCCACGCCGCAGAACACGGAGTAACCGCCGAACTCGCGGGCCACGCGGGCGATCATCTCCTGGATGATGACCGTCTTGCCCACGCCCGCACCGCCGAACAGACCGATCTTGCCGCCTCGGACGAACGGGCACAGCAGGTCGATGACCTTGATGCCGGTCGCGAGGATCTCGGTCTTGGGGTTCAGCTCGCTGAACTCCGGGGGCTCGCGGTGGATCGGGCGACGCTCCGCGCCCTCCACCTGCGGCTTGTTGTCGATCGGCTCGCCCAGCAGGTTGAACACCCGCCCGAGCACCTTCTCGCCCACAGGCACGCTCACCGGGGCGCCCTGATCGACCACGGTCATGCCGCGGGTCATGCCGTCGGTCGAGCCCAGCGCCACCGCGCGGACCTGACCGCCGCCGAGGTGCTGCTGCACCTCGCCGACCAGCTTCTTGCTCTGCCCGTCCTGCGACCACTCGATGACGATCGCGTTGTAGATGTCCGGCAGGTCACCCTCGGGGAACTGCGCGTCGAATGTCGATCCGATGACCTGGGTGATCGTGCCCTTGGTGCCCTGCGCCATATCAGCGATACCTCTTTATTAGCGGGGTCGAAAGCGGCCAAATCCCACCCTCCGGGACGGGCCCGGACGGGGGAGCGGAGGATATGCCTCCCCCCGCCCAGACTCCACC
>RFGH01000199.1 GCA_003696675.1 Planctomycetota bacterium
CCCAGACTCGACGCCCAGATCGGTCTTCTCGGTTCACTCCTTGTTGAGGGATTCTCTCGGCTCGCGTAGCGTTCACAGTCGGTGTCCGGGATGAAAACCGGGGCTCCCCGTCATGATTTGGCGATCGTCGGGAAGCCCCTATCCAAGAAGGACAGGGGGAGTCTCCTTCTCGATCCGCCCCCTGTCCAGGCTTGTTCTGGCGGGGCATGGACTCTCTTCGACCTCCTCGGCTCTTCTCCTGCGATCGGTGCGGTCTCCTCGTCCGCCTCTGCTCCCACTGTGATCGCGGGAATCGCTACTGCGGACCAGAGTGCAGTGCTGCCAGCCGTGCTGAGTCGAAGCGCGCCGCCGCCCGCTCCTACCAGCAGACCCCCAAGGGCCGTCGAAACCACCGCCTCCGCCAAGAGCGGTATCGCAGGCGGCGGGCCACCTCCGGCTCCTCCGCCCCCTGCACCAAGGTGACGCATCAGGGTTCCGACCCCGCCCCCGATCCCGTATCGGTCCCCACCGACCAACCCGCTGTTTCGGTGACCGTCCCTTCCGAAGCCGATCTCCCCCGCGCTCCCGCGTCCTGGCTTCCGGCCGTTCGGTCACCCGGGTCTCCCCGTTGCTCTGCATGCGGTCGGCCGGTCTCCGACTTCGTGCGCGCTACATTCCTGACAGGAGTCGATCCCGGATGACCATTCCCCCAGACCTCGCCGCGCAGATCTTGCGCCTCCACCACGCCGAGAAGTGGCCCACCGGGACGATCGCCGATCAGCTCGGTGTCCATCACTCCGTCGTCCGACGCGTCCTCGAGCAAGAAGGTGTGCCCACTGCGGCGATCACCCGGAGCTCGAAGGCCGATCCCTTCGTGCCCTTCATCGTCGCGACCCTCGAGAAGTACCCTCGTCTCACCGCTTCTCGTCTGTATCAGATGGTCAAGGAGCGCGGCTACGACGGTCGCCCCGATCACTTTCGCAGCATCGTCGCCCGATACCGACCCGCGCCTCCCGTCGAGGCCTACCTCCGCTTGAAGACCGCACCCGGTGATCAAGCACAGGTCGACTGGGGTCACTTCGGCAAGATCACCGTCGGCCAGGCGCGCCGCCCTCTCTTCGCCTTCGTGATCGTCCTCTCCTACTCCCGGGCGATCTTCCTGCGCTTCTTCCCCGGCCAGCAGATGAGCTACTTCCTCGCTGGTCACCAGGCCGCCTTCGCCCGATGGAACGGGGTTCCTCGGACCCTCCTCTACGACAACCTGAAGAGCGTCGTTCTCGAGCGCGTCGGCGACGCGATCCGCTTCAACGATCAGATCCACGCCTTCGCCGGGCACTACCGCTACGAGCCACGCCCCGTTGCTCCCTACCGCGGCAACGAGAAGGGGCGCGTCGAGCGCGCGATCCGCTACGTCCGCGACAACTTCTTCCCCGCTCGCACCTTCGATTCCCTCGAAGACATCAATGAGCAGGCCGATCGCTGGTGCGAGACCGTCTCTCTCGATCGGCCCTGGCCCGAGGATCGCAGACTCACCGTCCGCGACGCCTACGACCGGGAGCGCAGCACTCTTCGACCCCTCCCCTCGACCGACTTTCCCTGTCACGAGCGCAAAGAGGTCCGCGTCGGGAAGACCCCCTACGTCCGCTTCGATCGCAACGACTACTCCGTCCCACACACCTTTGCGCGCAAGCTCGTCATCGTCGTCGCCGATCTCGACACCGTGCGGGTCATCGATCGATCGCAGCGGGTCATCGCGACCCACCCGCGCTCCTTCGATGCCGGGCGTCAGATCGAGGACGAGCGGCACATCGAGGCGCTCAAGGAAGCCAAGGGACACGCTCGAAAGGGGCGGCAGACCGATCGCCTCTCTCACCTCGCCCCTTCGAGCACCGAGCTCATCCGCGCTCTTGCCGAGAGACACCGCGCGCTCGGAAGGCACGTCGCTGACCTCGAGCTCCTGCTCGTCAGCTACGGCGCAGAACGGCTGGAAGAGGCGATCCGAGAAGCGCTCGAGAAGGGCACACCTCATCCGCAAGCGGTCCGTCACATCCTCGAGCGTGACCAAGAGGCTCGGGGCGAGAAGGCCGCACTCCCGCTGCCTCTTCCAGATGATCCCCGCATCCACGGTATGCGCGTCCGCACGCACGATCTGCGCGACTACGACCGCCTCGACGAGGACCCGACCCAGAATGATTCGGAGGAGTGATGACCGAGAAGAAGACGACGAAGCCGGCTACGGCTGTGACCGAGGGCGAGCTCGTGAGCCGACTCGAGGCGATCGGCTTTCGCGGAATCCTCGATCACTTCGATGAGTTTCGCGAAGAAGCACCGCTCTTGGCCCGGCTCGTCGAGGTAGAGGAGAGCGACCGATCGCGTCGCGGGCTCGAGCGACGACTGCGAAACGCCAAGCTCGGGCGCTTCCGGCAATTCTCCGACTTCGACTGGAGTTGGCCGAAGAGCCTCGATGCCGAGCTCCTCGAAGACGTCTTCAAGCTCGACTTCATCGAGGAGGCCGCCAACGTGATCCTCGTCGGACCGAACGGCACCGGCAAAACGATGATCGCGAAGAACCTGGCCTACCAGGCGATCCTCAAGGGCTACACCGCTCGATTCCTCACCGCCAGCGAGCTCCTCAACGATCTCGCCGCCCAGGAGACCGGCAGCGCGCTGACCCGCAAGCTGAGGAGGTACTCCCACTGGAAGCTGCTCGTCATCGACGAAGTCGGCTACCTCGCCGGATCGAATCGCCACGGCGATCTCCTCTTCGAGGTGATCAACCGGCGCTACCAGGAGAAGCCGCTGGTCATCACGACCAACAAGCCATTCGAGGAGTGGGGTGCGGTGTTTCCGAGCTCGACCTGCGTCGTGACCATGGTCGACCGGCTGATCCACAAGGCGGAGATCATCAAAATCGACGGGCCGTCCTACCGCGCGAAGGAGGCGAGGGAGAGGGAGAAGGGGCGCAGGACGCAACGGTCGAAGAAGAAGAGCGCCAAGAAGAAGCCACGGAGCGAGCCGTGATCTCGCCGCGACGTCTGCGCAGCCTGCGCAACGACGTGTCGATCGATCGAGTGCTCGAGGACCTGGGTGTGCCGACCAAGGTACGGGACGGCTTCCTGCG
>RFGH01000019.1 GCA_003696675.1 Planctomycetota bacterium
GGATCGTGGCGATGGTGGAGGGGGTGGGGTAAGCGGGCGGCGGCTGGATCGGGCTGGCGCCCCGGCCTGCACAGACCCTCAAATCATTTGAGGGTTTGGGCAGGCATCCCGAATGCGATGCTCCTGGCCGGATTGCAGGAGCACGGCTTGTTTTCCAGTTCCGCTCGTTTTCCGGCTCCGGAAAGGTCCGCGAAACTGAAACGATCGGGCTGGCCACGCGACGGGTCGCCGAAGGTTCTCGGCCGTCTGTGTCAGAGTGTTGACTTCTGTCCCGAATAGTCGATACTTTGACACATGGCCGCCGAGCCCCGAGATCACGCCGCAGCCGCCATGCGGATGGCCGAGTCCCAGGGGATGATCCGCGTCCGCGATGCGGAGGAGCAGGGCATCCACCGGGAGGTGCTCCGCCGCCTGACGGAACAGGGACGGCTCGTCCGGGTGGCCAGGGGAACCTATGCCCTGGCCTCGGCGGAGCCCTCGACGCACCACGATCTGGCGGTCGCGGCGACCCGCGTGCCGCAGGGCGTCGTCTGCCTGCTGTCGGCGCTCGCGTACCACGAGATCGGCACGCAACTGCCGCACGAGGTGTGGATGACGATCGACCGGCGCGCCCACAAGCCCCGGGTGAATCGGCCGCCGATGCGGTTTGTCCTCGCATCAGGCGCGGCTCTGGAACTCGGTGTCGAGACCGTGGAGATCGACGGCGTCGACGTCCGGATCTACGACCCGGCCAAGTGCGTGGTCGACTGCTTCCGCTATCGCCGGCACGTCGGACTCGAGGTCGCGGTCGAGGCGCTGCGGGAGACGCTGCGACAGCGCCGCGCCACGGCGAGCGAGATTGACGAGTACGCCAGGAAGTGCCGGGTCGGCTCGGTGGTCCGCCCGTACCTGGAGGCGGTGGCGTGAGCGGCGACGATCGGGAACGTATGGCGGCTTCGGTCAAGCAGCGGCTGCTGAACTACAGCCGGGACCGCGGCGAGGTGTTCAATCTCGTGCTCGTGAGATTCGCCGTCGAGCGTCTGCTCTACCGCCTGACCCGGAGCCCGCACGCCGACGCGTTCGTGCTCAAGGGCGCCATGCTGTTCGCGGCTTGGACCGGCAAGCCGCACCGACCCACGCAGGATGTCGATCTGCTCGGCTTCGGCGAGCCGTCCACAGAGCGGCTGGCCAGCGTCTTCCGAGAGATCGCTGTTGTGGA
>RFGH01000200.1 GCA_003696675.1 Planctomycetota bacterium
CTGTCATCGATTCGCTGCTCGACGAACCCGACGATGACGGGAGGAAGGCCCCGTGAGCCTCGCCGCCCGGTGGTCCCGCCTGGATCGTGTGCAGAGGTCGCTGCCCTTCCGCATCGCGGCCACGGTGCTCGTGGTTGCGCTCGCCTTGGGCGGCATCGGCTGGGTGGTTCTCGACGCCGCGTCGGATCCCGGGGGGGTGCGTGAAGCCCTCAGCGCCGCCATCGAAGCCGCCGAGCAGGCAGACAGCGAGATGGCGTCCCAGTTCCGCACGGCCG
Organism: Planctomycetota bacterium; assembly: GCA_003696675.1. Lineage (GTDB taxonomy): Bacteria > Planctomycetota > Phycisphaerae > Phycisphaerales > UBA1924 > UBA6054. Next base: position 276 of record RFGH01000200.1, read on the forward strand.
AGGACATCCTCAACGCCGCCCGCTCGCCGGTCTCGCTCAGCATGGGCATCGCGGCCCTGGCCGGTGTGATTCTGCTGTTCGTCTGGATGGGCCTTGGGCTCACCTACCTGTTTCTCACCGTGGGCGTCGGTCTGCTCGCCGTCCCGCTGCTGGCCTTCCCCGGCACGCGGGCGTTCGGGTTTGTCGCGATCGGCGGTGGGCAGCTCCTGCTCAGCTTTGCTGTGCTGCTCCGGGCCGCGACCGTGCTCCTGTCGCCGGCCGTGCCGGTCTTGGCCATCGCCCGCAATGTGCTCGCCGAAGCCGTCCGAATGCGGTTGTCTCTGCTGTTCATCGCCATGCTGATCGCGGTCCTCGCGTTCATGCCGATGATCCTGGATGCCGACCAGCCCCTGCGGTTCCGGGTGCAGGCCTTCCTCCAATACGCCAACATGCTGACCTTCGGCATCGTGGCCCTGCTGGTGCTGTTCTTCGGTGTCGCCACCGTTGCCTTCGAGCAACGCGACAAGATCATCTGGCAGACGATGACCAAGCCGGTCCCCGCCTGGCAGTATGTCCTTGGCAAGTGGTTGGGGGTTGTCACCCTCGCCGCGGTGCTGCTCCTGGTCGCATCGACCGGTGTGTTCGTCTTCACCGAGGGCCTCCGCCGCACCCCCGCGATGGGCGAGATTCGTGCCTACGAGCCCGCGGACGAATCGCTCGCGGTGACCGAGGACCGCCTGATCCTCGAGACGCGGGTCCTGACCGCCCGCCGCTCCGTCTTCCCCTCGCTCCCGTTCGACGCCGGCGATCCGATGATCGACGAGATGGTCGAGGCTCGGGTCGAGGAACTCCGCCGGCAGGGCGGCTACGAGGCATCCGCTTCCGACCGTCGTCGCTTCCGGCTCGAAGCCCTCCAGCAGGCCGGCGCCGCCTACCGATCGATCGATCCGAACACCGAAGGCGACGAGCAGTACATCTTCGAAGGACTCGGCGAGGCCAAGGCCCGCGGTCTCCCGCTCACGCTGCAGTACCGCGTCGAGGCAGAGGGCAACCGCCCCGATGTCTTCTACAACATCACCTTCCGTATGGACGACGGCACCATCATCGGACCGCGCCGCACGGGCCTGGGCTTCGCTCACACGCTCACGATCGCCCCGGATTTCATCGATGACGCCGGTGTTCTGCGATTCCGAATGTTCAACGGTGCGGTCGTCCAACTCCCGGACGGTTCATTCGAAGCCACCCCCAACATCAACTCGATCGTCATCCCCCCCGACGGGCTCGAGGTCTCCTACGAAGTCGGCTCATTCCGCGGCAACTTCCTCCGCGTTCAGGCCGTCCAGTGGATCAAACTCTGTTTTCTGGCCATGGTCGCCGTCTGCTCGGCCACATTCCTGAGCTTCCCTGTCGCCTGCTTGATCTCGGTCGGCATCTTCTTCCTCGCCCAGAGTTCGGGCTGGGTCCAGGGCGCTCTGCCAGGCTACGGCACGACCACCCTCGATGGCGATCACGACCCGTTCCGCTGGTTCATCTACCACTTCTCCGATTATGTCAGCCGCGCTTTCAAGGTCTACGACGATCTGAAGCCCACACAGCGACTCTCCGACGGGCGGCTGCTGTCCTGGGGCAGCGTCGCCAAAGGGGTTGGTTTCCTCGGCTTTGTTTCCGGCGTGATCTTCGCGTTGGGGGTTTCCGCCTTCCGCAAGCGACAGCTCGCGATCTATTCGGGGCACTGAGCCGTATGAACAACAAACGCGGGCCCGCGCGGGCCCGTACCGGAGCCGCACCATGAATCCCGGAAACCGAGCCAAGTTGATCGCCTCGCTCACGCTCGTTTCCGGGCTGGTGGGATCGGTATTCATGAATGCCGATGTCACATCTTCCGTGGGCCGGTACGAGCTGTCCTACACCGACCGTGCCGAGGAGGGCGATCCGCCCCAGGTCGCCATCGGCATCGCCATGGGTGCTCTGCGCGGACTCTTCGTCAACTATCTCTGGATCCGTGCCACCGACGCCAAGGAGAACGGGCGCTACTTCGAAGCCATCGAGCTGGCCCGCCAGATCACCCGGCTTCAACCCCGCTTCCCCCGGGTCTGGGTGTTCCATGCCTGGAACCTCGCGTACAACATCTCGGTTACGACCCAGACGCCCGAAGAACGATGGACCTGGGTCAACGCCGGTGTCAACCTGCTCCGCAACGAAGGGCTCCGCGCCAACCCCAGCGACATGCTCATGCACAAGGAGCTGGGCTGGATCTTTCTGCACAAGATCGCCGGTTACACCGACGACGCCAACATGTACTACAAGCGGCAGTTCGCCTACGAGTGGACGAATGTCATGGGCGACCGGCCGGTGGTCGAGCCCGGCAAGCGAGACCGCCCGACCGTGATGGCGGCCTATGAGGCATGGATCCAGGCCGTCGTGGACGCGCCCGATACCCGCTCAGCCCTGCGTGCCCAAAGCCCCGGCGCCGCCGACCTGCTCGACGCGTTCGAGGCCGAACTCGGCGAAGAGGCCGGGTACGACTTCCTCCGCCGTGCCCAGCTCCACACCGAGCTCGAACGCGCAGGCCAGTTGGAGTTCACCATCGACGAAATGGGTCCGAAGTCCCGCGCCTTCGAGTCTCTCTACCAGCGATTCCCCAACAAAGACGACTGGACCGCCGCCACGCTCCATGTGCGAAAGCGTGTGCTCATCGACAAGTACAACATGGAGCCGGTCCGCATGCTGGGCGTGGTCCGCAAGTACGGGCCTGTGGACTGGCGGCTCCCTGCCGCCCACAGCCTGTACTGGGCCTCGCGCGGTACCGATGTCGGTCGGATGGAAGTCACCTTCGGCAATGTCGATGCACTGGACTTCGTCAACGCTTACCGAATCGTTCTTCAGTCCATCCAAGACCTTTGGCGCTACGGCGACATGTACTTCAACTACCTCGATGTCCACGAGCAGCGTGCCGGCATCTACTTCGTCTCGCCCAACGAGTACTTCATCCCCACCTACGGCTCCATGCTCGAAGAGGTCGTCAAAGCCTCCGGCCCCTTCGAAGCCAACCGCCGCTCCTATCGCCAGTTCTCGTCCGGATATGAAAACTTCCTCCGTGACGCCATCCGCTACTTCTATCGCCGCGGCGACCGGGCCCAGGCCGAATATTGGTTCAATCAGCTCCGCAACTTCGAAGGCCAGAACATCAACGATTACACCTTTACCATCGAGGTGTCGCTCACGCTCGACGAGTTCGTCGAAAAGAACCTCTTTGACGCCTTCGGCTCGCCGCAGGTCGCCGTCGCCGAGGTCAACGGCGCCCTCCAGGCCGCGTATCTCGAAGGACTGGTCAGCGGCGACGAGGAACGATTCCGCGGCCTGTTCAACTACGCCACCCGCGTCCATGGCTACTTCATGCGGCAGCAACTCCGCAATGTTGTCGCCAGCCAGCAGAGCGGACGCATGGAGTTCATGGACCGCGACTTCACCTTCGTCGCCGGCCTCGTGCTCACCAATGTGATCGGGATGCTCGGCCCTGAGGAGGCAGAGATCCTCTACGGCTACGCGCCCGACGATCTCAAGCGTTACGCCTATGACGCCATCGAGCAGCGATTCCGCCCCGCCATCGAGCAGATGGCCGCACAGGGAGACGGCGTGCCCTTCGAGGTCATGTTCCCCGAGCCGCCCGGCATGGAAGCCCACCGGGAGTTCGTGGCACGCAAGATCCAGCAGCAGCAGCAGCGCGGTGTCGAGGGCATCAAGGTCGATTGACCGTCAACCCAACAGCCGATCGCGAGCCTCGCGGTACCGCGCCAAGGTGCCCGCCACCACATGCTCGGGCAACGCCGGCCCAGGCGGCGTCTTGTCCCACGACCCGCTCGCCACGAGCCCTTCGAGATATTCACGCACGAACTGCTTGTCGAAGCTCGCCTGCGATCGGCCGGGTTCATACGCGTCCGCCGGCCAGAAGCGGCTCGAATCCGGGGTCAGCGCCTCATCGATCAGGATCGGCTCCGCACCCACATCCGCCCGCCCGTCCTTCAGCGGCAGTCCGAACTCGAACTTGGTGTCCGCCAGAATGATGCCCCGCGAAGCCGCGTGCTCGCTGGCCAGCCGATAGATCGCCAATGATCGTTCCCGCAGCCTCTCGATCAGGGCACGCCCGCCGAACGCTTCGGCGTGCTCACACGCCGCCTCGAACCCGATGTTCTCATCGTGCCCCTCTTCGGCCTTGGTCGCGGGCGTAAAGATCGGTTCGGGCAGGCGGTCGCACTGACGCAGCCCGCCGGGAAGTTCCACCCCACACACCGATCCCGTACGCTGATAATCCTTCCATCCCGAGCCTTCGAGGTATCCACGCACCACGCACTCGACCGGCACCACCACACACTTGCGACCGATCGTCGTCCGCCCCTGCAACTCCGCACGCCCGGTCGAGTCCGTCAGAGCCGAGTCCGGCACCCGCCCATCGTCCGTGGAGATCAGGTGCGTCGGCCCAAGCCCCGCGGCCTCGATCATGCGGAGCCAGAACGCGGCGATCTCCGTCAGCAACCGCCCCTTCCCCGGGATCGGGGTCGGCATCACCACATCGAATGCGCTCAGCCGGTCGCTGGCGATCATGAGGATCGCGTCCTCGCCGCCCGGCCCGCCCCTAGGGAGCGTGTAGGTATCCCGGACCTTGCCCCGCCGCTTGCCGGGCAGGTTCAGATCGGTGGCAAACACGGCCTGGGCGTCTCGGGCAGCGGGCATGTACGAGGGTATCGCCTCACCACCCCGCCGGGAAGCCGCCCGGCTCGCCCCGAGCCCGGATAGCCCGTAAGGTAGTGCTCCGACCCAGCCCGCCGCACCGGCACTGGGAGGGATGCTTAGCCCGCGCCGGGCGGTGGTGTGTGGACCGAATGCTTCTGTTTATGACCTCAGACAGCCTGAGTCCCCGGATGCCCGGGCCAATCCCGGGTGCGTCCATGGTGGGGCCGGACGGAGTTCCCGTCACCGGATCCGCGATCGCCGAGCCCGGACTGATCCGCTGCGAGAAGTCGTCCACCGAGGCCGCAGCCCTCTCGGTCCCGGTTACCCTTGACGCCTCGGCACTCAATTCCATCGGTCCGACCCTGCTGCCCGACGGCACGATGCTCCGCCCCCTCGGTGAGATCGTCCTGCAGACCTGCCTGCTGCCCGAACGCGATCGCCCATATCTGCTGAGCCTCGAACTCGCCCGCCATCGCATGATGCTGATCCTCAACAAGCTCGAGGAATGGCGGTCCTTCGACATCGACCCGGACGACCCGGTCATGCGGCTGATCAACCACGCACGAGAGGCCTTCACCGAGGCCCTCGTCGCGTCCCCCAACGGGCGGGAGCCCGATGCAGAGTCCGATCGCCTCGCCATGCGGGCGCTCTGGATCGCGGTCGAAGCCTCCGAACGCCTCGCGATGGCCCAGGCCGAGCGGGAGTTCGGCGCACCCGCCCGTGCGGCGATGCACGCCCGCGCCGCGGACGATGTCAGCGCGGCCATGCCCGTCCTGCACCCGACCCGCTCCGGCGTGGTCCTGCCGCAGCCTCCCAGCCTCGGCTGTGCCATCTCCCCCCAGATCTTCACCGATCAAGCCAAGGCACTCGTCCAGAACACCTGCGACTTCATCACCATGCCGATGCGCTGGGTCGAGATGGAGCCCGCCGAGGGTGACTATGCCTTCGCCCGCACCGACCGCTGGATCGAGTGGGCCATCCGCACCGCCAAGCTGCCCGTCGTCGCCGGACCCATCGTCGATTTCCGCCCGCAGTCCGTGCCCGACTGGCTCTACATCTGGGAAAACGACTACGAGACGCTCCGCGAGCTGGTCTACGAGCACATGAAGGCGGTCGTCACCCGATACCGGCGCACGGTCAGCCGTTGGACCGTCTGCTCCGGGCTCCACGCCAACCGCAACTTCTCCTTCACCTTCGAACAGATGATCGACCTGACCCGCATCTGCGTGCTGGTCGTCCGCAAGCTGCACCCCAAGGCCAAGGTCCACGTCGAGATCGTCGAGCCCTGGGGCGAGCACCACAGCAGCGATCGCCGCTCGCTGCCGCCCACGCTCTACGCCGAGATGCTGGCCCAGGCCGGCATCCAGTTCGACGCACTCGCTCTCCGCGTGCAGATGGGTGTGCCCGCTCCCGGCCTGGCCACGCGTGATCTCATGGCTTTCAGCGCCATGCTGGATCAGTACGCCGCCCTCGATAGGCCCATCGCGATCTCGGCCATCGGTGCGCCCGCCGCTTCGATCGAAGTCACCGAGGATGATCACAAAGGACACTCCGGTGGCTGGTGGCGCTCGCCGTGGTCCAACCAGGCACAGGCCGACTGGGCCAGCGCCCTGCTCGCCGTTGCCCTCGCCAAGCCCTTCGTTCAGTCCGTGTGCTGGCAGGACCTGATCGATCCACCCTCGTCCGGCGAGATGCCACGCGGCGGGCTCGCAGGCCCCGACGGTGTCGCTCGCCCCGTGCTCGAACGCCTGGCCGACATCCGCGCTTCCATCGGGCGCGGCCAACTGCCGGACGCCGCACGCCTCCACTCTGCCCCGAGAACCCCACAGCCCGCAGGCTGACCCATGCCCGCACCCATCGACGCCACTGCCACGACGATCGCACGATCCACCCGCGTCATCGCGTGCTTGGCGATACTCGCGGTGGCGAGCCTCGGGCTGGCCAGATCGGTCCTGCCCGCATCGGCTCCTGCCGCGGTCGGCACGATCCGGGTGGATCTCAACGCCGCGTCCGCCGCCGAACTCGACCTGCTGCCCCATATCGGCCCCGCCCTGGCCGCCCGCATCGTCGAGGACCGTGCCGCCAACGGGCCTTACAGCTCCGTCGATGATCTCCAGCGTGTCAGCGGCATCGGCCCCAAGACCGTGGAGCGGCTGCGGCCAGTTGCCGAAGTCTCGGCCAAATCCGTGTCCTGGAACGCCGAAGAATAGAATCACCCCCGCCGACGCGCCCGCGCCGGCGGCACGAGGAAACGCTTGGCCGACCTGATCTCCATCGCGGAGCGGGACGCACGCGTACGCGCGCTGGCGGACGCCCTGCGCGCCGGCTCGCGCATCGTCGCCACCGGCAATGTCGGCCCATCGGTATCGATGGCCGCCCTCGCCAGCGCACGCATCACCGGCAAGACCGTCTTCGTCGCCTGCGCCCATGCCGACGAGGCCGAGGACATCGGCGCCGAGGTCGAGTCCCTCGAGCCCGGCGCGTCCACCATCGTCCCCGCCCTCGAACTCGCCCCCGGCGAGACCAGCGTCTCGGCCGAGCTGTTCGCCCAGCGGGCATTCGTCCTCCGGCGCCTCCGTGACGGGCACACGCCCCGCGTCCTCATCGCCCCGGTCGCGTCGCTCATGCAGCCCGCCCCGTCGCCCAAACGCCTCGATGCGCTGGTCCGCATCCTCAAACGAGGCGACTCGCCCGGCCTGTCCTCCCTCATCGACTGGCTCACCGACGCCGGCTACGACCGCGTCGAGACCGTCGAAGAGCCCGGCCAGTTCGCCGTCCGCGGCGGCATCGTGGACATCTTCAGCCCCGTCTCCGGCGAATCAGGCCCGCCTGCCCCCGTCCGGCTCGACTTCTTCGGCGACGAGATCGACTCCATCCGCGAGTTCGACCTCGAGACCATGGGCTCCGACCGTGCCTTGGACACCTGCACCCTCGCCGCCGCCGGCCAGACCGCCCTCAGTGAGGCCAAGGACGACACCTCGATCATCGACTACGCGCCCGACGGCTTCCTCGCCATCGTCGCCGAGACCTTCGAGGTCGTCGAGCAGGCCCGCGGCTACTTCGAACGCATCTCCGACGGCCGCACGGTCTACCCGCCCCCCGCGGTGCTCAAGAAGCTCGGCGAGTCGTCCCACGCACTGGCCGAGCTCAACCAGTTCTCAGCCTCCGCCTCTAACACAGATATCCGCATCGACCTGCCCGCGTCGCCGCTCCCCCCCTTCGACAAAGACACGGCTAAGGCAGTAGGGGAGCTGGCCGACCTCACCAAGTCTGCCCGCGTCGTCCTCGCGTGCGGATCCGACGCCGAAGCGGCCCGATTGGGCGAACTCATCTCTACCCACGCACCAGGCGTCGACATCGAACGCCGCGTGCTCGATATCCGGCGCGGCGTCCTCTGGGGCGATGAGGAACGACAGATCGCGCTCGTGCCTTCCGGCGAGCTGCTCCACCGCTCCTCCGTCCGCCGACGCGTCGCCAAGATCCGCGCCGGGCGGGCGATGGACACCTTCCTCGAAATTGTCGAGGGCGACTATGTCGTCCACGCCGATCACGGCATCGCGCGGTTTGTGGGCCTGGCCGTCCTCCCGGCCGGCGGCACCAAGGACAAGAAGAAGCCCGTCCAGCCAGAGTCATCTCTTCGCCCCTCGCCCAACAAGAAGAAGTCCGAAGAGCGGGCGATGGAGGAATACCTCACGCTCGAGTTCGCCGGCAAGAGCCGCCTGCATGTCCCCTGCTCCCAGATCGATCTTGTCCAGAAGTACATCGGCGGCTTCCGCGGCAAGCCCCAGCTCTCCACCATCGGCGGACGCAAGTGGAAGGGCCAGAAGGAACGCGTCGCAGACTCGGTACGCGACCTCGCCAGCGAGTTGCTCCGCGTCCGCGCCGCCCGCGAGCATCAGCCCGGCATCGCCTTCCCCCTAGACACAATCTGGCAGAAAGAGTTCGAGGCCGAGTTCCCCTACGAAGAAACGGAGGACCAACTCGCCGCCCTCATCGAGATCAAGAAGGACATGGCCCGCCCTCGCCCGATGGACCGCCTGATCTGCGGCGATGTCGGCTTCGGCAAGACTGAACTCGCCATCCGCGCCGCCTTCAAAGCCTGCGAGTTCGGCAAGCAGGTCGCCGTCCTCGTGCCCACCACCGTGCTGGCCGAGCAGCACGAACGCACCTTCCGCGCCCGCTTCGCCGATTACCCATTCCGCGTCGAGTCGCTCTCCCGCTTCAAGACCACGCAGGAGGTGAACCAGACGCTCAAGGACCTCCGACAGGGCGCGGTCGATGTCATCATCGGCACCCACCGCCTGCTGTCCAAGGATGTCAAGTTCGCCGACCTCGGTCTGGTCGTCATCGACGAGGAACAGCGCTTCGGCGTCGAGCACAAGGAGGCCCTGCTCCATCTCCGCATGACGGTCGATGTCATGACCCTGTCCGCCACGCCTATCCCGCGGACACTGCACATGTCGATGCTCGGGCTCCGCGACATTTCCAGCCTCACCACCGCCCCCGTCGACCGCCGCGCCGTCGTCACCGAGGTCATCCCCTACAACGAGAAACGCGTCGCCGCCGCCATCCGCCGCGAACTCGCACGCGAGGGCCAGGTCTTCTATATCCACAACCGCGTCCACGACATCCTGACCGCCGCCGCCCGCGTGCAATCCTTGGTTCCCGACGCCCGCATTGTCGTCGGCCACGGCCAAATGGACCCCAAGGAACTCGAGCAGGTGATGCTCACCTTCATGCGCCGCGAGGCCGACATCCTCGTCTCGACCACCATCATCGAAGCCGGCATCGACATCCCCACCGCCAACACCATGATCATCGACGACGCCGACCGCTTCGGTCTCGCCGAACTCCACCAGCTCCGCGGCCGCGTCGGACGCAGCCACCACCGGGCCTACTGCTACCTCCTCCTTCCCGCCGACCGTTCGGTCAAGGAAGTCGCCCAGAAACGCCTCCGCGCCATCGAGGAATACTCCATGCTCGGCGCCGGCTTCAAGATCGCCATGCGCGACCTGGAGATCCGCGGCGCTGGCAACCTCCTCGGCGCAGAGCAGTCCGGCCACATCGCCGCCGTCGGCTACGAGATGTACTGCCGACTGCTCGACAACGCCGTCCACCATCTGACCAACCAGACCGAGGAAGATCCCGTCGCCCACACCTCGGTCGACATCGGGCTCTACGGCCTGATACCCAAGCCATACATCCCCGCCGACCATCGCCGGTTGGAGGCCTACCGCCGCCTCGCTTCCGCCGTTTCCGCTGCTGAGGTCGACGCCGTCGAGTCCGATCTCATCAGCGCCTACGGCGACCCGCCCGCTCCCGCCAAGCGTCTGATTCTCCTCGCTCGGCTCCGCGCCGAGGCACAGCGATGGGGCGTCAGAGCCTTGGCGACCCGGGGCGAGGACGCCGTGTTCATGCTCGCCGACCCGGCACCGCTCGCCGAGGCGTTAAAGACATCCGCGCTGGGTGCCGTCCGCGTCGTCGCGGGAGACCTCGCCCAGACCAACGCCCGCACCAGCGCCGGACGCCCGCTCAGCGAGGTATATGTCCGCCTACCCGCCAAACTGCTCTCCGACCCCATCGGACTCGCGAAGGCCCTTCTCCGATCGATCGACACCCGTTCAGGGGTCCCCAATCCCCCGGCAAAGGCCTTGAATCCCGGTTAGAATCGTCGAATCCGCCCCGGGCAGCCGGACGGACCAACGCACAGCACGCCACGGAAGGCCCAACCATGCCCGACTCCAAGCAGCCACCACAGGAACCCGCCCCGCGCCCGCGTGTGCTCGCCAACGCCAAGTTCGACGAGGAACTGGCCGCCCTCCGCCGCCGCCTCGTCCGCGAAGCCTCGCTGGCCATCGACCTGCTGGTCTCCTCCCTCGACGGCCTGTGGGACTTGGACCACGACCTCGCCCGCAAAATCCGCGCCGCCGAGGACGAGGTCGATGTTGAGGAAGTCGCCATCGAGCAGGAGTGCCTCCGCCTCCTGACCCTCGAACGCGCCTTCGGCCACGACATGCGCCAGCTCGCCTTCTGCCTCAAGGTCAACCAGGACATCGAGCGCGTCGCCGACCACGCGTCGTCCATCGCCAAGATCTGCCTCAAACTCGAGCACCCCGCCCCCTCCTGGCCCACGGCCCTGCGCGAGATGGGCGACCGCATCCCCGTCGCCTGCGAGCAGCTCCTCCGCGCCGTGGTCAACTCCGACATCGAGTCCGCCCGCCTCATCCGCGCCGGCGACAAGACCATCGACCAGCTCGACAAGAACGCCTTCCACGAGATCCGCGAGATGATCGAGCGCGAGCCCTACAACGCCGGCGTCGGCATGCTCATGTACCGCATCGCCCGCGAACTCGAACGCGTCGGCGACCTCCTCGGCAACATCGCCGAGGACATCATCTTCCTCGAGACCGGCCAGATCGTGCGCCACACGAAGCGCAAGCAGCCGCCCGCCGGACCCGCTTCTGCATAAACAGTGGGGCAAAGCGATCGCGGCCGTTAGACTACTGCGATGCTCTGGCTCGGCCTCACCCTGACTGCCCTCGCCCTGGCCCTGCTCATCTTGGGCCTCCGCGGCCGCGTCATCGCCCGCGGCACCTTCTGCCGCAAGTGCCGCTTCGACCTCGCCGGGCTCGACGCAGCCGGCGCATGCCCCGAGTGCGGGGCGACGCTCGATGCCGACAAGGCAACCAAGTCCCACCTGCGCCGGCGGTCGCCGTGGCTGGTCGCCGTCGCGGTTCTGCTGCTCGCCGGAGGGATCGCCCTGCCCATCGCCGGCGGCCGCATCACCACGACGAACCTCTACCAGAAAACCCCGGCGTGGCTCTTGCTGCCGATGGAGCGGCTCGGGTTCGACGGAGCGCTCACACAGATCGCTGTTCGAAGCCGCTCCGAACGGTTCTCCGATGCGAACTGGGAGGACCTGATCGCGAGGGCACTCGCCCACCAGGCCGATCGATCCGTCCCATGGGATCCCCGCTGGGGCGATGTCCTCGCCGAAGCGATCGCCGACCAACGGCTAAATGAGCAGCAACTCGCCGCGTACTTCAGAAACGGAATCACCACCGTCGTCACCTTCCGAACCCAGATCCCCGCCGATGCCAAGTGGCTGCCTGTGAACGTGAGCTGGATTCAGGATCGAATCCATAGAACCGCCCCCATGGTCTGGTCCGGCCCGGCCTCGGGCCGCTGGACGGGTCTCAGCGTTGAACACGCCTTTGGCAGCACAGGTGTGGTCGGACTGGCCCAGACGGAGCGCGACGGTGGCGGAGATCTTTCAACGGACTTCTTCGTTCCGTGGGCCGCGACCAACAGCAACACCATGTCGACCAGAGTGCTGCTCCGCTGGGATCCCGGGGGACAACCGCCGGACCAGATCAAGGTATTCATCGAGACCCGAACAATCGTCCGCGAAGGCTCCATTCCACAAGGATCTCATCAGCAGCGCGGCCCTGTTCTCGCCGAGCTCGGTCCCCACCGCGTCGAGCAGATGGTGACAGTCCTCCCCCCCGGCACACCCGTCGTCTCGATGATCACCGACGAGACCGCCGCCGCCGATATCCGGTCGACCGCGCAACTCTCCACGCTGTTCCTTCCCACCGACGAGCACCCGGAGGCGCGGTATCCCGCCTCTTTGCAGATCCGGCTCTCCGCACCGACCACCACCGCGGGCGGGGCGATCTCCGGGACGCTCTATCTCATCAACGACGGCGCCGAACATCGCCTCGGCTCAGCCTCGGTCCCGAACGGCGCAAGCATCACTGTCAGCATCAACCCGCTGCTCGGTCGACCGCAGCAAGACACCGAACGCCTCGAAAGCCTGCTCAACGCCGCGGCAAACCGGGGCCAAGCCGACTTCGTCTTCCGCAGCGATGTCAACGCTGCCACCAACGACGCGCTGATCGACAAAGTCGTCGATGTCACACTGCGTTTCAATGATGTCCCGGTCATCGCCGCCGATACACCACCGCCGAAGGTCTGGATCAACGCGGCTCCCGAAGAAGAGTGACCGATTCGGCCCGCAGACATGCAGACCGATACCGACCCGTCGGTACACTGCCATGATGCTCTGGCTCGGCCTCACCCTGACTGCTCTCGCCCTGGCCCTCCTCATCCTCGGCCTCCGCGGCCGCGTCATCGCCCGCGGCACCTTCTGCCGCAAATGCCGCTTCGACCTCGCCGGGCTTGACCCCGCCGCCGCCTGCCCCGAGTGCGGCCGCCGCGGCGACCACCCCCGCGCCAGACGCCCGAACCTCCGCCGCGCATCCCGGCCTCTCACGGCCATCGCCATCGTGCTCATCCTCGCCGGCGGCTCGCTGCTCGCCCTCGGCATCGGTCAGAACGCCGCCCGCATCATGGCCCTCCTGCCCGACCGAGCGGTGCACACCCTCTCGCAGCTCGGCGTCGACGCCGCCTTCACCGAACTCGCGGTCAACCGCGTCACCCGCGTCCCGCCCCTGCCCGATCGCATCTGGCGGGAACTCATCGACGACGCCGTCGCCCTCCAGGCCGACCCCAGCAAACCCTGGGATCCCCGCTACGGCAATGTGCTCGCGGGCGCACTGATCGCCGATCGACTCACCCCCGACCAGATCGCCGCGTACTTCGACACGATCATGGTTTCTGATGTCAACCTGCCCGAACAGATCCACCACGGCAGCGAAACCCTTCCCCTGAAGGTGGTCAACTCCAACGCCGGCCGCGGCGCCGCCCGCGACCCCTTCTGGCAGGTCACCATCGGGAGTCACCAGCCCTTCGTTCGGCTGTCGGCCACTCGCGTTGAGATCCCAGCCCTGGGGATCGAACTTCCCATCCAGCCGAGAATCGGGTTCACCGGTCTCGACATCCCCGTCGCGGGAAGCGGCGGATCATCGGGTTCGATGGACTCCCATGCCGACATCCCGCCCGAAGCCTGGACCCGCATCAATCCGGGCACCGAGATCACCGTCGCGGTCTCGTACGAGGTCGAAGTCCGAACGATCAAGGGCGACGCGTCGTTCTTCACCCGCCAGGCGACCGCCAAGGGTGTCGTCAGGATTCTCGATCCCGAAGTTCAACTCATCCAACTCAACGCCCAGCCCGCCGAAGCGTTCATGAAAGCGTCGCTCATCCGGCTCCGCCCGCTGTATGTCCTTCCCAAGGACGCGCGGCGCACGAGCCGGGAAGGCGTCACCGTGGCCCGCAGCACGGTCACCTTCGCACACTGCCCGGTGCCCGTCGCGGGGCGCGTCGTGCTGTTGCATGCCGGCGAGGAGATCGAGATCGGTTCATGGGCCCACGTCCTGCACACCGGCCTGCTCGGGAGTTCCTCGCTCTCGTGGACCATCCCGCCCGGAGAGACCCCGCCCGAAGATCTGATCGCGTCGATCCTCGAAGCCGGATCCGTCACCATCGAGATCCGCCCCGACCCCGGCATCGCCGCGGCCACCGTCGATGTCCGCGAGATCCTGGCCGTGCCCCTGCGATTCACAGATGTGCCCGTCGTGACCGAGGCCCCGGCGTTCGCGCCGATCTCCGAGCAGCCCGACGCGGAAGACACCACCGGCCGCCCGGTCAGCGGTGGGGGAGCTGGTTGACGGCATTGCATGGGGCCCTAGGGTGAGAGCGATGCGCGCACGAAAAAACCCGCTCTTTCGAGCGGGTTTCTCGGCCTCTTGGCCAGAGAACAGTTGGGTCCATCTTCAAGACTCGTCACCGAGTCTCTATCCGCCGGCTCTGCGTCTCTAGAGAAAGCAGAGTGGGTGGCGGGCGAGAGTGCGCTCACTTATCCCGTTCCGGATCGCTCCGGGCCGATTCCCGATCAGGGTTTCGGGCAGACGGGTCTAAGGAAATCCCTTAGAAAGGAGGTGATCCAGCCGCAGGTTCTCCTACGGCTACCTTGTTACGACTTCGTCCCAGTCATCAGCCTTGCCGTAGGCACCCCTGAAACGAGGTGACTTCGGGCACTGCCAACTCCCATGACGTGACGGGCGGTGTGTACAAGGCTCAGGAACGTATTCACCGGAGCGTAGCTGATCTCCGATTACTAGCGATTCCGGCTTCATGCAGGCGA
>RFGH01000201.1 GCA_003696675.1 Planctomycetota bacterium
GATCCATCGTGGGTCCGTTGATCGGAATATCAGAAACGAGGGATTTGGCTGGCTGAGGGGATCGCCCACCCTGATCTCCGCCATCATCGGGGGGCTTCGGTGTTGTTTCTATGGACCCTCGTATCGATCCCCCGGCTGGCGTCGGCCATCCCCGCCGACTACTTCACCCATCAGCGACACCCGCAGGGCCGGTTCTCGAACGCCCACACAGCGCTCCGGGCCGCGCTCTTTCTGGCTCGCAACACGATCGGCTGCATGCTGCTGATCGCGGGAGTCGCCATGCTCGTTCTGCCCGGCCAGGGACTCCTGACCATTCTGGCTGGAATCCTGGTGCTCGAGTTCCCCCGCGAGTACCGTCTGAAAAGGCGATTGGTGGGCGTGCAGTGGATCCGCCGCATCCTGAATCGAATCCGGGAGAACGCCGCGGCATGCCACCCCCGCTCAGGCCGCAGATCGACGCCGACGGGCCATGACACCCAAGCCGCACCCAATCACCGGGAGCACGCCCGTTCCCGGCACGATCACGCGGATGTTGTCCACGCCGATCCAACCGTCGTACGCAGGCGCGCCGCCGAAGCCCGCGGGATCGCCGGGCTGGTGGCGGATGAACACGCGCCCGACATCCGTGAACGCCTCGTCATACTGCTGCAGACCACTCAGCAGCACAAGATCAGAACCGGCGATATGGAAGGTGTAAGTGCGCCACACACCGTCGGTCGGGATGCTCACGGACTCGATGGTGGTGAACACGCTGCCGAGATTGCTCAGAAACATCATGCGAAGCTCGGCGCCGGGCCCCTCGAACCCGGCGATATCGACCTGGAACGCGGTGATGCCGAGCGCGATGTAGTCGCCCTGCCACTGCGCCTGGTTCCAGGCACCCAACCTCGAACCGGCACCGCTCGACGCGCCGTTCGTGCCGATCTTCATGAAGGCGTCGCCGTCGCCCCCCGGCCCGCCCGTGGCAATCCAGTTCGTCGTGCTTGTACCGAACGAGCTGTCCCAGTTCATCGTGTCGGTATCGAATGTATCCACCTGGGTAAGGAGATCTCCCAAGCACACAGGAGACAGACCCGCAACCGCGGCCGCCGCCCACACACGCATCGACATCTCGCACCTCCAGAACGCCCGGAGAACCCGGGAACTGCAACATACACCGAACCAGGTACGCCACCAGTTTTTTCACAGGATTTGTGTCTTAAGCCCCACTCAGAACGGTATCGACTCGTCCCTGAGCCCCTCCGAATCAGGCAAACGCCGGACGGGCACCCCGGCCGGGACCGCCGCCAGGAAAGCCCGCCCGTACCCGGTCGTGACGATCCGTGGGTCGAGCACCACCACCCTGCCCCGGTCCTCGCCCGACCGGATCAAACGCCCAAAACCCTGCTTGAACCGAATCACCGCCCGCGGCAGCGCGTCGTCCCGGAACGGATCCCCGCCCCGCTCCCTGATCCGCTCGCCTCGCGCCTCGACCACCGGGCGGTCCGGTGGGTCGAAGGGCAGGCGCGTGATGATCACATTCCGCAGCGCCGCCCCACGCACATCCACCCCCTGCCAGAAGCTCGCCGCCCCGAACAGCACGCCGCGTTCCGAACGCCGGAAGTCCTCGAGGATCTGCCCCCGCGATCCGCTCCGACCGTGCACGAACACATCCATGCCCATCGCCATCAGCGCCGGCCCAAGCCGGTCCGCGGTGCGATTGAGCAGTGCGAAGCTCGTGAACAGCACGAACGCCCCGCCATCCGTCGCGATGACATGGTCGTGCACCCGCGACGCGATCGCGTCCTCGAAGGTCTCACCGTCCGCGCTCCGCCCCTTGCCCGGGCTTGGCACCGAGGTGTCCACAAACAGCTCCACCTGCGACGCATAGTCGAACGGCGATCCGAGCTGCACGGTCTTCGCGCCCTCACAGCCCAGACGCGTGATCGTGTGATGGAACGCGGTCTCCTGGTGCTCCAGCGGCTCGTCCTCCCGGACGCGGCGCGTGGAGAGCGTCGCGCTGGTAAGCACCGTCGAGTGGTCCTTGCCGAACAGATGCTCACGCAGCATCCCCCCCACCTCGATCGGCGAGCACGCCAGCGTCACCCGCGTCCCGAACCGCCCCGCGTCCGGATCCCGCGCTTCGGCCCAGTAGACATATCCCTCCAGCGTCTGACCGACCAGCACCTCGGCGGCGTCGGCGATGTCGCACGCCCGTTGGATGTACGCCGTCAGCTCGTACCGATCCGACTCCTGCTGCACCAGGTCCTTGATCCGCTTGAGGCTCAGGACCAACTCGTTCATCGCGACGGTCAGCGGGTTCGCCACCGCGTCCGGGCGACGGATCCACCCCCCCGGCGCCCCGCCCGACTCGACAAGCCTCGCCACATCGTCGAATAGCGCCCGCGACGCGCTCTCCGCCGCCCGCACCAGCGACACCGCCCGCTCAATCGGCGCGATGTCCCCCGTCGCCAACTCCAACTGCGCCAAGTATCCCTTCCCCGTCTTCTGGTGGTACAGCGTCCCGAGCAGGTGCATCACCCGGCCCTCGCTCAGCGACACCCCGAAGTGCTCGCTGGCGACATCCTCCACCCCGTGCGCCTCGTCCAGCACAACATGCTGATACTCAGGCAGGAAGCCCGTACCCCGCATCCGCAGAGCGAGATCGCTGAAGAACAGCGCGTGGTTGCAGATCAGCAGCCTTGCCCCTTCCATCTCGCGCCGCGCGTTCTGGTAAAAGCACTCGTTGTAGTGCGGGCACCGCCGGCCCATGCAGTTCGCGTGATCGCTCTGCACCTTGTCCCACACCCCCGGGCGTTCCAGCACCGGCAGCGTGCTGAGTGTGCCGTCCTCGGTGTCGTAGGCCCAGTCCTCGATCTGGTGCAGCGACCGGCGTGTCGCGGCGTCCGCCAGCAGCCGGTCCTGCCGCTGACTCGCCAGCTTCAGGCGCCTGATCGACACATAGTTCCCCCGCCCCTTCACCAGCACCGCCTTGCACTTGCCCAGCTCGCCCAGCGCCGCCTGGAGCATCGGAATGTCTTTGGCGACCAGCTGCTCCTGCAGCGCGATCGTGTTCGTTGCGACCACCACCGTCTCGTGCCGTGTCGCCGCCCGCACCAGCGCCGGCACGAGATACGCGAAGCTCTTCCCGACCCCCGTCCCCGCCTCGACCAGCAGGTGCGACCGGTGCTCGAACGCCTCCTCGACCAGCGCCGCCATGCGGAGCTGCTCGGCACGGGACTCGTAGCCCGAACCGAGCGCCGCGGCGATCGGACCCTCGTCACCGAGCAGGCTGGCCGCTGCGATCGTCACGCCTTTCCAACCCCCAGCGGCGTCTTCTTCGGCTCCCCGTCCCCCCGCGGGTACGCATTGGGCGTCTCCCGCAGCTTCTCGATCACCACGATCCGCCCCGTCGGCGTGTCCACCGTCCCCGCGTGCGCCGCGTGCAGCAGGTGCAGCGCACCCTTTGCCTCTTCCAGCTCCTCGTCCGCCTTCTGACCCTTGGTCAGCACCACCAGCCCCCCCACCTTCGCCAAGGGCACGGTCAGTTCCAACAGCATCGCCATCCGCCCAACCGCCCGCGACACAACCGCGTCGTACCGCCCCCGCCGCCCGCCGACCCGACCGTTAGCGGTCTTCGAACCGCGGTCTTGGCCGACATTTTCCGCCCGATCGTGCAAGACCTCGACATTCGTCAGCCCGAGTTGCGCGGCGGCCTCCCTCAGAAAATCGCACTTCTTCCCCGTCGCGTCGAGAAGCGTGAACTTCGCGTCCGGCATCACGCACGCCAGAACCAGACCCGGGATGCCGCCCCCCGAACCCACATCGATGATCTCCGGCGAGCCGTCCCCCACGATCGGCAGGTCCGCCAGCACCGGAACGAGCGTCAGGGCGTCAAGGATGTGCTTCTCCCAGGCCTCGTCCGCATTCCGGATCGCCGTCAGGTTCATCCGCGTGTTCGCGTCGAGGAGGAGGGCCAGATACCGCCCCAGCCGCTCGACCTCACCCGGCGCGAACGACACGCCCAGCGCCTCCACACGCTCCACCCAACTCGCCGGAGGGCTCATCGCTTCGACCAATCGCAACCTCGCTTACCCCGCACAATCGGCGGGAAACTACCGCGTCAACGCCCGCCCGGAGAACCCGGCCGATCGCCCGTACGGGCGGACGGCCGCCAGGGAGTCCGGGCCTTCGTCATCAGCGTATTCAAACGACGCCCGGAACGGCGGTCGGGGCTTGTGGAGCGCCACATTGACGATCAGACCCGTCATCGCCCAGCAGGTCAGCAGGCTGGTCCCGCCGTAGCTCACGAACGGCAGGGTGATCCCGATGATCGGCAGCACCCCCAGGTTCATTCCGATGTTGATCAACGCCTGCGCCCCGATGAACGCCGGCAGCCCGGCCGCGATCAGCCGCCCGAGAGGGTCGCGGCAGGTCGCCGCCACCATCCACGCACCCAGCACCCACAACAGAAACAGCCCCATCACCGCCAGCCCGCCGAGCATTCCAAACCGGTTGACCACCACCGCAAAGATCATGTCGTTGTGCGCTTCAGGGAGTCGGTTGTAGTGCACCAGTGCCCGCGACGCGTTGTCGCCACGACCCGTCAACTCTCCGGCGCCAATCAGTGTCTGCGCCGTGATCGATTGGTAGTTGATGTCGAACGCCGTCGTGGTGTCGCCCTGGAACTGCTTGACCAGCCCGACGATCCGGGTCTTCTGGTGATCCAGAAGGAAGGGATAGGCCGCCGGAGCCGCCAGCGCCGCGCATACGACGATCAGCGTCAGGTGCCGCAGTCGGGCCCCCGCCGCGATTAGAATCGCGAACAACGCCGGAACAAACAAACTGGCAGTACCCAGATCGGGCTGCACCGTGATAAGTCCGACAGGGATCGCCGCGAAGAGACCGGGAACGATCAGCCCCTTGAAACGGCGGTGCTGGGACCGGTATCGCAGATACCGCGACACAAGCAGCACGAAAGCGATCTTCGCCACCTCGCTCGGCTGAAAGTCCACCACGCCCAAGTTGATCCAGGCACGCGCGCCGTTCCGAGGCCTCACCAGCCAGCTCGGCACCGCAGGCACAAGCAGAATCACCAGCAGCCCGACGCACACCAGGTACAGCGGCCAACTGAACAGCCCCACGAACCGATAGTGCGGCAAAGCCACCGTCACGCACGCGATCAGCCCGAGCACCAGAAAAACCGCCTGCTTCGCCGCTTCCGGCGCCATCGATGCCCCGCCGAGGTTCTCTCCCACATCGATGCAATAGACCCCGATCAGGGACAACGCCAGCGATGACAGCACCGTGATCCACGAGAAGTTCACCAGCCGCACGGCCTTCCGCACCGGCTCGCTCGTCGCCACCGATCCACGCACCATCGCGGCAAACACCGACCGGAATGCCGCGGAACTCAAGACGCACCCGCCCGGCGATCGTCGCCCGCGAGATACCCCTCCTGGATCAACGCATGGATGATCTGGTTCACGATCGGCCCGCTCACGCGCCCACCCGACCCGCCGTAATCCACAACCACCGATATCGCATACCGCGGCGACCCGCCCTCATCGCCCACCAGCACGACATACCACGAATGATCGCCCTTCCGCAGCGTGTTGACCGGCTCCGGGCCGTCCCCGTCCGGGTCATGCTGGATCCACGGCGCGTCGGCCGTGCCGGTCTTTCCCCACACCGTCACGCCCGGCGCGTTGAATACCTTGTCCCGCCCCGTATCGACAACGAAGTCGTACCCCGTGCCGAAACTCGGATCGTTCGCGGCCTTTCGCAATCCCTCCAGCGTGTCGCGCACGGCCCGCGCGGGGATGCCCAGATTCACCACCTCGGGCGCGGTCCCTTCACGGGAGATCAGCGTCGGCGTGATCCGCATCCCACCCCGCGCGATCGTGGCATACGCCGCCGCGGCGTGCAGCGGCGTCCAGGTGATCGGCCCCTGCCCGATGCCCAGCAGGATCGTTTCGTCCCGACTCAGCGTGGAACCGTCGTTCCCGCTGCCGTCCAGCGGCCCGATCGTGCCAGCCCACTCGCCCCCGAGCCCGAGCCCGAACCCCTCGCCCACACCGAACATGCGATAGGTCGCCGCCACGCCCTCCGGCCCCAGCCTGTCCCCAAGCGTGAAGAAGAACACATTTGAGGAGACCATCAAAGCGTCCACCGCGTCAGGGTCCCGCCCCAACTGGTCCGCGTGCGTCATGGGGGGATGCTGCTTGAAGATCCACGATCGGAACACATCCGGCCGGTTCGGCAGATAGTGCCCCGTTGCCACGATCCGCTCACCCGGCGTATACACGCCGCGCTTGACCGCGCCGCACAAAATCAACGCCTTGGCGATCGACCCCGGCGGGTAGGGCTTGCCGATCGCACGGTTCACATAAGGCGCATGTACCTTCAGATACAGGTCCAGCTCTTCGCCGGTCAGCCCCAGCTCGGACCAATCGCCATCGCGGGGCGGTGTCGGCGTCGACACCATCGCCAGGATCTCCCCCGAGGCGACATCCAGCACGACCGCCGCGGCATCGAGTTCAGTCCCCAGCGGCAGGTCCGCGTTGTGATGCCACGCCTGCACGCGGGTCAGCCCGAGTTTGGGGTCCAAAATCGCCCGCACGCGAGCCTGCAGATGAATGTCCAGCGTCAGCCGTATGTCATGGCCCGGAATAGCCGCCCGCTCACGCACCGCGCGCGTCTGGAGATTCTCCACCCGCACCCCCCGAAGGCCGCGCAGCTCGTGCTCGAGCGCCGCCTCCAGCCCGGTGTGCCCCACGCGATCCCCGCTCGCCAGATACTGGCCCGTATCGATCATCCCGTCCCCGGGTCGTACGCCGGGAATCAACGCCCGGTCACGCATCGCCGCGTCCCGCTCGAGCGCCTGACGCCGCCGCTCCGCGTCCCCGATCGCACCGCTGTCCGGGTCCGATCCATACACCTTGCCGCGCACCGAACCCAGGATCAGGCCCGCCACATCCGTCACTTCAATCTGCACACTTTCATCAGCACGAATCGGCCGCGGAAGTGTCGACCGGTCGATCTCGACGCGCACCGTCTGGAACGGATACACCCGCGCCGTCGTATCGATCACTTCCAGCCCGGGCATGAGCGGCTGCACCTCGTCCAGCGCCGCGTCCCCGACCTCGCTGGTCAGGAACATCGCCTGCTCGCGCTCGGCCAGCCGCATAAACCGGAATCCCACATCGTCCGACACCCCCCGCACGATCGCATGGGCCAAGGTCTTCTCACGCACCGGAGCCGACGCGATCTTCGTGATCCGTGCCTCCTCATCCGGCCCGATCACGATCCCACGCTCGATCAGCCGCTCCCGCTCCCGCCTGATTGCCCGCGCCGTGTAGTCCGCCTGAATCGCTTCCACCCGACGCACCGCACGCTCCCGCGCCTCTCGCAGCTCTTCCGCCGGCGTGCCCGTCCCCTGCGCGATCAGCTCCCACATCCGTGCCACCCGCGCCTCATACGCAGGCAGATACCGCTCTGTCAGCTCCTGCTTGCCCGCCTCGTCCAGCGTGCCCCACACATCCCGGTTCGAGGTGTACGCGAACCACCGGGCCTTCTTCCGCGCCCACTCGCCGGAGAGAACCTCATACGACACGGCGATGTCATAGCTCGGCCGATCCTGCGCCAGCACCCGCCCCTTGCGGTCCAGAATCCGGCCCCGGACCGTCGGAAGCCAGGTCTGCCGGATCAGCCGCTTCTCCGCCTCGCTTCGGGCCGCGTGCCCCTTCGGACCGGTCAGCCACAGCAACCGAGCCGACAGAGGGACAAACCCCAGCAGCACGACCACGCCCAGCAGCACTAGCCGCCGATGGAACATGCTCGGGATGTAGCGACGCATCCGACCCATCGGGCTCCGTCCCACCGGGTCGCACGCCTCCGGGCGTGCAGGCACGATGCTATGTCACATCGGCAGAAAACTCGCTTGCACGCCTGATTTCCGCCCCCTCGCCCCACCAGCCGCACGCTGTCGCCCGCCGGGGGAACGGACCGATGGAGAGAATGCAGGAAAGTCCGAAAACATCCGCACCAGAAAGGAACATCATGCGTATCGACAAGCACAGCGGGGGGATCACCATGCACCGCATCCATCGACGCTCGCCCGCCCTCCTGGCGGCCGCACTGACCGCCTGCACCACCCACGCCGACGCCCAAGACGCAAACGGCTACACCTGGGCCACCATCGACCACGCCGGGAACCGGGCCACCAACGACGACGAGTTGCCCGTCACGCCCGGTCGCCGCTACGGCGCCGTCGATTACGAGTTCCAGATGGCCACCACCGAGGTCACGGTCGGGCAGTGGTTCGAGTTCGTCCAGGCCTACCTGCCCATCGACCAAGCGAACGGCAACGGCACCGTGAACGACGGGCTGACCGGATCGGGCATCAACATCCGTGGGATCGGGGTCGTCGAGATCCGCGAGGGATACTCGCCGAACCGCGCCGCCGACATGAGTTGGGAGTATGCCGCCCGCTACGTCAACTGGCTGCACAACGGCAAGGTCAACGAGGAATGGGCGTTCGAGACCGGCGTCTACGACACCTCGACCTTCACCTACAACGCCGACGGCAGCGGCAACCACCAGGCCACACGCAGCGAAGGCGCGACCTACTGGATCCCCAGCCGCGACGAGTGGACCAAAGCCGCCTACTACGACCCCAACCGCTACGGCGAGGGCCAGGAGGGCTACTGGCTCTACCCCAACCAGTCAAACACCCGCTCGATCAACAACCTGCTGCCCGAAGACGGCGGTGAGGCAAACGTTACCCGGACCGACTTCGACAACTGGCCGCTCGACGTCGCTCAGTTCGACACGACGTCGTACTTCGGGCTCTTCGACCTCGACGGCGGCGTCGGCGAGTTCACCGACACCGTCTTCGAGGGCGGGCTGAACAACAACACCCAGCGATACTACATGAGCAACTACTGGATCGATCCGTTTGACCCGAACGACCCGTTCGCGGTCTTCTTCGACCGCATCGATTACCAGTCATCGATCGAGATGAACCAAGCCGGGAACCTCTGGGGTCTCCGGCTGGCGAGAGCTGTCCCTTCACCCGCGGGGAGCGCCGTGCTCGCGGGCGGGTTCATTTTCCTGACTCGAAGAAAGCGAGTGAATCATGACATCTGCAAAGACACTGTTAGCACTGGCCGCCCTTAGCACCTCAAGTGCCTTCGGCGCGATCACATATGTCACCTCGGGCCCGGTCACGGTCACACCGACCAATCTCGGCGGCGGACGATTTAGCTACGTCATCCAGCAGACCGCCAACGGTTCAGGCGGCGTTCGGTTCGAGGGAACCAGTTCATCGGATATCATCGAGACGATCACGGTCTTGAGCCGACCCGTAAGTGGCGACGACTCGTTCATCACCCTGTCGTTCTCAAAGGCGGACGGCACCGAAACCACACTGGGCGCAGTCGAGGAGATCGATGTGATCGATCCGACCGATACCAGTGTGTCAACAGGAGTTGTCCGCATCAGCGGGGATGTCGGGGCCGCAGGCACAACATGGGACCTCGCGTCTTTGCAATTTATTGATATCAGCGGAGGATCTGTACGCGAATCTGATTGTCGATGATCGTGTCTCAGGGTCGTCGAGCATCACCACAGAAATTACCGTTCGCGGATCGTGGCTTGACGGGAATGTCTACCAAAATGCAGGGCTGATCAACCTGCTCCGCGTCACCGGATCAATCAGTGGAACTTCAACCGACCCCATCGAGATTTGGTCCGTCGACCAGATCAACTCCGTTTCTGCAGCAAGCATAAGTGATGTCCGTATCGGCTCGCAGACCGCAGGCTACAGCGGAAACTCGGACATCGGCGAAATCCGGACCACCACGGGTGAATTTACCTCATCCTTCACGATGACCATAGATGAACTCACCGATATGGACATCGCCGGAGACTTCGACGCCGACATCACGCTCCTCAGCGCCATGCCCACTGCAGGTGTGTGGGACATCGGCGACTCATTCGCTTCGACCGCCGTCACCTCTGTGCCCGCGCTAGGGCTGGACGGCTCGGTGCAGATCAACACCAACGACTCGGGCGGCCAGTTCCTGGGGGACATCGAGGTCGGCAGCGTCACCCTCGCGCCCGACTACGAGGATCTCTCCAACGACATCGGCGACGGCGCCGCCGGAGAAGCCCCCTACAACTTCCACCAGTTCGAGGGCCCGCTCTCGACAGGCGATGTCCGAAACTGCTTCCCCCACCACACCGAGCAGATCTTCGTCGGCGCCTGCGAAGATGTCACCAGCCTCGACGAGGTCATCATCGACCACTATGGGCCGGTGTATGTCGATGGGGCGGAGCCATATTTCCGCGTCGAGTTCAAGCCTGACTTTGGCCTGACCTGGAAGCCCGTCACCAACTACATTGTCGACACGAGTCGGACAGACACCACCGACGGCGGCTCGAACCGTCGCATCTATCTCATAGGCAACACTTCCGGCCTTACAACCTACGACTTCAACTCGGCTGGACGATTCCGAATCCGCCCGGTGCCCGGAAAGGTGAAGTCTGCACTCGGACTCGGATCATCAAACCCCGATGTCGAGTACGACTCCAGCGTTGTGTCTGGCGACGAAGGATCTACGACCGGCACACAGTACGATTGGTTCCAGTTCCGCGTACGCCTGTCGCTGTGCCAAAGTGGTATGGCCACCTTCGAGGGCGAGCAAGTGAATACTGCCGATATGACTGCCTGGCTTGTCGAACCCTTCGAAGTCAACGCCGACGGATTCACCGACATCCAAGACTTCATCGACATGGCCGACGCATACACACCCTAACTAAGCAACAGGAGAACCACCCAATGGCGGCGGCACACACGCGGTCGCCATTCTTGGTCAGCCCTCGCGCTTGTCCCGCTCGATCTCCGCGTACGCGTTGTGCGAGTGGATCGACTCGAAGTTCTCGCTGCTGATGTGGTACCAGGCGATACGGTCGTCGTCGTCGAGCGCCACCGCCAGGTCCCGCACGATGTCCTCCACGAACTTCGGATTCTCGTACGCCCTCTCCGTCACAAACTTCTCATCGGGACGCTTCAGCACCGCGTACACCGGGTGGCTCGCCGCCCCCTCAAGCAGGGTGACTAGGTCCTCGATCCACATCGAGCCCTCGGTCCGCACCTTGGCCTCGATGCGGCACCGCTGGTTGTGGGCGCCGTACTCGCTGATCTCCTTCGAGCACGGGCACAGGCTTGTCGCCGGAGCCGCCACGGTCATCATGAAGTCGTCGTGCGAGTTCGAGGTGCACTCGAACATCACCTCGTAGTTCATGAGCCCCACCTGACCGGTCACCGGGGCCTTCTTCTCGATGAAGTACACGAACTTCGCCTCGAAGTGGGCCTGCTCGGCCTTCAGCCGCTCCTTGATGGCCCGCGTCAGCCCGGGGATGTCCTGGGGGCGGATCGGCTCGCCGGCATGCTCGTTGAGCACCTCCAGGAAGCGGCTCATGTGCGTGCCCTTCTGCTCCTGAGGCAGGGCCACATACATGCTGATGGTCGCCACCGAGCCCTGTTCACGCCCGTCGGGCGTCGCAAGCCGGATCGGATACACGACCTCCTTCACGCCCACGCGATCGATCGCCACCCGCCGGGTGTCCCGAGAAGCTTGCACATCCGGCATGGCCGACTTGTCGACCGCGTGCCCGGACCCGTTCAGGGTAGTAGTCATGTCTGCCTTTCACTGAGGATGCACCGAATCGTAGCCCATGTCGCACGCGGCACTTGCACCAACCGCGTTCCGGACGCGGGTGTTCCCCGAACCGCCAACTCAGACCGCTCAAGAACTGGCCTCTGGTTCGCCCGGATGGGGCAGCCCCGATGCATCCAACGCCGCCTTGGGGTGCAGGAAAGAGATCCCCGCCGGCACCCCGATCAACGCCCCCGCCCCCCACGCCGCCGGGGTCACCAGTACCCATC
>RFGH01000202.1 GCA_003696675.1 Planctomycetota bacterium
ACATCATCAACTGACTCTCCACGCACGACGCGGGCAAACTGGTAGGCCACCCATTCGCTGCGAACCTCGGCGTCGTTGAGCAGCGCGCTTTCGGAGCCGTTGTAGGCGTTGCCGGTCAGCTGGGAGAAGAATGCCTTGCGCTTGTCGTGCCCAAGGCGACCCCACTCCTGCTGCGTGAAGTCGGTGCCGAGTGCAAACGTCTCGGCAAAATGGCCGGACTCGTGGACGAGCACATCGGCGATATTCGTCTCGTTGATCCGGTCGAAGTTGAGGTAGAGGGTGTTGGTGGCAGGGTTGTAGGCGGCGGCGCTTGCGCTGCGCTTTGGGCCAACCGTCTCCCTGAAGCTGCGGTCGAGATGCACCTCCACGCGCATCTTCCGGAAGGCATTGCTGTTGGTTTTGGCGATGGTGCCCGTGAAGATGTCAACGAACCGGTCGACGTCGTTGTTCCCGTCCGACTCGGTTTTCAGTCCGGCGGCCAGGCGGATGGTTTTCGAGAAAACATCGGGCGCGTTGTCGCCGCCTTCGATGACATGGCTCTGCTTCCCGTTGAAGAGGGCGTCTGCCGCCAGTTTCTTGCGGCGCGACCATGCCGGCGTGATCGGTTTCCCGTCGAAAAACTCGCCGAGATGCTCTTTGGGAGGAACCTGCCGGTCGGTCAATTCGGCAAAAATCTCGCGAGCGACCTTGCCGTGTTTGCCCTCGAACACGTCGGAGTATTCGCCGGTGTCGATAGCCCTGGAAACCGCACCGTAGACCTCAGCGATGTCCTGCCCGGTCAGCGAGGGATCTCGTTGGCGGGCACGCGCAAATATGTGCGTCGGCACCTTGGGGAGGTCGGGAATGTTGGCGGGGGGCTGCTGCGATTCGCCCGGCTCGGTCGAGGCAGGGCGTTCCGGGGCAGAGGCGTCGCTTTGAGCCGTTACCCCTACCGGCTCATCGCTTGCCCCCACCCCGGACGCCGTTGTCTCGATGTCAGTCCGGGCTGAAGTTGTTTCCGCCTCTTCGGGCGGCAAGTTGGGTGCAGGCGCGGGACTCGAACCCGCATCTCCGGGTAATGAGCCCGGTGTGCTTTCCGTTGCACCAACCTGCGACGAAAGACCTGTCGTCTGTGGGGCCTGTTGTTCCGGCTCGGCGGCGACCTGTGCGCCGGTCTCCTGCTGCCGTCTGAAGTATTCGTGCCGTTCGGCCTCGGACGGTTCGTCGGCAACAACGCGATCGATCTG
>RFGH01000203.1 GCA_003696675.1 Planctomycetota bacterium
CCCCGATGCCCAGCACCACCGCCACCACCCCGAACCCCACCAGCCCGATCCACGCCAGCGTGCCAAGCCCCAGCGAGATCACCGCCCTTGAAGCGTCCGGCGGAAGCTCGGGATGGCCAAGGCGGGACGATCGGGGCTGACCGCACTCCGGGCACGGCGACTCAACGGGCACCCCGGTCAGGTCGTAGCCGCACCCGTGACACCGCTTCGCGCCAAGCGCCGCCCCGCCGGGCTGCCCCGGGTCGCCGCTCACGCCATCCGCACCCACTTGATCAGCGTCCGCAGGTTCGGCGGTTTGCCGTACATCAGCAGCCCGACACGGAACACCTTGGCCGCGAACCACAGCAGGGTCATCACGCCCAGCAGGTTGATCAGGATCGACACGGCGATCTGCCACCCGGGGACGGGCTCGGGCGTCGCGATCCGCATGATCATGATGAACGGACTGATCGGTGGGATGAAACTCAGCGTCGTGCTCAGCGTGCTGTTCGGCGAACGGATCACCGGCATGAAGAAGAAGTACGGCACCATGCTGAAGAGCATCACGGGCGTCATCAGGCTCTGCGCCTCGCGCAGGTCGTTCACCGCCGCACCGATCGCGGCCATCATCGACGCGAACATGAAGTACGCCAGCACGAAATACACCAGGAACGCCAGCACCAGCTGCCAGCTCACCACGCCCGTCACGCTGAACGCGATCAATGCCACGATGCCGATCGCGTTATAGATGATCAGCAGGCTGAGTCCCACGCCCATCTGTCCCAGGATCTTGCCCGTCATCAGCTCCATCGGGCTGACCGCGCTCAGCAGCACCTCGACAACGCGGCTGGACTTCTCCTCGATGGTGGTGGTCAGCAGGTACTGCCCGCCCGTGAAGGTCGCCACGAGGATCAGTAGCATCGCCGCGACAGGCACGACCAGGCTGGTCAGGCCGGAGGTGTCGTCCTGCTCGCCCTTCTCCGTGATCTCCTGCGCCGCCCTTTGCTGCACGCTGTCCAGCTCGCGGATCGCTTCACGGTCCATGCCGGCGACGGCGTAGCGACGCTCGCGGATCGACCACGCCACCGCCGCCTCGATCTCATCGACCGCCTCGGAGTTGAGCTTGGGGCGGAAGAACGGTTGCCACTGCCCGAACGCGTCGGCGTCGGAAGACCGGACCACCGCGTCCGCATCGATCTCGATCACCGCCAGCACCCTGTCCTCTGGCGCGATGTCCCCTTCCGCGTTGAGCTGAGCGCGGATCCGCCCCTTGGCCTGTTCGATGTCCGCATCCGGGCCCAGCGACTCGAGCGTAAATCTCGGCACCGGGATCTGCTCGAGCGCCTTCTCCGTCGAGCCGGTCAGTTGGGAACCCATCCCGCCGAGGGCGCCGGCCGCAAACTCTCCCGCCCGACGCACGGCCTCCTGGCGTCGTTCGCGGATCGACTCCTCGCTGAGCCGCTCGCTCAGCGGTCCGAGCACCTCTCCGGAGCGGTCGATCACCAGGATCCGCCCCGACACGGCCGGCGGCTTGGCCGACGCGGCCAGGATGCCCACCAGCGGGATGATCGCCAGGATCACCGCCGGCACCACCAACGCGCCGATGATGAAGCCCTTGGTCAGCGCGGTCGACGCGAACTCGCGTCCGGCGATCCGCATCACCTTCGACATCGAGAATCCGCCCCGTATCACGCGTCACCCCCGATGTCCCGCAGCGCGGCCCGGAGCTGGGCACGGTCGTCCGCCGACGCCGAGCCCCCGGTCACGATGTTGATGAAGATGTCTTCCAGCCCAGGCCGGTGCAGCTCCACACTAGCCATCGGCGCGGCCTGCGCGACCAGACGGATCGCCTCGCTCGGCTCAACGCCTGCATCCAGTCGGGCCTCCAGCCGCCCGTCCACGCGCCGCACCTCAGCGATGCCGGGCACGCCGGTGACGGCCGCCAGAGCCTCCTGTTCCCGATCCGCGTGATAAGGCTCGAACCACACGCCCTCGGGCTTGTGCCTCGACCGGATGGTCTGCACCGGGTCATCGAGCACCTTCTGACCGTTGTGGATCATCACGATGTGATCGCACAGCTGCTCGGCCTGCGACATCACATGCGTCGAGAAGATCACCGTCCGCCCCGCCTCGTGCTGCTCGCGGATCAGGTCGCGCAGCAAGCGCATGTTCACCGGGTCCAGCCCGCTGAACGGCTCGTCGAGGATCAGCAGGTCAGGCTCGTGCAGCACGCAGGACACGAACTGAACCTTCTGCTGCATGCCCTTGGACAGCTCCTCGCACTTCTTGCGGGAGACATCGGGCAGCCCGATCTTCTCCAGCCAATCGTTGACCTTGCGGGTCAGTTCCGAGCCGGCATCGTGGCCTTTGAGTCGGGCCATGTGGGCCAGGAAGGCGCCGACCTTCATTTTCTTGTAGACCCCGCGTTCCTCGGGCAGGTAGCCGATGCGGTCCTTGCTCTCGACCGCCGAGCGTTTGCCGAGCACCTTCAGCTCCCCGCGGTCGGGGAACAGGATCGACATGATCATCCGGATGGTGGTTGACTTGCCGGCGCCGTTCGGCCCGATGAACCCGTGCAGCGAACCCTGGGGGATCACCAGGTCCATGCCTTCGACGGCCACCTTGGGCCCGAAAGTCTTGCGCACGCCGGTCATCTCGATCGCGTGGTCCATGCGTCTCCCCAGGAGCGTTCGGGCGGGTCAACCCCGTGATGATCCGGGGGTTCGGGCGAGTATACGGGACCGCTCATCCGGCGTTGCGGCGTACGCTTGAGGCGTGCCGGAACTTGCCGCCATCCTGCCCGACGCCGTCCGCGCGAAGCTCGACGAGATCGACGCCCAGCACCGGGAACTGACCGTGCAGCTCGAGGACCCGGAGATCGCAGGCGACCATCGGCGGGCGTCGGCGCTGGCGATCCGGCGGGCTGCGATCGACCCGGTGGTGACGGCGTACCGCGGGCTCAAGAAGTTGCTGGGCGACGCGGACGAGATGCGGGCGGCGATCGCGGGTTCGGACGCCGAGCTGGCCGCGTTGGCCCGGGAGGAGCTGCCGGGGATCGAGGACGCGGCGGCGAGAGCGGCCGAGTCGATCAAGGCGATGCTGGTGATGTCGGACGACCGGGCGGTGGGATCGGTCATCCTGGAAATCCGTGCGGGGACGGGCGGCGATGAGGCGGGCCTTTGGGCGCGTGATCTGCTCGATGTGTATACCCGGTACGCGGCTCGGAAGGGCTGGCGGGTGGAGATGATGGACCTGGACGCGGACGCGTCGGTGGGGGGGATCCGGCGGGCGATTGTGAACATCGCGGGGGAGGGGGTCTGGCAGGAGCTGGCGTTCGAGGCGGGGGTGCACTCGGTGAAACGGGTGCCTGCGACGGAGACTCAGGGGCGGATCCATACGAGCACCTGCACGGTGGCGGTGCTGCCCGAGCCCGAGGCGGTCGAGGTGAACATCGACTGGGCGAACGATGTGGTCGAGCATGTGACCACGGCGCAGGGGCCGGGGGGTCAGAATGTGAACAAGGTCGCCACCGCGGTGCACCTGGTCCACACGCCGACGGGGGTGGAGGTGCGGATGCAGGAGACCAAGAGCCAGGCGCAGAACCGTGAGAAGGCGCGCCGGCTGCTGGTGGCCCGGGTTTATGAGATCGAGCGGCAGCGGGCGGAGGCGGAGCGTGCCGGGCAGCGGCAGGCCCAGATCGGGACCGGCCAGCGGAGCGAGAAGATCCGGGTGTACCGGTATCAGGACAACATCGTGGCGGACCAGCGGCTGGACCAGAAGCTGAGCAAGACCAAGGTGATCGACGAGGCCGATCTGGGCCCGTTGTTCGAGGCGTTGATTGAGCAGGAGACGGCGCGGCGGCTGGCGGCGTTGTAGTCGATTCGGGGCTGTTTCGCGGCGGTTTGGCGGGGCGCGGATGGGTTGGGGGGCGGTGTCGCCCTCGAGGTTTGTCGGGGCTAGCATTGCGGCCGCGGGTGTGCCCGGAGCAGGAAGCCGGGGCCTGCGGCCGAATGAGGAAGCCATTTCCATGGAACGATCCGAGATCTTCGACAAGGTCAAAGAGGTGCTCGTCGACGCGTTGGCGGTGGACGAAGACGAGGTGACGCCTGAGGCCACACTGATCGGCGACCTCGGTGCCGAGTCGATCGATATTCTGGACATCTCGTTCCAGTTGGAGAAGGCGTTCGGGTTCAAGATCGCTCAGGGCGAGTTGTTCCCCGAGGGCGTGGCGCAGGACCCGCAGTATGTGCAGGACGGCAAGGTGACCGCGAACGGTCTGGCGTTGCTGCGGGAGCGTCTGCCTCACTTCGATTTTTCTGCGATCGAGTCGGACCCGTCGGTGGCGAACATCCGTCAGATTTTCACGGTGGATGCGCTGGTGAACTTCTGCGAGCAGAAGCTGCAGGCCGCGTGAGTTTCGGGGCTCGTTCCGATTCTTCTTTCGGGGACAACTGATGCGTTGGATGTGGATCGACCGCGTCGTCGAGCTTGTGCCCCGCCAGAAGATGGTGGCGATCAAGCAGGTGTCGATGGCGGAGGAGCATCTGCACGACCACTTCGCGGGGTCGGCGTCGCGTCCGGCGATGCCGGTGATGCCGGCGTGCTTCATCGTCGAGGGCATGGCCCAGACGGCGGGGATTCTGGTGGGGCACGCGGAGGGGTTCAAGGAGAAGGTGGTCCTGGCGAAGGTGTCGCGGGCGGAGCTGGATCTGGACGCCCGGCCGGGGGACACGATCCGGTACACGGCCGAGATCGAGCAGTTTTCGGCGGTGGGGGCGTCGACCCGGGGGCTGGTGGAGTTGATCTCGTGGGGGGGTGATGGGCCGGGGAATCCCCGCGTTCTCGGACGGATCGACCTGATGTTCAGCCATCTGGACAACAACATGGGGGGCGAGAAGTACCCGGAAGAGAACTTTGTGTTCTCCGAGTCGTTCGCGACCCTGTTATCCTTGAGCGGGATCGAGGCCCCGGCGTTCGGATGAGGATGGGGCGTCGAGGTGTGTGAGCCAGGACGGGAAAGACGGAGGGCGAGATGACGCGCAGCGTGAAGAGTGGATTCGTGATCGCGATGGCTGGTGTGGTGTGTGGGCTGACGGCGTGCGGGACGCCGCCGACGCGCGAGGAGCGGATGAAGTCGCCGCAGACGGCGATGCGTGGTCCGGCGTACAAGCGGCTGATCGTGACCTTCAACGAGGCGCACCAGTTGGCGGTGAAGGCGGCGGACTTCGCGGCCGAGACCGAGGCGGCGGGGGGTGACCCGGAGACGGTGCTGGCGGCGCAGGAACTCGCGGACGACGCGGCGCGGTTCGCCGACGAGTGCGAGTGGTTCCTGGCGAACCGGCGCCGGATGCAGTGGCACCAGACCTACATGAACAAGCTGTGGGTGCGTTTCGACGAGCTCGATCCGGACCATCGCGGCACCGTGCTGGCGTACACCGAGAAGGACATGCGCAAGCCGACGCTGCTGTTCAAGCTGAAGCGTGACTACAACGAGCAGTGGGATCTGGACTACGGGGATCAGAACTTCGGTGATCTGTTCTACCCGGTGGGTGCGAAGCTGTATCCGGGTAATCCGTGGGAGCACGAGCGGGCGCGCTGAGCGCGGACCCGGCTCGGGTGATGATGTCTTTGAGGCGGTCGTTCTTGGGACGACCGCTTTTTCCTTGCGCCTGTGCGGGGGAGGTCTCCGCCTGATTGTCAATGGGGCCCCCTCTTTCGGGGCGGGAGGCGAGGGATTGGATGAGGTCGGTGGTGGGGGTGTGGGGATCGAGGATGGGGAGGCTGATGAGGACCCCCTCCGTCACGGCTTCGGCGTGCCAGCTCCCCCGTCGGCGACGGGGGAGGATCTCTCTCTCCGTGAGGCTTTGCGTGTCATCTCTCGGGGAGGTGTGGGGGAGGGGTTGGGCGTGCACGGTTGGTTGGTCGACCGCGCGGGCTAAAGCCCGCGGCTCTTTGGGGGCGTGCTTGGTGGGCTTGCGGAGCAAGGTTGTGGCGGACTTGCGGCGGAGTTCGTCGTGGCGGACGGAGAGGCGGGTGGGGAGCTGGTTGGGGATGGCGAGGTGGGTGAGGGTGGCGCGGGCGAGGCGTTCCTCGTCGGGGCTGATGACGGCGTCGCGGATGTCGGCCATGCGTGCGAGGGCGTCGAGGTGCGGGCGGATCTCGTCGGACTCGCAGCGTTCGAGGAGTTCGGCGGGTGTGCAGTCGTGGCGGTGGCAGATGTCCAGGGTGGTCAGGCCCGGGTCGGCGAGGTCGCGGATGAGTTCGGCGGTGGTCATGCGGGGATTGTCCCGCGCGGGGTGTGCGGCGGAAAGTGTGGAGTTTGTATGACAACGAAGTTGCGCACAAACGTGGTAGATATGGTGGAGGGATTGGGGATTAGGCATCAGGCACTAGGCACTAGGCACTAGGCACTAGGCACTAGGCACTGGGGATTGGGGATTGGGGATTGGGGATGAGGTGGAGGATGGCATGCAGAAGGCTGCGCCGTCTGCATGGCACCCTGTGGGGGTGTGCGTGCCCGTGCTGGTGAAGTCTTGGATCGGCACGTTGGGGAGAAGGTGTCAGTGCGCGAGGCGTTGCCGGACGAGGCGGTCGAAGAGGTCGGTAGGGGCGGGGTGGTTGGTCCAGAGTTGGAACTGGGCGGCGGCCTGTTTGACGAACATCTGGACGCCGTCGATGGTGCGGTAGCCGCGGGCGCGGGCTTCGCGGAGCATCGGGGTTTCGGGGGGGTTGTAGACGGTGTCGAAGAAGACGGTGTCGGGGCTGAGGTTGGGCATGTCGGGGATGGGGATGGCCAGGGCGTCGGGGTCGGGGCCGGCGGTCATGCCGAGGGGAGTGCAGTTGATGTAGAGGTCGGCGTGGGAGGTGGGGAGCGTGTCCGACGCGGCGGCGGTGATTTCTTGGTCGAGATCGAGTTTGTTGAGCGATGCTGCGAGCGACTTGGCGCGGTCGGCGTTGCGGTTGTAGATGGTGACGCGCGCACCGCGGGTGGCGGAAACATAGGCGGCGGCCCGGGCGGCCCCGCCGGCTCCGATGATCGCGATCCGCTTGTCGCGGATTGAGCCGAACTCATCGTCGAGAAGCGTGGAGATCGCGGCGGCGTCGGTGTTCGCGGCTTGCCAGAGATGTTCGTCGGGGCGATTGGGGTCGTAGGCGTGGCGGTGGAGCGTGTTGGCCGCACCAATGTCGTAGATGTTCCAGGGGCCGATGTCTTCGAGTGCGCTGTCCTGCAGGATGAGTTCTTTGTGCGGCACGGTGACGCTTGCGCCGGCGAAGTTGAGCGCGCCGTGCGTCACCAAGGCCGCGAAGGTTGCTCGGAGGCTGATCGCGGTCGATTCCGGGTCGTTCGGATCTGCGGCGATCGGGAGGGGGAGATAGACGCCGTCGAAGCCGATGGACTCGAAGCCGGCGTTGTGGATGAGGGGGGACATGGACTGGGCGACGGGCCAGCCGATGACGCCGTAGACCTTGGTGGTGGGCTTGATGGAGCGGAAGCGGTAGAGGTTCAGGAGGTCGTCGATGGTGGGTTGGCCGGGGGCGGTGGCGGACTCGTCGCGGAGGGAGGCGAAGGTGAGGAAGGCGCCGAACTTGGGGGCGAGGACGCGGCTCATGAGGCCGTGCTCGCCCATGGCCAGGGCGATGGTGGGCTTCTGGCGTTCGGCGAGGATGTCGAAGAGTTCGAGGTTGTCGCGGATGGAGCGGGCGCGGTAGGCGATCTTGACGATCGCGCAGGCCGGCTCGTCGTGCATGGCGAGGATGCGGCGGGTGAGGTCGGCGGGGCGGGACTGGAAGTCGTGGGTGGAGAGGATGAGGCGGGTGCGGACGGCGCGTTGCTGCTTGGGGTGGTCGACGGCGAGGTTGATCTTCTGGCGGATATTGGGCGAGGCGGTGTAGGCCTTGAGTTCGACATCGATGTAGGCGGGGGGGTGGTCGGCGGTGCCGAGGGCCTCGAACATGCTGACGCGTTCGTCCTCGGGGCCGGTGTAGAGCCCGCCCTCCCACTCGGGTCGGCAGGTGAGGATGCAGGGGAGGGGTGAGTCGGCGACGAGGGCTTTGATGCGGTCGATGCGGGACTCGAGGGGTTCCTCGAGTTCCATGAGCAGGTCGACGCGGTACTCGACGATGTCGGCGCCCTTCTCGGCCGCGAGGATGGCGTCGCGCCTGGCGATGGCGGGGTCGTCGGCGAGGATGGGGACGCAGAGGAGTGTCATGGACGGTTGTGGGGGCGGTCAGTCGAGTCGGGCGGGGCGGAGGACGAAGCGGCCGGAGCAGGCGGTCGGGAGATCGGAGGAAGGGTCGGCGCCGGGTTCGATGAGGCGGACATCGCCTTTGAAGTCGACGGCGCCGTCGTCGAGGTCTTTCTGCCTGGTGACGGTGATGCGGATGGTGGCGCCGGGCTTGACGAAGGCGCCGTACTTGAGGGCTTTGACCTGGCCGAGGACGAAGGGGGGGTTGGCGGTGTCGTCGGGGTCGATGAGAGCGCGGGCGGCGTGGACCATGGACTCGAGCATCAGGACGCCGGGTAGGACGGGGAAGGAGGGGAAGTGATCCTGGAGGTATTCCTCGGCGTTGGAGACGAGCTTGAGGGTGACGATGCGGGTGTCGTCGCGTTCGAGGATGCGGTCGAGGAGGGAGAAGTGCATGGGCGCAGCGTATGACGCGGTGGGCGAAAGGGCCAAATGGCAAAGGGGCAAATGGCAAATTCGGAGGAGTGGGGCCGGGTCGTGATTTGCCGTTTGGCCCTTTGCTCTTTGGAGCTTTCCTACCCTGTGGCCGTGCCGATGGAGCATGACGAGGGGATCTGTGTCCGTCACTGGGACTGGTCGGAGACCAGCCAGACGGTGGCGTTGATGACGCGGGGGCACGGGCTGCTGCGGTGCCTTGCGAAGGGGAGCAAGCGGGAGAAGGCGCCGTTCTCGGGGGGGGTGGAGCTGCTGACGCGGGGCGGGATGACGGTGATCATCAAGCCGAGCAGCGATCTGGCGACACTGACGAGCTGGGACCTTCTGGAGCCGATGCCGTGGGTGCGGGTGTCGTACCGGCGGTACGCGGCGTGCATGTACGTGGCGGACCTGGTGCCGCGGGCGGTGCACGACGAGGACCCGCACCCGGCGTTGTACGACGCGCTGGCGGGGAC
>RFGH01000020.1 GCA_003696675.1 Planctomycetota bacterium
CATGATGACCTCATGATCAACACTGTCCGTCCCGATGCGATCACTCCGGACGCGGCTTTGACATCGATCCGTGTCCACTCGGGCGTGGACGGCGCCCTGCTCTACGAACTCCAGAGTGATGTCGCTTTCGACGGGTTCGGTGTCTCGGCAGCGCCGATCAACGACATCAACGACGACGGCCTCCCAGACCTGCTTATAGGGGCCGCCCATCCCGGAGCCGATCCTGTTTCGATGACCGGTCGCGCGTTCGTCTACTCGGGCGCTGACGGGGATCTGCTCTATACATTGGTCAATCCATCATCGACGCATCGCTTCGGTGAATCAGTGACAACACTTGGCGATATCGATGCCGACGGCCATGGGGATTTTGCCATTGCGGCCCCCGGGATCAATCAGGAGGTCGGAAAGGTCTTCATCTATTCGGGATCAACCGGAGCTGTTCTCGGATCGCTTCAGGGTGGACCCGGCGATCTCTTCGGCGCTTCGATCTCCAGCGTCGATGACTACGACGGCGACCGACTCGCGGATCTCGCCGTCAGCGATCCGCTCGCCCCCGCAGGATTCGACACCGAGACCGGGCTCACGAGGCGCGGCCATGTCCGTCTCTATTCAGCCGCGACTGGGTCACTCCTAGCGATCCGGACCGGCGAACCCGGCGTGTACTTCGGCGCCTCGGTCCAGGGAACACGCTGGGACTGGGACACAGACGGCGTCGGCGATCTCGTCATCGGCGAAGCCGATATGACCGATCCGCTGGCGCTGGACAACGCCCATGTGTCATTTGTGTCGACACGAACCGGAGTTGTACTGGGCGACGCCACGCTCGGAGCACTGATGAACCCGCAACCACCTGCGCCGCTGCTCGGTGACGCCAACGCCGACGGGGCCGTGACCGCGTACGACATCGCCCTTGTCGTGAACAATATCGGGCGCCCGTCGGGGTCGATCTCAACCGACCCGACCGGCGACGGCCTGACGGACCTGAGGGACGTCCGTGTCGTGCTGAGTTCACTCGGCAACACCGGACCCACCGGCGTCGATCCGGCGCCGCTGCCATCACTCGGTGTATTCCCGACCAACACGTGCCGCAATACCGTTATCATTGTTGGCAGCACTGCTGGCATCCTTTACTTCGGGTGTGGTTTGACCTTTCTATATAATCCATTCCTTGGTTTGGCTTGCTTTGATTTTATAACAGACGCACAAAGCATCGCGTACGCGGTCTCAGGTGGTCTGGCGGCATGCGTCGGCGGCTAGACGCAAGAGATTGTGAAATGACAACCACCATACACACATTCTGAGTCGAGCAACTAGACTTGCCTGGGGATCCTGCGCCAGTTTGAGTGATAACAATCAAGGAGATGCTCCCAGGTGTGCAGGGCAGGGCCATGCACCGTCGTGTGCAGCAAGCCGAGTGAGTGATGCATCGACAACGCATGCTCACCCAGAAAACCACGAGCAGAGGAGGCCAAGCGTGAACGATCGGTTTGGGCGACAGGAAGCAGCGCCTCGACGAACCTGGCTCCGGAACCTCGTGTGGCTCCTGCTCTGGCTGCCCGGCGTGCTTGCCATGATCGGGGGGCTCGGCATTGGCGGAGCGTTCGGAGCGACGGCGCAACGCATCGCGGTGTGGCTGGCCACATGGCCGGGCTACGCTGTCACCGCCGTCTGCACACTCGCAGCTCTCATCACCACGCCTCGGCTGCAGTGGAATCGGATCCGGCGCAACAGGCTGAGCGCG
>RFGH01000204.1 GCA_003696675.1 Planctomycetota bacterium
CCGCGGATCGATCCGGTGCAACGACCAGCGGGTGCCGCCATCCTCCCGCGGTTCGCGCGTCAGAACATAGAGATAGTCCTTCCAGCCGTACAGTCCAGCAGCGAATGCCATGCGCTCCATGGCGTTCATATTCACAATCATAGAAGCCACGTCATGGGAATCGGGGAGCGCAGGAGGATTACGAAAACCCGCCGGGAAGGCTGCCAGGCGCTTCAGGTCGTCGCCAGCTGATACGATGTAGGCTGGATCAGCCATTACCATGGCGTATCCGCGATTCCCCACCGTGGCCACGTATGAATACACACTGGTAAAGTACTCACGCTGCCGACTGTCTACCGTATCGGGAAGAAGCAACTCCAAACGCGGCTTCGGATCCAGCTGAATTCGAAAAAAGCCCGGCAGCCAAGCACCGTTTGACCTGCTAGCGTCCCCGTAGACGAAGATGTCGCCATCACTCGCGAATGCCATCTTAAAGACCGTACGAATCGTCAGGTCGCCCCGGAAACTAACCTCATCAAGCCGGAGTCCACGATAAGGCTCGAGAGCTTCGTTCAGCCAAACGAGATGGCCATCGCCTTCTTCAACGACCAGCGCTCCGTCAAGAAGCCCCACCCTGGACGGTCGATTCAAGTCGAGAATGCCTTGACCTGGCCTGCGAATCTCGGCCAGCGCTTTGCCATCCTCGCCACGGACGTAGATGCTTCCTTGTAGAACGTCCGGAAGTACGAGCCGGGCTCCCTCCCCATCCCAGGCCGCCCGGTTCACCCAGGTGCCGCGAATGCCGAGCTCTACCCTCTTGCAGACTCGGTAATCTGTCTTCCGTTCTCCCGCACGCTCACCCACCTCGGCATAGGCGGCGCTGTGGATGACGAACACCCACAGCGCAGTGAAGAGTACACTGCAACAACGGTTGCTGCAGATCGACCTCATTTATCAGTTCTCTTAATTAATAATCAAGCGTGCCCCAGAAGCTTCTTCGAGGTACGACAGTTCGCTTGTTAGTAGGCACAAACTGTACACTCCGTACAGTCCGCTGCCGCCCCCGAACACTTCAGTCCCACAGAATCGAACGTCCCATCGACGCATTTGCCGCAACCGGGCGCTGCGACGGCAGAGGTTGAGAGGAACGGAACGGCCAACAAGGCCAACCCTGGCTC
This sequence comes from Planctomycetota bacterium, assembly GCA_003696675.1. Lineage (GTDB taxonomy): Bacteria > Planctomycetota > Phycisphaerae > Phycisphaerales > UBA1924 > UBA6054. The sequence continues at coordinate 1,158 of RFGH01000204.1, forward strand.
GACCACCAGCGACTCCAACCCTTCGTCCAAGAGCCGCACCAACGGCCGCCGCGATGCCGCGTCGACCACCACCACCGCGCCCTCGAAGGCAGGCAGGCGAGCGGCGACGCGGCCCTCTTCGTCGCTCTCGGCCCGCAACAGGGTAAGGTCGACCGCGGCCAGGGCACCAGCGCCCGATGGCGGCGCCAGCACCTCCACCACCGCTCCCGCCACCGGCCGCCCGTCGCCGTCGACCACCCGCAAGGAGCCGGCACCGGCCAGGGCAGCCGGCGCCAAGGCGGCGATCAGGAGAAAGCGAGCGATCCGCATGAGGCCGATCCGATCCACGCCGCCCATCATCTCACCTCCTCAACCGCCGCCATCTCCGCCAACGGCGCCGTCAACGCCCGGCCGGCTTCGATCTCCGCCACCAGCAAGCTCGCCGGATCGCCGAAAGGCGGCAGGCTCTTGAGTAACAGAGGCTCCCCCGCCGCCGACCACACCTCGAGGCGCGGCAGGGGCATGAACGCCGCTTGGCGCACGTAGGCGGGGTCCGGCAGTCGCACCACCTCGCCGGGAAAGTCGATGCCGTAGCGCTCTTCGTCGCTCCAGGTGGCGGGCAATACGGTGAGCAAACGCAGATCGTCCCAGCGCTCGCCGAGCTCCTCGAGCCGCATCAACACCGCCATCTCCTCCGGCCGGCAAGCACCGATCGCCGGCCAGTAGACCACGCTCATCCGCGCCGGCGTCGCCAGAACGCGTTCCACCGGGTCGTCCGGCGTCACCCCCAGCAAGCGCTGCCGCGGCGTGCCCCTCGGCGCACAGCCAGCGAGCGCCGCGAGGAGGAGAACGTGCGCCCAGGTGATGCACTTACGACTTGCCGGCTTCCTCACAGGACACCTCATCCTCACGCCCCGCGACGAGCGGCGAGGGCGCCTTCTCGATCCAGCTCGACGGCACCAGGAGCAGGCCGTCGAGGGTCTGTCCGCCGTCCGCTTCGACCGACCCCTTCTCCACCACCGCCCAATAGCGCGGGCCCGGGGCCAGCACCACGTGCGCGCTGCGGGTGGGAAGAACCACCGTCCGCCCTAGCTTGTCGGCCCGCGGATCGATCCGGTGCAACGACCAGCGGGTGCCGCCATCCTCCCGCGGTTCGCGCGTCAGAACATAGAGATAGTCCTTCCAGCCGTACAGTCCAGC
>RFGH01000205.1 GCA_003696675.1 Planctomycetota bacterium
GCACCAACCCCGCCACCCTCGCGACCCACCTCATCGCCACCCATCTCCACCCCCGCGCCATCCTCGTCGCCGGCGCCGCGGGCGGCTCCTCAAAGCACACCGACATCGCCCGCGTCCACCTCATCGACCGCGCCTACTACCACGACCGCCGCATCCCCCTCCCCGGCTTCGACACCTACGCCCGAGGCCCCGAACCCCTCCACCACTCCGACCAACTCGCCGCCGCCTTCGGCGCGACCATCGCCACGATCTCCACCGGCAACGCCATCGACACCCTGCCCGCCGAACTCGACTTCTTCAACACCCACAACATCACCGTCAAAGACATGGAAACCGCGGCCATCGCCTGGACAGCCAACCTCCACGCCATCCCCACCCTTGCCCTCCGCGCCATCACCGACTTCTACGACCACCCCACCCCGGAAACCCAGTTCCTTGCGAACTTCAAAGCATCGCTCGATGCGCTCGCACACGCAGTCGCACAAGGCATCGACAGCGTGATATCACCCGCGGCAACGGCGAACTGAGAGACAATCACCAACGGGTGCCATGCAGACGGCGCAGCCTTCTGCATGTCCGAATCCCAATGCCCGATGCCTGATCCCCAATCCCCAGTGCCCAGTGCCTAGTGCCTCCTCACATCCCGATTCGTGCGCAACTTCGTTGTCATACAAACTCCACCCTTGGCCTCCACCAAACCGCGCGGGACAATCCCCGCATGCCCACCGACTGGCCCGAGTCCGTCCCCCCGCCCCATGTCCTCGCGATGGCCCTCGCCGAGCCGCAGCACACCGTCGTCGCCCTCTGCGACATGTTCCAGGTCCGCCCCTCCTGCCTCGCTCGGCTCGCCGAGCATCCCTAGACTGTCGCCGAACTCGAGTCCATCGCACGCGTCCACGTCGCACGCGCCGCCGCCCTCCGCAGCATCGCCCGCAACACGGCCATCAACACCACCCACGAACTCTGCAACACCCCCGAACACCCCGACGCCCTCACCGCCCGCATCAACGAAACCCGCCGCAAAGCCGCCAACGCCACCCTCCGCCTGCTCAAGCAGCTGGCCGACCACGACGACGACGCCCCCCAAGTAGCCCCGACCGGCAGGGAGGGGATGGCAACCACGCCCGAACCCGAGCTACCCACCGAGCATCTCGGAGACCGCCCCCCGCGCCGTCAAATACCCCATCGACATCCCATGCCCGGTGAGTCCCCCGCAGAACCACACCCGCCCGCCGGGATCGACACCCTCGCACGCACGCACGACCGGCAGCCCGTCCGGGCTGAACCCCATGATCCCGCTCCACCGCGCCAGCACCTCGAAATCACGCCCGATGTACCGCCCCGCCAACTCCTCCAGCCGCGCCTGCACGGCGTCGTTCAACCCGTCGCGATCGGTCCGCTCCTCTTCCTCGCGGTGCTTGCGCGCCCCGCCGAACACCACCGTCCCGTCCGGACCCGAGCGGATGTATTCCGAGCCGTGATCGATGTAGTACGCGTGCTCCAGGTGCGCATCGCGCGGGTCCGCCGGGCGCAGCGCCAGCATCTGCCCGCGATTCGGCGTGACAACACCCGCCATCTCGGGCAGCAACTCGCCCACATACGCGTTGGTGCACACCAGCACGAAACGGGCGTCCACCTCGATCCCCCGCGCCCGAACTACGACACCACGATCTCCCGGCTCGATCGCATACACGGGCGCATTCCCGACAATCCGGGCATCCCCCACCGACCGCCGCAGCAGCCCGACCAACTCCGCAGGCGAGCACACCGCGTCGCCCGGGTTCAGCAGCCCCACCAGCGGCCGCGCCCGACGCCACAACGCGTCATCCACCTCGCGCACCAGCTCGACATCAAAGCCGTCCTCGCGCAGCATCTGGGCCGACCGCTCCAGATCCTCCGCCTCTTCCTCCTCAACCGCGGCCAGGCACGACGCGCGATCCCGGAATGACGGCAACGCCCCCGCCCCCAAATCCCGCAACGCCCGCAGATTGTCCTCCGTGAATCGCCACAGCGCCCGCGCCCGCTCGCGCCCGAGGTCCGCGCACGCGACGGCGTAGTTCTCCGCCGCCCCCCGCATCAGATACCCCGCGTTCCGCCCGCTCGCCCGCGCCCCC
>RFGH01000206.1 GCA_003696675.1 Planctomycetota bacterium
GCCGGGGGCTTCGAGGCGGAGGTCGTAATGGCCGTAGAAGGTGAAGGAGGCGGTGGCGGGTGTGCGTCCGATTTCCTGATCGTTGAGCCAGACGCGGGCGCCGGGGGGGGTGGAAGTGACGCGGATGTGGCGTTCGGCGCAGGCGGTGAGGAGGAGGGGCAAGAGGAGGATGGCCGCGGCTTTAGGCATCGGCGTGCTCCGGGTGGTCGGGGGTGGGTTGTTCGTCGAACTCGTCGCCTCGGAAGAGGGAGCCGAGGTAGACGCGGCGGACCATGGGGTCGTTGATGAGTTCGCGGGGTGTGCCTTCGGCGAGGACGCGGCCGGAATCGATGATGTAGGCACGGTCGCAGACGCGGAGGGTCTGCTGGACATTGTGGTCGGTGATGAGGATGGAGATGCCGCGTTTGGTGAGCGAGCGGATCTCTTCCTGGAGGTCTTCGACGGCGATGGGGTCGACGCCGGAGAAAGGCTCGTCCAAAAGGATGAGTTTGGGGTTGGTGACGAGGGCGCGGGCGATTTCGAGCTTGCGGCGTTCGCCGCCGGAGCAGGTGCGGGCCTGGTCGTTGGCTTTGTGGGTGAGGCCGAACTGGGCGAGGAGCTCGGCGGCTTTCTTCTTGCGCTCGGCGCGGGAGAGGTTGAGTGTTTCGAGGATGGCGAGGAGGTTCTGCTCGCAGGTGAGGCGTTGGAAGACGGAGGGTTCCTGGCTGAGGTAGCCCATGCCGAGGCGTGCGTGGCGGTACATGGGCAGGCCGGTGACCTCGGTGCCGTCGAAGATGACGCGGCCGGCGTCACGCTCGATCATGCCGATGGTCATGCGGAAGGTGGTGGTTTTGCCGGCGCCGTTGCGGCCGAGGAGGCCGACGATCTCGGCGTGCTCGACGTCGAAGGAGACGCCCTTGACGACGGTGCGGTCGTTGTAGGTCTTTTTGAGGTCGATGGCTTCGAGGAGGGGCACGGTGGGAGTGTAGGGGAAGTCGGGGAGGGGATCAGGGACGGGGATCGGGCATTGGGGGGAGGGAACAGGGGCTTGGATCTCGCGGACTTCCCCCTTCGTCACGGCTTCGGCGTGCCGTCTCCCTCGTCGGCGACGGGCGAAGATCGGTCAGTGGATGAAGCGGAAGGTCATGGGGTAGCGGTAAAACTCGGCGCGGTTGGCGGCCATGGCGGCCATGATCATGCCGATCAGGCCGAGGATGTAGGGGCCGGCGACGGCGGGGACCATGAGAATGAAGCCGATGCCGCAGGTGAGGGCGCCGATGATGCCGGCGATGAGGGGCAGGGCAACGGAGTAGATGATCAGAGAGTGATCTGGAAGTTGAGTGCTTCGCGGGCGTGGTCGTCGATGAAGGCGGACTTATCCTTTTTGGTCAGCCAGATGACCAGGGGGATGGCGACGGCGAAGAACGGGATTACGAGGTGGCCGAGCAGGCCGAGGTGGGCGAACATGGCCCAGGTTTTGTCATCGTCGGCGAGGCCTGGCTGGAAGGCGCGGCCCCGCTCGTTGAGGGGATAGGTGGCGTCGTGCTGGTCGTTGTCGGCCGTCATTGGGATCCCCGGGTGCTGCTACCGGCCCATCATCGGGGCCGGGGGGTTGTTGGGCAAGGGCGGCGGGGGGTTTCAGGGATGGCGAGTACGCGTGTTGCCCGGAGGCTCCTTAGACCCGGCCACCTCGCGACGGCGCTGTGCGGAATGGCTGCAAGAAAACCCGGGCGTTGGGCCCGGGTTCCTGAAGTGGCAACAGGGGGTGTGACTTACCGGTCGATCTGATCGACAAACTCCTGCAGATCGCCGGCGTCGTGGGTGCCATCTTGATTGAGGTCGGCACGCTCGACTTGACCCGCGTAGGACTGAAGAAAGTCCACGATATCTTGGGAGTTCTGCACGGCGTCGCGGTTCCAATCGCCCCGGATCGGGCTCGGGGTGATCGAAAGGGGGGCGTACTCCATAAATACGGGCCGGCCCTGATCGTCGTAATACACGGCGAGGGCGACGATCTTGTTCGTGTCGATCACGCGGTTGGCGAAGACGGGCAGATCGAAGAAGACGCCGTCGGAAACATCCGTGTCCGCGTCGAGCGGCACGGCCTGCACACCCTGCCGGGTCTGGTACAGGGCGATGAGTTCGGCGCCGCGGATGCAGGGGCGTGCGGCCAGGTTGTAGGAGTTTGTGGAGCTGATGCCGGCTTGGAAGCTGAGCGTCGACTGGGCCTCGACCGGGTAGACGCCGTCGGCGTGGCCGAGATCGATCGCGGCGGATCGAAGGGTGTCCATCGGAGCCACGCGGGCGGTGCCCACGCGGGTCAGGCCGCAGGGATCCTCGGGCGGCAGACCCAGGCGGTGGCGGTAGATCCGGAGCATGCCGCGGAGAGAGGCTTCGAGACCAACACCTCCGTCGGGCCAGTCTTCGAGGCAGCCCTTGATGTCATCGATGAACTCGTCCCAATGCTCCGATGTGTTCCCGCCTTTGCTCGCGAGGCACGCGGTCAGGTGCGCGTTGGCACCATTGGTGCAGGTCTCGAACGCGGCCTGATTCTGGTAGCCGGGGACATCGGGATCGTTGAATGTGTCGTTGCACGCCTCCATGCTGGCGAGGAAGTCGGCACGACAGTCGGCTGCGGGATCCATCGCTGTGGAGGCGGCCGCAACGCAGCCGGAAAGCGTTATGAGGAAGAGGGGCGAGGTTCTCATCATTTCGAGTTCCAGCCTGAGCGGATTTCCACGAGCCGCCCTCCGGTGCTGGTGGGCTGGTGGGCTTTTGTCAGTATCGGATATGGGACGAGCTCTGTCCACACCGCATGGGAGATTTGCCCAGGTTATTTTGCCTGATAACTGACGCCCTTGTCTGCTTTACTGCCCGAAGAGGTTCTTGGCGCCGAACATGCCCTGTTCTTCGAAGTAGGTGAGGGCGTCGGGGACGGAGTCGAAGACCTTGGTGGCGGTCTCGGTGATGAAGGGGGATGGGTTTTTCTTGGGCTTCCAGACGACATAGACCTCTTTGGCGTGCTCCCAAGCGTGCTGGAGTTCGCGTTCGACGCCGGAGGAGAGTCCGGGGATGATCTTGCCGCCCTCGGAGATGAGTTCGGGGACGAAAGAGACGATCATGTCGGCCTGGTCGATGAGTTTGAAGTCGCGCATGTAGATCTGGCCGTCGATATCGCCGGCGATATCGAGGACCTCGCGGGTGCGCATGCGGATGGGTTTCATATCTTTCTGGATGCCGCCGAGCTGGTGGGGCATGTGGTCGAAGAAGTCCTTGCCGTCGCGCATGGCTTCGACGGCGCGGTCGAGGAGGAGTTTCTCGTCAACATCGCCGGGGTCGAAGGTGATGAAGTGTTCGGCGAGTTCGGTGCGGAAGGCGTCGATCTCGGCCATGACTTCGGGCATGTCGACGACATGGGACATGGGGAAGGAGGGGTAGACCTTGCGCATGTCGGGGCGGCAGAGGAGGCGGAACATGGTGCGTTCGGTGCTGGCGAAGCGGCCGCGGGAGACGATGTAGAACTTGGAGCCGGGGATGGCCTGGGACATGAGTTCGGTGGCGAGGATTTCCTCCTCGCGCCAGACCATGCAGTCCTTGAGGGTGGCGTCGATGTCGTGCTCGGCGTGGAGTCGTTGGTGGACGACCTCGATGTTGTCGACGAGGCAGACGAAGAGGTCGGGGCGGAGTTTGGTGATCTGATCGAAGTCGAAGGCGGAGAAGAGGCCGTGACGCCAGCGGAAGGTGGCGTGGGTGTTGACGACCATGGTGTCCATGTCGCGTGATTCGGCGATGATGTCTTTGAATGCGGCGCGGCGGAGGGAGTTGAGGCGGGAGAGGGGCAGGTCGAGGATGCGTCCCTCGCGGACATCGCGGGCCTCGGCGTACATCATGTCACCGACATGGAAGGTGGGGACGGACTCGCCCTGGGACCCGGCGAAGCGGGCGACGGCGTTGAGGTAGGGCTTCTTGTCCATGCCGACCTGGCCGGTGACGATCGCGCGCATGTGATATCTCCTTGGCGGGGCGGATGATAGAACGGCGGCGTGCCCGGGGTGGCATGGGCGGCGGAGGGCGAAAAATGCCGCAACCGGAGGGGGCGTGCTCTCGGATAGGCTGGAACGCACGGGTCGCCGCACGGCCCGACCAAGGGACGATCCCCGGCGGGGGAGCCATGACAACCGAAGGGGGACTCGCCATGCGTCGCGGGTTTACGCTGATCGAGCTTCTTGTGGTGATCGCCATCATCTCGGTGCTGATGGGGCTGTTGCTGCCGGCGATCGGGGCGGCGCGGCGGACGGCAAGGGCGGCAGCGGGCAACGCGAACCTGCGGACGGTGACGCAGCAGTTGATCATGTACACGCAGTCGAACCGGGACGCGTTCGTGAATCCGTTCGGGCAGGGCGAGTCGACGGAGAACACGCGGGTTCTGGACTACAACGACGCGTTGTCTTGGGACAAGAAGTTCCGGTGGAACTTCAACGCGCATCCGTTGTCGCCGCATATGACGACGGAGCCGTTCGCGGCGTACTGGTACAGCTACATGGCGGGGCCGGATTCGGCGGCGCCGTATCGGGAGGAGCAGGTATCGCCGGCGGACGGGCTTTTGGTCTCGATGGCGCGTGACCTGGCGGGTGATTCAGACTATCAGCGTCCGGAGTTGCTCTGGCCGAGCAGCTTCCTGCTTTCTCCGACGGTGTGGAGCGACACGGGGCGGTATCCGGGGGCTCGGCTGCCGATGGAGCAGCGTAATGTGCGGACGCAGTCGCTCAGCGATGTGTCGTATCCCGAGTCGAAGGTGCTTGTGTGGGAGCGGATGGACTTTGTGCAGCGTGAGCGGACGCGAGTGGTGGGTGAGTCGTCTCTGCCGGAGGGGTTCTCGCCGGCGTGGAACAACATCCGGGCGAAGCCGGCGGTGGCGACCTCGGACGGGAGCGTGCGGAAGGTGAGCATGGCCGACCTGTACGCGAAGGCGGGGACCGATCCGGCGTTGAACCCGTCGGGGAGCATCGGGCTGCCGGACGAGTTGAGTATCCTGGGCAACGAGGACCCGGAGGGCGTGCCGGGAGTTGCGCGGAGCGGTCGCGGGGACGGCTCGTACCCGGCATTCTTCTGGGCGACGCGGGACGGTGTGCGCGGGCGGGATCTGGCACCCTGAGCCAAGAGAGGATGCGGGCGGAGCGTGGGGTTCTTTGAGGATCAGCTCTCGGCGGTGGGACGCGGGATGGACGCCTGCGTGGAGTGGTGCGCCGACCGTTGGCGGTCGGTGAACGACCGGGCGCGGCACGCGCCGAGTTTCGAGGCCGTCCGTGAACGGATGGAGCGGGCGGCTGACGCGGCGCGATCGGGCGCGGAGCGGGCAGCGGAGGAGGCCAAGGAGCGCTGGCGCCGGCGGGATCCGGTGGACCGGGACGCGGCCAAGCGGGTGTTCGTGTTGGCGGGTGTGATCCTCGTGCTGGCGGGGGTGTGGTTCGGTGTGCGGGTGTTCACGCGTGAGCGGACGGATCCGATCTCGGCGGCGGAGTTGGAGATGATGCGTCGGTTGCGGGAGGCTGGCGCGCGGGATGGATCTGTGCCAGCGCCCGGGCTGGAGGGGTGGACGGCCGAACCTTGAGACCGCGTCAGACCCGGAAGCGGGCGACGAGCATGTGGAGGGCTTCGGCGCTGGTCGAGAGTTGGGTGGCGGCGGTGTTTGGCCGAGTTGAGGCGTTGCCACAAAATCGTGGTGATACCCGGGGCGTCGGGCCGTTGCGGGCCGGAGGGAGGTGGCGTCGGCCTAGGATTGGGTTCCTTTCGGAGGTATTGACATGGCCATTCTCGTCGACAAGGACACCCGGGTGATCTGCCAGGGCATCACCGGCAGTTTCGGGGCGCTCCACACCAAGGGCTGCTTCGAGTACGGGACGAAGATGGTCGGCGGGGTCACCCCTGGCAAGGGCGGGACGAAGGACGCGAACGGGCTGCCGATCTTCGACACGGTCAAGCAGGCCGTGGACGCCACCGGGGCCGACGCGACGATGATCTTCGTGCCCCCGGCGTTCTGCGCGGACGCGATCCTCGAGGCGATGGACGCGGGCATCCGGTTGATCTGCTGCATCACCGAGGGCGTGCCGGTCAACGACATGATCATGGTGCGCAAAGTGCTCGACGACCGCAACGCGGCCGCCCGGGGCGCGGACTCGGCGCACGCGCGTGAGCTGTTCACGCTGATCGGGCCGAACTGCCCGGGCATCATCACCCCCGGTCCGAAGACCGGTGAGGGCACGGCGGCCAGCAAGTACACCAACGCGGGCTGCAAGATCGGCATCATGCCGGGCTACATCCACACGCATGTTTCCGAGGCCAAGACCGGCAAGGCGGTCGGCATCGTGAGCCGCTCGGGCACCCTGACCTATGAGGCCGTCTGGCAGACCAGCCAGTTGGGCATCGGGCAGTCCACCTGCGTGGGCATCGGCGGCGATCCGGTCCGCGGGCTGAACCACATCGACTGCCTGCGGCTGTTCCAGGAGGACCCGGACACGGACGGCATCTTGATGATCGGTGAGATCGGCGGCGAGGACGAGGAGCACGCGGCGGAGTTCATCAAGAAGCATGTGACCAAGCCGGTGGCCGCGTTCATCGCGGGGCGCACCGCGCCGCCCGGCAAGCGGATGGGCCACGCGGGCGCGATCATCTCGTCCGGCGCGGGGGGCAAGCCGACGGGCACGGCCGACTCGAAGATCGAGGCGTTGCGTGAGGCCGGGGCGACTGTGTCGCTCAGCCCGGCCGAGATGGGCCAGGCGATGGCCAAGGCCATGGGGCTTGAACCCGTCCACGCCTGAGCCGGTCCAGACACCTTCGCTATAACGATCAGCCCCGCCCACGGCGGGGTTGTTTGTTTGACATCTTTCGCGGGGGAGCGGCCCAGCCCCGATAACTTCCGCCCGGAAGACAAGGAAGATCTCCCGACGAGGTACAGGACGGTTCCGCCGCGAAGTGGTCGGTTGATCTAGCCCAGTTCCGGCTGATTCGCTCCATTTTGTGGCCCGGGTGTCCGATTTCTTCCCGCGATGAGAAACGGGGCGAACCAACCCTGGTGGTCGGGTTCCAGCATTCTCGGCTGGGCGCGGCTGCACGCGCATGTGCTGGGCGTGGCCGCGGTGTTCACGATGCTCACCGGGCTGGTGTGGAACTGGCAGCGCGGACACGCGAGGGCCGCGTTGCGTGAGCGGCAGGAGCGGGCGGCGGGTGAGATCGTCGCGGCGGTCGAGAAGCGGCTCGATCGCAGCCGGCAGTTGCTCCAGTTCTCGCGCGGGTTCTTTGAATCGAGCCGTCGGGTCACCCGGGCGGAGTGGCGATGGTTTGTCGAGAGCGCACAACTGAGCGAGTCGTCGCCCGGGGTGATCGGTCTGGCGTATGTCGAGATCGTCGAGCCGGGCTATCGCGAGGCCCTCGTGCGCGAGCTCGAGGGCGAGGGCCTTCGGGGCGTGACGATTCACACCTCCGCCACGGCCGATGACCCGGACCATGAGGGGCCTTGCTATGTGATCAAGTATCACGAGCCCGCATCGGTCAACAGCCGCGCGTGGGGGCTGGACATCGCGGCGGACACAAAGAACCGGGCGGTGTATGACGAGGCCGCGGCGTTGAACGAAGCGCGGCTGTCGCCGCCGTTCCGGCTGGTGCAGTTCGAGGACGCGGAGCGGATGGGCATGGTGATGTGCCTTCCGGTGCACTTCACGGCCGCGCAAGGGCACAACGCGGAGTGGTACCGAGCCAAGCAGCGTGGCTGGGTGGCGGCGGCGATCGACTTTGAGCAGTTGGTCGCCCTTTCCTGGAACGATGCGTGGGACGGGCTGGTGCTCCGCATCGAGCAGGCCGGACCTGGCGATCAACCGGGCGTGATGTACCGGCGCGAGAGCGAGTCCGCTGACCTGGCGGGGTTGCTGAGCGGGCGCGTGACCTGGGAGATCACACTAACACGATCGTGGTTCGGGCAGGATATCGAGATCTCCGTGACGCCGACCGGCCCGGAATGGACGCTGCCCGACATGACGCGGGCGAATGTCTCCCTGGTCATCGGGCTGCTGACGACGGCTTCGCTCTCGCTGTTCGTATGGGGCTTGACCCGCACACGGGCCAAGGCCGTGCGTCTCGCGCGTGAGATGACCGAGTCGCTCCGGCTCAGTGAGCAGCGGCAGCGCGAGCTGGCGAACCGGGCCGAGCAGGCCAACCTCGCCAAGAGCGAGTTCCTCGCCAACATGAGCCACGAGATCCGCACGCCGATGACCGCGATTCTCGGCTACGCAGACCTGCTGGACGAGGCCGACAGCCGCATGTCACGGGCCGAGATCGTGGGCGCCATCCGGCGTGCCGGGCGGCACCTGCTGACCATCATCAATGATGTGCTCGACCTCTCCAAGATCGAGGCAGGACGGCTGGAGATCACCCCGATCCAGACCGAGCTCGGCCCGATCGTGCGGGATGTGATCGACGGTTTCCGCGGGCAGGCGGAACGACGCGGTATCTCTCTCTCGCTGGAGATCGAGGGCCGAATCCCCGCCTGTGTTCGCACCGACCCGCTCCGCGTGCGTCAGGTGCTGATCAACCTGGTCGGAAACGCCGTGAAGTTCACGAAGCAGGGCGGCGTGCGGCTGGTCGTCGGGCACGAAGGATCGACCCTGCGATTCCGCGTGATCGACACCGGGGTTGGCATCGAGCCCGATCAGATCGAGCGGATCTTCAGCCCGTTCGAACAGGCGGATAACTCCCCGACGCGCTCGCACGAGGGCACGGGGCTGGGGCTGGCGATCAGCCGCAAGCTCGCGGCCATGATGGAAGGATCGCTCCGTGTCCAGTCCGTTCCCGGCAAAGGATCGGAGTTTGTCTTCGAGATCCCGTGTGTTCCAGCGGAGGGCACGGCCTGGATCACGGATCTCGATACGCCGGATCACACGCCAGAACCGGTCACCCACAGCGACCGACGACTCAATGGTCGTGTGCTGCTGGCCGAGGACGGTGCGGACAACCAGAAGCTCATCTCGTTCTTTCTCGAGCGGGCGGGGCTGGAGGTCACCGTGGTCTCCAACGGGCGGGAAGCGATCGACGCGATCACCGCCGATGCGTCCTTCGACCTGTTGATCACCGACATGCAGATGCCGGTGCTCGACGGGTACACCGCGGCGGCACGCCTGCGGGAGATGGGATCGACGATCCCGATCCTGGCGCTCACCGCGCACGCAATGTCAGGCGACCGCGAGCGGTGCCTGGCCGCGGGATGCGACGACTACGAGCCAAAGCCCATCGACCGCGTCTCGCTGTTGCAAACAGTCGAGCGGCTGCTAACCGAGGCGCCCGTGCGCCGCGCCGCCTGACCGACACGCCCGGTCATCCGCGCCGGCGCAGCACGGCCGCCAGCACCACCACGCCCGCCAAACCGAGCGACAGCATCACAATCAGGACGGCCCCGAGCCGGAAGGCCTTGCCCAGCACGCGGTCGACCGCCGACTCGGCGTCGGCGATCCGCCGCTCCACCAGCGCCAGCCGGGCCTCGAGCACCTCGGGGTCGGTCGCGCCGGTCAGGGACTCGGTCAGGCGGGTCAGTTCCGACGCGGCCGCGGTGGTCTCGCGCATCATCGCCGTGTACTCGGTGATGTCGAACGGCTCGGCGTCGGGGTCCTTCGGCCCGTCGACACGCAACCGGGTCATCAGGTCGGAGAAAGCCTTCGTCGTCTCGCGGACGGACTCGGAGAGCGTGGTGGCCGAGTCGGTGGCTTCGCGGAGTTCGGTCAGCATCGGGGCGAGCCGGGCCTGCTCGTCGGCGATCTGCCCGATCAACGCCTCGCGCTCGGCCCGCAGCCCCGCGATGGCCTGATCGATCGCGGCCTGCCGCTGCGTATCGATGATGCCGCCGGCCTGTTCGATGGCCGCGGCCCGCTCGGCGGCGATCATCTCGGGAAGATCGGCGCGGATGGACTCAACCTGCGCGGTCAGATCGGCAACCGACTCGCTCACCCGTTGCATCACGGCGAGCACCTCGCGGGTCTCGGGCTCGCTCACGGTATCGATGAACAGCAGTTCCGCCTGCCAACTGATCAGCACCGGCATGCGCTGCAGGTAGAAGAACGCCCGCTCGGCAAACAAGCGGGTCTGCTCCAGCTCGCGCGTGGTCGGGTCGAGCCCGGACAGCGGATCGATGAACAAAAAGCCGAAGACATTGGATGGGCGGCCCTGCTGGGCCTGCACCACCGCCTGTCGCGCGGCCGAGAAGTCCGACAGACGCACATATGCCGCGAACTTGCGGTCGGGGTTCTCCTCCAGCCACCGTGCGATGAGCCGGTCGACCTCGGCGAGCTGATCGGCCGTCAGCGTGCCGGCCGCCAGCCCGCGGATCTCCCGCTCTGCCGAATCGAACACTGCCCGGATGGCGTCGCCCTCGGGCCCGAAGTGCGCGGGCGCGATGTTCCGCTCGACCAGCGCCCGCTGCAGCGAGATCATCACCAGCATGTCGACCATCGCGATGCGCGGGTTGGTCGACGCGGCGATCACCGTCGCGCCCTGCGCCACCGTGTACTTGAGCCGGTGGGCGATCACGCGGGACTCGACCGACGGCGAGTTCTCCTCGACCTTGTCCATCGCCTCGGCCAGCCGCACCGTCAGATCATCCGCGAAGTCCATCACCTGCGACTGCAGCCGCTTGGCGTCCGCGGCCGTCATCGCCCCGGATTGCTGCACCACCGCCGCCGCCTCCGGCGTGGGCGCCGACGCCCCTGCGTCGGCCGGCGAGGCGGCGGGCGGCGGGGCCGGCTCGGTCCGGGGCAGCGAGCAGGACGCGAGCACCAGGCACGCGCTCAACGGAACGAGGACTGATCGTGGGCGGGTCATGGGCGGATTGTCGCGGGCGGCGGGCGGCGGATCAATGACGAACTCTGAGAAGCGCACGAATACGCGCCGACGGGTGCCGAGGCTTGGTTTGCAAGCCCTGAAGGGGCGTTCATGTCGCAGCTTGGTCAGGCTTGCCGATTGAGCTGCCGCACTCCGGGCAAACCGGTGCGGTGAGCCCGGTGAGGTCATAGCCGCAAGTTTGGCATCCGGCCGATCGGCGCTGTGGCCACAATCGAATCACGAGAATCGATTGAGCGATGCACAGGTACAGAAGAAACAGGCCGATCGCATCAAGCAAAGCTCCGGGCCGGATCGAGAAGCTGCGTCTCGGCACACCGGCGATATCGGGGTGTGATACCGCGAGCATCGCTGGACTCACAGCAGGCTTCAGCTCGAGTATCTGCGGTGGCTCAGTTTCGAATGAGATGAACTCTGTCTCCGGCCATGCCGTCCAACCGTCGATACGCCAGCTGGCTCCCCAGATTCCACCCCAACGGCTGTAGCGGACTCCTCTCACGATCTCAACGCTCGCGCCGTTTGCGAGCGCTTCCCCGACCTGCTTTTCGTAGTCTTCAGCCGTATCCGGAATGGTGTATGTCGACGAGCCATCGTTGACTGACGCGATCTGGTACAACCAAGGAGTGACCATCACCCGCGCCGAACGCCACTTCGCATACAGCGTCGGAAGCAGGGGGCCCTTTCTGGCGGTGAATATTGGCTGGCTACCCCACAGCACCGAGAGCACGGTAAAGCTGAGGAGCAGAGCGCAGAGCGTCACAAGTTTTATGAGCTCGCGGCTGAGTTGATTTTTCCTGCCGCTCGACATCCAACCTACTCCCTGTACACCGCCCCATCCTTCATCACAAACTCCACCCGCTGATACGCCGTCACGTCCTCCATCGGATCCGAGTCGAGCCCGACAAGGTCCGCCAGCTTGCCCGGTTCGATCGTGCCCAGTTTGTCCGAGACGCCGATCAGGTCGGCCGCGTTGATGGTGGCGGTCTTCAGGCAGTCCTGCGGGCTCATGCCGGCCTCGTGCATGTAGACGAACTCGAGGGCGTTGGTGCCGTGGGCGCCCACGCCCACATCGGTGCCGAAGGCGACCTTCACGCCCGCCTTGTGGGCACGCCCGAAGGCGCCTTGGATCACCGGGCCGACGGCCGCGGCTTTGGAACGCACGGCCATCGGGAAGTAGCCGTCCTCCTTGGCCTTCTCCTCGACGAACTTGCCCGCGTGGATGGTGGGGACGAGGTATGCGCCCTTCTCGATGAACAGCGCGATGGCCTCGTCGTCCAGGTAGGTGCCGTGTTCGATCGACGCGACGCCGGCCCGCAGCGCGGCCTTGATGCCGTCGGCCCCGTGCGCGTGGGCCGCCACCTTGCGACCCATCATGCGGGCCGCCTCGACGATCGACTCCAGCTCGTCGTCGAAGAACTGCTGGTCCACACCGGCGGCGGTGGGCGAGAGCACCCCGCCCGTCGCGGTGATCTTGATCAGGTCCACGCCCTCGCGCACGCGGGCGCGCACGGCCTTGCGCACCTCGGACGGACCGTCGGCCGGCGCGGTCTCCGGGCCCTGCTCGGGGCGCAGCACGGGCGACAGCGCGTTGGTCCCGTCGCCGTGCCCGCCGGTGACGGTCACGGATGGGCCGGAGACGAACATCCGCGGACCGGGGATGACGCCCTGGTTGATCCGATCGCGCAGCGCCAGCCCCGTCTGTCCGCCCGAGCCGACATTGCGCACGGTTGTAAAGCCGGCCATCAGGGTCTTCTCGGCGTTCACAACGCCGTCGATCACGGCGTAGGCCTCGGTCTCCTGCATCGTGCGGCGCATCCGCTCGAGCGGTGGCAGGGACTGGCCGGTCAGGTGGGTGTGGCAGTCCATCAGCCCGGGCACCACGAAGCGGTCTTTCAGATCGATCACGCGGGACTCAACCCCGGGGTCGAAGAGGTCGTCCGTATCGCGGTAGCCCTCCATCACGCGGTCGATGGTGTCGCCGAGGATGACCACGGTGGCTTCGCGGATCGGAGGCTCGCCGGGCACGGCGTAGAGGGTGCCGATATGGACGATGGTCCGGGTGTCCTCGCCCGCCATCGCGGGCATGGCCAAGGACGCAACGGCGAGCAGGTAGAACGGGCGGCGGGTGGGCATCGATGGAACTCCTTGGAACCGGCGAGGATACCGCGCCGTGCGGCTGGCAGGAAACCGCTATCCTTTGTTTGAACAGAATCTGGAGACTCGGCATGAGCACCGGACGCCTGCGCGAACAGGTCGGCAAGAAATCCCCGTTCGATTCCCCCGCCCAAGAGGCGTACCTGAACCTCCTCCGCTCGGCCAACGAACTCTCCGGACCGTTCCACGCCTTGTTCAAGAGGCACCACCTCACCGAGGCAACTTACAATGTGCTCCGCATCCTGCGGGGGCACCTCCGAAGCGGCGACGAGCAGGGCGTCCGAGCCTCGAGCATCGGCTGCGAGATGGTCGTGCGCGTGCCGGATGTGACGCGCCTGGTCGACCGGCTGGTGTCGATGGGGCTGGCCGAGCGGTGCGCCTGTGACCACGACCGACGCGTCGTGTTCGTCCGGATCACCGAGCAGGGGCTGAAACTGCTCGATGATCTCGACGAACCCGTGCTGGCCCTGCACCGCGCCACGCTGGGACACCTGAGCGAGACCGATCTGCGCGAACTGAATCGGTTGCTCGAGCTGTCCCGACACGAGGTTGAGCGGATGAAGCGTGAGGGGTTGTGCCCGCTGGAAGGGGACGAGGCTTGAAGATCGTGGTGGCGTATCAGTCGGGGTTCGGTCACACGGCCGCGGTGGCGCGGTCGGTGGTCGAGGGCGCGAAGTCTGTTCCCGGCGCCGAGGTCACGCTGATCGATGTGGACACCCTGCCGGGCCCCGGGCCGGACCGCGCACTGCCCGACGCGTGGATGCCGCTGAACGAAGCCGACGCGATCATCTTCGGGTGCCCCACCTACATGGGGACGGTCTCGGCAGGCTTCAAGCGGTTCATGGACCACACGGGGGCGTTGTGGTTCACGCAGGCGTGGAAGGACAAGATGGCCGCCGGATTTACGAACGCGGCCGGGCTGTCGGGTGACAAGTTGAACACGCTGGTGGCGATGTCGCTGTTCGCGGCCCAGCACTCGATGGTGTGGGTCAGCCAGGGGGTGTTCATGGAGGAGGGGGGCATCAACCGCATGGGGGCGTGGCTCGGGCTGATGACCCAGGCCGACAACGCCCCGCCCGAGCAGACCCCGCCGCCGGAAGACCACGAGACGGCCCGCCGGTTCGGTCGCCGGGTTGCTGAGGCCACAGCCCGCTGGGTCCGCGGGCGGGCCTGAGCCCCCCACCACGGCCCGCCAACGCGGGCTCGGGAGGCCGGAAAACGACCTTGGCGGACCCGGAACGGGGGGTTCCCACATTTTTGCGATCCGCGGGAAGAGCCGGCCTCGTTTGGCAGATATATTTGTTATCACAGATATATACCCCACGGGGCGAAGGGAGCACGCATGATCACCGTCCGCAAGAGCGCCGACCGCGGGCATGTCGACCACGGCTGGCTGGACGCCCGGCACACCTTCAGTTTCGGGCGCTACAGCGACCCGGCCCACATGGGCTTCCGGGCGCTGCGTGTGATCAACGAGGATGTGGTTGCCGCCCGCACCGGGTTCAGCGAGCACCCCCACCGGGACATGGAGATCGTGACCTACCCGCTGTCCGGCGCGCTGCGGCATGGCGACTCGCTGGGGCACCAGGAGGACATCCGGCACGGCACGGTGCAAGCGATGACGGCCGGCAGCGGTATCCGCCATTCGGAGACCAACCCCCACGACGAGCCGGTGCACCTGCTGCAGATCTGGATCCTGCCCAAGGCCAAGGGGCTCGAGCCCTCCCACGCGTCGCGATCGTTCCCGATCGTCGAGCAGCCCGGGCGCCTGCACCAGATCGCGTCGCCGGACGGGGCTGACGGCTCGCTGACCATCAACCAGGATGTGCGCGTGCACGCGGGGGTGTTTGCCAAGGGCGCGAACGAGACCGTCGCGCTGGGCGAGGGCCGGCACGCCTGGATCCAGGTGGTCCGCGGCACGCTGGGCGTCAACGGCGTGATGCTGGCCAAGGGCGACGGGGCCGCGATTTCTGACGAGAGCAGCCTGGACCTGCGATTCGACGAGGACAGCGAGATCCTGCTGTTCGACCTGAACTGATCCGCAATCCCACACCATTCTCACAGACCACCAGCCGACGAGTACGCCTTCCACTTCACCAACACCGACGGGCAGCCCGTGACCTACGAGCAGGCAACCGTGCAACGGTGGGAGAACGGCAAGATCGTCAGCGAGCGGTTCTACCACGGTTGATCGACATCCACAGATTCTCCACCAGCGCCCGGGGCCATCCCCGGGCGTTGTTCTTTACGCGTGGGCGTCGCACTCGATCTCGACGACGAACTCGGGCGCGATGAGCGTCGCCACGCCGACCTGGGTCAGGCACGGCGTGTGGTATCCGAAGAAAGCCTTGTGGGCGAGCCCCACGCGCTCGGCCTGTGCGATGTCGGTCACGAAGACGCGAGAGCGCAAGATGCTGGTGCGGTCCAACCCGATCTGGGACAGGGCCGACTCGATGATCTCGAAACACCGCGTGGTCTGGGCCCCTGCGTCGCCCGGCTGGTGGGACGTGCCGTCGGAATTGATCGCGACCGTGCCGCCGACCAGCACGAGGTCGCCTACGCGGGCGATGCGGGCGTAGCCGAAACGCTTCTCCCACTGATTGCCGGTCGAGACGAAGGTGATGTCGGGCATGGGTGTCCTCAGGTGGGCGGGGTGTCGGAGCCAGGGCCGTGGGCGCCGTGGCGGGGGAGTTTGTGGATCGCGCTGGCGCGTTGCACGGCCCGCTTGCCGAACTTGGCGGCGATGGCGTCGGTGGCCTTGTCGACCGCGCGGCGTTTCTCGCTTTCGTCGGCGTCGAACAGCCCCGCATCACCCGCGGCGTCCGTGAGGTTCGACACACCCACCCCGATCAGGCGGACGGGTCGGAAGGCGCGGGCCCACTGGTCGAAGAGCGCCCGTGCGGCGGCACTGATGGTGTCGGTGCGGTCCGTCGGGGCGTCGAGCGTGTGGGAGCGGGTGACGGTCTCGAAGTCGCCGAAGCGGATCTTGACGGTGACGGTGCGGGCGAAGCGGGCGTGGCGCCGGAGCCGGCGGGCGACCTGCTCGGCCTCGTCGGCGAGCACGGCGCGGACGGCGTCGGGGTCTTCGAGATCCTGGGCGAAGGTGTGCTCGTGCGAGATGGACTTGGCCTCGCGGTCGGTGTGGACGGGGCGGTCATCGAGCCCGCGGGCGAGGTTCCAGAGGTGCTCGCCGAAGTCGTCGAAGCGCGAGCGCAGGACATCGAGCGGGAGCGCATGCAGATCGGCGATGGTCCGCACGCCGAGCCGGTGCAGTGACTTCTCGGCGCTAGGGCCCACGCCCCACAGGCGGGACACGGGAAGCGGGTCGAGCGTGGCCCGCAGGTTCTCCGGCGTGATGACGGCCATGCCGTCGGGCTTGTTGAGATCCGACGCGAGCTTGGCGAGGAACTTGTTCGGCGCGACGCCGACCGAGCAGGTCAGACGGAGTTCGCTCCGCACGCGGTCGCGGATCTGGGTGGCGATCGCCTCGGGCGGGCCGAAGAGCCCGAGCGAGCCGGTGACATCCATGAACGCTTCGTCGATCGACACGGGTTGAACGAGGGGCGTGTAGGACTCGAGGATTTCGAAGACCTTGGCCGAGTCGGCCTTGTACTGCTCGAAGGAGCCTTTGACGAAGATGGCATGGGGGCACAGTCGCTTTGCGACGGCCGAGGGCATGGCGCTGCGGCAACCGAACTTTCGGGCTTCGTACGACGCGGCGGCAACGACGCCGCGTGGCCCGGTTCCCCCGACGAGCACGGGCTTGCCGCGGAGTTCGGGGCGGTCGCGTTGCTCGACGGACGCGAAGAAGGCATCCATGTCGACATGCAGGATGGCGCGGTGCGAGCGCACGGACGGACGATACCACGCGGGCGGGCAGGCTCAAAGCGCGGCGGGCGCATGACACCAAAACAGCGCACAAATGCGGTCACTGCGCGCGTGATCAGCCCCGCAGCTGCAAATCCCGGAACAACCCCCGGCAGAACGCCAGGTCCTCGGCGGTGAACGCCGGGTCGGCGCCCGCCTTGACATTGCAGCGGGCCTGGCGCTCGTTGCGGAAGCCCGGAATGGCGCAGGCCACATGCTCGTGCCCGAGCACGAAGCGCAGGGCGGCCGAGGCGAGGGCCTCGGTCGAGTCGCCGAAGCGGGCCTTGAGGTCGGCGAGCTTGGGCTGGATCTGGCGGAGTCGTTCGGGCGCGAAGTCCTCGCTGCCGCCGCGGATGTCGCCCTTGTCGAACTTGGGCGGGTTGGCGGGGTCGAACTTGTCGAGCAGCAGTCCCTGGGCCAGCGGGGAGAAGGCGACGAAGGTGATGCCGTTGGCGGCCATGAGATCCTGCACCTTCGAGCCCGGGCGGATGAAGTTGTCGAAGAGCATGCTGGCCCAGCTCTGGAAGACCTGGGGCTTGAGCACCTTGACCGAGCGTTCGAAGCCCGCGTCGGAGTAGGCGCTCTGGCCGATGACGCGGATCTTGCCTTCCTTCTTCAGCGCATGCATGGTCTCGGCGGCGTCGGGGAGGTTGCCGGGCTTGCCGTCGTCGGCCCACAGGTCGTTGTGCAGGTAGTAGATGTCGATCGCGTCGACGCCGAGGTTGCGCAGGCTCTGCTCGCACTGGTGGCGGATGTTGTGCGGCTCGTAGGCGTGCTCGCCCGTGCCGCGGTGCCAGCCGACCTTGGTGGCGATGGTCAGGGTGCCGGGCTTGACGCCGAGCTTCTTCAGGCAATCGCGGAGCATCCGTTCGGCCCGCCCGTTGCCGTAGACGTCGGCGTTGTCGAAGTGGGTGACGCCGGCGTCGAGCCCGGCCTTGATGCCGGCGAGGATCTCGTCCTCGTTCACGTCGGACCAGCCGACGGGGTTGCCCTCCGACCAGTTGGGCCCGCCCATGGTCCAGCAGCCGAAGCCGATCTCGGACACGGACAGACCGGAGTTTCCGACGGGGCGCTGCTGCATGGGGTCATTCTTCCGCTTCAGACAGATAAATGAACAGTAGCCGTCACGGCCCGGGGAACATCGACTTCATCGCCGGCTTGTCGTTGGCGGTCGCCGAGGGATCGATCTGCGCGTCGAGGTCGGCCGGCAGCAGCACGCGGAACACCGTGCCCTGGCCCCGCTTGGATTCGACCCGGATGCGCCCCCGGTGCTCGTAGACGATCCGCTTGGTCACCGCCAGCCCGAGGCCCGTACCGCGGATGCCCTTGGTGGTGTTGAACGGCTCGAAGATCCACGCCAGCTTGTCCGGCGGGATGCCCGGGCCGTTGTCGATCACATTGATCTCGACATGCGGCGGGGTGGTGGCGTTAGGGCGCTTAGGGTCCATCAGCGGCTTGGCCTCGCGGAACACCACCCGCACCGTGACCACCCCGGAGTCCTTCTCGACGGCCTCGACCGCGTTGATCAGCAGGTTCATCAGCGCCTGGTGGATCAGGCCGGGGTCGACCGCGATGGGCGGCATCTCGGGGTCGGCGTCGACCAGCACGGCAATATTCTTCTCGGAGCGGGTCGCCTCGACGAGCTGCACGCATTCTTCGACGATGGTGTTGATGCGGGTCAGCTCGAGGTTGAGCTGCAGTTTGCGCCCGAAGGCGAGCATGTTCATCGTCAGCCCGACGATGCGGTCGAGATTGCGACGCAGGATGCCCCAGCCGTTGCGGGCGATGTCGAGGTCGCCCTTGTTCAGCCCGATCTCGACAACATCCGCCCCGCCGCGGAGGCCCTGGAGGATGTTCTTGATCGAGTGGGAAAGACTGGCGACGGTCTCGCCGATGGCGGCAAGCCGCTCGTTGTTCATCCGCTTGAGGTGCTCCTCGGCGTTGGCCAGGGCCAGGCCCGTGTGCTGCCCGATGGCGTTGAGCAGGGCGAGCTGCTCCTCCGTGAAGGCGTGGTGCACCGTGGACGAGTCGATGTAGATCGCGCCGAAGTTCTGCTCGTCGAAGGTGATGGGCGAGCAGATGGCGCTGCGGATCTGGTACTGCTGCACCGAATCGCCCATGGCGAAGCGGGGGTCGGTCATCGCGTTGGAACTCAGCACACCCTCGCCGTTGATCGCGGCCCGCAGGATGGTCCGCGAGACATGGATGCGGGCGTCGTCGTCGTTCTTGGGCGGGTCACGATACTTGATCACGCCGGGGACCAGGTCGGCGTCGGGCGTCTCGCCCGGGATCATCACCACGCCGCGTTCGGGGCGGAACTCATCGAACACGAGATCCAGAACGGCCTCGAGCAGCTCGCGCTTGTTGGTCAGCCGGGCGGTCAGGGCGGTGAGTTGGTAGATGACGCGCAGGTGTTCGGCCGCCGCCTCGGCGGTGGTCTCCGAGTCCGAGGACAACCGGCGCGCCTCCACCTCCGTCTGCTGTTCGCCATCGGCGGTGATCATCACCGCCGGCTCGCCCGGGGTGGTGTCCGGCCCGAAGAGCAGCACGGTGGCGCCCACCCGGATCTGGTCGCCCGGTTCGAGCCGGATGCGCTCGCGGATCTGCACGCCGTTGATCCAGGTGCCGTTCTGGCTCTGAAGGTCGCGGATGTACCAGATGTCGCCGTCGGGCGTCAGTTCGGCGTGCCGGCGGGACACCGTGTTGTCCGTGATGGGCAACGCTTCGGACGACCGGCCCAGCAGCTGGGGCAGGTCCTTGGGAAGCCCGAACCGCTTGCCGGCGTCGGGCCCATCGATGACGAGCAGAGAGAGCACGCCACAACCATACGGAATCCGCGGGCACCGTACAATGCTCCGATGGCTCGCAAGCCCGCCAAATCTCCATCCCGCATGCCCACCGCCGAGGACCGCGTCGTCGTCTTGGTCGGCAAGGAACTGTTCCTGCGGACCGAATACACCGATTACCTGCGCAAGCTGCTCAAGGCGGCCCACGGGGACTGCGAGTTCGTCAAGTTCGAGGGCGAGCAGGCCAACCCCGCCGAGGTGCTCGACGAGTGCCGATCATTCGGGCTGATGGCCACCCACAAACTCATCGTGGTCGACGAAGCGGATAGCTTCGTCAACACCAACACCCGCCCGATGCTTGAGCGTTACTGCCAATCGCCCTCACAGCAGGCCACGCTCGTACTCCGGGCCAACACCTGGCGGACGGGCAACCTCGACAAGCTCATCGAGAAGATCGGCGCCGTGATCAAGTGCGACGAGGTCGACGCGGACATGGCCGCCAAGTGGGCCGTCCGCCGGGCCGAGAAGACCCACCGAGCCAAGATCGATCTCCGCACCGCCTACCTGCTCATCGAGCGATCGGGATGCGACCTCGGGCGGCTGGACTCCGATCTGGGCAAGCTGGCCGCGGCCGCCGGCGAGGGCGGAGCCATCACGCCCCAACTGATCAACGAGCTTGTCGGCCTGACCCGGGAAGAAGACGCGTGGGGCCTGCAGTCGCTGGTGCTCGCGGGCGACCCCGCCACGCTGCTCAAAGAACTCCGCGTGGTGATGGGCAACAGCAAATCCGATATGTCGGTCGTCGTGTGTTACGCCCTGACCGATCTGGCCCGCAAGCTGGCGTGGGCGGCCGAGGGGCTCGGACAGCGAAAGAGCCCCGTGCAGATCAGCAAGGAACTTGGACTTTGGAACGACGCGCAGGGCGCCATCATCGACGCCGCCCGACGCATCGGACCCGCCAAGGCCCGCCGGCTGTTCGACCGGGCGATCGGCGTCGACGCCGGCATCAAGTCCGGTTTGGACGCCGAGATCGCCATCGAAACCCTCGCGCTCGAGATGGTCACCGCCTGATCCTCGATAAACCGGGCCTTTGCGGCCGATGTGTGATGATGGCGGTCCCCTGTGGCGGTACGCTTAGAACGACTGAGGCGCGGAGCGCCCGGGATGCCCGGCACTGTCCGGGACAGAGAGAGCAGGAGGCTCGCGATGCCCAACCAAACAACCCCGCTAGGCAGCCGGCCCCCGCGGACGCTGCTGTGCGCCGGGCTGGCCATCGGGATTGCGTTCTTCGCCCTGACCGGCTGCGCCAACCGTCGTGCCGATCGGGGCGACAAGTCCGTCGGCGCCACCAATGCCGGCCTCCAGGCCCTGATCGGCGACGACGAGGCCCCCACCATCGCCGATCTCCCGCCCGACGACTTCGAGACCACCCGCCGACGCATCGAAGAATCCGCGGCCCTGCTCGAGCAGGCACTCGCCGAATCATCCACACGCGTCGCCCGCACGCCCGACGGACCGGCGTACACACGGCACGGCGAGCGGGCTCACGACGATCAGCCCGCGATCACCGAGATCGACCCCATGCATGGGGACGATCCCGAGCCCGGCGAGGCCACCCGCTTCTCCCTGCTCGACGAGATCGGCGACCAATCCGCGGATCCGACGGCACCCCCCCCGGATGTTGGGGGCTTGGCAGAAGGAACCACGCCGGTCGATCCAGCGAAGGACGCTGCTTCGCCCGCATCGGACCCCGAACAACGCAAGCAGCAGTTGGTCGAAGAACTGGTCGGCGTGCTGGTCAGTCTGGCCCGTTCCGGCGATGCGCCGGGCTCGGCGGCGCTCGCGCTGGCCGGGCTGGAGACACTCCGCCCGCAGGCGCTCGAGGAGCTCAAGGCCGAGGGGCTGCTCTCCGACGCCGAGATCGCCTCGCTTGACGCGGCCCGCCAGATGTTCGATGCCCTGCGGGCCGACGGCGGGATCGCCGACCCGTCCCGCATCTCCGAAGTCCTCGAACGCATCCGTCAGGATCTCGTCGCCCGCGCCGGGCTGCGCATTGTGCGTGCCGAACTCTGCACCCGTGTTCTGGGCTACGGACGCTACGAAACCTTCGAGAGCAACCGCTTCATCGCCGGCCAACCCATCCAGGTCATCATCTATACCGAAGTCGACGGCTACACCCACCGCGAGACGACCGGGCCCGACGGCGAACCGCGGTACGAGGTCGAGCTGTCGCAGCGGCTGGAGCTCTATCACATCGCCGATGACCTGAACACCTGGAATCGGGCCGCCGAGAGCGACAAAACCGTGTCACGCAACCGGGTGCGCGACTACTACCTGATCAACCAGGTCACCCTCCCACGCAATCTCACCATCGGCAAGTACCACCTGAAGGTCGTAATGCGTGATCTGGTCGGGGGTTCGATGGCTGAGGCGATCATCCCAATTGAAGTTGTGGCGAGCACCCGGGCCAACGCGCGCCCGTGACGCCGACCGCCGATCGGGGTGCATGTGCCCGACCCCCTGCCAGAACGGCAGGGATCATCCGTACGCCCTTTGTTGGTAAGTGGCTGGAAACACTCGCCTTAGCCTTCCCGCCCCCGGTTTTTGCGGGTTCCTGCACTTCGGGCAACTGGCACGCCCCGTGCAGCCGATATATCGGAGGCATCCGTCCGCCCCCACGCGAGAAATGATCCGAGGGGGTGTCCGGAACGAACAGTCTCCGGGGGACGCGCGTTCACCCTCCGGCGGACGACCCTGGACCCCGGACCGCACGGGCGAGGATCCGCCCGGGAGAAACCGCATGTTCGAACGATTCACAGACCGTGCCCGCAAGGTGATGGCCCTGGCCAACCAGGAAGCCCAGCGGTTCAACCACGAATACATCGGCACCGAGCACATCCTGCTCGGGCTGGTCAAGGAAGGCTCCGGCGTCGGTGCCAATGTGCTCAAAAACCTCGATGTGGACCTGCGCAAGGTCCGCCTCGAGGTCGAGAAGCTGGTCCGCGCCGGGCCAGAGATGGTCACCATGGGCAAACTGCCCCAGACCCCCCGCGCCAAGAAGGTGATCGAGTACGCGATCGAGGAGGCGCGGAACCTCAACCACAACTATGTCGGCACCGAGCACCTGCTGCTCGGTCTGCTGCGTGAGCACGACGGCGTGGCCGCCCAGGTGCTGATGAACCTCGGGCTCAAGCTCGAGGAGGTCCGCGAGGAGGTGCTCAACCTGCTCGGGGCCGGCGCCGAATCCGAGGCCGAGTCCGCCGGCGCCGAGCCCGGCTCGCCCGCCAGCGAGGGCAAGTCCAAGGGCAAGAGCAAAACCCCCGCGCTCGATTCGTTCGGGCGCGACCTGACCGAACTGGCCAGGGACGGCCAGCTCGATCCGGTCATCGGGCGGGCGCACGAGATCGAGCGCCTCACCCAGGTCCTCTGCCGCCGCACCAAGAACAACCCCGTCCTGCTCGGCGAAGCCGGCGTGGGCAAGACCGCGATCGTCGAGGGTCTGGCCCAGCGCATCGTCGCCCAGGATGTCCCGGACATCCTGCATGACAAGCGACTGGTCGTGCTGGATCTGGCGATGATGGTCGCCGGAACGAAGTACCGCGGGCAGTTCGAGGAGCGTATCAAGGCCGTGATGAACGAGGTCCGCCGCGCGGGCAATGTCATCCTGTTCATCGACGAACTCCACACCCTGGTCGGCGCAGGCGGCGCGGAGGGCGCCATCGACGCGTCCAATGTGCTCAAGCCGGCGCTCGCCCGCGGCGAGATCCAGTGCGTCGGCGCGACCACCTTCGACGAGTACCGCAAGTACATCGAGAAAGACGCCGCCCTGGCCCGACGGTTCCAATCCATCCCGGTCGACCCGCCGAACAACGAGCAGGCGATCGAGATCCTGAAGGGCGTGCGCGACAAGTACGAGGAGCACCACCGCGTCAAGATCACCGACGAGGCGATCCGCGCCGCGGTCGAACTCTCGGGACGCTATATCACCGGGCGCGTCCAGCCCGACAAGTCCATCGATGTGCTCGACGAGGCGGGCGCCCGCGTACGCATCAAGAGCATGAGCAAGCCGCCGAATCTCGCGGACATCGAGGCCGAAATCGAGAAACTCACGATCGCCAAGGACGACGCGGTCAAGAACGCCGACTACGAAAAGGCGGCCGAGCTCCGCGACCAGGCCGAGCAACTCAAGCGCAAGAAGGAAAGCATCCAGGCCGAGTGGCGCGCCAAGCAGCAGGAAGCCAGCGGCGTCGTCGACGAGGAAGTCATCGCCGAGGTCGTCAGCAAGATGACCGGCGTGCCCCTCCAGAAGCTCGAAAAGGAAGAAGCAGCCCGCCTGCTCGCCCTCGAGGCCGAACTGCACAAGAAGGTCATCAGCCAGGACGACGCCATCAAGGCGATCGCCAAGTCCATCCGGCGCGCCCGCGCCGGGCTCAAGGACCCCAAGCGCCCCATGGGCAGCTTCATCTTCGTCGGCCCCTCCGGCGTGGGTAAGACCCTGCTCAGCAAGGCCCTGGCCGAGTTCATGTTCGGCGACGCCGACGCGCTCGTGCACCTCGACATGTCCGAGTACATGGAGAAGCACACCGTCTCCCGCCTCGTCGGCGCCCCTCCCGGCTATGTCGGGTACGAAGAGGGCGGCCAGCTCACCGAGCAGATCCGCCGGCGCCCCTACGCCGTCGTCCTGCTCGACGAGGTCGAGAAGGCACACCCGGATGTGTTCAACATGCTCCTCCAGATCATGGAGGAAGGCCGCCTCACCGACTCGTTCGGACGCCACGTCGACTTCCGCAACACCATCCTGATCATGACCAGCAACATCGGCGCGGACCTGATCAAGGGCGGCGGCGGGTTCGGCTTCGGCAAGCACACGGCCGACAACCAGTTCGATTCGATCAAGACGGTCCTGATGAAGGAGATCGAGCGGTTCTTCCGCCCCGAGTTCATCAACCGACTCGACGATGTCATCGTGTTCCGCCCGCTGACCCGCGACGACCTCGTGCAGATCGTCGAGTACGAGACCGCTAAGGTCGCCGAGCGGATCAAGGAGCAGGGCCTCGTGCTCGAGCTCGATCAGGCCGCCAAGGACTTCCTGATCGAGAAGGGCTACAACCCAGACTTCGGCGCCCGACCGCTCCGCCGCGCGATCGGAACCTACATCGAGGACCCACTGTCCGAGATGCTGCTCTCCGGCGAACTCCACGGCATGACCCACATCGCGGCCACCCGTGTGGGCACCGAGGACAAACTCAGCTTCAACCCCCGCTCGGAAGCCTCCCCGGTCGCCGCCGAGCCGGAAACTACCGAGAAAAAGGCCGAGACCGCCGCCAACGGGTCCGAGACCCAGTCCACCTGACCCCCCGGCCAACCCCGACCCCGCCCGGCCCGCCTCCCTCCGAGGCGGGCCTTTTCTTTGAGCCGGACCCGCAACCGCAGGGACACCGCTGGGATACACTCTTGAAGAAATGTCTGTTTCTTCAACAATGCCCCCGATCCGCGACCCCCGCCAGACACGGGCCCTCGCCTCGCCGGTCCGCCAGGAGATCCTCGACGCGATCGAGGGGTCCGGGCCATGCACCGTGGCGCAGGTCGCCGAGCACCTCGCCCGCCCCGCCGACGGCCTGTACTTCCATGTCCGCGCTCTTGAAAAGGCCGGGCTGCTCCGTCGCACCGGCGAGACCGGCGAGGGCCGCTCGCGGGCGGGCGTGTTCGATGTCCCGGGCCGACCTGTCCGGCTCGATTACGCCGGAGGCGGTCGGACACGGACCAGGCGGCTCGGCCCCGTGCTCGACTGTCTGTTGCGCCTGGCCCGACGCGACACGGCGCGGGCGCTGGCGTCCGGCGACGCCGTGGTCGACGGACCAGCACGCGACCTCTGGGTCGCCCGCGTCCGGGGACGGGTTTCCCAACGCGACCTCGAACGCATCAACGCGCTGCTCGCGGAGTGCATGGGCATTGTCCGCGATGCGCGATGCGACGACGGGGGGCAGCCCATCGCCCTTGCCTTCGCCCTGACCCCACAGACCCCCGAGCGGAGACCGCCGCGGGACAGACCAAAGACCAAGCCACAGACACGGAGCCAATCATGAACCGACCGATCGTGGTGTTGCTCGCGGCCGCCTGCGCTGGCGTTCTCTCCGCCGCCGCACCCGAGACCGGCGACCGCCAAACGCCGCAAGCCCCGGCGCCCGGCGTGGCCGAGTTCGATGATGCCGCCCCCGCCGCCCTGGAGGTGAAGCGTGCGCCCACCGGGCATGTGCTGGTGCGCTGCTCGGTCAATGCCTCTGAACCCGGCTGGTTCATCTTCGACACCGGCGCGGGCATCTGCGTGATCTCGACGCCGCACGTCAAACCGCTCGGCCTGCGTGCCGCGGGCGAGATCGAGGCGGTCGGCATCGGCGGCGGCGAGTCGGCGGGCCTCGTTCAGGCGGACAGCGTCACCGTCGGGCCGCTCACACTCCGCGACCATCCGATGCTCGTGACCGACCTGTCGTTCCTCAAACCGCACCTCGGAGAAGAGATCCAGGGCGTGCTCGGATATGGCGTGCTCGCCCGGAGCGTGGCGGAAATCGACCTCGCCGAGCCCGCCGTGCGGCTGCATCGGGCCGGGGAACCCGGGCTCGCGTCGCTGCCGTGGGAAGAGCTGGTGCTGATCGGGCGTGTCCCCGCGGTGCACGCGCGATTCGAGGGCCACGACGGCGTGTTCCGGCTGGACACGGGCGCCAATGGATCGGTCACCTTTCACGAGCCGGCCGTGCGCACGCTCGGTCTGTTGGACGGGCGGGACGTGGACGACACGAAGGTCGGCGGCGTGGGCGGCTTTGTCGCGGCCAAGCGCGGTAATCTGGCCTGGTTCGAGATCGGCGGCGTGCGGACCGAAGGCGTCCCAGCGCTGTTCGCCATCGAGCCCAAGGGCAGCTTCGCCGACGAATCCCGGGCCGGCAACATCGGCGTGGACCTGCTCAAGCCCTTCGTGATGTACTTCGATTATGCCGACGGGCGGGTGGCGTTCGTGCCGCGGGCGGGCGGGTGACGGCGGATCAGAACGGCAGGTCCACCGTGAAGGTGAACAGCCGGCTCTCGTCGCGGTCTTCCTTGACCAGAGGAAAGCCGAAGTCGAACGCCAGCGGCGCCGGCGACAGTTGCGGGATGTAAAGCCGCATGCCCATGCCCGCGGACACACGCCACTCGTCGAAAGCGAGGTCGTCCGTCACGGTGCCCATGTCGACAAAGAACACGATGCCGAAGATGTCCTCGTAGATCGGCTGCTGAATCTCCGCGCTGCCGAACAACAACCACGAACCGCCCACCGGGTCGTCCGACGGCAGGCCGTTGTCGTTGCGGATGCCCTTGGGCGAGACGGTGCGGAAGTCGAAGCCGCGGAACGACTGGCCACCAAGATAGAAACGCTCGTAGGTGGGCACCTCGTCGTTGCCCTGCGGGATGTAACCGACCTGGCCGCTGAGCGAGAGAACGGTCGGCCGGCCGAGGTAGTCCTCCCGGATCGGGATGAAGACCGTGTGACGAGCGTCAATCTTGGTGAAGGTGAAGTCGCCGAACACCTGCTCGACGGACAGCCGCGTGCGCGAGCCGCGCGTCGGGCGGAAGATCGAGTCGATGGTCGAGCGTTCGAGGGAAGCCTGCAGCCCGTAGATCCACGCCTGATCGGCCACCGCGAAGATGTCGGTCGGGCGGCTGGGATCGATATCGGAAAGCTCGACCGACTCACCGCGGAGCGACAGGCCGCCGGTCCAGCGGGTGCCGAATCGCCGGCCGACATTCACGCGCCCGCCGTACCGCTTCTCGTCGTACTCGTCGAAGTCGCGATTGCGATACGACAGCGACACGCCTCCGGAGTAGTTGGACTCGAACAGGTACGGCTCGGTCAGACCGATGGAGTAGGTCTCGACGCGGTCGCCGGGCAGCAGCTCGAGCTGGAAGGTCTGACCGCCGCCGCGGAAGGCCCGCCCGGAGAAGAACTCGCCCGGGGAGTCCGGCGTGTCGCGGATATCGAAGTTGCGCTGGACCAGCGAGATACGCCCGACCAGGCCCGAGTCCGAAGACACCGCACCGCCGAAGTTGAACTCGCCGGTGTTGGTTTCCTCGACATCGATGAGCACATCTCGATACCGATCGGTGCCGTCGAGGGTCAGCGAGGGATCCAGGCTCTCATCGGGCAGGCTACCCTCGTTCCACACCTCGGCGTAGAACTCAACGCCCGGGTCCAGCGGCGTGATGCGCACCGGCGGGCGGTCGTTGAAGATGCGGAGCCGGGTCAGCTCGCGCTGGGTGCGCTGGATGGCGGTGGTGTCCAGCGGACGCATCGGGCGCACCTGCACCTGGCGGCGCACCACCTCCTGGCGGGTCAGGTCGTTGCCCTGGATGATGACCTCGCCCACGCGGCTGCGCGGGCCTTCGGTCACGATCAGGATCAGGTCGACCAGCGGCTGATCGGGGTCGCGCTTCTCGACGCGATCGACCCGGGCGTCGGCATACCCCATCTGGCCCAGAGCGGTCGACACCGCCTGCACCGACTGATCCAGCTCGCGCACGCTGTACACATCGCCCGGCTTGATGGAGATCAGCCCGGCGATCTGCTCCTGCCCGAGGATCGGCTCGGCCCGATCGCCCTCGATATCCACGCGGACCGAACGCAGCGTGTAGAGCGGGCCTTCCTCGATGAGGTAGGTCAGGATCGCTTCACGCCCGTTGGGCGCGGGCTGCAGGATCCGGTCGGCCCGCACATCGAGGTACCCGCGGTTGCGGTAGAACGAGATGAGCGAGCCGACATCGTTCTCGACGATGTCGTCGTCCAGTTTGCCCTTGCGGAAGATGGTCGCTTCCTTGGTGTCGATCTCTCGCTTGAGCTGGCGGGCAGTGAACGCCCGGTTGCCCTCGAACCGGATCGCCGTGACCTTCAGCCGCTCGCCCTCGCGGATGCGGAAGATCACGATGCCGCTGTCGGCCAACTCCTCCTCGTCGATCGTGATGCGGGCGTTGTAGTAGCCCCTCTCGCGGTAGAGATCTTCGATGCGCCGAGCGCTGCGATCGATCTGGAACCGATCGATCGGGGTGCCGGGAATCACATCCACCACGGCCGCGATGTCCGCGTCGTTGATCTTGGTGTTGCCGACCGACTGCACATCGATCACCAGGTCGCGCTCTTCGAGTTCGAAGACGATCGTGACGGTCCCGTCATCGCCCAGGGCGGCGTAGGTCTCGACGCGCCCGAACCGGCCCAGCCGGTTGAGACGCCGCACATCCTCTTGAAGAACCGACGCCTCGAAAATGTCGCCCGGCAGGGTGCGGACAGCGTTGCGGGCCTCCCGCTCGGCCAACTCGCCCAGCGGGCCGGGCTCTTCGCCCGGGCCGGGCAGCGTCCGGAAGATCACCGCCCCGACCGGACGGTTCTCGTAGACCGTCGGGTCCACCGGCTGGGCATCGGCCGCCCCTGCCGGAACCTCCCCCGCCCCGGCAGGCATGCCCGCCAGCAGCGACAGCGCGGCGGCGGTGACCGCCGACCACCGGCGTAACCGCATACCCAACTCGGTCTCATGGCGTTCCAAGGCCCGGACGATACCCACCAGCCAGCCGAAACACAAACCCGCCGACAAATCGTGATGACTGGTGGAGCATGGGGCGTTTGGCCGATACGGTCCTCTCCCGCGTCGGCCTGTCCGGGAACGCGGGGCGGAGGTTGAGTTGGGGACAAAACTGGTACTGGGATGGTGGACGCGCGGGCGTCGAGGCATGCTCGTGCTCGCGGCGCTGTGGTGCCTCGTGCTCGGGATCGGCGTCACAGCCTCGATCATCGAAGGCGGTTCGCTGGCCCACACCGGCACGCCCATGCTCCTCGCGGCCGCCGGCATGCTGGTGCTGCCCGGGCTGACCGCCCTGGCGCTCCGCCTGGATGCCCGCGAGCGACGCCGTTCGGCCCGCCCCGAGCCCCGCCAGGACACCACCCTCACGCTGGCCCACCCGGCTCACGCCGACACCACGCGGCGGGACCCGCACGCCCACCGCGTCCGACCGACCGACCGGTCCGAGCGGCTCGCGGGACGCTGAACCACAACGCCCCCGCGTGGCGGGGGCGTCGGATCAATCCGTTGGGAAGCCCGGCGTTCCGGCTCAGGTCAGATTGACCGGCATGACCACATACAGGAAGTCCGACCCGGACTTGACCAGCCCCGGCTTGTTCGGGGCCTTGAGCTCGATGATGACCTCGGGCTCGCTGATAACCTTGAGCGCATCGGTCAGGAAGGTCGGGTTGAAGCCGATCTCGATGTCCTTGCCGTCATAGTCTGCCAGATCCACCGCGATGCGGGCCTCGCCCATCTCCGGGGCGCGGCTGGAAAGCTCCAGAGCCTTCGCTTCGCCCTTGAACGCCAGACGCACGCCGCGGGACTCCTCGTTGGTCAGCAGCGCCGCACGGCGTACGGCCGACGCGAGGATGTCGCGATCGAAGGTCACGCGGATGTCTTGATCCTTGGGGATCACATCCTCGTAGGGAGGGAAAGTTCCCTCGACCAGCGAGGTAGACAGCGTGGCCCGCGCGTCAGAAGCGTCGTCCCCAAAGGCGAACACGGCCCGGTTCTCGGTCACGGCGATGTGGACCGGCTCCTCCGGCTCGTGGGCCAACCTGAGCAGCATCGACAGGGCCTTGCTGGGCACGATGCACCGGGCCGGATCGCCCTTGGCGTCGATCGTGGTGGTGCACTTGGCCAGCCGGCGTCCGTCGGTCGCCACCATCTCCAGCTTCTTGCCGTCGCGGACCAGCAGCACCCCGTTGATGGCGTAGCGGCTGTTCTCACGGGCGGCCGCAAACAGCGTGCGGGTGATCAGCCCGGACAAGGTGCCGGCCGAGGTCGTGAACGACGCCTTGGTGTCGCTGCTCTCGGCCACAGACTTGAACGAAGGGATCGCCGGGAACTCATCGGCCGAGAAACCGTGGAGCTGGAAGTGAGCGTCCTCGCCCTTGATGTGCGCGATCTCTCCGTCGGCCTCGATGGTCAGGGTCGGCTCGTTGTCCTCCGCCGACACGATCTGGCGGAGCTTGTCGGCTGGGATCAGCGAAGCGCCCGGCTCGGCCACTTCGACCCGGCCCAGGCGCACGGTGAGCGCCAGATCCGCGTCGGTGCCCGAGAGCGCCAGCTCGGGTCCGTTGCCCGAGTTGGTGGCCTCCAGCTTCAGGCAGGTCAGCTGCGGGCGTGGGGACCGGGCCGCGACGACACCGGAAACCAGATTGACGCCCTCCAGCAGGGCCGCGCGTTCGCAGATCGCCTTCATAGTGCTCTCCCTGACAAAGACCGGGTTTGTCCCGGGTCCGGAGTGTATCAGCCACGCGGAGCCCACGCCCCCGCCACCCCAGGCCCGGCGTGTGTTGGAGCCAAAAAAACGGCCCCCGAAGGGGCCGGCAGAATCCGATGCTGGAAGGTTCGGGCGGTGGGTCAGGAGCCGGAACTCAGGTCCGACACAAACTCATTCAGGTCCGAGCTCTCGACCTCGCCATTGGCGTTCACATCCGCCCGACGCAGGGTTCCCGTGTAACTGTCGATGTAATCGAGCAGGTCATACGCGTCGGTCGACTGGTCACGGTTGTAGTCACCGCTCAGCGGCGAATCGGCCAGCAGCACCAGCCCGGACTCGATCATCACCGGAGTGCCCTGGGCATCCATGTACATGGCAGAGAGGTACACCGTATCGGCGTGAACGAGGCTCGATGGGTTCAGATAGGCCTCCAACGGCACGCCGTCGGAAGGATCCATGTCGTGGTCGAGCCAGTTGCTCACCACGCCGTCCTTGGTCTGGTAGGTCGCGAGCAGGTGCACCGACCGCACGCACGGCATCTGAGAAACATCGTAAGTGCTTCCGATGCCCGCACTTGTGAGCGAGACGGTCTCCCCGACCGACCGGGTGATGTACACCGGCACCATGCGGTTGGTTTCCTCGGACTCGATCACATCCCGGAAGGTATGGATAGCCAGTCCGGTCTCGACATTCAACGCGTCATCCCGGCAGCCCTGGTCGTCAGGATTCGGGTTGTTGAGCTCCGCGAGCTTGCGTCGGAACTCTTCCATCACGATGTCGCAACACATCTTCTGAGCGATCGGATCCCCGAACTGCTGGCCGCACTGCTGCAGCCGGACGAACAGCTCGATCCACGCGTTATTCAGAGCCTCTCGGTCGATCAGAGAGTTACAGGCCAAGTACGCCTCAGCCGCCGCCTGGGCGCAGGTGTTGCGGAGCGTCTCGTCGTTGGGCTCCGGGAAGATATCCCTGCAGCTCGCGATATTGTCGGCGAAGCAATCCCAGCAGGTGCCGGTGATGCAGGGGTCCTCATCGTCGCCCGCCGCTCCCCCGGCCATGGCGGATAGAAGGGCAGCGGACAGCATCCACCGCCCCGGACGGAACGATCGCGCAGGCATAAACATCATCTCGAAACCTCCGAACTGAGCACATTGCGAGATATCCCCGATCCCCCGCCGTGGGAGTCTCCGCGGCAAGGTGACCACTGCTGTCAGAATCAGCCGAAGATAACTAGTTTGGGTGGTATTGCAAGGCATCCCCCCCCTCCCAAGCCGAAATCTCAGGGATCCGCCCGATCCCGACCGGTTCCGAGGCTGAAGATTCCCGCCCATTTCTGGGCGACGCCCCCGGGTCGGGGCGTCGGCGGGTGCTATGGTTACACAGCCAAGATACATCCCAGCCGCGACCGCCGCGCTCCGGACCCCCCTCTTGTCGAGGCCGGTGAGGGGGTCGGGAGAGCGGCTGTGGTCTTTGAAAGGGGTCACCGATGTCATTTGAAGCCGCCGTGCACGCCCAGGCGATCGAGCTTGACCGGCTCTCGCTGGAAATGACCGCCGCATCCGGCAGCGGACACCCGACCAGCGCTATGAGCATCGGTCACATCGTCACTGTTCTCATGTTCAGCGCCATGCGCTGGAGCCCGGACTACCCCGATTACCCCACCTCCGACCGTCTGGTGCTCTCCGAGGGCCACGCCGTCCCGGCGGTCTATGCCGCGATGGCAACCCTGGGCGTGATGGTCGGCAAGGGCGAGGACCGCCGCAAACTGACCATCGATGATCTCTCGACACTCCGCGAGTGGGACTCCGTGCTCGACGGACACCCCAACCCGATGGAGGGCGTGCCCTTCTTCGACGCCGCGACCGGCTCTCTGGGCATGGGTCTCTCGGTCGCCGCCGGTCTGGGCAAGGCCGCTCGGCTCGACGGTTACGACAAACGCATCTACTGCATCATCGGCGACGGCGAGGCACGCGAGGGTCAGATCGCCGAGGCCCTTGACTTCATCGTCGATCACCGATTGACCAATGTCCTGCCCATCTTCAACTGCAACGGCTACGGCCAGGCCGACCGCGTCTCCGCGCAGCAGGGCACCGAGAAGCTCGCCAACAAACTCCGCGCGTTCGGGTACGAGGTCGTCGAGATCGACGGGCACGCGCCCGCCCAGATCAAGCAGGCCTTCGATCGCTTCGCCAAAGTCGCCGCCGATGAGCAGGCCAAGCCGCTCGCCGTGGTCGCCAAGACCGTCAAGGGCTGGGGCTGCCCCAGCCTCCAGGGCGGCGGCTGGCACGGCAAGCCCGCCACCGGCGAGGCCCTCAAGCGCGCCCTCGCCGAGCTGGACGAGCGGCGGCTCGAACTGACCAGCGCCCTCTCCGGCGCCGACCAGTTCACCATCGAACCACCCGCCGAGGCAAGCCAGAAGGACTTCATCAGCCCCGAGCTGCCCCCGCTGGCCGACGCCATGAAAGCGCTCGATATGGAGACCGTCCTGCACACCGGCAAGATGGCCACCCGCCGCGCCTATGGCGTCGCACTCCGCACGCTCGGCGGCATCTGCCCCGATATCGTCGTCCTCGACGCCGATGTCAGCAACTCCACCTTCGCCGAGTCGTTCGCAAAGGACGCCAAACTGGCCGACCGCTTCATCGAGTGCAAGATCGCCGAGCAGAATATGGTCTCCGTCGGTGCCGGCATGAGCGCGGGCGGCAAGATCCCCTTCTGCTCGACCTTCAGCAAGTTCATGACCCGCGCTTACGACCAGATCGAGATGGCCCTGTACTCCGGCGCGAACATCAAACTGGTCGGTTCGCACTCGGGCATCACGCTCGCCGCCGACGGGCCCAGCCAGATGAGTCTGCCCGATGTCGCTTGGTTCCGCTCGCTCTCGACCACCACCGACCACCGCGGCAACCCCGGCTGCTACATCCTCCAGCCCGCCGACGCATACGCGGCCTACTCGCTCACCGGCGTCATGGCCGAGTATGAGGGCATGTGCTACATGCGGACCCTCCGCGCGGAAACCGAGATCCTCTATTCCGACGACCATGTCTTCAACCTCGGCGGCTTCGAGGTCCTCCACGAGGGCCGCGATGTCGTCATCGCCGCCTGTGGTTACATGGTCCACGAGGGCAACCGCGCCGTCGAACTGCTCGACAAGGCCGGCGTCAGCGCCACCCTCGTCGACATGTACTCCATCCCCTTCGACCAGGACAAACTGCTCGACCTCGTCGCCGCCAACGGCGGCTTCGTCATCTCCCTCGAGGACAACTACGGCGGGGCACTCGGCTCGGCCATCGCCGACGCGCTCGTCGGCTCCGGCGACGGCTTCGAGCTCGCCCAGATGCATGTCACCCGCATCCCCAAAAGCGCCAAGACGCCCGAGGAGATGCTCAAAATGTGCGGCCTGACCGCCGAGGATGTCGTCGCACGCACCATGGAGCTGCTTCGCGTCCCCGTCTGATCCGCACCGCCCCACCAAACACAAAGCCCCGGTCCGAGGACCGGGGCTTTTTCATGGCACGGACAAACCGGCTCAGTTGCAGCCGGCGTTGTAAATATCGATGTAGGTCGCGATATCGAAGAAGTTCAAGGCACCGAACGGCGGCGCAATGTCCGCACGCGGGTCCTGGGCGTTGTAGAGATCAATAAAGGTGGTGATGTCGAAGAAGTTGAATATCGCGTCGCCGTTGAAATCCGCCGCGCAGGTCAGCCGAACGAACACCCGGTTCGGCTCGTAGAAGATGCGGTACGCCAGTGTCGGCGGAGCCGCCGGCACGACGAACGAATCGAAAGTCCCGATCACATTCGCGCCGGTCGCACCACCGATGATGTTCCAGGAATCCCCGAACTGCGGGGCGTAGCCCGCGTCGAGCGCCACCTGCACCGCGCCGCCCAGCACCATCTCGCTCGAACCGTTCATGTTCATGCGGTCGAACTCCCCGTTCGCCAGCCCGCCAAGATCGAACCGCACCGTCGCGGTAGGCTCCAGCGTGACCACGGCCGCGGCCAGATCGAACGCCCGGTCGTCGCCACCCGGGTCGACGGCTCCGGCGATCGCCAACTCACCACGCAACTGCCCGCTGCCGATCAGTGTCTGCCCGGGTCCGAGCCGCGAGGCCAAACCCGTCGGAACCAGGATCTGGGCATCGGCGAACGAGCCCGATGTCTCCATCTCGATCACGCCCGTCCCGCTCACGCCCGCCGGCTCGTTCAGGCGGAGCGTCGCGTTGAACACCTGGTCCGTCGCGTTGATCAGGTAGGTGCCGTTGTTCTCGAAGGATCCGAACACATCCATCACGGCTCCAATACCGTCGATGCCCATCAATCCGTTGTTCACGATGTCCGTCATCGCGCTGGAACCCGCGGCCGTCACAATACCGGAACCCGATGTCTCCACGGTCATGTTGATGATCGAGCCAGTCCGGACTGTGACCTTCCCGCCGTCGGAACGCACCACGCCCGGACCCACCACATCGCCCAGAATGTCCAGGCCCGCCGGATCGTCGCCGTTGATCACGCCGAGATTCACGATGGAGCCGTCGATCTGCCCCGATCCGGAGATGGTCTGCCCGGGGCCGAAGGTGCCCGTGAATCCATCCGTCGCCACGATCTCCGCATCGCCCAGTGAGCCGCTGGTGATCATGCGGATCTCACCCGTTCCGAGCACCGTGGCGTCGGCATTGAACCGAAGCACCGCGTTGAACACATTGTTGCTGTAGTTCAGGGTCAGCAGACCGTTGTTGGTCATGTCGCCCACGAGCGAGAGGGTCGCACTGCCCGCGATGCCCATGCTGCCGGTGTTGACTATCGCCGAGACATCGGTGCTGCCGCTCTCCGCGGAAACGATCCCGTTGTCCGCCGTCTCTACGGTCAACCCGGAGACCACCGCGCTGCTGAACGCCAATCGCCCGTCCCCGATCGCCCGAAGCACGCCCGGCCCGGTGACCGAATCCAGAATAACCAGGTCGGTCGTCGGGTGGTCGGCCGTCATGCTGCCCTCGAGCCGGATGGTTCCATGGATCTGGCCGCTGCCGATCACCGATTGCCCGGCGCCGATCGTGCCGAGCACGCCGTTGGCCCGGATCTGCGCATCGTCGGCGGATCCGCTGGTCATCATCATGATGGTGCC
The DNA here is from genome assembly GCA_003696675.1 of Planctomycetota bacterium. GTDB lineage: Bacteria > Planctomycetota > Phycisphaerae > Phycisphaerales > UBA1924 > UBA6054. Next base: position 36,094 of record RFGH01000206.1, read on the forward strand.
GTTGCCGGTGATGGCGGTCTCCGTATTGAAACTCAGCACGCCGTTGAACACCTGGTCGTTGTCGTTGATGGTGATGGTTTTGTTGTTCACCACAGGACCATCGAGCAACAGCAGATTCCCGCTGGCGATTCCGAGCGGACCGTTCAGCGTGATGTCCGCCATGTCGATGCCGCTGGCGGTCACGCGGAACGAGCCGGCCCCGTTCCCAAAAATCTCACCACCGACGATCGACGCCAGTGCCCCGGTCGACACGAAGCCGTTGGTCACATCGATGCGTCCGAGACCCGTCTGCGTCAGCGGCGCGTTGATCTGGATGCCCGGCCCGGCCGGGTCGTCCCCGATGATCTGGCCCTCATTCACAAAACCGGTTCCGGTGAGCTGCCCGTTGCCACGAATGATCTGGCCGCCGCCGATCGTCACGATCCCCGCGGGCGCGCCGGACACCAGCTGCGCATCGGCGGAAGAACCGGTCCCGCTCGCCGCGCCGAGCAGGATCGTCCCCCCACCGTCGATCAGCGTGGGCTGGCCGATCAGGAACCTGGTATCGAAAACGCTCCCCTCCGGGTTGATCCAGATGGTGCCGTTATTCAGCGTCGTCGGGCTGATCACGCTGAGCGAACGCGAGGACTCGATGCGAAGCACCGCGTCCGGATTCGTGATCGTCAGCGAGTCGATCGAGATCGACGACGACAGCGACACGGTGTACGGCCCGCTCAGCCCGAGAAGCGCGCTCTCGCCCGTCGTGTTGGGCACATTGTTCGTGCTCCAGTTCGACGCCGTCTCCCAGGCGCCGTCCACCGCCGCCATCCAAGACGCGGTTTGCCCGTGGGCCGTGCCCGCCGCTGAAACCATTGCGGCCGCCGCGCACGCCGCAAGCCCATTCTTCGATCGCATGTTGTACCCCTCTCGAGCGTGAACGGCACGCCACCGGGCGTGCCCTGCCACCATACCCGAACCAGGGGGAGTTTCCTACCGCCACAAGCGCAATAATCCCCACGAAACAAAGATGGGGAAGCTCTCGCTTCCCCATCTTCACATCTTCAGTTCAATCCGTCTCGGCTCACGGGCAGCCGGCGTTGTACTGGGTGATGTAGGCCTGGATGTCGAAGATGTTGAAGGTCCCGAACGGGGCGGCCAGGTCGGCACGCGGGTCCTGTGCGTTGTAAAGCCCGATAAAGGCCTGCAGGTCGAAGATGTTCAGCACACCGTAGGGGGCGGCCAGATCCGGCGGGCACACCCGCACGGTGATGGTGTTGGTATCCACGCCATAGTTGTTGGCGTAGTTCGGCTCGGCACCGCCCGCCTCGGAGACGATCGTCCCGATGTAGTAGGTGCCGGCGGGCAGACCCAGCGGAATCTGGACCGTCGAGTTCGTCTGCAGCACGGCGCCGACGCCGAGCCCGCCGAAGTTGATCGTGCCCATGTCGAAGTCACCGGTCGAGATGATGTTGTTCGTCGAGGCACGGAAGTTCACGCTCGTGCCCGTGCCCGCCGCGGTGCCGATGTTGCGGGTGCGGTGGAACACGCTGATGTTCTGACCCGGGTAGAACACGCCGCTCGGAGCGTCGGCCACCTCGGCCGAAAGATCGGGCAGCGGCTGAGGCTCGGTGGTGAACTGCCACACCGGGCCGGTGGTGATGCCGGCCGAGTTCACCGTGTCCACCCGCCAGTAATAGGTCGTGTTGTATGCAAGGTTCGGAAGCGACCACGAGCTGGATGATGTCTCACCCTGATACTCCGTCGAGTCCGGGGTCGAGTCCGTGCCGAAATACACCCGGTAGCTCGACGCGCGGGCCGCGTTCGCCCAGTCAAGATTCGTGGTGATGTTCAACCCGGTCGAACCGTCCAGCGGGAACGGGCTCGACGCCGCGGCCGGCAGACCGATGGTCACGGTGATCTGCTGCGCGTCCCAGGTGTCGGTGTCGTTGTTCGTCGAGATCCCGTCGGTGCCGGAATCCGCGATCACGCCGATCCAGTAGGTCCCGGGAGGGGTGTCGATCGGAATCACCGGTGCGGGAACCACGAAGTTGACATTCGACATCGCGCCGAAGTCACGGTTGCTCCAGATCCAGGTCGCCAGCAGCGTGTCCGACTCCGTGATGTTGTTGTTGCTCGACAGATACACGCGGAGCGTGTAGTCCTTCGGGGGCGGATTGGCGTTGGTCGCGTTGACCATCGCCACATCGCACAAGTCGTTCATCGCGGTTCCGGCCTGCACGGTCGTCGAGCCACGGGCGCGGAAGCCCAGCGGCTCCCAGTCTTCCGTGCTGCCGCGGGTGCCGTTCTCGAAGTCTTGCATGTCGTTGACAAAGGTCTCCCACAGCTTGGCGTAGCGGCCGCGGTCGGCGCGGTTCGAGTTCGAACACACCGCGTGCACATACCGGTTGTCGCCGTCAATGTAATACATCCCCGAGCCCGACATCCCGCCCCACACGGTGTCCAGGCAGTTGCCGCCCGTGTCGAGCTGGAGCTGGTTGCCCGGGCAGGAATCGACCGTGCCCGACCAGTAATACATGGTGGTGCCGTCGTGGCAGTTCTCTGCAGGGTACGAGAAGTTGTGATAGGTCCGGCTCTGGATGGTGCTGCAGGAGCCGCCCCACGCCCAGCCGAACCAACCGGTCAGCATGCCGATGTTGCGCGAGCCGCCGCGGGTGATGCGGATCAGCCCGGCGTCGGCATCGAAGTCGCCGCTGTTGATGTAATCGGTGCCGGCCAAATAATAGGTGCCATAGGCATAGCCGAAGTTCTGGAACACCGCGTCGCTCGCGGGGCCCCACGGGTTGCCGTTGCCATCCCACGCCGGGTAGACATAGACGATGTCCGCCCAGTCAAAGATATTGATCCCGTTGGGATTGCGGGCGTACACACAATGTGCGGCCGTCAGCACCGTGCCGGCGTCGGCCATCGTGCCCGACGCCTGGTACCAACGCTGCGTGCCGTTCTGATCGGTGAACCGCATCACCAGTTTCACATTGCCCGAGCGGGGCCAGGTATCCAGACCGCCGGCCACCGACATGCTGCCGAAGGTCCGCTGCATCTCGATCTGCGGGTCGTACGGCGCGAGACCCATGTAGCCGCCTTCAACACTCTCGCCGCCGATCGCCCCGCTCGGCGCGTCCGGCGCCAGCGAGATCGTCTGCCCGGTCGTCGAGTCGTGCATGGTCATGCCCGACATCCCAAGCGACTGCGGCATCACGCCCGCCGCATCGTCCTGCCCCTCCGGCATCGGCATGAACGGGATCTGATCGATCGGCGGGTGCATCGGCAACGGCGCCGCCTCGTCGAACATCCGTTGCTGCGCGAACAACGCCTCGAAGCGCTCGCCCATGTCCGGCAGACCCGCGTCGAGGTCCACGGCCATCGGACGCCAGCCCTCCCGGCCCTGGGCCTGCGCCGGCCCGGCCTGCAACGCCGCGGCCGAACCGGCCAGGGCAAACATCGCTGCGATATGAGTGGTGCGTGTCATGTGTGCTTCCTGTTCCAGTGCTCTCTGGGTGATCCGTGCGATCGAGGCAAAGCAACACCGGCCCACGGGCTCCCGCCCGTGCGTTTGCGTTCAACCGATGTCTCAGGGACCCTTCCCCGCCACGAGGCACGACTGCCTGCAGGGAGTCAGCGACGACCACGCCGCACACTCACGCGATCATTGACAAATTGGGCAAAACCCATCCGGCAAGGTCGCCCAACTGCTTGAAAACAAAGGTTTTACTGCACTCGACTCTCAGCGGCACCCCGCGTTGTACCGCCCCAGGTACGCCGCCACATCAAAGAAGTTCAGCGACCCCAGCGGCGGCGCCAGGTCCGCCGACATCAGCCCGGCGCTGTACCGGTCCAGATACGCCGCGATATCGAAGAAGTTGACCACCCCGAACGGCTCGACCAGGTCACCCGGGCACAACGACGCACACCCGTCGACTTCCGCCTCCACCGCCGCCTGGATCGCATCCAGGTGGTCCAGCACCACCTGCCGCGAACCCTCGATCATGATCACCCCGTAGATCCCCCGCTCCAGGTCCACCCACGGCGTAAAGCCGAACGCCCCCGGGCTGGTGAACCCCACCGTCGTCCCATCGGCATCGACCCGCGAAACCCAACCCCCGAACCCATACCCGTAGTCCTCCCCGCCCGGCGGCGGCGGGCTGCGCCGCGGGAGCCCCGCCGTCCGATCCATCATCATCTCCGCCACTGTCTGTTCACCGAGCACCCGAACCCCGTCCACCTCGCCGCCGCCCAGCAGCATCGCCATCACGCGCCCGTAATCGCGCAGGTTGGACTGCGCACCGCCGGCGATCCGCGGATTCGTCGTCGGCCCCAGCCCCTGGTAGTCGATCGAGTCCAGCCCCAGCGGCCCTCCCACCGCCGACACGAAGAACGACTCCCAATCACGCCCCGACACCACCTCGGCCACCCGCCCGCCCACCTGCATCGACAGCCCGCCGTACGCGAAACTCGCGCCCGGCACATCTTCCAGCGGCACGCAGCAGGCGATCTCCGCCGCCGCCTCCGCCAGCGTGATTGTGGTGTCCGAGAGCACCCCACTGGTTTCATCCCCGGGCAGGCCGCTGATGTGCGCAAACATTTGTCGTACCGTCATCGTCGACTTGAGACCCACCGCGTCCGACGCAAACTCCTCCGGCAGATACCGCTCCACCGGGGCATCCAGATCCAGCAGCCCGTCGTCGGCCAATGTCAGGATTGCCACGCCCGAGAGCAGTTTGCTCGCCGACGCCACCGGCACCACCGTCGAGGGCCGGTACGACCCGTAGTACGACTCGTGCAGCACCCCCTCGCGGTCACCGATCAGCAACGCCGCCCCGGCGAGCAGCGGATGCCCGTCGAGCATGGCGCGGATCTCGTCCCCCGCCGCCACAAAGCCGCCGCACGGCCCGCCGCCCGAGGCCGCGGAACCGCAGATCGCCAGGACCAAAGAAAGAGCGGGGCACTTCATGCCCCGCTCAACGGTGTTCTCAGGGTTCTATTGCCGGGCATCACGCCCGCAAATCCGGCTTACGGGCAGCCCTGGTTGTACAGCCCGATGTAGGCCTGGATATCGAAGATGTTCCAGGTTCCGAACGGCTCGGCCAGGTCCGCCGCCGGGTCCTGCGCGTTGTACAGCCCGATGTAGGCCTGGATGTCAAAGATGTTCAGCGTCCCGAACGGCTCGGCCAGGTCCGCCGGGCAGCCCGTCTCGCAGGTGTCGATCACGCCGTCGTTGTTCTTATCCGGCGGGTTGGTCAGCACCAGCTTGTAGACGGTGTTGTTGCTGATGTTGGTGAAATACAGCTCGCCCTGCTCGTCCTCACCGAACGACACGATGTTGTACGGGGTGTCGAACGCCGTGCTGCGGGCAAAGTTGTTGTCCGGGTCGAGATACCAGATGGTGCCCGTGCAGTAATCGCTGAAGAAGTACTTGCCGGTCCACGCATCGCCCAGCTCGCACCCGCGGTAGGCGTAGCCGCCGGTGATCGAGCAGCCCAGCGCATGGCTGTAGGCGTGCACCGGATCAACCCACGCCGGATCACTGCTCGGACACCCGCTCAGCCCGGTCGCGTTGAAGCCCTCGCGGCAACGCCAGCCGTAGTGATTTCCGCCCTGGCCAGCAGGCTCGAAGTTGATCTCTTCCCACGCGTTCTGGCCCACATCAGCGATCCAGAAGTCGCCGGTCTCCCGGTCGAAGCTGCAGCGCCAAGGGTTCCGCACGCCGTAGTCCCAGATCTCGCCGCGGGTGGCGGAGTTGCCGTCGGCCTGGAAGGGGTTGTCGGCGGGGATGCCGTACTGCAGCCCGGCGTCCTGCGTGTCCACATCGATACGCAGGATCTTGCCGAGCAGCACATTCAGATTGGACGCCCGGTTGCCGGGGTCATTGGCCGAGCCGCCGTCGCCCATGCCGATGTAGAGGTAGCCGTCGGCGCCGAAGCCGATCCACCCGCCGTTGTGGTTCGAGTACGGCTGCGCGATGGTCAGAAGGATGCGCCCGCTCAGCAGGTCCGCCTGGTCCGGGTCGGTGTCGCTGACCCGGTATTCGGCGATCACCGTCGCGCCCGAGTTGTTGGTGTAGTTCACATAGAACTTGCCGTTGGTCTCGTACTCCGGATGGAACGCCAGCCCGAGCAGCCCACGCTCGCCGCCGCTGGAGACCAGGATGTCGATATCCAGGAACGGCGTGGGCAGCAGGTTGCCACCCCCGTCGATGATCCGGATCTTGCCGGTCTGATCCAGCACAAACAGACGGTTCGAGCCATCGCCCGCGTTGGTGACGAAGGTCGGGTCATTGATACCGGTCACATAGACCTGCGAGGTAAGTTGGGCGTTGGCCGCGGAGCCGGCGAACGCCAGCAAGCCGCACAACAGCATGGACCTTTGCATCGTGTCTCCTCCTGAGGGACCGGGCTTCGCCAGGACCCCGTTGCTTCAAGGTAGCCCGTTCCGAGGGGTGATTCCAAGGGAATCTCCCCGTCGGACCGATGTTTCTCCACCCGCCACGCCCCGCGTACCCCCGCCGGGCCACCATCGGCCCGGACACGGGGCACCCCTGGCGTGCAGGGTCCGAAAAGCCAGCGCCCGCCGGTTTGGGCGGGCGCCGGTTCAGGTGTCTCTGATCACGGGCAGCCCTGGTTGTACAGCCCGATGTATTCCTGAATGTCGAAGATGTTGAACTGTCCGAACGGGGCGGCCAAGTCCGCCGCCGGGTCCTGCACATTGTACAGCCCGATGTAGGCCTGGATGTCGAAGATGTTGAGCGTCCCGAACGGCTCGGCCAGGTCGGCCGGACAACCCGTGTCCTCGCAGACAAAGTAGGTGATGTCGATCGCGTCCACGCCCGCCTCGATCACCGAGCCGTCGCCCGCGTCTTCGGCCGTGAACCGCAGACGCACCTGCGACGACGGCGCAACATAGTCCGCCACGCGGATGGTCTGCGGTAACCACCCACCGCCCGTCCCCGGGCCGCTTGGCCCGACCACCTCGACGACCGACCATGTGCCGCCGTTGTCGTTCGAGATCTCGACGGTGAACACATCGGCGTTCGGCGCCGCGCCGGCGGTGTTGCTGTACCAGCGGGCGTAAGTAATAAAAGCATCGCCCGCGCCTGAAGTATCCAGTGCCGGAGAGGTCAGGATCGTGTTGCCGCCGTCGACATCGGTGTTCGAACCCGGGCCACCGTTGCCGGTCACATAGCAGAAGCCCGAGCCGTCATAGTCGTCGGCCGGATCGCCGCGCGAGCCATCGCCACCGGGGATTGCCCGCTCCCACCGCCCCGTGGCCGCGCTCGTCGCGTTGCCGGACACAGTCCAGCCCGTGTCGGTCTGGAAATCCTCGACGAAGACCGTGTCGAACGCACCGATGTCCGCGTGGAACGGGCCGTCGGCGCCCGCCGGCGGCAGGCTCACCAGCCCGGCCAGCTCACCCTCCGCGGTGATGTAAAAGTCCATCAGACCCGCGCACGCCGCACCCGGCACCACACCCGAGAAGCCGCCCAAGCCGTTGTCGGACATCGGCAACGAGGTGAACGGCCCGTCCGCCGTGCGATAGTGCAGCGTCATCGAACCGGGCACCAGCGAATCGATGCCCTCAAAAGCCACCGCTTCGACCGCCAGCGGCGTGCCGGGCAGCTGCAGCGCCGGCACCTCGGTCAGTAGACCGATCGCCAAGTAGCCCTCGCCGATCGGGCCGGTCGATGCGATCGCGAAGGATTGCGGGCCCTGCGGCACCGAGGTGCCGCGCACCTCGATCTGCCAGGTGCCCGGCGCCGGGTTGTCCACCACCACCTGCTCGATGTTGTTCAGATGATCCTCCTGCGTCCGAACCGCCGGAGCGCCGGGATCGGCGGGGTTGATCGTCCACGGGTAGTGACGCACGCCGTTGGGATCGATCACGACCAGATCGAGGTCGTTGACCAACGCCGGCAGCACATTGGGCGTTCCCGCCGGATCGTCCCATGCGATGGTGATCTTCAGCTGCGGATCACTGGCCGAGACATTCGTGGTAAAAGTCGAAGCGCCGCCGTGGTCCACGGTCTCCTCGTCCCAGTTGCCCGTGCGGACGAAATCAACCGAGTTGACCGCACGAATCGAGCCGTATCCCACCTGGCAGTCCGGGCCGGGGTTCATGATGTCCTCGGCGCCCATGATCATGAACACCTTCATGAGCTGGTTCGACGGATCGCCCCAGGAGGGATACATGTTGCGGAAGTCCTCGAGCACCAGCGCGCCCACGCCCGCCGCGGTCGGCGACGCCATCGAGGTGCCGCACAGCGTCGAGTACGCCGTGTTGGACGACGAACCGGTCGAGGTCACGCCGCCGTCACCGCCCGACTGGCATCCCGGCGCGGCGATCACCGGGCGGATACGCCCATCGTCCGATGGGCCCCAGCTCGAGAAGCTCGTCATCGTGTCGTTGTTCGAGTTGAGCGCACCGACCGTGATCGCGTTCTTGTTGTTGCCGGGGGGCGGGCTGGTGAAGTAGGTGTTGCCGCAGCCGTAGCCGCGCTCGTTGCCCGCCGCCCAGAAAATGGTGATCGGGCCGCCGACCGAGCCGCGGACCATGTTGTCGATCGTCGCGGCCATCACGCCGTAGTCGCCCTCGTACGAGCAGGGGAACCCGTTGGGAGCCACATTCGATCCGATCGAGTTGTTCGAGATCCGCGCGCCCATCGAGATAGCCATCGCGTAGTCGTTCTCGGCATCGCCCGGGTTGGTGTAGAGGAACGTGCCGGAGCCGTCGTACTCGAAGCCCGAGCTGATCAGCGTCACGCCCGGCGCCATGCCGCGGTTGTTGAACACCACCGCGCCGTCGCCGCCGATGGTCCCCGCGACGTGGGTCGCGTGGTTCGCCTGACCCGAGCTGTCGATCACCGTCATCCGCCCGCCGAAATCGTTGTGCGACGCGCGGGCGTACGCCCCGTCGTACACGAACACGCTCACGCCCGAGCCGTCCAGGTTGTACGGGGCGGCCTGCGCCTCGTTCGCCTGCACCCGCGCCCGGTTCGAATCGTTGTAGGTGCCCATCCGCGGCAGCGGCGGCTCGACCCACTGCACCCGGTCATCGGCGGCCAGCCGGCGCAGTTGATCCAGCGGCATCTCGACCACGAGCCCGTTGACCGATTGCACGGTGTCCCGCACCACGCCGTCATGGGCCGCGACCAGCGCGTCCATCTCCGGCGACGCCGCGTCGACATCCTTGTGCATCACCACGTACGCGCCCACGATCGGGTTCTCCGCCGACACCGAAGCCAGATCGCTCCGAACCGTCGCCAGCACGGCATGCGCAGGAAGCTCGGCATCGTTTAGGAAACGCGAGTGGATCTTGTGCTCGGGCCGCACGCGCGACGCCGAAGACACGCGGGGCGAGAGCGCCGCGATGTCCGCCGACGCATCGATCCGGGCGAAGTACGACGACCCGCCCAGCGGCGCTAGCAGCGTCACGCCAGACGCGGCCAGACGCTCCCGCTCCGCCGCCGTCGGCGTCTCGCCCAATGTCAGCACCACCCGGGTGCCCTCTGCTGCGCCAAGCCGCAGCACCTCGGCCGACGGCATCGTCTCGGCACGCAGCATCGCGCCCTGGTTCTTCCACACGACCGGGGCCGCCGACGCGGCGCCCGCCAACCCGAACAGCACCGACGCGAACGCGCCCGCCGAGGCGATCTTCCGACCCATGAGCAAAGCCTTTCTGCTGATCCTGTGTCCGACGCCGCCCCGGAGCACAAAGCCCAGCCACGACGACCCGACCGAGAACCGATCATCCGACCCGCCGGAGAACCCGACGGCACCGCCGACCCAGAACGGGCCCCGCGGCCTCACCGATCCGCACCCGGGCCCCGCCCGGTTGCGTCCTTTCTCCCGGCCCGCCGGCACCCCGCCTCGACTCACGGGCAGCCCTGGTTGTAGAGCCCGATGTAGGCCTGGATGTCGAAGATGTTCCACGCACCGAACGGAGCGGCCAGGTCGGCGGCGGGGTCCTGCGCGTTGTACAGCCCGATGTAGGCCTGGATGTCGAAGATGTTGAGCGTCCCGAACGGCTCGGCGAGGTCGGCCGGGCACGGCGGCTCGCCCTGGTCGTCCAGCGCCAGCGTCACCGCGTCCCAGGTCGCGTCCGCCTCGACGATGCCCACCAGCGTGGCCGCCCCGGTCGCCGGGTTGATGGTGTACAGCCGGCTCGAGATCTCGACGAACTGGTCCGGCCCGGTCTGCTGGAAGCCCTGGATCAGGGCGTACAGCGTGCCGTCGGCCGCCCAGTCCAGGCCGGTCTCGAACTGCGGGTTGAACCCGATGCCGGTGACCGGCGGCTGCGCGAGCACCGAGTTGGTGTCCAGGTCCAGCCGGTACAGTCGCAGCGACCCGCCGGCGGTCAGGCCCAGGCCCCAGATCTCGCCCGCCGGGTAGGTCGGGTGGCCCTCAGGCACGGTCGCCAGCGAACTCAGCGACACATTGAGGATGTTGTGCACGCCCAGCACCGCGCCCGTGTCGGCGTCGGCCCGCACGATGCGCCCGAAGCCGGAGACCGAGGTGGTCGCGTATGCCACCGCGCCGTCGTTCGAGAAGGTGAACCCAGCCACGCCCGATTCCATCCAGCCGATCGAGTCGATCAGCGTCTGCTCGTCGCTGTCGGTGCTCAGGATGCGGATCGAGTTGGTCGAGTTCTCGAAGCCGACAAGTTCGCCTGTGCCGGGGCGGACATCGGCGCCGCCGAAGCGCAGGTCCACGGCCGGGCGGGACAGCACTTCGACCTGCGATGGGTTCAGCAGGTTCACCGCCGCCAGCGAGCCGAGTTCGATGCCCGGCGCGCCGAAGAACGCCGAGCCCTCGATGATGAAGGCCCGCGTCGGCCCGCCAGCGTGGGCGACGCCTGACGCCAGCGCCGAAATCATCGCGATCGCAGCGGCCGCGGTGGTGATTGTCTTGGTCATCGCCCCACCTCCTCGCGGACCGCCTGCTCGACCGTTCGTGTCTCGACGATCGGCTTCACATCGACATTTCCGGGCGCCGGCAGCCGCAGCCCCGCCGGGGGGGTGAACCGGGTGATATAGCGGAACTCTGATCCGCTGGCTTCGGTGGCGACCACCAGCCCGGTCCGTGTCACCTCGTAGACGCCGGTCGTCGTCGTGACCAGCAGGTTGCCGTTGTCCAGTTCGGCGATGCCGCGGTACAGGCTCAGCGTGCCGGGGTCGTACTGCCCGGCCAGCGTTCCGTCGGGCGCGAACTCCAGGATCACGCCGTTGGAAAACTCGCACAGCAGCAGGTTGCCGTTCGAGGCGATCGCCATCTGCTGGGGGAACTCGATCTGCGGATAGTCGAAGAAACTCACGAACCGCTCATCGAACTTTCCTTCCGGCGTGTAGCGGGCGACCATGTCGCTGCCCTCGTCGCACACCAGCACCGATCCGTTGTACTCGATCGCGTCGAATGGCCCACGCAGCCCACCGTAGCGATTGAACGCGAAGTCGGTCTGCTCACTGCCGTCGGACGGGTCGAGGGACTTGACATTGTTCTGCGACACCAGCAGGGCGTTGGTCCCGCCCGCGTTGCACACGAGCACGCTCCCGGCGTTCGGTCCGCTCGTGAGCACATGCCCGCCGCGGATGTTGTCCATGACCTGCGTGTCCCGCACGCCGCCCAGCGAGAACACCCGCAGGAACGACCCGTCGGGCGCGAACTCGCTGACCACATCGGCGAACTGATCGGTCACAAGCAGCGTGCCCGTGGACGAGATCAGCACCTCGATCGGGCGGTTGAACACATCGACGCTGCCCACCGAGCCGGGATCGGCGATGTAGGCATCCGACACCAGCGAGCCGTCGGCGGCGCTGAACGCCCACACACGGTCCGAGGCCGCGTCGGGGATCAGCAGCAGATCCTGCCCGCAGGCCAACCCGGCGAACACACACCCGGCGACAAGCCCGGGACACACACACGCTCGCATCGCTCGACCTCGCTTCCGACCGGGGTTCACGGGCAGCCCTGGTTGTACAGGCCGATGTAGGCCTGGATATCGAAGATGTTCCACGCACCGAACGGGGCGGCCAGGTCGGCGGCGGGGTCCTGGGCGTTGTAGAGGCCGATGTAGGCCTGGATGTCGAAGATATTCAGAGAGCCGAATGGCGGCGCGAGGTCGGCCGGGCAGGATTGGTCGAGGGTGATCTCCTGGAAGTCCATCTCGACGGGCGGGCTTTTGCCGAGCAGTTCCCACTGGTCGTAGAGCACCTGTCCGGCGGTGTTGGTGGTGTTCTCGTCGCGGAGGAACTCGATGTATTCCTTGCTGGCGGTCTGGTAGAACAGGCGTGCCTCGGCGCGGGCGGCGTTGGCGGGGATGGTGTAGGTGGTGTCGTCCCAATACTGGCCGTCGGCGTAGGAAGCGCCGACGGGGGCGGCCTGGATGGCTTCGAACTCGGCGTTGGTGAAGCCGCGGGGCGGGATGCGGTTGTCCTTGACATACATGTTGTTGAGGACAAAGTGGAAGGACTCGCCCTGGGGTTTGCCGGTGGCGGCGGCGGCGGCGGCGTCGAGCCCGAGTTTGGCTTCGTACACCTTGGTGTCGGTGGTGGTCAGCTCGGCGGTGGCGGGGTCGTAGGCGCCGTGCTCGGCGATGAGGTTGTCGGCGGCGTCATAGAAGCGGACATTGAGCCACATGCGGCGTCCCTCTGGGTAGCCGGTGGGCAGTTTGTGGCCGGACTGGTTGATGATGCGGACATTGAGGTCCGAGCCGACGCGGGTGAGTTCCATGTCCGAGGCGTTCTCGAGCATCTCGACGGCGCGGGCGATGGACTGATCGACATTCTGTTCGGTGAGGAAGGTTTCGAAGTCGGGGTAGAGATTGCGGATGGCCTTGAGGACCCAGGTGTTGCCGCCGTTGAAGGCGTGCAGGGGCATGTCGGGGCGTTCGGGCTCGAAGCGGCATCCTTGCGCGGTGACATCGGGCATGTGGCAGTCCTGGCAGGACGAGACCTCGAGCTTGTTGCCGCCGAAGCGCCCGCCCATGTCGATGGGGCCGTCGGCGAAGTCGGACATGAGCCACTCGGAGTAGGTGCGCTCGACGGGGAACATGTCGTACTTGCTCTGTGTGGGGTGGGGCTGGCCGATGTTGTTCAGGGCGTAGGAGCCGTCGGGCTGGCGGGAGTAGACGGGGTTGGAGACATCGTGGCAGGTGGCGCACATGGCCGAGTCCTGATGGAAGGGGGACTGGAGCCACTCGTGGAAGAAGAAGTTGGGGCCGAGATCGAACGGGCCGCGTCGGACATCGTCGGGGTCGATGACGAAGTTGCCGGTGTGGGGGTTCGGCGGGACGGCGGCGAGGTTGTTGAGGATGGTCTGGTCGACGGCGGGGGAGATACCGGGCTTGTAGTCGGGGTCGACCATGCGGTGGCAGAAGTTGCAGCTGACACCCTGGAAGTCGATGCCTTGGAGCAGGGAGCCGTCGGTGGGTGTGGAGCGACCGGCGAGCCAGCCGCCGGGGACATGGCAGCGGATGCAGAGGTCGCCGGAGAAGGCGGCGTCCTGGTTGGCGATGGTGAGGCAGGCGTGGAAGAGGGGGTCGCGTGCGGATTGGCCCATCATGGACGCGGCCCAGTTGTTCCAGGGTTCGTGGACTTCGTCGTAGAGCCCGTGGCAGGTGGCGCAGTTTTCGGCGTCGAGGATGGGGTGGTTGAGTGTGTTGGGCTGTGTGCCGTCGAGGAAGTAGTCGGCGACAGTCGTGGGAACGGGCGCGCCGCCGGCGAAGGAGACGATGAACATGGCGGACGCGCCGCCTCCGAGGACAACCCAACCGCCCGCTCGGGCCAGCCGGCCGACCGACACACCATTCTTCATCTCGCACCCCATCCAAACAAAGGGCATACGGAAACCGGGGCGAAGAACCCGCCCTCGTTATCCGATTCTCTCCGCGGGGGGGCGATGTTGCAACGGCTTTGACAAAAAAGGGGCCGGAACTCGGCAGGATAGGTGATGCGGGGCGGGGTGTTCTCGGGCGTCAGGCCGCCGAGCGTGGGATGGCGGGCTGGTGTTCCGGCGTGCCGTTGGGCGTGTGCATGGGACAGTCGGGCGGGGCGCAC